>JAIXZY010000039.1 GCA_027489355.1 Paracoccaceae bacterium | reverse complement strand
GCGCCTTGGCCGAGGAAGGCGCCAGCCCCGGCACGATGGTCTACGGCAATACCACCAGCTATCGCGGCAGCCCGGCGCAGAACTGGGCGAGCCTCGCCTCCTACCTGATGGTCGATGCCCTGGGACAACGGCTGACACCCTCGGGCCATGCGATCAACCCTGTCCCCGTGACCGAGAACGAACGCATCCCCGAAATCGACGAGGTAATCGAGGCCCAGCTTTTCGCCGGTCGGCTGATCGAGCAGTCGGCAGGCTGGCCGGGACTGGTCGGCGGCGATGCGGTGGAGCGGCTGACGGCCAGGCTGCGGGACGGGGCAGGGCGCTTCCGTCGCGCGCTCTGGTCCGGGCTGGCCGAACGGGGCGTCGACTGCACCGACGTCTTCGCCGTCCTGCTGACCTTGCGCCGCATGGGCGGGCGGCGGATCGAGGCCGCGTTCGGCGCGGGCCAGCCCGATGCGCGGGCAATGGGCGGCCGCGTGCCGGTCGTCCCGGCGACGATCCTGTCCGAGATCGCCGAGATGTCCCATGCCGCGCTGGCCGCAGCCGATCCAGCCCTGCGACCGCTTGCCAAGCGACTGCGCGTGCTGGTCGCGACCTCGGACGTCCACGAACACGGCAAGATGCTGATCGACGAGATGCTGCGCCAGCTTGAGGCCGAACCGCTGGACGGCGGCACCTCGACCGATCCCGCGCCGCTTGCCGCGCTGGCGGCCGACCTTCTGCCCGACGCCATCGCCATCTCCACCTACAACGGCGTCGCGCTGAGCTACTTCCAGGCGCTGAAAGCCGAACTCGCGGTGCGCGGGCTGAAGCTGCCCATCCTGATCGGCGGCCGCCTGAACCAGATTCCCGAAAGCTCGAACTCCAGCCTGCCCACGGACGTGGGCGACCAGCTTGCGGCCGAAGGTGCGCTCGTCTGCCGCGCCGCCGCCGATCTTCTGCCCCGACTGGCGTCTTTGCGGCCAACCGGCGCGCGCGCGGCCCGAGACCCCTAGACCTTCATCCCCCTTTCCGCCATATGAGGGCAAAAGAACCGGAGGCCGCACATGTACTTCCTCAAGCGCCTGCTGACCTGGTGGAACAGCCAGACCCTTGGCACCCAGCTTTTCACCTCGCGCAAGGGCGTGAAGGTGGGCGAGGATGCGGCCGGCAACGTCTTTTACCAGACCCGCGACGGCAAGCGCCGCTGGGTGATCTACAACGGCGAGATGGAAGCCTCGCGCGTTTCGCCCGACTGGCACGGCTGGCTGCACCACACGTGGGACGAGCCGCCGACCAAGCTGGCGCTGAAGCACAAGCCCTGGGAAAAGCCGCACCAGGAGAACCTAACCGGCACCGAGGCCGCCTATGCGCCTCCCGGCTCGATCCGCCGCGTCGAACCCGTCGCCCGCCGCGACTATGAGGCCTGGCAGCCCGAGTGATGGCCTACGAGCGCGCGGAAATCCTGGCCGGGGCGGCGATCCTGGCGGTCGCAGCCGGCTTTGCGCTTTACGCCGTGCGCGGCTCGGGCGTGGTGAGCGAACCCGATAGCTACCCGCTGACCGCCAGCTTCCGCTCGGTCGAGGGGATCACCGTCGGTACCGACGTGCGGCTGGCGGGCGTCAAGGTCGGCACCGTCACCGCCCTGGCCCTGAACCCCGAGACCTATTTCGCCGACGCCACCATCTCGATGCGCAAGGACGTCGCCGTCCCGACCGATTCCACCATCCTGATCTCGTCCGAGGGCCTTCTTGGTGGCAATTTCGTCGAGGTGCAGCCCGGCGGCGCGCTTGAAATGCTGGAGCCGGGCGGCGAGATCGAGGATACGCAGGGTTCGGTCAGCCTCATCACACTCCTGATGAAATTCGCGGGTGGCGGAGCCGACGCCGCCGCCGCGCCCGAGGCGGCCCCCGCCCCATGAGGTCGCTGGTCCTGCTCCTGGCCCTGGCGCTTCCCGCGGCCGCACAGGACGAACCCGTCCAGCCCGCCGGACCAGAGTTCACCGACTCGCAGGGCGCGGACCTGCGCTTCCTCGACAAGCTGACCAGCGAGACCGGCGATGTGCAGCTGTCCGTCGGCCAGGCCGCAAAGTTCGGTCGGCTTGTCGTCCAGCTGGACAGCTGCCGCTACCCGACCGGCAACCCCGCCTCGGACGCCGAAGCCCATCTCACCATCCTCGAGGACACGACCAACACCCAGCTCTTCAGCGGCTGGATGCTGGCCTCTTCGCCGGCTCTGTCGGCGCTGGACCACCCGCGCTACGACGTCTGGGTGCTCAGCTGCGTACTGCCGGAACCGGAAGCCACCCCCGAGGCCACCTCCGAAGGCGAGGGGCAGTAGCCCTCCGGCGCGAACGTCCCGATCTGCTCCAGCGCGGCCGCCAGCCGCCGGTGATACTCGGCCCGCGGGATCTCAATCCCGCCGAGGCTTGCCAGGTGCGGCGTCAGGAACTGGGTGTCGAACAGCCGAAATCCCCCGGCCCGCAGCCGATGCACCGCGTAGGCCAGCGCCACCTTCGACGCATCCGTCCGGCGCGAAAACATGCTTTCCCCGAAGAAGGCCGCGGCCAGCGTCACGCCGTAGACGCCGCCCACCAGCGCGTCCCCCTCCCAGACCTCGATGCTGTGGGCGAATCCCAGCCCGTGCAGCAGGACGTAAAGCCGCTGGATCCGGTGACTGATCCAGGTATCCTCCCGCGCGGCGCAGGCCTCGACCACCGCTTCGAACGCCGTGTCGCAGGTCACCCGAAACTGCCCGGACCGGATGCGCCGGGCTAGCGACCGCGAGATATGGAACCCCTCCAGCGGCAGCACGCCCCGGCGGCGCGGGTCGATCCAGTGGATTTCGCCATCCTCCCGCCCATCGGACATGGGGAAGATGCCCATCCCGTAGGCCCGCAACAGGATGTCGGGCGTGATCTCGTCGAAAGTCCCTTGCACCGCAAAATCCCTTCGAAGGATCTTGCAAAAGTTCTGAAAACTCTTGCGGCAGGACGCACGGCGGGCGGGCGTCCCTCAACTCAGGCGAACTGCTTTTCCAGCCACTTTTCCAGCCAGTGAATGTTGTATTCGCCGTTCTGGATGTCGGGCTCGGCCAGCAGCATGTGGAACAGCGGGACCGAGGTGTCGATGCCGTCGATGATCAGCTCGCTCAGCGCCCGCTTCAGCCGCGCCAATGCCTCGGGGCGGTCGCGGCCGTGGACGATCAGCTTGCCGATCAGGCTGTCGTAATAGGGCGGGATGCGGTAGCCGTCATAGATCGCGCTGTCCATCCGCACGCCCAGGCCGCCCGGGGCATGGAACTGGGTGATCCGTCCGGGGCAGGGCGAGAAGTTCGGGATCTTCTCGGCGTTGATCCGCACCTCGATGCAGTGGCCGTTGATCTCCAGCTCGTCCTGGGTGAAGGACAGGCCCAGGCCGCTGGCGACGCGGATCTGCTCGCGCACGAGGTCGACGCCGAAGATGCCTTCCGTCACCGGATGTTCCACCTGAAGCCGGGTGTTCATCTCGATGAAGTAGAACTTCCCGTCCTCGTACAGGAACTCGATCGTGCCGGCACCGATGTATTTCAGCTTCTTCATCGCCTCGGCGCAGATGCTGCCGATCTCGGAGCGCAGCTTCGGGGTGATGACGGGGCCGGGCGCTTCCTCGAACACCTTCTGGTGTCGCCGCTGCAAGGAACAGTCGCGCTCGCCCAGATGCACTGCGCCGCCCTTGCCGTCGCCGAAGACCTGGATCTCGATGTGCCGCGGCCGCTGGAGGTATTTCTCCATGTAGACTTCGTCGTTGCCGAAGGCGTTCTTCGCTTCGGACCGGGCGGTGCGGAAGGCGATCTCCAGCTCTTCCACCGACTTCGCGACCTTCATCCCCCGTCCGCCACCGCCGGCGGTGGCCTTGATGATGACCGGATAGCCGATCTCCTCGGCCACGCGCTTGGCCGTCTCAAAGTCGGGGACGCCGCCGTCGCTGCCCGGAACGACCGGAATCCCCAGCTCTTTGGCGGTTTCCTTGGCGGTGATCTTGTCGCCCATGATGCGGATATGTTCCGCGTTCGGGCCGATGAAGGTGATGCCGTGGTCCTCCAGCGCCTGGGCGAAGGCCGCGTTCTCCGACAGGAAACCATAGCCCGGATGCACCGCCTGCGCGCCGGTGATCTCGCAGGCCGAAATGATGGCGGCCTTGGACAGGTAGCTTTCCGAGGATGGCGCGGGGCCGATGCAGACAGACTCATCCGCCATGCGTACATGCATCGCGTCGGCGTCGGCGGTGGAATGGACGGCCACCGACTTGATCCCCATTTCCTGGCAGGCGCGGATCACGCGCAGCGCGATTTCGCCCCGGTTGGCGATCAGGATCTTGTCGAACATGGGCGCGCCCCTCATTCGATGATCATCAGCGGGGCGCCGTATTCGACCGGGTGGCCATCCTCGACCAGGATGCGCTTCACGGTGCCGGCGCGCGGGGCGGGGATATGGTTCATCGTCTTCATCGCTTCGATGATAAGGACCGTCTGGCCCTCGCTCACCTGCGCGCCGACGGTCACGAAGGGCGAGGCGCCGGGTTCGGCGGCCAGATAGACCGTGCCGACCATTGGCGAGGTCACGGCACCCGGATGCTGCGCCGGGTCTTCCGGGGCGGCCGGGGCCGCTGCAGCGGCAGGAGCAGCCGACGGGGCAGGGGCGTAGGACACGGTGGCAGCAGGGGCCGCGGCCACGGTCACCACATTGGCCTGCTTGACGACGCGCACTTCCAGGCTGTCATCCTCGCCGTATTCGCGCTTCACCGACAGTTCGGTCAGGTCGTTCTTGTTCAGAAGCTCGGCCAGGGCCGAGATGAAGGCGACATCGGTGTCGGTGTTCTGTTTGCTCATCGGGTCCTCTGTTCTTCTCTGCCCTGGCGCGCGCGGGTGGGCGGCATTGGCCCCCCGCAGTCTGGTATTCGGCGCTTATACGCGACCCTGCCGGGGCTGAAAAGGCGCGAAAGCGTTGGCGCTAGCACCCGGCCTGCCTGGAAAGCGGGCAATTGTCGGGAAAAATGCGGCCGGTGAAAATTTACCGTTTGATAAAAAAAATGACCTGTGCCAGCCTTCGACAAAACAAGACAAGGGGAGGACGACAGGTCCATGACGAACAGCCCGCTGACGCCCGGCATCGTACCGGGTCGCCTGCCAGCCGAAGCCTACTGCTATAACTTCGCCGACCACGAGCCCGCGCTCGACCGGCACGAGGCGCGGGTTGCGGCCGACCGCTGCTACTTCTGCCACGACGCGCCCTGCATCACGGCCTGCCCGACCTCGATCGACATTCCGCTCTTCATCCGCCAGATCGCCACCGGCACGCCTGAGGCCGCGGCCAAGACGATCTGGAGCCAGAACATCCTCGGCGGCATCTGCGCCCGCGTCTGCCCGACCGAGACGCTCTGCGAAGAGGCCTGCGTCCGCGAAGAGGCCGAGGGCAAGCCGGTCGAGATCGGCCGCCTGCAGCGCTACGCGACCGACGTGGCGATGGCCAAGGGCCAGCACCCCTTCACCCGCGCCCCCCGCACGGGCAAGCGCATCGCCGTGGTCGGTGCCGGGCCTGCGGGCCTGTCCTGCGCCCACCGTCTTGCGATGCGCGGCCATGACGTCACCGTCCTGGAACGTCGCGCCAAGGCCGGCGGCCTGAACGAATACGGCATCGCCAGCTACAAGGCCACCGGCGGCTTCGCGCAGAAAGAGGTCGCCTGGCTTCTGCAGATCGGCGGGATCGAGATCCGTACCGGCGTCGAACTGGGCCGCGACGTGACGCTGGACCAGCTGACCGCAGACTACGATGCGGTCTTCCTCGGGATCGGCCTCGCCGGCGTCAACGCGCTCCGCGCCGTGGGCGAGGATCTGTCGGGCGTCGAGAACGCCGTCGACTTCATCGCCGAACTGCGCCAGGCCGAAGATCTCGCCCGGCTTCCGGTCGGCCGCGACGTCGTCGTGATCGGAGGCGGCATGACCGCCGTGGACGCCGCCGTCCAGTCCAAGCTCCTCGGCGCCGAGAACGTCACCATCGTCTACCGCCGCGGGCAAGAGAAGATGTCGGCCTCGGGCTACGAACAGGACCACGCCGCCCAGGCCGGCGTCCGCATCATCCACAACGCCGCCCCCGTCCGCGTCCTTGGCAATGGCAGCGCCGAGGCGGTCGAATTCGCCTACACCTCCGAAGGCCCGAACGGCCTGACGCTCTCGTCCGAGACCTTCACGCTCAAGGCCGACCAGGTGTTCAAGGCGATCGGCCAGACCCTGAAGGGCGCTCCGCAGGGGCTGGAGGTTGCCGCGGGCAAGCTGGCGGGTCCGTCCGGCAAGGTCTGGGTCGGCGGCGACTGCGCGGCGGGGGGCGAGGACCTGACCGTCACCGCCGTCGCCGAAGGCCGCGACGCGGCCGAGGCGATCCACGCGCAGTTGATGGGCTGACCCGTGCCGGGCGCTTGCGCATTTCCACCGGCAGGGCTAGGCGTCGCGCAGAAGCCCCGGACGGATGGTGCCAGTGGAAGCGATGATCGACAGCGTGCTCGGCTTCGTGCGCGAAAACCGCGACTGGGCCTTCTGGATTGCCCTCGTCTTCGCCTTCGGCGAGAATCTGGCCTTCCTGTCGATCGTCATTCCCTCGACGGCCATCCTGCTGGGGGTCGGCGCGCTGGTCGCCTCGGGCCAGCTGTCGATGTTCCCGATCTGGGCCGGCGCTTCGATCGGGGCGCTGGTCGGATCGATGATCTCGTACTGGATCGGCTGGCACTACGGCCGGCACATCCTGGCGGCCTGGCCCTTCCGCAACCATCCCGACTTCATCGACAAGGGCAACGCCGCCTTCCGCCGCTGGGGCGCCTTTGCGGTGACCATCGGGCATTTCTTCGGACCGCTGCGCGCGGTGGTCTTCGTGATGGCCGGCATCGCGCGCATGCCGCCGATGACTTTCAACCTGGTGAACTTCATCGGCTGCCTGGCCTGGGCCTATCTCACGCCGCTCTTCGGCGAAGTGGCCGGCCACATCATCGGCTGGATCTGGTCGTTCTTCTGACGGGCGGTGGGCGGATCGCCCACCCTACATCCCCCGCTTCATTCCCCATCCTTCGCACGGAGGCGTCACATGGCTGACCTCAGCTCGAACTTCATTGGCATCAAGTCCCCGAACCCGTTCTGGCTGGCCTCGGCGCCGCCCACGGACAAGAAATACAACGTCGAGCGCGCCTTCGAGGCGGGCTGGGGCGGCGTTGTCTGGAAGACGCTCGGCGCGGAAGGTCCGCCGATCGTCAACGTCAACGGCCCGCGCTATGGCGCGATCTGGGGCGCGGACCGCCGCCTGCTGGGGCTGAACAACATCGAACTCATCACCGACCGCCCGCTCGAGGTGAACCTGCGCGAGATCAAGGAGGTCAAGCGCAAGTGGAAGGACCGCGCGCTGGTCATCTCGCTCATGGTTCCCTGTGAGGAGGACCATTGGAAAGCGATCCTCAAGCAGATCGAGGATACCGAGGCCGACGGCGTCGAGCTCAACTTCGGCTGCCCGCACGGGATGGCCGAACGCGGCATGGGCTCGGCCGTGGGTCAGGTTCCGGAATACATCGAGATGGTCACGCGCTGGGTCAAGCAGTACAGCCGCATGCCCTGCATCGTGAAGCTGACGCCCAACGTCACCTCGATCCTGCCGCCCGCGATGGCGGCGAACCGGGGCGGGGCGGATGCGGTCAGCCTGATCAACACGATCAAGTCGATCACCAACGTCGACCTCGACGCCTTCTCGCCCTTCCCGATGATCGACGGCAAAGGCTCGCACGGCGGCTATTGCGGCCCGGCGGTCAAGCCCATCGCGCTGAACATGGTCGCCGAGATCGCCCGCCACCAGGAAACCCGCGGCCTGCCGATCAGCGGCATCGGCGGCGTCACCACCTGGCGCGACGCGGCAGAGTTCATGGCGCTTGGCGCGGGCAACGTGCAGGTCTGCACCGCGGCCATGACCTACGGCTTCAAGATCGTGCAGGAAATGATCTCGGGCCTCTCGCAATACCTCGACGAAAAGCAGATGTCGCTGAACGACCTGATCGGCCGCGCCGTGCCGAACTTTGTCGAATGGCAGCACCTGAACCTGAACTACGTCACCAAGGCGCAGATCGACCAGGACCTCTGCATTTCCTGCGGGCGTTGCTACGCGGCCTGCGAGGACACCAGCCACCAGGCCATCGCCATGTCGCCCGACCGGGTCTTCACCGTGAAGGACGAGGAATGCGTGGCCTGCAACCTCTGCGTCGATGTCTGCCCGGTCGACAACTGCATCACCATGCGCGAACTGCCGAAGGGCGCGGTCGATCCGCGAACGGGCAAGGTTGTGGGCGACTTCGCGGACTGGACCACGCATCCGAACAACCCGATGGCCCAGGCGGCAGAGTGACCGCCGACCCGGTCGACCGGGCCGCAGACCTGATCCGCCAAGCGGCCCGGACACGTCCCGGGCCGCTTGTCATTGCCATCGACGGGCGCAGCGGCACCGGCAAGTCCACCCTGGCGGCGGCTCTGGCAGGCCGGCTGGGCGCGACGGTGATCGAGGGCGACGACTTCTATGCCGGCGGCATCGGGATCAAGGGAGATCCGCCGCAGTCCCGTGCCGCCCGCTGCATCGACTGGCAGGCGCAACGCCGCGTCCTGTCTGCCCTGCGCGGCGGACAGGCGGCCAGCTACCACGCCTTCGACTGGGATGCCTTCGACGGCTCGCCTGTGCCGCAGGCCACTCATGTCACCCCGGTCCCAATCCTGATCCTCGAAGGTGCCTATTCGGCCCGCCCCGAGCTGCGCGACCTTCTGGACCTGACGATCCTTGCCACCGTGCCGCACTCCCTTCGCGAAGCGCGCCTGATCCAGCGCGAGGGTGAAATCGGCCCCTGGGAGGCCCAGTGGCACGAGGCCGAGGACTGGTATTTCGCCCATGCCGCGCCGGAGGCCGGGTTCGACCTGGTGCTGGACCTCAGCTAGGGCAGGGGCAGCGGACTGAGGCCCGCCGCAATGCTCGCCTTGATATAGGCGTCCTTCGCGGCCTGTGCGGCCGCGCGGGCTTCGGATGCGGGATGCTTGTCCTGTCCGCGCTCTGCCAGTTCCACCGCCACCTGCGCCGCGGTGCCCGCTGGCTGGTGCACCGCCTCGTGCCGCAGCGTCTGGGCCACCGGACGCGCGCTTTGCGCCGCCGGAACGCTGACCGCGCGTTCGGGTGAGTGTTGCGCCGAAGATGCCGCTACCGGCATCTGTGACCGTATCGCTGAAACCGAGTCCATGCCGACCCCCGTGCTGACCCCCTGGGGAGATGGATACCTCACACTTCGCTAACGGGCACGGATTGAATGCCTAAAATGCCTCGGAACGGTTGGGACAAGGCTTTCCAGAAGGTTAACGGAAACAGATATCCATTTGAGGAGGTTGCATTTTCGGAAAATGTCCACCGTGGACATCACGCCCTCAGAAGCCGGGTGAACAGCGTCTCCAGGAACCCGCCCGCCTCGGCGAACGGGTCATGCTCCGGCCCCAGCACCGCCCGGACCTGCACGTCGAAGTCCGCGTAATGCTGGGTCAGCGCCCAGATGGAGAAGATCAGGTGGACCGGATCGACCCGCGCGATCCGCCCGTCCTCCATCCACCGGGTCAGGACCGCCGCCTTCTCCTCGACCAGCCGCCGCAGGTCCCCCTCGATCGCCGCCCGCATCCGGGGTGCGCCCTGCAGGATCTCGCCCGCGAAAAGCCGGCTCTCGCGGGGGAAGTCCCGCGCCAGGTCCAGCTTGCGCCGGACATAGGCCAGGATCTCGGCCAGCGGCTCGCCCTTCGGGTCCATCTCCCGCAACGGGTCGAGCCAGGTGTCCAGAAGCCCGGTCAGAAGCGCGGTGTGGACCTCTTCCTTCGAGGGGAAATAATACAGCAGGTTCGGCTTCGACAGGCCCGCGCCCTCGGCGATCTGGTCCAGCGTCGCGCCCCGGAAACCGTGCAGCGAGAACACCTCCAGCGCGGCATCCAGGATCAGCTCGCGGTTCTTCTGCTGGATGCGGGAACGGGGACGCGGGGCGCTCATGGGATGTCTGCTTTCTGCCGGACCCCTTGGATAGCGCGCCCCGCGATGCCAGGTCAAATCATTCGCCGACGCGCCTTATTGCACCACTTCCAGGATTGCCCACGGCACAGCCGTCAGCATGGCAGTGATGATCAGAAGCGACCGCTTGAGGCCTGAAAACATTCGTGTCTCCCTGGTTGTCGGCTTGTGGCATCTAGGAGGTCACGGCCAAGCTTCAAGGAGGACGTGATGACACGACAGGCATGTGAGACCACGGTGCTGGTGGACGACGAGAGGGTTCGCGTGACCCGCTTCCACTTCGCCCCGGGGGCAGAGACAGGCTGGCACCGGCATGGTCATGACTACGTGATCACCGCCATCACCGATTGCCCGATACTGCTGGAGGAACCTGGCGGCGGAACCCGGAGGGTTCTGGTCCCCGCAGGCACCGCCTACCGGCGTAGCGCAGGGGTGGAGCACAACGTGGTCAACGACGGACCCGGACCGATGAGCTTCGTCGAGGTCGAACTGAAGGATCCGGCTGCCTGTTGACTCAGCCCGCCTGCAGCGTCCGGATCGCGCGCACGACCAGCCGGTGATCCTCGATCTGGGGCAGGCCAGAGACGGTGGCCACCGCCACCACGCCAACACCCGTCACCCGGATCGGGACCGCCCCGCCGCTGTCGGCAAATTCGGCGTTGGAAAGGCCGTGCCTTTCCAGCGGCTCGTCCTTGGCCTTGTTGCGCGCCGCAACCAGCAGCGACGGCAGCTGGAACATCAGTGCCGTGTTCGACTTCCGCCGCGCCCAGAGGTCGTTCAGCGGCGCCGATCCGGGCAGGGCCGCATGGAACAGCACCCGGTCCGCCGTGCGGATGTCGATCACCACAGGCAGGCCCTTGCCCAGCTCCACCAGGATCGACCCCAGCCGCAAGGCCGCTGCCTCGTCGAAGCCGTCAAGCTCCAGCGCCGCAAATTCCGCTTCCAGCTCGCGCACGTCCATCCCGTTCCCCTCAGATCGCCCCGATCCCGCGCAGCACCATGTCCTTCACGCTGGCCTTCGCCTCGCGCCACTGCTTGTCGGACAGAGGCTTGCCGTCGTTCAGCGTCTGGATCTGATGGCCGAAGTCCGCATAGTGCTGCGTCGTGGCCCAGAGCAGGTAAAGCAGATGGCGCGGGTTGATGGGGGCCATCTTCCCGTCGTCAATCCAGCGCTGGATCACGGCGATGCGACCTTCCGTCCAGTCCCGCAGCGTCGTCTCCAGATAGTCCTGGATCACCGGCGCGCCGTGCATCACCTCCGAGGCCCAGACCTTGGACCCATGCGGATGCGTGCGGCTGATGTCCATCTTGGCGTCGATATAGGCGCCGATCCCTTCCACCGGGCCGGGCGCGTCGTCGAAGCTGGACGCCGCATCCAGCCAGATCTCGAAGATCTGTTGCACCACACGGCGGTAAAGGTCTTCCTTGGTGGCGAAGTAATAATGCAGGTTGGCCTTGGGCAGACCCGCCATGTCGGCGATCAGCTGCATCGTCGCGCCGCCGAACCCGGCCTCGGCAAAGACCTTTTCGGCGGCCTCTAAAATGGCCCGCTCATTCTCGCGCCGAATATCTGTGCGGCGGCCGGGTTTCAGGCGCGAAATCTGGGCATCGCCGCTCATCCAGGTCCCACATTCTTGTTGACCGGTTGGTCAGGTTGTGTTGCGCTTCACCTTGACCATACGGTCAGGAAACGAGTCGTTCAACGTGCTTTGGGCAAGGGGCAGGATGGCCCCACCCGAACAGGGAGCTTCAGATGCCAGCCACCGGGGATAACCTGCGGATCGATCCTGCGCGCCTGTGGGAGAGCCTTGAGGAAATGGCCAAGATCGGCCCAGGCGTGGCCGGCGGCTGCAACCGGCAGACCCTGACCGATGCCGACAGCGAGGGCCGCCACCTTTTCAAACGCTGGTGCGAGGCGGCGGGGATGTCGATGGGCGTCGACACGATGGGCAACATGTTCGCCACGCGTCCGGGGACGGACCCATCGGCGCTGCCGGTCTACATGGGTTCGCATCTGGATACCCAGCCGACGGGCGGGAAGTATGACGGTGTCCTTGGTGTTCTCGGCGCGCTGGAGGTGGTCCGGACGCTGAACGACATGGGCGTGAAGACGAAGCATCCGATCGTGGTGACGAACTGGACCAACGAAGAGGGCGCGCGGTTTGCCCCCGCAATGCTGGCGAGCGGCGTCTTCGCAGGCATCCATACCGAGGAGTATGCCAAGTCCCGCAAGGACCCTGACGGCAAGGTCTTCGGCGAGGAACTGGCCCGCATCGGCTGGGTCGGCGACGAGAAGGTCGGCGCGCGGAAGATGCACGCGATGCTGGAATTGCACATCGAACAGGGGCCGATTCTTGAGGCCGAGGGCAAAGAGATCGGCGTCGTGACCCACGGCCAGGGGTTGTGGTGGCTGGAGATCACGCTGACGGGGAAGGACGCGCATACGGGGTCGACCCCGATGCACATGCGGGTGAACGCAGGCCTCGGCATGGCGCGGATCACCGAGCGCGTCCACCAGATCGCGATGAGCCACCAGCCGAACGCCGTGGGGGCGGTGGGGCAGGTGAAGGTCTTCCCGAACTCGCGCAACGTGATCCCGGGGAAGGTGGTGTTCACGGTCGACATCCGCTCGCCCGAACAGGCGAAGCTGGATGCGATGAAGGCCGAAGTGATCCGCGCGGCGCACGCAGTGGCGAAGGAGCTGGGGCTGGGCTGCGAGATCGAAGAGGTGGGACACTTCGACCCCGTCACCTTCGACCCCGGTCTTGTGAAGATCGTCCGGCAATCCGCGGAAAAGCTGGGCTATTCCCACATGGACATCATTTCGGGCGCAGGCCACGATGCCTGCTGGATCAACCGCGTCGCCCCCACGGTGATGGTGATGTGCCCCTGTGTGGACGGCCTTTCCCACAACGAGGCCGAGAAGATCAGCCCGGAATGGGCCGCGGCGGGGACGGATGTGCTTCTCCACGCCTGCCTTGAGGTGGCGGAGGTGGTCGCCTGATGGCGGCCACCGGGGGTTTCACACCCCCGGACCCCCGTGGAGTATTTTTGAAAAGAGCAAGCAGCAGGGCTTCTGGGAGCGAGAGATGGCAAGCACGGTGATCAAGGGCGGAACGGTCGTCACGGCTGACCTGACCTATGCGGCAGATGTGAAGATCGAGGGTGGCGTGATTGTTGCGATCGGCCCCAACCTGACTGGCGACCGGGTTCTGGACGCGACCGGCTGTTATGTCATGCCCGGTGGGATCGATCCGCATACGCATCTGGAGATGCCCTTCATGGGCACCTATTCGGCGGATGATTTCGAAAGCGGCACAAGGGCGGCGCTATCCGGCGGGACCACGATGGTTGTCGACTTCATCCTGCCCGGCCAGGGCCAGGATCTGATGGATGCGGCAAAGGTCTGGTCGAACAAGTCCACCCGGGCGACCTGCGATTATTCCTACCACATGGCCGTCACCTGGTGGGGCGAGAAGGTCTGGACTGGGATCGAGGAGTCCGCCAAGGCCGGGATCACCAGCTTCAAGCACTTCATGGCCTACAAGGGCGCGCTGATGGTGAACGACGATGAGTTGTTCAACTCCTTCCGCCGGGTGGGGGATGTTGGGGGCCTGGCGATGGTCCATGCCGAGAACGGCGATGTGGTGGCGGAACTGACGGCGAAGCTTCTGAAGGAGGGCAACACCGGCCCTGAGGGCCACGCCTATTCCCGACCGCCGCAGGTCGAGGGCGAGGCCACGAACCGCGCGATCATGATCGCCGACATGGCGGGGGTGCCGCTGTATGTGGTGCATGTCTCTTGCGAGGACGCGCATGAGGCGATCCGGCGCGCGCGCCAGCAGGGCAAGCGCGTCTGGGGCGAGCCGCTGATCCAGCACCTTACGCTGGATGAGTCCGAATACTTCCACCCGGACTGGGATCACGCCGCCCGCCGGGTGATGAGCCCGCCCTTCCGCAACAAGCAGCACCAGGACAGCCTTTGGGCGGGCCTCATGTCCGGAAGCCTTTCGGTCGTGGCGACCGACCACTGCAGCTTCACGACGGAACAGAAGCGCTACGGCCTTGGCGACTTCTCCAAGATCCCGAACGGGACGGGGGGGCTGGAGGACCGGATGCCGATGCTCTGGACTCACGGGGTGGGCACGGGCCGCCTGACGCCGAATGAATTTGTGGCCGTAACCTCCACCAATATTGCGAAAATCCTGAACTGCTATCCGAAGAAGGGAGCGGTTCTGGTGGGGGCGGATGCCGACCTGGTGGTCTGGGACCCGGAGAAGACCAAGACCATCACCTCGGGCAAGCAGCAGTCGAAGATCGACTACAACGTCTTCGAAGGCCACACGGTGAAGGGCCTCCCCCGCTTCACCCTGACCCGCGGCCATGTCGCGATCCACGACGGCGAGGTCCGCACGCAAGAGGGCCACGGCAAGTTCGTCGCCCGCGAGGCCCGCCCGGCGGTGAACCGGGCGCTGACCCAGTGGAAGGACCTGACCGCCCCACGGCCCGTGGAGCGGACGGGCATCCCGGCGACGGGCGTTTAAGGCACCAGATGCTCCAACTCGGGCAACAGCACGACGCTTTCCTGCTCGTTCGGGTCGGTCCGGGCGATCACGGCCGTGCAGGCTTCGGGGCCGGGGTTGAAGGGCAGGTGTGGGACGTCGGCGGGGATGTAGATCAGGTCTCCCGCCTCGGCCTCCATCCGGTGTTCCAGCCGCTCACCCCAGTACATCACCGACCGGCCCGAGAGCTGGTAGATCGCCGTCTCATGTGTCGCGTGTTTGTGGGCTTTCGCCCGCCCCCCGGGGGGAATCGTCAGCAGGTGCATGCAGATCGCCGTGGAACCCACTGTTTCCGCAGCGATTCCGGCGTCGTAGGTAAACCCCTGTTTCCCGGCGTAACGGTCGGAGGGGCGGATCTTGAGGCAATCGGGCATCGTGTGTCTCCTTCACGCGAAAGATACCACGCCTCAGGGCTCGCCGGGTTCGGATTCCTCGGCATCGCGGTCGGGGGGCGCAAAGGCCACAATGGGGGCGTCGAAGAAGATCTCTTCCAGGTCCTCGGGCGCGGGCGCGAAGGCGAGGGTCGTCTGCGGGACGAGAATGAGCATGGAGGTCCTCCTGTGACCGGCCAGATGGGAAGGGCCGGACGCGCAACCAAGGGTAGCGCGCCCGGGCAACGGGAATGTGAAGGCCTGCGCGCGGCCGCGCGAGCAATGGACGAAGGAACCTGGGCGTGAAGGATATGGCAAGCCAGCCGGTGATCGAGGCCAAGGGCCTCAATCTGGTCTTCCAGACGGCGGACGGGCCGGTGCAGGCGTTGAAGGATGTGAACCTGACGATTAACCAGGGCGATTTCGTCAGCTTCATCGGGCCATCGGGCTGCGGCAAGACCACGTTCCTCCGCGCCATCGCGGCATTGGAGACGCCGACTTCGGGCACGCTTAGGGTCAACGGCATGACCCCGGACGAGGCACGGCGGAAGCGCGCCTATGGGTATGTCTTTCAGGCGGCGGGGCTGTATCCCTGGCGGACCATCGCGGGCAACATCAAGCTGCCCCTTGAAATCATGGGCTTTTCCAAGGCCGAGCAGGACGAACGCACCGAACGGGTGCTGGAGCTGGTCGAGCTGAAGGGCTTCGGCAAGAAGTTCCCCTGGCAGCTGTCGGGGGGCATGCAGCAGCGGGCCTCCATCGCCCGGGCGCTGGCCTTCGACGCCGATATCCTTCTCATGGACGAACCCTTCGGCGCGCTGGATGAGATCGTCCGCGACCGGCTGAACGAGGAAACCCTGAAGCTCTGGGCGCGGACCGGCAAGACCATCGGCTTCGTCACCCACTCCATCCCCGAGGCCGTCTATCTGTCGACCAAGATCGTCGTCATGTCCCCGCGCCCGGGGCGGATCACCGACGTCATCGATTCGCCCTTGCCGAAGGAGCGGCCGCTCGACATCCGCGACAGCCGCGAGTTCATCGAGATCGCCCACCGCGTCCGCGAGGGGCTGAGGGCAGGCCACCATGAAGACTAGGGCAAGCGTCTGGCAGGCGCCGGGCCTGCGTCGGGCATCCGTCGCGACGGGAGGCCGGGCATGACGGCCCTGACCTTCCTGTGGCTTGGTGCGGCAACAGCGGTGTTCGTCGCGGCCAACGGCGTGCTGAAGGTCTATGCGACCAAGGGACAGGTCCCGGTCCTGATCGGCGCGCTGGCACTGTTCTGCGTCGGCAACTGGCTGATGGTCCAGGTGATGAAGGCCAGCGGCCTGGGACTCGCGATTGCCGTCTCGGCGATCTTCCAGCTTGTCACGATCAGCGTCATGGCGATCTTCGTCTTCGGGGAACGGCCGACGGGACTGCAATTGGTGGGCATGGCGCTTGGCGTGGTGGCCGTCGCGATGATCGCCTGGCCGACGGAGGTGAAGCAATGAACCGTGTGCTTCCCGTGCTCACCGTTCTCGCCGGGATCGTGGTGATCTGGTATGCCGCCTCGGTCTGGATGAACGCGACCTGGGTCTTCGACCAGGCCGAGCGGGCCGGGACGACCGTGACCTGGGCCGAGGTAATCCCGCAGACCATGAACCAGGACCGCCCGCTGCTGCCGCCGCCGCACCAGGTAGGGGCAGAGCTGTGGAAGGGGCTGGCCGGGCAGGCCGTCACCTCGAAGCGCAGCCTCGTCTACCACGGGTTCGTGACCTTCAAGGGGACGATGATGGGCTTTGGCCTTGGCATCGTCGCGGGTGTCCTTCTGGCGATGGCAATCGTCCGCTTCCGCGTCATGGACATGAGCGTGATGCCCTGGGCGATCATCAGCCAGACCGTCCCCATCGTGGCCCTGGCGCCGATGATCATCACCTTGTCCAGCCAGCTGGGCCTGACCGACCGCGACGTGCCGAAGGCGATCATCGCGGCCTATCTCAGTTTCTTTCCGGTGCTGGTCAGCATGGTCAAGGGGTTGCGCGCGCCGGACCAGATGCAGCTGGACCTTCTGAGGACCTATGGCGCAAGCGAGGGCGAGACGTTCCTGAAGCTGCGTCTGCCGGCCTCGATGCCCTATTTCTTCGCCTCTCTGAAGGTTGCCGTGGCGGCCTCGCTTGTGGGGACCATCGTCGGCGAATTGCCGACCGGAGCCATCGAGGGGCTGGGCGCCCGGATGCTGATCGGGTCGCAGTTCGGCGAGCCCTTGATCATGTGGGCAAGCCTGTTCGCAGCGGCGATCCTGGCGGGGCTCTTGATCGTGATCGTGGGCTTCGTCGAAAGACTTGCGCGGAAGCGGATGGGGGTGCCCGGATGACTTTCCTCGTCGTCGCGCTGGTGGTGTGGCTGGCGCTCTGGGCGCTGAACGTGTGGATCGCGGGAAGTCCTCTGTCGAAGGCGCGGGCCGGCAAGCTGATGGTTCCGTTGATCTTTGGCGTGGCAGTGCTTGTCCTGTGGGAAGGGTTGGTCCGGGGGCTGGAGGTATCCTTCGTCATCCTGCCGCCGCCAAGCGCGATTGCCGCCAAGATCGGTGCCTCGCTGCCGGTTCTGTGGCAGGACGCGGCGCAGACCATCCTGAAGGGTGCGATCCCCGGATTCCTGATCGGCTGCGGCTCGGCCGTGCTGGTGGCAATCGCCATCGACCGTTCGCCTTTCCTGCAACGTGGGCTGCTGCCCATCGGCAATTTCGTCGCGGCGCTGCCCATCGTCGGCCTGGCGCCGATCCTGGTGATGTGGTTCGGCTTCGACTGGCAGTCAAAGGCCGCGGTCGTGGTCGCGATGGTGTTCTTCCCCATGCTCGTTAACACCGTCGCGGGCCTGCAAGCCAGCGAGCGGATGCAGCGCGATCTGATGGCGACCTGGGGGGCTTCCTACCTGCAGACGCTGGTCAAGCTGCGCCTGCCAGCGGCGATGCCCTTCCTCTTCAACGGGCTTAAAATTGCATCGACTCTGGCCCTGATCGGGGCCATCGTTGCCGAATTCTTCGGCAGTCCGACCTATGGGATGGGGTTCCGCATCTCGACCGAGGTGGGGCGGCTTGGCCTTGACATGGTCTGGGCCGAGATTGCGGTGGCGGCACTGGCGGGGTCGCTCCTGTATGGGATCGTCTCGCTGATCGAACGGTGGGTGACCTTCTGGCATCCGTCGCAACGGCATTAACAAAGGCCCGGAAACCGGGTCCAACACGGGAGAAGACGATGAAGAAACTGATGACGGCAGCCTTCCTTGCGGCCCTGGCCACGGGCGCCAGCGCCGAGGATGTGAAGCTGCAGCTGAAATGGGTGACCCAGGCCCAGTTTGCCGGATATTACGTCGCGCAGGCCAAGGGCTTCTACGAGGAAGAGGGGCTGAACGTCACCATCCTTCCCGGCGGGCCGGACATTGCCCCGGTAACGCTGCTGCAGAACGGCGAAGTGGACGTGATGGTCGACTGGATGCCCTCGGCGCTGGCCGCGCGCGAGAAGGGCGTGCCGGTGGTGAACATCGCCCAGCCTTTCGCCTCTTCGGGGATGATGCTGACCTGCCTGAAGGAAACCGGGATCACCTCGCCGGCCGATTTCGCGGACAAGACGCTGGGCGTCTGGTTCTTCGGCAACGAATACCCGTTCCTGTCCTGGATGAGCCAGCTTGGCCTGAAGACCGACGGCTCGCCGGGTGGCGTCACCGTGCTGAAGCAGGGCTTCAACGTCGACCCGCTCTTGCAGAAGCAGGCGGCCTGCATTTCGACCATGACATACAACGAATACTGGCAGGTCATCGACGCGGGCATCACCGAGGATCAGCTGGTGACTTTCAAGTACGAGGACCAGGGCGTCGCGACGCTGGAAGACGGGCTTTACGTGCTGGAGGACAAGCTGAAGGACCCGGCTTTCGAGGAGACGATGGTCAAGTTCGTCCGCGCGTCGATGAAGGGCTGGAAATATGCCGAGGCGAATCCGGACGAAGCAGCGATGATCGTGCTGGAGAATGACCAGACCGGCGCGCAGACCGAAAAGCACCAGAAGCGCATGATGGGCGAAGTGGCCAAGCTGACTGCGGGCTCGAACGGCGCGCTGGACGTGGCGGCGGCGGAACGCACCGTCGCCTCGCTTCTGTCGGGCGGGTCGGACCCGGTGATCACCAAGGCGCCCGAGGGGGCCTGGACCTCGGTCATCACCGACAAGGCGCTGGCGCAGTAATCGCTCGACTTGTCTGAAATCGGCGGGCGCGGCCGGGGGTCGCGTCCGCCTTTTCTTTACGCTTTCCCGCTTTGATGGCCCCGAAAGGGGTTACTGATGCAGGGGATCTGGATTGGCCTGGCGGCGGTGGCGCTCGCCCTGTTCGCCACGGTCTGGTGGCAGGGCTTCGCGGCCCCGCCCGGCCTTCTGTTCGGCGCGGACAGCGAGACGGCCGAGGCCGCCTATTGCCTTGCGGTGGCCGAGCGCATCTCGGAAATCACCGGGGGCCGGGGCGATCCGCGGCTTGAGGCGCATCTGGACGAGCAGGTTGATTTCTGGCGCCCGCGGGCCGGTCCGCGCCCAGGGGCAGGGCGGGCGGCGCTGGGGCGGGACAGTTCGGCCCCCGGCGTGAACGAAGGCGCGCATCTTCATCTGGCGGTGCAGGACTGCGCGCTGCGGGCCGTCAGTTACTACGGCCACCGCTTCGCCGGCTTCGAGCAGGGGCCAGATTGACAAGGTCCTGTAAATCGGACCTTGATCGGTCAAGAGCTTTACCAGGCGCTGCCCATGCCGCTGTCTGCCCTGACCGGAACCAAGTTGCGCGACCGTCGCCTGGCGGCCGGGTTGCGCCAGGCCGATGTGGCGGCGCGGGCCGGGATCTCGGCCAGCTACCTCAACCTCATCGAACACAACCGCCGCAAGGTCACGCCCGAGGTGATGGAGCGGCTGGCCGATGCTCTGCAGATCGACCGGGCCGCGCTGGTCGAGGGGCGCGAGGCCGCGCTGGTCGAGGATCTGCGCGCCGCCGCGGCGCGAAATGCAGCGCAGGCGCAGCCCCAGGCTGCGGCCGAGGTCGAGCGGGTCGAGGATCTTGTCGACCGTTTCCCCGGCTGGGCGGCCCTTCTGGTCGCGCTGGACGTGCGGGGCAGGGCGCTGGAACGCGCGGTCGAGGCGCTGAACGACCGGATGACCCACGACCCGCATCTGTCGCAGTCCCTGCACGAACTTCTGTCCTCCTTGTCGGCGGTGCGGGCGACAGCGGCGATCCTGGCCGAGACGCCGGACCTTGAACCCGACTGGGCGGCCCGTTTCCACCGCAACCTGCACCAGGACAGCGAACGCCTTGCCGCAGGGGCCGAGGCGCTGGTCGGCTTTCTCGATGCCGGTCAGGGGATCAAGGAGCAGGGCATCGCCGCC
This sequence comes from Paracoccaceae bacterium, assembly GCA_027489355.1. Taxonomy (GTDB): domain Bacteria; phylum Pseudomonadota; class Alphaproteobacteria; order Rhodobacterales; family Rhodobacteraceae; genus Tabrizicola. Next base: position 191,479 of record JAIXZY010000039.1, on the reverse strand, counting down.
CCCCAGGAAGAGGTGGAAGATTGGCTGCGCGGCCGGTCCTGGGTGATCCGGGACGTCGAGCTGGCGGCGGGCCTGGAGGAGGAGATCGAGCATCTCGCCTCGACCGCCGCGCGCAGCCTTGCGCGCGCCCATGTGGCAAGGGCCCGGGCCGATGCTGCGGCCTTGCCCGAAGCGGCGTTCTTGGCGGCGCTGGCCGAGACGGGGCCGGATCCTCTGGCGCTGGCCGGGCGTCTTGGTCTTTCGCCGCTGGTGGTGATGCGCAGGTTGGCGGGGATGCCCGGCACCTCTGCGGGGCTTGTGACCTGCGACGGGTCGGGCACCTTGACCTTCCGCAAGCCTGCGACCGGCTTTCCCTTGCCCCGCTTCGGGGCGGCCTGCCCGCTCTGGCCGCTCTATGGCGCGCTTGGCCGTCCGCTGCAGCCGGTCGAGGCGCGGGTGCAGATGGCCGGGCAAAGCGACCGGCGGCACCGGGCCGTGGCCTGGGCCGAGACGCGACACCCGCTTGGCCCGCGCGGACCGGAACTGCGCGAGGCGGCAATGCTGATCCTGCCGGATGATGGCGCAGGACCGGTTCTTACCATCGGCTCAAGCTGCCGCATTTGCGCCAGGGGCGATTGTCCGGCCCGGCGGGAGCCCTCGATCCTGGCGGCGGAAGGGGTGGGCTGACACCGGGCCGGGTGGCGCGCTGCCCGGCAAGTCTTTGACAGCCGCCCCCCTTTGCGCCGATAGTGGACGGGAAGGGGCGCAAGACCCCAGGGGGGAACCGTGGCACAGCATGTGCTGCTCATCGAGGACGAGCCGAACATCGCCGAGGCGATCCGGTTCCTGCTGACCCGCGACGGGCTTCGGGTCAGCCACGCGGCCGAGGGTGCGGCGGCGCTTGTGCTCTTGCGGCAGGACCCGCCGGACCTGGTGATCCTCGACCACATGCTGCCCGGCATGTCCGGGCTCGAGGTGCTGACGGCCGTCCGCGCCGACCCCGAAAGCCGCAACCTGCCGGTGATGATGCTGACCGCCCGCGGGCGCGATCGCGAGATGGCCGAGGCGGCCGGGGCGGACCGGTTCATGACCAAGCCCTTCTCGAACGCCGAGATCATTGCCGAGGTCCGCACCATGCTGGGCCAGCCGCGACAGGCACCGTGATGCGCCGGCCGAAGCGGCCCCTGTTCCTGGCCCGCGCGCCCTACCGCCGTCGCCGCCTGCGCGATGCCGCGCGGCTGCTGCCGGTGCTAGGGGCGTTCCTCCTGCTCCTCCCGCTTCTCTGGACGCCTGGGTCGCGCATGGCGCTGACCTCGGGCGACGTGGTCTACTTCTTCTCGGTCTGGCTGGTCCTGATCGTCCTTGCCGCGGCCTTCGCCCCTGGCTTGCGCGGCGGCGAGGGCGCGGACGACGAGGAGGACTGAGGTGCCGTTCAACCTTCTGGTCCTGGCCTGCTTCCTGTACGTTGCATTCCTTTTCACCGTGGCCTTCCTGGTCGAGCGTCGGGCGGACCGCAGGCGGCTCGGCTGGCTGCGCTCGCCGCTGGTCTACACGCTGTCGCTGTCGATCTACTGCACGGCCTGGACCTTTTACGGTGCGGTGGGCTACGCCGCCCGGTCGGGGCTGGAGTTCCTGACGATCTACTTCGGTCCAACCCTGGTCTTCGTCGGCTGGTGGTGGCTTCTGCGCAAGCTGGTTCGGATCGGGCGGCAGCACCATGTGACCTCGGTCGCCGATCTGATCTCGTCGCGCTACGGCAAGTCGAACACGCTGGGGGTGATCGTGACGATGCTGGCCGTGGTGGCCGCGACCCCCTATATCGCGCTCCAGCTGCAATCGGTGGTCCTGTCCTTCGGCGTCTTCGCCAGCGCCGCGCCCGATGGCTCGCGCCCGCTTGAGGCGGGGCAGATCGCGGTCTGGGTGGCCGTGGGGCTGGCGCTCTTCACCATCCTCTTCGGCACCCGCAACCTGGATGCGCGGGAACAGCACCACGGGATCGTCACCGCAATCGCGGTCGAGGCGGTGGTGAAGCTGGTGGCCCTGCTGGCGGTGGGCAGCTTCGTCGTCTGGGGCATCGCGGGAGGCGTGGCCGACGTGATCGCGCGGATCGACGCGGCCGACCTCGCGGCCTGGCAGGTGCAGCCGGGGCGCTGGACGGGGCTGATCCTCCTTTCTGCCGCCGCCGTGATCACGCTGCCGCGGATGTTTCAGGTCATGGTGGTCGAGAACGAGGACGAGGGCCACCTTGCCCGCGCCAGCTGGGCCTTTCCGCTGTATCTGCTGGGGATGAGCCTCTTCATTGTCCCCATCGCCGTGGTCGGTCTGGAAAGGATGCCCGCCGGGGCCAATCCCGACATGTTCGTCCTGACCCTTCCCCTGGCCGAAGGGCAGGCGGCCCTGGCGATGCTGGCGTTTCTGGGCGGGTTTTCATCGGCCACGTCGATGGTGATCGTGGAATCGATCGCGCTGGCGACGATGATCTCGAACCACGTGATGATCCCGCTCTGGCTGCGCTTGCGCCCCGGAGCGGCCGAGGAGGACGACCTGCGCTCGGTCGTACTGATGGCGCGGCGGCTGGCGATCGCGGCGGTCCTTGCGCTCGGGTACGGCTACTACCAGCTGTCGGGCGGATCGGCGGCGCTGGCCTCGATCGGGCTGATCGCCTTCCTGGGCGTCGCGCAAGTGCTGCCGGCGATGCTGGGCGGCATCTTCTGGCGCGGGGCGACGCGGACCGGCGCGATCCTTGGGCTGGTCACCGGCCTGACGGTCTGGGCCTATACCTCGTTCCTTCCCTCCTTCGGACCGGGCGCCGTCCTGCCCGAAACGGTCTTCGCCGACGGGCTTTTCGGCCTGGGCTGGCTGCGGCCGCATGCTCTCTTCGGCACACAGGCGATGGACCCGATCATCCATGCGCTGTTCTGGTCGATGGCGTTGAACGTGCTCGCCTTCTGCCTGGGGTCGCTTTTCACCTTCCCCGGCCCGGTCGAACGGCTGCAGGGGGCGGCTTTCGTCAACATCTTCGAGGGTGCCGTCGGCCCGCAACGCTGGGCGCGGGGCCGGGCCGAGCCCGAGGCGCTTCTGGGCATGGCGCAGCGCATCCTGGGCGAGGAGACGGCGCTCAGCCTTTTCCAGTCGGCCGCCCGCGCACAGGGGAAGGAGGTCTTCCTGCCCGATCCGACGCCCGCCTTCCTCGATCAGCTCGAGGCGCGGCTCTCCGGCTCGGTCGGCGCGGCGACGGCGCATGCCATGATCAGCCAGCTGGTCGGGCGGGCCACCGTGACGGTCGAGGACCTGATGGCCGTGGCCAGCGAATCGGCGCAGATTCTGGAATACTCGGCGCGTCTTGAAGCGCGCGAGGCGGAACTGACCCGCACGGCGGGCGCGCTGCGAGAGGCGAACGAGAAGCTGACCCAGCTGTCCTTGCAGAAGGACGCCTTCCTGTCCCAGATCAGCCACGAATTGCGCACGCCCATGACCTCGATCCGGGCGTTCTCGGAAATCCTGACCGAGGGGGACCTGCCGGCCGAGGCGGTGATGCGCTATGGCCGGATCATCCATGACGAGGCGAAGCGGCTTACCCGTCTTCTGGACGATCTCCTGGACCTCTCGGTGCTGGAGAACGGCGCGGTGCAGCTGAACCTGGGCCTCGCCAGCTTGCAGGGCATGATCGACACCGCACTGACCGCCGCGCGCCAGACCCGGCCCGACCGGGACTTTCAGGTCGTCCGCGACCTTCCGGCCGAGGCGATCTACCTGCGGACCGACGCCGACCGGCTGACCCAGGTCTTCATCAACCTGATCTCGAACGCGCGGAAATACTGCGATGCGCCGCGGGCGGAACTGCGGATCGTGGTCCTCCAGCGGTCGGGGCGGGTGACAGTGGACTTCATCGACAACGGCAAGGGCATTCCCAAGGAAAGCCAGGCGCTGATCTTCGAGAAATTCGCGCGCCTGACCGATGCCAACCGGGCCGGCGGCGCGGGGCTGGGATTGGCGATCTGCCGCGAGATCATGACCAACCTCGGTGGCTCGGTTGCCTATCTGCCCGGCCAGCGCGGCGCGGCGTTCCGGGTGACCGTGCCATTGCGGCTGGAGCGGCTGGCAGCCTGAGGCCCGAGGGTCTTAACCCTTTGGTAGGGAAGGCCGCGCTAGAGTTGTGTCCGAGGGGACAGGCAATGACCGACGTGATCCGCCGCAAGATCGACCGCGCCCGCCCGGCTCAGGCGGAAGGCGCCCCGGGGGCTGACCGGGGCTGGCGGCTGGCGCTGGCCCGGGCCGCGCGCGACGCGATGGGGCTGGACCTCGAATTCCGCAGCCTCTCCATCTCTCGGCAAAGCCTGGCCGAGATCCTGGAACAGGTCCCGGACCTCGCACTGCTCGGGCTGCTTGACGGGCCGCAAGGCGGGTTGGGGGTGATTATGCTGGCGCCCACGGTGACCGCGACCTTCATCGAGAAGCAGACCCTTGGCCGCATCTCGTCCCAGACGCCGCCGCCGCGCAAGGCCAGCCGGATCGACGCGGCGATGGTGGCGGGGGTCATCGACCGGGCGCTCGCCGGTCTGGACGAAGCCCTGGCCGAAGAGGCGGACCTGATCTGGGCAGGCGGCTTCCGCTATGCAAGCTACCTGGAAGACGCGCGTCCCCTCGGCCTCATGCTGGAGGAGGAGGAGTATCGCGTCCTGTCGGCCGAGGTGGCGTTGGGCGGCGGCGGGCGTGAGGGCCGGGTTATCCTGGTCCTGCCCGCCATCGGCAAGGGCCAGGCGCCTCTCATGGCTCCTGCCGAGGAAGAGCTTGAAGCGCCGCAGTTCACAGCCGCACTGTCGGCGCAGGTCCTGCAGGCCGACTGCCGTCTGGATGCAGTGATCGGACGGTTGACGCTTCCGTTGCGGCAGATCATGGCATTGCAGGTCGGGGAGGTGCTTGTCCTGCCCTCGGCCGCGCTGGATGCGATTTCTCTGGAAACGATCGACGGGCGGCGCGTGGCGGGAGCAAGGCTTGGCCAGCACCGGGGAATGCGCGCGCTGAAATTGAACGAGGCTGTGATGGTCCGGGCAAGCGCAGCTCCGCCTGCACCGCAGCGGGCGGCGGCGACCGAAGCCCCGCCGCCCGAACTTCGCGCTGCCGGCTAGGGATCACCCCTTCGCCAAGGCCTCGATCTGCGGCCGCAGATGCTCAAGCTGATAGCCGAAACCCGCGGGAAGGCCGATTAGCTCGTCCGTCGGACGCTTTCCGGCATTGGCCAGCGCCCAGACGATCGACGACCGGTTGCCCGAGGCGCAGTAGGCCAGGACCGGTCCGGCCGAACCCGTAATCGCCGCGCCCTGCGCTGTCACGTTGTCCATCGTCAGTTGCCCGCCGATCACCGGGTTTGCCACAAAGACCAGCCCCAGCGCCTCGGCCGCGCGGCGCATCTCCCCGGTATGCAGATGCGGCGGGATTTCGGCGTCGGGGCGGTTGTCGATCACGGTGACATAGCCCGCCGCCTTGATTGCGGGCAGATCGCCCGGCTCGATCTGGGGCGAGACGGCGTAGTCGGGGGTGATCGCGCGGATGTCCATGGCTTCCTCCACATGCGCGCCGGAGCGCGGGTCTGAAATCGTGCCGACCATAGCCAGCCCGCCCGGAAAGCGCAAAGCCGTTGACCTGGGTCAAGGTCGGCTGTGCCGGCACAGGCTAAGGTGGCTTCAGAAGAAGGAGGAATTGATGCCAGTTCAGACGTCGAAGATTGCCGCCCGCAAGGCCGCGCTGGAAAAGCGGCTCGTCGAGCTTGGGGTCCGGCTGGAAGCGATCGAGGAAGAGCTTGATTCGCACCAGAACCGCGACTGGGAAGAGCTGGCGACCGAACGCGAGGGTGATGAGGTGCTGGAAGCCACCGGCAATGCCGGCCTGGCCGAGATCACCCAGATCCGCGCGGCTCTTGGCCGAATCGCCGATGGCAGCTACGGCACCTGCGTCCGCTGCGGCGAATCCATCGCCGAGGCACGGCTGGACCTTCTTCCCTGGACCCCCCATTGCAGGAATTGTGCGCCATGATCGCCCGACAACCCACCGACCTCATCCGTGACGAGGCAAAGCTCCTCGCCGCGAACATCGAGCTGCAGCATCAGGGACTTGAGCTGCTTCTGGCCGAGATGCGCGCGCTGGCCGCGCTGATGCCGGGGGATCATCCGGACCAGCCGACCGATGCCGAGATCGAGGCCGGGTTCGACAACATGCCGGTTTGAGCGTCCGGTTTTGAGCGTCCGGTGGGCGGACAGGCTCAGCCCAGAAGGATGCCTGTCACCACCGCCGCAAGGCCAAGCGCCGACAGGCCGACCGCGCCAAGGTTGATGGCGACCACGCGCTGCAGTTCGGCCCGCATCGCGGCGTCGTCAAGGCCGGACCGCTTGGCTTTCGTCGCACGCAGGATGCAGTAGGCAAGGCCCGCGAGTCCCAGAAGCGTCAGCGCCGCGCCTGCCCAGATCAATGCCTGCATGATGCTCTCCTCTGGCCGATGCGGTCCAGCTAGCCGGTCTGGCCCCCGCACGCAAGCAATCCGCCGCAGCCTCGCCGATCCTGCCTTGAACCCACGGGGCCGGGCGGGGTAGGAACCCGGAACCACCCGATAACCCCGAGGACCCGAATGGCCGACGCGACCGATCCCTATGCCGTCACCGCCGACGAGCTGCGCCAGTTCATCGAACGCTATGAACAGCTCGAATCCGAGAAGAAGGACGTGACCGAGCAGCAGAAAGAGCTGATGGCCGAGGCAAAGGGGCGGGGCTACGACACCAAGGTCATGCGCAAGGTGATCGCGCTGCGCAAGCGCAAGCCGGACGAGATCGCCGAGGAAGAAGCCGTGCTTGAGGTCTACAAGGCCGCGCTGGGGATGAGCTGATCAGGGTTCGATCAGCCGCACGCCCGGAATGCGGACGATGCGGTCGATGTCGCGCAGGTAGGACTGTGTCAGCTCCTCTACCAGAGCCTCGGACCAGCCGGGGGCGCCGGCCTCGGCCTCCAGCCGGTCGGTCCGTCCGAACTTTTCCAGGAAGGCCGTGACGATGCGCCGCCGCTGCGCTACGGACTGCGGCGGATGCTCGGCGCAATAGGTCTTGTACCGGGCAAATCCGGTCTCGGTCATCAATTCGGCCAGAAGTTCGTCGTCGTCCTCCAGACGCGTGTCCGCCGCGTGGTCCGCGATCGCCTGAAGCACCTCGGTCCAGATCAGCGGCGTGTCCTCGTCGCACCAGACCGTCACTGGCACGCCGGGGTTGGACTCCTTGATCGCGCGGATCGTGTCCGACCAGCGCAGGCCCCGGGGATCGACGCCCTGCAGGATGTCGCCGTGTCCCTTGCTTTCCGCCCGGCTGCGCAGGTCCGGCAGAAACGAGGCCGGGTTGCGGATCGCCATGTGGAACTCGGCCTCGGCGTCGGGGAAGATCTGGGTGAAGCCGTGCAGCCGTTCGCCGCCCTGGGCGTATAGCCGGTCGCTGACGACATAGGCGGGAAAGCTCATGAAGCTGGTCCAGGACAGGATCAGCCGATCCGCACCCGGGTCATCGACGATCTGGTCCAGGATCATCGACGCGGTGTCGTCCGAGGCGCGCGCCCCGCGCAGTTGGGTCGCGGCATCGCGCAGAAGCTTGCGATAGCGGGTGGGCGAGGGAACGATGATACCCTGTTCGGCAAGGGCGGCGCGGTTCTTCAGCAGGCAGCGGACCAGCCGGTCCTCGTCGGTGCAATGGACACCCAGGTGGTAGACAATGCGCATCATGCCCGCTTCGTAACCCGGGCGTCACGCGGCCCGGCGGGGCGACTATACGGGCTTTTCTGGACAGTTAAACCGCTTTCCTGTAACCGGGTTGCAGCATGTCCGACCGTTTCACTCAACTTGCCCGCAAGGCCTGGCCACTGCCGGATTTCTGGACCGTGGGCGCGGTGCTGATCGCGGCCGTGGTGCTTGCGCCCATCGTCTCGATCGCCTGGATCGCGCTGAACCCGACCGAGAACATCTGGCCGCACCTGATGGCCACGGTCCTGCCGCGCTATCTGGGGACGACGCTTCTGTTGATGGCGGGGGTGGCGGTGCTTTCCGCGGCGATGGGAACGGGCGCGGCCTGGCTGGTCAGCCAGTACCGCTTTCCCGGCCGCGACTGGCTGTCCCAGGCGCTGCTGTTTCCGCTGGCGATCCCGGCCTATGTCGGGGCCTACGCGCTGGTCGATCTGCTGGATTATGCCGGGCCGGTGCAGGCAGGCCTCCGGGCGACCTTCGGCTGGACCTCGGCGCGTGACTACTGGTTCCCCGAAACGCGGTCGCTGCCGATGGCGATCCTGGTCCTCTCCTTCGCGCTGTATCCATACGTCTACCTGCTGGCCCGCTCCGCCTACCGCGAGCAGTCGGGCCGCGCCTACGAAGTCGCCCGCGCGCTTGGCTGCGGTCCCTGGGGGATGTTCCTGCGCATCGGCTGGCCCCTGGCCCGCCCGGCTATTGCGGCGGGTGTAGCGCTGGCGATGATGGAGACGGTGGCCGATTACGGGACGGTCCTGCATTTCGGTGTGCAGACGCTGACCACGGGCGTGTTTTCCACCTGGCTCAACGGCGGCAACGCGGGGGGCGCGGCGCAGATTGCCGGGGTCATCCTGGTGCTGATCCTGATGCTGGTCGGGCTGGAGCGGGTAGGGCGCGGCAAGGCGCGGTTCCACCGGCTGGGCCGCGGTTCGCAACCGCACGAACCGACGGCGATTGCCGGGCGCAAGCGGTGGTATGCCACGCTGCTCTGCCTGGTGCCTTTTGCCGGAGGCTTCCTGTTGCCGGTCTCGGTGATGCTGGTCCACTCCGCCGCCGCGCCCGAAGGCTGGCTCGCCCCTGGCTTGCTGGACGCCCTCGTCAACACGCTGGTCGTCGGAGGGCTGGCGGCGCTGGCGACGGTCGGGGCGGCGATCTTCCTGGTCTACGCGCTGCGGATGAAGGGCTCGCGCGCGGCGCAGTGGCTTTTGCCCATGACGCTGATCGGCTATGCCGCGCCGGGGGCGGTGCTGGCGCTGGGGCTTTTGCTGCCGCTCGCGGTCCTTGACCACTGGCAGGCCGATACGGTGCTGGCGCTCACCGGCTGGGACCCGGGCCTGCTGATCACCGGGACCGCCTTAGCGCTGGGGCTGGCCTACCTGGTGCGCTTTTTCGGGATTGCCCAGGGCGCGGTGGACGCGGCCTTCGGCCGGGTGTCGCCATCGCTCTCGATGGCGGCGCGGTCGCTGGGCCGGTCGGCCACCGGGACCTTGCGGTCGGTCTACCTGCCGCTGATGCGCGGTTCGGTCCTCACGGCGCTTCTCGTGGTCTTCGTCGACTGCGTGAAGGAACTGCCTGCAACGCTTCTGTTGCGGCCGTTCAACTTCAACACGCTGTCCACCCGTGTGTTCGAGCTTTCCAGCCTGGAGCGCCTCTCCGAAGCCGCCCCGGCTGCGTTGCTGGTCATGGCCGTGGGGCTTCTGGCCGTGGTTGTCGTGGCCCGCAGCCAGGACTGAGTGCTTGCGCGGGCGGCAGAGCGGGGGTATCTGGATGCCGTGGCCCCTATAGCTCAGCTGGTAGAGCATCTGATTTGTAATCAGAGGGTCGGGGGTTCGAGTCCCTCTGGGGGCACCACATCCCGCCTGCGCGCGCCTTGCGGTAAGGTGGGCGACACGCCCACCCTACGTCCGTTCCACCACGCCCAGAAAGCTGAGTGTCTGCTCAAGATCGGCGCGCAGCTTGGCGTCCGACCGGTTGAACCCGGCACACAGCTTGTCGAACCGCCGGCGGAGCGCCTTCTTCTCCTCGCCCTTGCAATCGTTCCAGGGGCGGCCTTGCAGTCCCATCACCAGGACGTAATAGCCGATGAAATGCGGCCGCGCGCCGCTTTCGAGAAGCCTTCGATAGGCCTCATCGGGGCCAAGCGCATGGATTTCCTCGGCCGAGGTGATACCGGCGCGGGCGAAGGCGGCTTCCGACGCGGGGCCGAGGTTCGGGATCGAGGAGACGGGGCTGGACATGGCCGGGGCATGAGAACAAAACAGGGCCAGCGTCGCCGCTGGCCCCTGTGTTGTCAACCGGCTTGTCAGAGGGTGGAAAGGGTCAGATCGAGGCCCAGTCCCGGAAGATCGGCTGTCCGGCCTGCTGGGTCGAGCCCCCGGCCTGCTGGCCCTGCTGCTGCGGGGCGGGTTGCGAGGTGCCGCCTTGCTGCGGCTGGCTGGGTTGGGTGGCCATCTGACTGCTCCGTTTGGCTCTGTTTGCCCGATATTGCGCGGGTCCTTGACCGCAACAAGCCGGGTGTATGTCGATTTTGCGACGATATGGCGAAAACGTGCGACATCGGCAACAGGTGTTTGATCACGTTCCGGTTTTCCTGACCCCGCCGCGGGGCTTGCCGTTTTCCGGCAAGAGGTCCACCTTGGATCCAAAGGAGACCAGACATGCCGCCCAAGAACCGTTTCGCCGAGCTTCTGCCCGAGATCACCGCCTGGCGCCGCGATTTCCACGAACACCCCGAGCTTCTGTTCGACGTCCACCGCACCGCCGCCAAGGTGGCCGAGCTCTGCCGCTCGTTCGGGTGTGACGAGGTGGTGGAAGGCATCGGCCGCACCGGGGTCGTCGCCGTGATCAAGGGGCGGAGCGACTCGAAGGGCCGCGTCGTTGGCCTGCGCGCCGACATGGACGCGCTTCCGATCATCGAACAGACCGGGGTGCCTTATGCCTCGAAGACGCCCGGCAAGATGCACGCCTGCGGCCATGACGGACATACCGCAATGCTGCTCGGCGCCGCGAAATACCTGGCCGAGACGCGCAACTTCGACGGCACCGTGGTCTGCATCTTCCAGCCCGCCGAAGAGGGCGGCGGCGGCGGCCGAGAGATGGTGAAGGACGGGATGCTCGCGCGCTGGAACGTGCAAGAGGTCTACGGCATGCACAACATGCCCGGCATCCCCGTCGGCCATTTCGCCATCCGGCCCGGCGCGATGATGGCCGCCGCCGACCAGTTCGAGATCGTGGTGACGGGGAAGGGCGGCCACGCGGCGAAACCGCATGACTGCGTCGACACCACGGTCGTATCGGCCCATATCATCGTCGCACTCCAGACCATCGCCAGCCGCAATGTCGATCCCTTGAAGCAGATCGTCGTCTCGGTCTGCACGGTCGAAACCGACTCCACCGCGCACAACGTCATCCCGCAGGTCGTGAAGATGAAGGGCACCGTCCGCACGATGGACCCCAAGGTCCAGGACTTCGTCGAATCCCGCATCGGCCAGATTGTCGAAGGCACCGCCCTTGCCCTTGGCGCGCGGGCCGAGGTCCACTACCAGCGCGGCTATCCCGTCACCATCAACGCTCCCGAAAACACCGAGTTCGCCGCCCAGGTGGCGCGGAACATCTCGGGACATGTCGACACCGATACCGCGCCCCTGATGGGGGCCGAGGATTTCAGCTTCATGCTGAACGAACGCCCCGGCGCCTACATCTTCCTTGGGAACGGCGACACGGCGATGGTCCACCATCCCGCCTACAACTTCGACGACAGCGCGATCCCCTTCGGCTCCAGCTGGTATGCCGAGATGGCTGAAAGCCGGATGCCCGCGGCATGATCGGCGCGGCACTGGTCGCGCTGGTGGCGCTGATCCATGTCGCGATCCTGGTGATGGAGATGGTCCTGTGGGAGACGCCCCGCGTGCGGGCCATCTTCCGCACGACGCCCGACTTCGCCGCCGCGACCCGCGTGCTGGCGGCGAACCAGGGTCTCTACAACGGTTTCCTGGCCGCGGGGCTGATCCTGGCCCTGATCCAGGGCCTGCCGGGTCCGGGGCAGGGGCTTGCGCATTTCATCCTTGCCTGCGTGATCGTCGCCGGGCTGTACGGCGCTGCCACGGCCGGGCGGCGCATCCTATATGTCCAGGCCCTTCCCGCCGCGCTGGCGCTTGCCGCCGTGATGGTCGGACTTTAGGGGTGTTTCTGCGGTGCGGCATGTGTGGTGAAAGCCGTTTTCATCCCCTGCTGCGGCCGTCCGCACCTGAGGCGAAAAACTTCCGGTTGTGCGTCGTTGCTGCCGTGCATCCCGTAGCGGACAAGCGGGGTTGCGGCAACGCGGCTTCTCGCGGATAATTCGCCGCATTGGATCGAGGTCGGATGAGACACGCAGGTCAGCCTGACACCGGGACTGCACAACCTGCGCGGGTAGAGCTCCGCGTGGTCGAGCTGATGAACCGTCTGCTCGACGTGACGCCGGACACCATCGACAGCGAAATCTCCGCCGTGATGCAGGTCCTGGGCGAGGCCTACGGCTTTGCCCGCACCTTTGTCTTCAGCTACACGCCCACGAACGGATATGCCAACACCCACGAATGGGTGGCACCCGGCGTGCCGGCGCTCAAGCCGGTGATGCAGGTTGGCGCGCCGGTCATGCGGCCGGCCTGGCACCAGGCCTTCGTCGAAGGCCGCATCGTCGCCGTCCGCGACCGTGAGTCCCTGCCTGCGGGCTCGCCCGAGCGGCAGTTCCTGACCGAGATCGGGGTCCACTCGACGCTGATGGTACCGCTCTGCGACGGGGCTCGGCTGCTTGGCGTCATCGGTTTCGACTGCTGCCGGGCGGATCGCCGCTGGCAAGAGGACGTGGTCTTCCTGCTGACGTCGATCGGTCGGGCGGTCTCGTCCGTGCTTCTGCGCACCGAGGCAGCGCGGGCCGAGGCCGCCTCGCGCAGCCATCTGGCCGCGACGCTGAACGCGCTTCCCGACCTGGTGATCGAGATCGCTCCGTCGGGCGAGGTGGTGGCCTGCCACAGCGACAAGCTGCCCTGGCTTTCGGGCCTGGTCCGCGCGGGGATCGGCCGGCCGGTCGCCCAGGTCCTGCCGCTGCCGCTGGCGCAGCTGATGGACGAGGTGCTGGCCGCGCCACCTGGCGACGGGGTTTCGCTGACCCGACGGGTCGGGGTCCCGACGCTGGTCACGCCGCACCGTTACGAAGTCTCGGTCGCGCGGCTGGACCCCGCATCGCCGCGAGGGGCGGCGAACCTGATCGTGGTGATCCGCGACATCGCAGCCTCGGACCGCTCCAGCGAGATGACCTCGTTCCGAGAAGGGCAGTTCACCGCCTTCTTCGAGATGCTGCCGCATCCGATCCTGGTCAACGATTACGACACCGGCGAGATCGTGGACGTGAACCGGGCGTTCAAGGACACCTTCGGCCTTGATCCGCAGGCTGGCATCAACCTTCAGGTTCAGCAGATCCTGCCGGATGACGGGGCCTGGCTGCTCCTGGGCGCAAGGTCGGCGCTGCGCGGGTCGCAGACCTATGGCCCGGTCGAGGCGACGTTCCGCTGCAAGGGCGGCCGGGATTTCCCCGCCGTCGTCCGCTGTTTCGTCAGCGTCGATCCGAACGGCCGTCGCCTCGTCTGGTCGCTGATCGAGAACGTGATGGAAATCCGCGCCAAGGAGGCGGCGCTTCAGGCCGGGCGCGATGCGCTCGAGGCGACGAAGGCCCGCTTCCTTGCCGCCATCGAGGCGCTGGACGACGGCTTTGCCATCTTCGACGCCGAGGACCGGCTGGTCCTGTGGAACACGCCCTATCTCAAGGTCTTCGACCGCATCGCCGATCTGATCCGGGAAGGCGCGCTCTATGACGACCTTCTGCGCGCGGCCATCGCTCGCGGCGTGTTCGGCGAGGAAGGCGAGCGCGACGACGCGAACCTGCAGCGCCGGCTGGACCGGCCGCTGACCGAAATCTGGGACAACGAGGACCAGCTTGCGGACGGCCGCCTGATCTGGGTCCGCGAACGCGCCACGCCCGAGCGCGAGACGGTGGGGCTTTACGAAGACGTCACTGCCCGCCGCCTGGCTGACCGCCGATTGCAGCAGGTGGTCGAGGGCGGCGGCATCGCCGTCTGGGACTGGGACAGCGACCACGGCTTCAGCACGATCAACGACTGTTGGGAAACCATGCTGGGCCTCGGCTCCTCGCGCGCGCTGGCCGACCTGATCGAGTTGGTCCACCCCGAGGACCGGATGGCCGTGGCCGAGGCGCAGCGCGAGCTGTTCCTGACCGGCTGCGAGACCTTCACCCTGCGCTGCCGGATGCGGCACCAGAGCGGCAAGTGGGTCTGGCTGTTCACCACCGGCCATGTCGCCTCCCGCTGGGCCGACGGCAGCCCGCGGCGCATCTCTGGCATCACGCTGGACGTGACCGTCCAGTCCGAGGCGGAACAGCGGCTTGGCCAGGTGATCGACGGCACCAAGGTCGGCACCTGGGAACATGACATCCGGACCGGTGTCACTCTGGTCAGCGACCGCTGGGCCGAGATTCTGGGCTACCGCGCGGTCGAGCTGAACCCGATCTCGCTCGACCGGTGGCTCGGAATGCTTTACCCGGGCGATGCCGAAAGCCTGCTTGCGCATGAGCGTGAGGCATTCGATTCCGGCGAATGGCAGTACGAGCAGGAACTGCGCCTGCGTCACCGCGACGGGCACTGGGTCTGGGTGCTGACCCGCACCCAGGTCGCGGAATGGGACGAGGACGGCCGTCCGGTCAGGACCAACGGCATCAATCTCGACATCAGCGCCGCCAAGGCCCTCGAAACCGCGCTGGCCCGCGAACGCGACACGCTGGCCCGCGTGATGGAGGCCTCGGTCTCGGGCATCGTCGTCGTCGACGAACGTGGCGGCGTGGTCTTCGCCAATGCCGCTGCCGAACGCGTGCTGGGCTGCAAGGTCAGCCCCGGCAACTGCCTCCTGTCGCTTCTTGGCACGGCCGCAGTGGCCGACCTGGACGGCGTCCCGATCCCGCCCGACCGGCTTCCCGTCGCCCGGGCCCTGGCCGGCGAGCCGGGGATGCACGAGATCCGTCACGACCTGACCTGGCCCTCCGGCGAACGCCGGGTCGTCGCCGTCACTTCGGCCCGCCTGTCCGCGCCCGGTTCGGATCACGCTGTCGTCTGCACCTTCACCGACATCACCGACGAAGTGCAAAGCCAGGACCGCCTCCGCGCCGCGATGACCGCGGCCGAGACCGCCAACCGTGCCAAGTCCGACTTCCTCGCCGCGATGAGCCACGAAATTCGCACCCCCCTCAACGGCGTGCTCGGCATGGCAACCGTGCTTGCCGCGCGGCTGCAGGACCCGGCAGAGCAGGCGATGGTCCGGGTGATCCGCGATTCCGGCGAACATCTCCTGGGTGTCATCAACGACATCCTCGACCTCGCCAAGATCGAGGCCGGCCGCCTTGCGCTTGACCCCCGCCCGATCCGCCTGCCCGACATTCTGGCCCGCGTCGCCGCGCTCCACCAGGTCTCGGCCAGCGACAAGGGCGTCCGGCTGATCACCCGCTGCATCGGCGGCACTCCCGGAGAGATCCGGCTCGGCGACGAGATGCGGCTGATCCAGATCCTGCACAACCTGGTCGGCAACGCGCTCAAGTTCACGGACGTGGGCCAGGTCAGCGTCACCATCGACTGCTCGGCCGCCGATGGCATCACCATCGAGGTTCAGGACACCGGCATCGGCATGTCACCCGCCGAGATCTCCCGCGCCTTCGAGGAGTTCACGCAAGGCATGGGCGGCTCGCGCCGCAGCCATGTCGGCACCGGCCTCGGCCTGCCCATCGTGCGCCGTCTGGCCCGCCTGATGCGCGGCGCGGTCAGCCTGCAGTCGGTGGAAGGGCAGGGCGTCACTGCCCGGGTTTCACTGAAGGTCCCGGTCCTGGCCGCAGGGTCCGCCGATGATGCGGGCGCCGCCGCCCTGCGTCTCCCGCCGATGCGCGTGCTCGCGGCCGAGGACAACGCGACCAACCGCATCATCCTGCAAAGCATGTTGCAGGCGCTTGGGGTTGAGACGGTGATCGTCTCGGACGGGGCCGAGGCCCTGGACCGCTTCCGCAGCGACAGCTTCGACGCCGTGCTTCTGGACATCGCCATGCCCGGCATGGACGGTATGGACACGCTGAATGCCCTGAACGCCATGGCGGGCGAGATGGGCAGGCCCGCGCCCCGCGCCATTGCCGTCACCGCGAACGTGATGACCCACCAGGTGAACGAATATCTCGGCCACGGCTTCTCGGCCGTCGTGGCCAAGCCGATCCGGATCGAGATGCTGGGCCAGGCGCTCTGGCAGTGCGTCGATCAGCCGGCGCCGTCCACGGACGCCTAATTGCTTTGACAGCTCAGGCGCTTGCCCGCATTCTGCGCGCGCGGGCAGCAGCCGACGGAAAGCGGTCCGCGTGTCTGGTGTCGGTGGCGTCGTACGGAACCCCTGACAGGCGGCGTCCCCGACCCATCGCCGGGATAAGGGGAGGTGGCATGCAGGATCGTCTGGACCCCCTGGCGCGGGCGCTGGCGCTGCCGATCTGGCAGGGCGAGGCCCGGGCAACCCCGCTGGGCGGCGGGATCACCAACCTGAACGTTCTGGTGACCGATGGCAGCCGCCGGGCGGTTGTGCGGATCGGCGACGACATTCCGGTCCACCAGATCATGCGCTTCAACGAACTGGCCGCCAGCCGTGCCGCCCATGCCGCGGGGGTCTCGCCCGCCGTGCTGCACCATGAACCCGGCGCGTTGGTGATCGACTTCATCCAGGGCCGGACCATGACGGCCGAGGATCTGCACGACCAGGATCTCCTTGAACAGGCCCTGGCGCTGGTGATGCATGCCCATCGCGACATTCCCCGCCATCTGCGGGGACCGGCGCTGACCTTCTGGGTCTTCCAGGTGGTGCGCGACTATGCGGCGACGCTGCAGGATTCCCGGTCACGCCACCGCCCCGTGCTGCCCGGTCTTCTGTCGGAAGCCGAGGCGCTGGAGCGTGCGGTGGGCCGGATCGAGATGGTCTTTGGTCACAACGACCTGCTGCCGGGCAACTTCCTGCACGATGGCACGCGGATGTGGCTGATCGACTGGGATTATGCCGGCTGGGGTTCGCCGCTCTTCGATCTGGGCGGGCTTGCCGCGAACTGCGGCCTTGGCGAAGCGCAGGAAGCCTGGGTGCTCGAAGCCTATTTCGGCGCGCCACCCGACGCCGATCTCTGGCGCCGCTACCGCGCGATGAAGGCCGCCGCCGCCCTGCGCGAGGCGATGTGGTCGATGGTGCAGGAAATCCACTCGCAGCTCGACTTCGATTACCACGCCTACACGGCGCAGTATCTCGACACCTATCGCCAGTCGCTCTCGGCGTCGCGTTAGGCGATTGCCCGGGCCAGGGCGCAGAAGGCCTCCAACCCGATCTCCTCAGCCCGGGCGGTGGGGGGGATGCCGACGCTTTCCAGAACCGCCTCGATGTCCGGCCGCAGCCCCTTCAGGCTCGCCCGGAGCATCTTGCGCCGCTGGTTGAAGGCCATCGCCGTGATGCGTTGCAGGACCTTGAAGTCGCAGGGAAATCTCGGCTGGGGCAGCGCGGTCAGCTGCACCACCGCCGAATGCACCTTGGGGGCGGGGGTGAAGGCCTCGGGCGGCAGGGTCATCACGATCCGGGCCTCGCAGCGATACTGCGCCAGAAGCGCAAGCCGCCCGTAATGCTCGGTTCGCGGTTTCGCAACAATCCTCTCCGCCACTTCCTTCTGGAACATCAGCGTCAACGATGACCAGAGCGGCGGCCAGGCGTCCGGTGTCAGCCAGCGGATCAGCAGCTCGGTGCCGACGTTGTAGGGCAGGTTCGCCACGATCTTGAAGGGCGGGGTCAGATGCGCCGCGAGGTCCAGCTCCAGCGCGTCGCCGTGCAGCACCTCCAGCCGCCCCGGATAATGGGCAGCGATCTCTGCCAGGGCGGGCAGGGCGCGCGCGTCCTTCTCGACCGCCACCACCCGCCGCGCGCCCTCGGCCAGAAGCCCCCGCGTCAGCCCGCCCGGCCCCGGCCCGACCTCCAGCACATCGCAGTCCGACAAGTTCCCCGCCGCCCGCGCGATCTTGGCAGTCAGGTTCAGGTCCAGCAGGAAGTTCTGCCCCAGCTGCTTCTTCGCCACCAGCTCGTGCGCCCGGATCACCTCGCGCAGGGGGGGCAGGCCGTCGATCGTTCCCAAGAAAAAGCCCCAGTGCTTGCTCTTTTCCCAAATACTCCGGGGGTCCGGGGGCTGGCCCCCGGTCCGCCCGTCAAAGCTCGCGCGCCGCCACCATCTCGCGCGCCATCCGCAGCGCGGCGATCAGGCTTGACGGATCGGCAATCCCGCGCCCCGCGATGTCATAGGCCGTGCCGTGGTCGGGCGAGGTCCGCACGAAGGGCAGTCCCAACGTGACGTTCACCCCACCCGCAAAGTCGATGGTCTTGATCGGGATCAGCGCCTGGTCGTGATAGGCGCAGACTGCGGCGTCATAGCCCTTCCGCGCAGCGGCATGAAACATCGTGTCCGCCGGCCAGGGTCCCGTCACAGCGATTCCCTCGGCCTGCAGCCGCGCCAGGAGGGGCCGCATCATCCGCTCCTCCTCCCAGCCCATCGCGCCGCCTTCGCCGGCATGGGGGTTCAGCCCCGCCACCGCGATCCGCGGCGCCGCAAACCCGAAATCGCGCACCAGCCCGGCATGGGTGATGCGGATCGTCTCTTCCAGAAGCGCCTCGGTCAGCGCGGCCGGCACTTCGGACAACGCGATGTGGATCGTCGCCGGCACCACCCGCAAATCGGGGCAGGCGAGCATCATCACCACGCGGTCCACCCCCGCCAGATGCGCGAGGAACTCGGTATGCCCCGGAAAGGCGAAGCCCGCGCCGTCTTTCAGCGCCTTCTTGTTGATCGGCGCCGTGCAGACCGCCGAGCCAAGCCCCGCCTGAACCAGCCGCACCGCCCGTTCGATCACCGCGACCACACCCGCCGCGTTCATTGCCTCCGGGCGACCCGCAGGCGCAAGGGCCGCGAAGTCATGCCGCAGCACCGCCATCGGCCCGTTGCCCGGCACCTCGCCCTCGGCCACCTCGCGCCAGTCCGTGCCCGCGGGAAGATGACGCGGATCGCCAATCCAGACGAAGCGTTCGCCCGCGGCCCAGGCCTTTGCCGCGATCTCTGGCCCGATGCCGGACGGGTCGCCGCAGGTCAGAAGGACCGGCGCGCTCACGGCTCGCGGATAAGGGCGGCGGCGCGGAGTTCTTCCATGTAGCCCTCGGCCAGACCTTCAAGCTTCTGGTTGATCACCTGCTCGCGCACCTGCTCGCGCGTGGGCGCGGGCTCCTGAACCGCCTCGCGGCCGCAAAGCATCAGCATCCGCCGCAAACCGCCCCGGGTCAGCGCGACCGAGGTCTCGTTCGGGTCCAGCTTCGCCAGTTCCAGCGCCACATCGCCCGGTACCTCGCCCATCGCCGCCTTGGTCAGCGAGACCCGGTCGGTCTGCCCCCCGGCCTCGGCCTGCAGCATGTCGCAATCATCCGCTGCCGCCTGGATGCGCGCAATTTCCGCCGCATCGTCGGGGACCAGAAGTTCCACCCATTCCACGGAAACCGACAGCGGCTCGGCCGTGGTATCCTCGGCCACGTCGCGCAGCAGGAACAGCACCACGGCACCGGGAACCGAGATCGGGTCCGACACTTCGCCCGCATCCAGCGCCAGGATCTTCTGCCCGATCGCCGGCGGCAGGTTCGCCAGCGGCAGCCAGTCGAGCCGCCCGCCCGCACCGGCCGTGGGTGCGGCCGAGTACCGTCGCGCCGCTTCCGCGAAGGCACCTTCGCCGCTCAGGCTGTCCGACAGCTCCTGCGCCTGGGCCATCGCTGCCGCCTCCTGGCCCTCGGGCGCGGGGATCACCAGCTCGCTCGCCAGCACCTGCAGCGCCTTCGGCCGCGCCGAGGCCTCCAGCGCGCGGTCGATGTCGGCCTCGCTGATCGGTACCTGGCCCAGGAATTTCGCCCGCACCGCCTGACGCCACAGCAGCCCGGCCGAGACGAAATCGCGGAAGGTTTCAGGCGCGACTCCGGCCTTGCCCAGCTCGGCCACGAACTGTTCGGTCGTCAGGTTCGCGCGCGCCGCGAATTCGGTCAGGCCGTCGGTCAGCTCCTTCTCGGTCAGCTTTATGTCCAGACGCTCGGCCTCGCTCTGCCGCAGCCGGTCGTCGATCAGCGCCTTCAGCGCCTCGTCCTCGGGGTTGCCGGGGGCGCGCAGAAGCCGCAGGAACAGCGCCCGCTGCGCCACTTCGTATTCGGTGATCGCCCGGTCGTTGATGTACATCCGCGGCGCGAACAGGTCCTGCGCCAGGGCCGGAGCCACAAGTGCCGGGACCGCCAGCGCAAGGCCAAGTGTCGCCGCCGCCGCCTGCCGTTTCAGAACCGAAAATCGCATCGTTCCCGCCGCTCTTCCTCATTCCCGCGGGTCTTCGGCCCGCCGTTCTGCCCTGCCCGAACCGTCGGCCGTCATTGCCGGCAGCTTCGCGCCGGCCCCCCGGTCACGCCGCCGCCGAACCCGACAAGGTCCAGCGACAGACCGAAATCCGTCGTCGGGCTTACACTAGTGGATGACGTGAACCGACGCGAGAGGGAAACATCAAACCGCACGCATTCGTTCAGGAACTCCAGACCCAGGCCCGCCAGCGTGCCCTGGTCGCCGACGAAATCGTAGCGTCCCGAAACCTTGGCCGTCAGGTTCTGCGTCAGCTTGCGCCGCGCGTCGAAGGTGATCTCCTGCGTCGGGTCCGGCCGGTTTTCCAGCGGATCGGCCACCGCCCAGATCAGCGACGACGACAGCGCCGTCTTCGGCGTGCTGACCGTGACGCGCGCCTCGGCCTTGGTCAGGCTCAGGTCGTCGTCCAGCACCATCCGTCCGCTCAGCGCCAGGCTGTCGGACAGGGTGAAGGTCGCCCCCGCCAGCCAGTCCGAGCTGGACCCGGCCAGACCCGAGCCGGGGCCGAACTGGCCCAGATCCGCCTCGCGGAACACCCGGCCCAGCGTCACGCCCATCGACCAGCCTTGCGGGTCGAACCGCGTCCAGCTGATCCCGATATTCGCGCGCGGCCCGCGCTCTACCGCGTCCGAACCGGGAAAACGGTCCAGCGCGAACAGGTTGCCCTCGTCGAACTCGACCAGAACAGAATCCTCGTTCGGCAAGGTCTCGGCATCCGATGAGGAATACAGCAGCTGCACCACCGGCTCGATCACCTGCACCGCGCCACCCGCTTCGGTCTTGGTCCAGGGCCAGCGCAGCTCGACTCCGGCCGTGCCATGCGTGCGCGAGGTGCTGCCCGCGTAAACCGCGTCATCCGAGATGGAATAGGCGTCCGCCGTGACTTCGCCGAGCACCGTGCCCTCGATCCCCAGCGGCAGGAAGAAGCTGCGCCGCCAGTCGATCCGGGCCGAGATGCGGCCAACGTCGCGGCCATCGGCAATGTCGTCGCTGTCCGCTCCGTCCAGCGGGCTGGTCGAGCTGCGATAGTGGTTGTGCGTCTGCAGCCGCAGCCCGCCCTCGCCGCCCAACGGCCCCAGCGAGAAGCGGCGGTGGAAGGTCAGGTCGGCCACCACGGTCGGGATCGTGGTGTTGTCCTCGTCGTCGCGCAGGGTCTGGAAGCTGATGATCCGGGCCGAGATATGTTCGTTCCGCCGCGTGCGGCTCACTTCGACGCGGCTGTCCAGCCGGTCGGCATTGCCCAGGCCATAGTCCAGCATATAGGCCGGATCGGTGACCGTCTGGCCGTCGAAGCTGAGGAGGAAGCGTTCGGGCAGGGTGAAGGACCCTTGCGCGCGCAGATAGCCCCGCGTCTCGCCCGGACGAAGCTCGTCGCGGCTGACCGACCCGTCCAGGGTGATCAGGCCGGTGGCAAAGGCCTGGCGATAGCGCAGGCCCAGCGTCTGGCTGTTGCGTGCAGCAATGTAGGGCGTCAGCGTCAGGTCGGCGGATTTTCCCAGCACGATGAAGTAGGGCACCTTGATCCCGGTCCCAAGGTCCGAGGTGGTGCGGATCGACGGCATCAGGAAGCCGGTGGCGCGCTTCAGCGTCGGGTCGGGCATCCGCAGGCGCGGAATGTAAAGCAGCGGCACCCCCGCCAGGCGGAACTGCGCGTGGTCGAAGTAGATCTGCCGCTCGACTTCATCGTGGACGACGCGTCGGGCACGGATTTCCCACAGCGGGGTCGGATCGCCCTTGCAGACCTTGCAGGACGACGCGGTGACCGTCTGCAGCGCGGTATAGCGATCCGAGACGCGCATCATCTGGCTGGCGGCCAGTTGCAACTGCTGGTTCAGCACCAGCCGCGCGCTGGTCAGAATACCCTCGGAAAGGTCGGCGGCCAGATCGGCCTGGCTGGCCAGAATCAGGGTTTGCCCGGACTCCTCGGTCAGGACGATGGGCCCGGTGATCTCCAGCCGGTCGGTCGCTTGGTCAAAGACGATGCGGCTGGCCTTCAGACGGCGGCCCTTGAAGAAGACCTCGACATTGCCGTCCGCGATCAGGCGCGTGTCGCCGGTGATCTGCAGGCTGTCCGAGACCAGCGTCGCCTGATCCTGCGCGTGGGCGGGCAGGGCAAGCGTCAGCAGGATCGCGAACAGGGTCAGAAGGCGCGCCATGTCAGCCCTCCTCAAGATGCAGCAGCAGGCCAAGCGAGAGCATGACCGCGGCGACGGGCGGGCTCCAGGCGGCCAGAAGGATGGGGATCTGGCCGCTGTCTCCCAGGGCCTGGGCGAAGTTGCGCAGGAAGTAGAAGCCGAAGCCCGCCAGCAGGGCATAGAGCACCATCCGCCCGGTGCCGCCGAAGCGGACATGGCGCATGGTGAACCCCGCCGCGACCAGCACCATCGCCGCCATCAGCATCGGCAGCGCCAGTTCCATCTGATACCACAGCTTGTAGGCCTGGGCCGAGAAGCCCGCGCGCTCCAGGTCTCCGATGTAGCCGGGCAGTTGCCAGAAGCTGATCGCCGAGGGCGTGCCGAAACTGTCGCGGATCCGCTCGGGCGTCAGGTCCGAGGGCAGCGCCACCGGCCCCGCCGCGCGCTTTGCCGTCAGTTCCGGGTTCGCCGCCATGAGGTCCCAGGTCTTGGTCCCCCGCAGCTCCCAGGCCCCTTCGACCAGCTTCGCCTCCTCGGCCTCGACCCGCTTGGTCGGGCGCCCCTCCTGGTCAAACCCAAGGAACGTCACCCCGAACAGCTCGGTCCCGTCCAGGTTGGACCGCGCCGCCTGGATCACCGTCTGCCCCTCGGCCGAGCCCTGGCGGAGCCAAAGCCCCGTATCCGCCACCGACAGCACTGACCGACCGCCCTGCGTCAACTGGGACCGCATGTCGTCATAGGCCTTGGACGTCGCTGCAACCAACGGATTGAAGAAGGCCACCGCCAGCAGCCCCAGGGCAACCGACACCACCAGCGGCGTGACCAGGAATCGCAGCGCAGACCGCCCGGCGGCGCGCACCACCACCAGTTCCGAGGACCGCGCCAGCCCCAGGAAATTCGCAATCGCGCCCAGGATCAGGATCAGCGGCAGGATGCGGTACAGCGTCTCGGGCACCGAATAAAGCGACAGTTGCGCCGCCCCAGCCAGCCCGATCCCCGCATCCGAGAACCGCCGCAGCTGCTCGATCATGTCGATCAGCATCAGGATCACGAAGAACGCCAGGAACACCCGCCCGACCGAGCCGAGGAAGCGCCGCGCGATGTAAAGGCTCAACGTCATGCGAAGACCCGCCTCCGCCGCGGCCGCTGCGCCCACCACAACAGCCCCGCGGCCAGCACGATCCCTGAAAGCGGCCCGACATAGACCGCAGGCCAGGCCCCCACGGTCGCCATCGCGACGGCCCCGCCCCAGGTCCACAGAAGCTGCATCCCGATCAAGAGCCCCACCGCCACCGCCATCTGCCGCCACAGCCCGAAGCGCGAGAATGACCCCAGCATCAGCGCCGCAAAGCCCAGAAGCGGTGCGGCCACCGACAGAAGCGGCCCCGCCAGCCGCGAATGCCCCTCTTCCTGCATCTCGGCGACCCCTGACCCGGTCGCCGCCGCCGCCGTCTCCGACGCCTCCAGCAGCACCGGCGTCGGCAACGCATTCAGCGCCACCGGTCCGGCGTCGTCGACCGCGATCAGCCCGGCAAGGTCCAGCGTAAAGTCGGAAAACCGCGTCACCGCCATCCGCCCGTCCTTCCGCGAAAGCCGCTGCGTCGAGCCGTCGACCATCACCAGTTTCGGAGCCACCTCGCCACGCACCAGGAACGCCTTGCGCGCCGTGTGCACCGCCCGGTCCGCCGCCGACCGCTCATCGGCAAGGAACAGATCCATAAGCTCGCCCGTCGGGCTGACTTCGCGGATGTAAAGCGTGATCCCCTTCGACGGGTGCATGAACTGCCCCGCCGTAAGGAACCGCGCGGTGATGTTCTGAGAAATCTCGGTCGACCGCTGGCTCAGGATGCGCTGGCTGGCCGGCACCAGCACATTGGTCAGCACCAGGTGCATCACCATGACCGCCAGCCCGAAGAACAGGACCGGCCGCGCCAGCCGGAACGCCGAAAACCCGGTCGCCTGCATCACCACCAGCTCGGATTCCTGCATCAGCCGGTTGACGACATAGACGGTTGCCGCAAAGGCAGCGATCGGCAGCACCAGCCGGATGGCGTTCGGTAGGGTCAGGACCGAAAACTCCAGGAACACCAGCGCCGACTGCCCGTCGCCGATCAGCTGGTCGAACAGCCCCACCGCCCGGTTCACCCAGTAGACGGCCACCAGCACCAGCGCAAAGAAGCCGAACAGCGACAGAAGCTGCGACATCAGGTATCTGTCGAATCTAGACACGCCCGGCTTGGCCCCTACAACATCTAGCCCCGACCCTAGCGGAATTCGCCGGCGGCGAAAACTGCTATCTGGCCAAGCGCCGGGCAGGGTTGTAGCGTCCCGGCAAGCCGCCGCCGAGAGGCGGAAAACCCGACCAAGCGAGAGAAGAAGATGCCGAAACCCCTGCCGATCCAGTTCCAGGCCACCGATCTTGAGGCTTTGGCCAGCGCCACGGGCCGCATTGCAGTGCTGGCCGATGCGGGCCAGCCGGCAAGCGCGGGCTTCAAGCGGCTGGACAGATTGACCAAAGGGGCGCTGACGCGCGCCGCGGGCTCCGAGGCCTTTGCCAAGCTGAAACCGGGCGAGGCGATGGACCTCGCCTTTCCGCCGGGACTTGCGGCAGATGCGATCCAGCTGATCCGCCTGCCGAAGAAGGCAGACCAGGCGCAGGCGCGCAAGGCCGGGGCCGCCGTCGGCAAGACGCACGGGGCAGGGGGCTCGCTTGTCCTGGCCGAGGGCCACGCCCGCGCCGCCGACGTCGCCTTCGGCCTCGCCATGCGCGCCTATGACTTTGACACGCACAAAAGTGGCGAGAAGACCGCCCCCGGCCCGGTTATCCTGATGGCCGCCAACCCCGAGGCGGTGGCGAAGGCCGCGGCTCCGATGGCTGCCGTGGCCGAAGGCGTTTTCTTCACCCGCGATCTGGTCAACGAACCGGCCAACGTGCTGACCACGCATGATTTCGCCGCCCGCCTGGCCGCGATGCAGGAACTTGGCCTCGACGTCGATATTCTGGAAGAGGAAGACCTGACCAAGCTGGGCATGGGCGCGCTACTGGGCGTGGGACAGGGGTCGGAAAGCCCATCGAAGGTGGTCGTCATGCAATGGCACGGCGGGACCAAGGGCGAGGCGCCGCTGGCGCTGATCGGCAAGGGCGTCGTCTTCGACACCGGCGGCATCTCGATCAAGCCCGCCGCCGGCATGGAAGACATGACGATGGACATGGGCGGCGCGGGCGTCGTCGCCGGCGTCATGCGGACCCTGGCGCTGCGCAAGGCCAAGGCCAACGTGGTGGGCCTTGTGGGCCTGGTGGAAAACATGCCCGACGGCCGCGCCCAGCGTCCGGGCGACGTGGTGCGATCGATGAAGGGCGACACGATCGAGGTCATCAACACCGACGCCGAGGGCAGATTGGTGCTGGCCGACGTGATGTGGTACGCGCAGGAACGCTTCAAGCCGACCGGGATGATCGACCTCGCCACCCTGACCGGCGCGATCATCATCGCCTTGGGCCATGAAAACACCGGCGTCTTTTCGAACAACGACGATCTCTGCAACGCCTTCCTCGCCGCTGCCAAGGCGGAAGGCGAGGGCGCCTGGCGGATGCCGATGGGTGACGCCTATGACGCCAAGCTGAAATCGCGCATCGCCGACATGATGAACGTCGGGGGTCGCGACGGCGGGTCGATCACCGCGGCGCAGTTCCTGCAGCGCTTCGTCAAGCCGGAAACGCCGTGGATCCACCTGGACATCGCCGGGACCGCGCTTCTCAAGGCGGACACGACGCTTGCGCCGAAAGGGGCGACGGGCTGGGGCGTGATGGCGCTGGATCGCCTGATCCGCGACCGGTTCGAGAAGTAAGGCGCAAGGCGCGGGCCGATGGGCACGGTGATGTTCTTCCACCTGATGCAATCGGCCCCGGCCGATACGCTGGCGATCAACGCGCCGCGCGCGCTGGGGCAGGGCTGGCGCGTGATGGTGCGCGGCACCGATCTGGCGTCGCTGGAACGGCTGGACGCGGCGCTCTGGCTCAAGGGCGGCGACGAAAGCTTCCTGCCCCACGGGCTGGAGGGCGGCCCGCATGATGCCGACCAGCCGGTGCTCTTGGGTCTCGGCGCGCCCGCGAACGGGGCCAAGGTGCTGGCGCTGGTCGACGGTGCCGGAGCCAGCGACGCCGAGATCGCCGCGATGGAGCGGGTCTGGGTCCTCTTTGACGGGAACGACTCCGCCCGCCTCCAGGCCGCGCGGGGCCAGTGGAAGACGATGACCGGCGCCGGACATGCCGCGCAATACTGGTCCGAGGAATCGGGGCGCTGGGAAAAGAAGGCCGAAAGCACCGCCCGCTGATGCCGGGGCCGCAAATTTCTTAAGCAAGAAATTTGTCAGAATCCTTGCTCAAGGATTTTGCATAGGCCAGCCAGACATCCTTGCCACTTCGTTAACGAAAATCGGCAAGCCTTTGATTTTACGTCCGACTCCCGGCTTGTCCACCGTGGACGCTTACTGCCGCAGGACCAGCTTTCCCCCGTCGAACTCCATCCGGAACTGCCCCAGGTAGTCCATCCCCAGCAGCGACTGCTCCAGCGCCCCCTCGGTCACGAAGGCCCCGAAATTCTCGTTCCGGAACGGCCCCAACTCAACCAGCGGCAGCGTCACCCGCGCCGTCCTGACCACCCCGTTCGCCGTGTTCGCCTGCCCCCGGAAGGTCAGGCTTGCCGGATCGATCCCCAGCCGCACGGCATCCGCCGCGGCCAACACCATCCCCGAAGCCCCGGTATCGACCATGAACGGCACCGCCGCCCCGTTGATCAGCAGGGTCAGATAGTAATGCCCGTCCGCCGCCCGCGGCACTTCCACCGCGCCGTCCTGAACGACCTCCTGGATCGGCATCACGTCCCGCCGGATGTCCGACCACAGCCCGTAGCCCGCCATCATGCCCACGAAGATCAGCCCCCAGGCCAACCCCATCCGCAGGGCCTGCCCCATCCGCTGGCGGAACTCCACCATCACCCAGCCGCCCAAGGCGACCAGGATGATCGCCAGATAGCCCACGCGGGCCAGGGTTTCTCCGTCCATCCGAACCTCCGGTTCAGGGAGATATGGGGGCAGGGCGCTGGCTTGGGAAGGTCAGCCGATCAACCCCGTTCCCCGTACACCGTCGATCACGAACTGCACCGACAGCGCCGCCAGAAGCATTCCCAGCAGCCGGGTGATGACGATCACCCCGGTCCGACCCAGCATCCGCTCCAGCGGCGGCGAGGCGAGGAGGAAGGCATAGGTCACGGCCATCATCGCCAGCATCAGGGCCAGCACGGCAACCGTCCCGCCCCAGCCTGGGCCGCCTTGCCCGACCAGAAGGATCACCGAGGCAATCGCACCCGGCCCTGCAATCAGCGGCGTCGCCAGCGGAAAGACCGAGGGGTCGTGGTCCGGCTCGGCCTGCTGCCCCTCGCGCCGCTGGGTCCGGCGCTCGAACATCATGTCCAGCGCCGTCAGGAACAGCAGGATCCCGCCTGCGATGCGGAACGCGCCCGCCGCGCCATCGCCCGCCGCTTCTCGGCCCCCATGCCGCGGGTCAGCGCGATGAACAGAGGCACCAGGCCGGGCGGGTCGATCACCACGAAGAGCGTGGCGAAAGCGGTGATCAGGAAGGCGGTCTCGGGCATCGTCCCCTCGCTTTGCTGCAGGCTAGGCGTCGTCCCGCCGTTTGGGAAGCGCAAGTTAGACGATGCTCGGGCCAAGCAGGGTCGGGTCGGTGCCGGGGGTCGACCAGAACTCGGCCGCAAAGGTGGGCAGGGTGGCGAGCACGCGATCCAGATCCTCGCGCAGGATGGATTTTCGCAACGCCAGCGCGGTCGCTTCGACGCAGTTGGGCGGGGTCAGGTTGTGGTGCGGCCGCAGGGCCATCGCCTCGGCCGTCCAGTCGGCGCGCGTGCCGGCAGGGACGGGGTCCTCGAGCCGCCAGTCCGCCACGAACAGAGCCCGCAGGACCGAGGGCAGCACTTGGGCGAAGTCGATCGCCTGCTGCGCTGTCAACCGCCGCCGGAACGCCAGCAGCACGCCTTGGACTGCGGTGTAGGCCGCATTGTCCGACGTAAGGTCCATCGCCGCCCGCGCCTCGGCCAGAAACGCCTGCCATTCGCGGGTCGCTTGGCGATAGGTCCAGGGCATGGGCATTGTTCACACCTGCACATCAAATGGTATATACAATGCGCCCGAGTGTATATACGAAAATGCTCAGGCTGAGGCCAACTCGAACTTTTCCTGCGCTGCCATCCAGAGCGCTTCCGCCTTGTCCAGCGCCTCCATCACCTCGGCATATTTCGCATTCCAGGTCGTCAGCTCTCCCTTGCGGCTGTCGTCGTAGAGGTCGGGATCGGCAAGCTTCCTGGCCAATTTATCCCGCATCTCGTTCAGCTTCTCCAGCCGGTCCTCGCATTTGCGGACTTCGGCCTTGAGCGCGAGCATTTCGTCCCGGCTTGCTTTCTTAGGTTTTTCAATGGGTTTTGCGGCGACCTTCACCTCTTCATCGCCCGCAAGCAGCTGCCGGCGATAGGCCTCTAGGTCGTCGGAATAGGGCGTCACCGAGCCGCCTTTGACCAGCCACAGGCGGTCGGCCACGAGGCCGAGAAGATGCATGTCGTGGCTGACCAGGATGACCGCGCCGGGGTATTCGGTCAAAGCTTCCACCAGCGCCTCGCGGCTTTCGATGTCCAGGTGGTTGGTCGGCTCGTCCAGGATCAAGAGGTGTGGCGCGTCGATTGTTGCCAATAGCAATGACAATCGCGCCTTCTGTCCGCCCGAAAGCCGACCCACCACGGTGTCCGCCTGATCCGCCATCAACCCAAAGCCCGCCAATCGAGCGCGG
This sequence comes from Paracoccaceae bacterium, assembly GCA_027489355.1. GTDB lineage: Bacteria > Pseudomonadota > Alphaproteobacteria > Rhodobacterales > Rhodobacteraceae > Tabrizicola. The sequence goes on along the minus strand of JAIXZY010000039.1, from coordinate 162,218 downwards.
AGCTTCGGCTGGCCTTCGTCCGGGCGAAGGCGCTGGATGTGCTGCAGGGGCGTTTCGTCCAGATGCAACTCATCTACCTGATGCTGGGCAAAATAGCCGATCCGGAGCTTGGAGGACCGGGCGATCTTTCCTTCGCACGGTTGAAGTTTACCTGCCAAAAGCTTGGAAAGTGTGGATTTTCCTTCGCCATTGCGACCCAGTAGCGCGATGCGGTCATCCTGGTCGATGCGCAGGTTCAGCCGCTTCAGCACCGGCGGGCCGCCATAACCCACGGCCGCGCCGTCCAGGTTGATGATCGGGGGCGCCAGTTCCTCGGGCTTGGGGAAGGTGAAGACGACCTTCTTCGCCTCTTCCGGCGCGGTGATTGGGGTCAGCTTCTCCAGCATCTTCACACGGCTCTGCGCCTGCGCAGCCTTCGTGGCCTTGGCCTTGAAGCGGTCGACGAAGCTTTGCAGATGTGCCCGTCGGGCCTCGACCTTCTTCGCCTCGGCCTGCAGCACGGCGCGGCGTTCGGCCATCTGGCGGGCGAACTGATCGTAGCCGCCTTGCCAGTAGGTCAGCTTCCGGTTGTCCAGATGCAGGATCCCCTGGACCGCCCGGTTCAAAAGCCCGCGGTCGTGGCTGATGATGATAACGGTGTGCGGATACTTCTGCAGGTAGCTCTCCAGCCAGAGCGCGCCTTCAAGATCCAGGTAGTTGGTCGGTTCGTCGAGAAGCAGGTAATCGGGTTGGGCGAACAGCACGCCGGCCAGCGCCACACGCATCCGCCAGCCGCCGGAAAAGGCACTGCAGGGCATCAGCTGTGCTTCAGCACCGAAGCCCAAGCCCTTGAGAATGCTGGATGCTCTTCCCTCGGCCGACCAGGCGTCGATGTCGGTCAGACGCGCCTGGATTTCGGCGATGCGGTGTGGATCATGTGCCGTTTCCGCCTCGGCCATCAGGGCTGCGCGTTCGGTGTCGGCGGCCAGTACCGTATCCAGCAGCGAGGTTTCCGACGATGGGACTTCCTGCGCGACGCCGCCGATCCGGGCGCGCTGGGGCAGGGTGATCGCGCCGCCCTCAAGCGCCAGCTCGCCCCGGATCAGGCGGAAGAGGGTGGTCTTGCCGGCCCCGTTGCGGCCCACGAGGCCGACCTTGTGCCCGGTGGGAATGGTGGCCGACGCGCCCTCGAACAGGGGGCGGCCCTCGACGTTGTAGGTGATGTCCTCGATCTTCAGCATGGTCTGCCAGTGCCTCAACCGGGACAAAACGTCAATGGCGGCACCTTTTCAAAGGTCGCGCCCCGTGGTAGCAGCCCGCCATCCGAAAAGGGCCGCGCTGGCCCCCAAGAATGGAGAGCCACATGGCCGTCGAACGTACCCTGTCGATCATTAAACCCGATGCGACCAAACGCAACCTGACCGGCAAGATCGTTGCCAAGTTCGAGGACGCGGGCCTGCGCGTCGTTGCGTCGAAGCGCATCCACCTGAGCCCGGCCCAGGCCGGCCAGTTCTATGCCGAGCACAAGGAGCGTCCGTTCTATGGCGAGCTCTGTACGTTCATGGCCTCCGAACCGGTCGTGGTGCAGGTGCTGGAAGGCGAAGGCGCCATTGCCAAGAACCGCGAAGTGATGGGCGCGACCGATCCGGCCGCCGCCGCCGACGGGACGATCCGCAAGGAATTCGCGCTGTCCAAGGGCGAGAACTCGGTCCACGGCTCGGACAGCGAGGCTTCCGCCGCGCGCGAGATCGCGTTCTTCTTCTCGGGCCTCGAACTGGTCGGCTGATCGCGACACAGCGTCTGGAAACGGCCCGGTCTTCCGACCGGGCCGTTTTCGTTTGCGGGCAGGGTGCGGATCGGCGGATTGGATTATCGCGTAATGAGTATTATGTAATGTAATAGGCGCTGGAAAGCCGGGATGCACCGGGATATGACGCGCCAACCCAGCCGGAGCCTGCCGCATGTTCGACCGTTCCATCAAGATCGCGCCCTCGATCCTCGCTGCGGATTTCGCGAATTTCGGTGCGGAATGTCGCGCCATCGAGGCGCAAGGCGCGGATTGGGTGCATGTCGATGTGATGGACGGCCATTTCGTGCCGAACCTGACCTTCGGCCCGGCGATGTGCGCGGCGATCCGGCCGCATATCAAGGGCGTGATGGATGTGCACCTGATGATCTCGCCGGTCGACGTGTACCTGGAAGCCTATGCCAAGGCCGGCGCCGATGTGATCACCGCCCATGTGGAAGCCGGCCCGCACATTCACCGCACGCTGCAAGCCATTCGCGGACTTGGGAAAAAGGCTGGCGTGGCGCTGAACCCCGGCACGCCGGTCGAGGCCGTGGCCGAGCTTCTGGACATGGTGGACATGGTCTGCGTGATGACGGTCAACCCCGGTTTCGGCGGCCAGAGCTTCATCGAAAGCCAGGTGGCGAAGATTGCCCGCCTGCGCCAGATGATTGGCGACCGGCCGGTGCATATCGAGATCGATGGCGGCATCACGGCAGCCACGGCGCCGCTGGTGACCAGGGCCGGAGCGGATGTGCTGGTTGCAGGTTCGGCGGTCTTCAAGGGTGGCTCGGTAGAGAACCCTGCGCCCTATGGCGACAATATCCGGGCGATCCGGGCGGCGGCCGAGGCGGCACTTGGTTGACACTCTGAACCTGGTTTTCGATCTGGACGGCACGCTGATCGACAGCGCGCCGCAGATCCATGATGCAGCCAATAAAGTATTCCAGGCCAAGGGTTTATCCCCTTTTCCTTATTCTGTTGTTCGAATGTTCATCGGCAATGGCCTGGGCACTCTGGTCAGTCGGCTGATGGGCCACGCCGGCATGAAGCTGGACGCCGAGGTTCAGGCAGCCCTTGTGGACGCTTTCATCAGGATCTACGAGCAAGAGTTTGGTCTTACAACGCTTTATCCGGGTGTATCTACAGCTCTCAACCGTCTTGCTGACGCCGGGCACCGTCTTGCAATCTGCACCAACAAACCGCTCGGTCCCACGCGTGCGGTGCTCCGCCACTTCGCGCTGGATCACCTGTTCCCGGTTGTGATCGGCGGCGACAGCTTGGCGGAACGCAAACCGCACCCCGCCCCTCTTCTGGCTGCCATGAGGCTACTTGGACCGGCGCCAACGCTTTTCGTCGGCGACAGCGAGGTGGATGCCGAAACCGCCAAGGCCGCCGGCGTGCCGCTGGCGCTTTTTGCCGGTGGGTACCGCACTGCCAGTGCTGAAAGTCTTGGCGCGAAGCTTGTCTTTGACGATCACGCCGCCCTGCCCCGGCTTGTTGCGCATCTGGCGCCGCGACTTCAGGCAGAGACCCCCCGAGTGTGATGACAACTTCCGTCATGGTTGTCTTTTGACGCCCAAATCACGGTGCAAGGCATAGACAAGCCAAGGAAACCGGCCTTATCTCACGTCCAAGCTCCGAATGCCGCAGGGTCAGGTTTCACCGGCGGTCCATTCCAGGCAACAGGGACAAGACCATGAGCGAGACGATACTTGCACTTTTGAACCGCATCGCCAGTTCCTCGTCGATAGACGAGGCCTGGGAACGCGGAACCGCCTATTTCGCCGCCCTCGGCTTTCGCCGCGCCAACTATGGCTTCACCCGCTTCAAACACCTCAAGACCATCGGCGATCCTGAGGACGCGCTGTTCCTGACCACCTGCGACGCCGATTATGTGAAGCGGTATTTCCAGGGCGGGTTCTACTCCAAGACTCCGGTCTTCCGCTGGGCGGAACAGCACTCGGGCGCTTGCACCTGGTCCTGGGTGAAGGAGGCCTTCGAGGCCGGACGCCTGTCGGCCGAGGAGGCCGAGGCGGTGCGGCAGAACGCGGCGATGGGGATCGTGGCCGGGATGTCTGTCAGCTTTCCCGAGGTCTCGTCACGGTCGAAAGGCGCCTTGGGACTGATCGCGGACCCGGGGATCAGCCCGGCCCAGGTCGACCAGATTTTTGCTGCCCGCAAGGAAGAGATCATGGCGGTGGCGAACATGATGCACCTGACAATCGTCCACCTGCCGCAGCTGAGCCGCCACCGTGCGCTGTCGCCGCGGCAGCGCGAGGCGCTGGAATGGGTTGCAGATGGCAAGACCACGCAGGACGTGGCGTTGCTGATGGGTGTCAGCCCGGCGATGGTCGAAAAGCACCTGCGTCTTGCGCGTGAGGCGCTGGCGGTCGAGACCACCGCCCAGGCGGTCGCCAAGGGCGCGCTTCTGAACATGATTTTCCAGCGCCTGCCCGAGGTCGCCCGCGCCGCGAGGTAGGGTTTTCCGCACTCGCCCCGCGCGGGTTGTCGTGGCATCACATGCAGGTGACCCTAGGGAAACCGAAAGTCACGCGGACCGGCAAAGTATTGGCCGATCCCGCTTTTTTCTTGCATAGGCCGAGCATTCAGACGGCCGACTTCACGTCTTGCCCTCCCGTTCCCTCATCCCCTGGGGTCGGGGCAGGACCTGCGGCGCGGTTCTCCCCGGGACCGCGCCGTTTCCATTTTCTGACCGGCGCAAAGGAAAAGGCCGGCGCGATCGCTCGCACCGGCCCCCTGCCCCGCTTGCGCGGAAATCAGCCCTGCAGCGCCTTCGCCACTTCGGCGGCGAAATCTTCCTGCTTCTTCTCGATGCCTTCGCCGACGGCGACGCGGGCATAGCCGGTGATCTCTACCCCGGCGTCCTTGGCGGCCTGTTCGACCGTCACGTCCGGGTTGATCACGAAGGCCTGGCCCATCAGCGTATTCTCGGCCAGGAACTTCTTCATCCGGCCCGGAATGATGTTGTTATGGATCACCTGCTCGGGCTTGGGCTTGGCCGAGGCGGCGTTCTCTTCCAGAGCCTTGGCGGTCTGCACGGCGAGCTCACGCTCCACCACCGAGGGGTCGAGAGTGGCTTCCGACAGCGAGAGCGGGTTGGTCGCGGCGATGTGCATCGCGAACTGCTTCCCAATCTCCTCGGCCTTGGCCTTGTCGCCCTTCAGCGCGACGAGAACGCCGATCTTGCCCATTCCCGCGGTGGCCGCGTTGTGGACGTAAGAGACGACGGTGTCGCCTTCCAGGACGTGCATCCGGCGGAAGGTCATGTTCTCGCCGATGCGGGCGATGGCTTCCTGGATCACTTCCTCGACCGTCTTGCCATTCAGGCCGGCGGCCTTGACGACCTCGACCGAGTCGCCGGTGGTCAGCGCGACATTGGCCACGTCACGGACCAGCGCCTGGAAGTCCTCGTTCTTGGCAACGAAGTCGGTTTCCGAGTTGATCTCGATCGCGACGCCTTTGCCGTTGGTCACGGCCACGCCGATCAGGCCTTCGGCCGCGACGCGGTCAGCCTTCTTGGCGGCCTTGGCGAGGCCCTTGGTGCGCAGCCAGTCGACCGCGGCTTCCATGTCGCCGTTCACTTCGGTGAGCGCCTTCTTGGCGTCCATCATGCCTGCGCCGGTCGATTCGCGCAGTTCCTTCACCATCTGGGCGGTGATCGTCATGTTTCCCACTCCTTGGAATAGATGGCCCGGCGGGATAGGCCCGCCGGGTGAAAGTCAGATGACAGCCGGGGCTCAGGCCTCGGCTTCGGCGACCGCTTCCTCTTCCGGAGCCGCTTCCAGAGCACCAAGGTCGACGCCCGCCGCGCCCATCTGGGCCGACATGCCGTCCAGCGCCGCGCGGGCCACCAGGTCGCAGTAGAGAGCGATGGCGCGGGCCGCGTCGTCGTTGCCGGGGATGACATGGGTCACGCCCTTGGGCGAGCAGTTGGTGTCGACCACGGCCACGACCGGAATGCCCAGCTTCTGGGCTTCCTGCACGGCCAGGTCTTCCTTGCCCACGTCGATGATGAAGATCAGGTCCGGGGTGCCGCCCATCTCGCGGATGCCGCCCAGCGAGGCCTGCAGCTTGGCTTGGTCACGTTCCATGCCCAGACGCTCTTTCTTGGTCAGGCCTTCGCCGCCGGCGCCCAGGACCTCGTCCAGGTGCTTCAGGCGCTGGATCGACTGCGAAACGGTCTTCCAGTTGGTCAGCGTGCCGCCCAGCCAGCGGTGGTTCATGTAGAACTGCGCGCAGCGTTCGGCCGCTTCGGCGACGGGCTTCTGGGCCTGACGCTTGGTGCCGACGAACAGGATGCGGCCGCCCTTGGCGACGGTGTCGCGCACGACCTTCAGAGCCTGGTCCAGCAGGGGGACGGTCTGGGTCAGGTCGATGATGTGGATGCCGTTGCGGTCACCGTAGATGTACTCGCCCATGCGGGGATTCCAGCGGGCGGTCTGGTGGCCGTAGTGAACGCCAGCTTCCAGGAGCTGACGCATGGAGAACTCGGGAAGAGCCATGCTATATCCTTTTCCGGTTTGAACCTCGGTGCCATCGTCTTCACCCCTTGCGGGGCAACCGGTGGACCGCACGGGATTTCTCCCCGCGTCGGCCCCGACGACACCTGTGAAGTGGCGCGCGTATAGACGTCCCCGCGCCGGGGCGCAAGCCCCTGCCGTTCCGCCCTTGCACGGGGGCGGGGTTTCGGCGATGGAAGGCCATGACGCCAGACATCCTTTGCATCGGTTCGGTCCTGTGGGACATCATCGGCCGCTCGCCCACCTCGATGCGGCTTGGTTCGGACGTGCCGGGCCGGATCACGCGGTTGCCCGGCGGGGTGGCGATGAACATCGCGATGACGCTGCGCCGCTTCGGGATGACGCCCGCGCTACTGACGGCCATCGGACGCGACGCCGAGGGCGACGAACTGGTCGCCGCCTGCGACCGGCTGGGGCTGGTGACGGGGATGGTCTACCGCTCGGACGACCTGCCGACCGACCGCTACATGGGGATCGAAGGCGCAAACGGCCTGATCGCCGCCATCGCGGACGCCCATTCGCTGGAGGCCGCGGGCGACAAGATCCTGCGCCCGCTGGCGGACGGCCGACTCGGCACGCCCGAAGCGCCCTGGACCGGCCCGATCGCGCTGGATGGCAACCTGACCGAGGGGCTGCTGGCCGACATCGCCGCCTCGCCCCTCTTTGCCGCCGCCGATCTGCGCGTGGCCCCGGCTTCGCCCGGGAAGGCCGGGCGCCTATTGCCGCTGCTCGACCACCCCTCGGCCACGCTGTACGTCAACCTCGAGGAGGCGAACATCCTCGCCCGGTCCGAGGCCCCGACCGCCCCAGAAGCCGCCGAGGCGCTGCTTGCGCGGGGGGCGGGCCGGGTTCTGGTGACGGACGGTGGCGAGCCCGCCGCCGAGGGCCGCCGTGGTGCGGGCGTCGTCACAGGCCAGCCGCCCAAGGTCCTGGTGACGCGCGTCACCGGGGCCGGAGACACCTTCATGGCTGCCCATCTGGTGGCCGAACGCCGCGGCGCCGACCGGCAACCCGCGCTCGACGAGGCGCTGCGCGCCGCTGCAACCTATGTATCCGGAGACATCGGCTCATGACCTCCCCTACCCTCCCCCTGGTCCTTTCGCCGGAGGTCGCCGAGGCCCGGGCCAAGGGCGGCGCGATTGTTGCACTGGAAAGCACGATCATCACGCACGGCATGCCATTCCCGCAAAATGTGGAAACGGCCCGCCGGGTCGAGGCCGAGGTCCGTTCACAAGGGGCCACCCCTGCCACCATCGCAATTCTGGACCGCAAGATCCACGTCGGGCTGACCGAGGCCGAACTTGACGCGCTGGGACAGGCGACCGGGGTGGCGAAGCTGTCGCGCGCGGACCTGGCGGCCTGCCTCGCCACCGGCGGCACCGGGGCCACCACGGTCGCCGCGACGATGATCTGCGCCCATCTTGCGGGCATCAAGGTGTTCGCGACGGGCGGCATCGGCGGCGTGCACCGAGGCGCGGAGACGAGCTTCGACATCTCGGCCGACCTGCGCGAACTTGCAGAAACCCCGGTCACCGTCATCGCCGCCGGGGCCAAGGCGATCCTCGACCTGCCGAAGACGCTGGAATACCTGGAAACACTTGGGGTTCCGGTCATCGCGTACGGTCAGGACGACTTTCCCGCCTTCTGGTCGCGGGCCTCGGGCCTGAAGGCGCCGCTGCGGATGGATACGGCCGCCGAGATCGCCGCCGCCATGATCATGCGCGCTCGCCTTGGCCTTCCGGGCGGCCAGCTTGTCGCGAACCCGATCCCGTCCACCGCCGAGATCCCCCGCGCCGAGATCACCCCGCATATCGAGGCCGCACTGGCCGAGGCCGAGGCTAAGGGCATCGCCGCCAAGGCCGTGACCCCCTTCCTGCTGCAACGCATCTTCGAGCTGACGGAAGGCCGCTCGCTGACCGCCAACATCGAGCTGGTGCTGAACAATGCCCGGCTGGGCGCCGCGATTGCCCGGGAACTGGCCGCCCAGGGCTGAATTTCCCGCGATTTGCCGCACGCATCCTTGCGAAGCGCGCGGCCTACCCCCTAGATAGGCGACGAAGGGGACAACCACTCGTGACCGAACCGACATCGCCTCACCGTCGCGGCTTTCTGGGAAGCCTGCGCGCCAGTTTCCTGACGGGGCTTGTCGTCGTCCTGCCCATCGGCCTGACGATCTACATCGTCTGGGCCTTCATCGGCTGGCTGGACGGCTGGATTCTGCCCCTGATCCCAGCCTATTGGCAGCCCGACGCCGTCATTGGCCGCTGGTTCGGGCCCGAATACGAGTTTCCCGTCCGGGGCGTGGGCGTCCTTGTCTTCCTGGTCGTCACCATCATCATCGGCTGGCTCGCCAAAGGCCTGATCGGCCGCTCCATCATCCGCTCGGGCGAGGATCTCGTCGACCGGATGCCCGTGGTGCGCTCGGTCTACGGCGCGATCAAGCAGATCGCCGAAACCTTCTTCAACAAGAAGGAAAAGAGCTTCGACAAGGTGGTGCTGGTCGAGTTTCCGAGCCCGGGCTCCTGGGCTCTGGGATTCGTGTCGACGCGACCCAAGGGCGAACTTGCCGAACGTCTGGCCGCACTGGGTGCCGACATGTCGGCGGTCTTCGTGGGCCTGACGCCATTCACCAGCGGGATGCTCCTGTTTGTCCCGACCAAGGACCTGGTCGTGATGGACATGGGCGTGGACGATGCGGCCAAGCTGATCGTGTCGGGGGGCCTTGTCTATCCCGTGCCGAAAGAGCCGCTGATCTAGCCCAGCAGCCCGTGCAGGTCGGCGCTTCCCTCGGTCCCGATCCTGCTGCCTCCGTTCGACAGGAACCGTTCCGCCGCCCCTCGCCCGGCCGCCTTCAACCGTTCCAGCAGGTAGGGCGTCGGCGACAGCTTGGATTCTGCGGACAGCGCATTCATCAGTCCATCATCGGCGATCATGTGCACATTGACCGATTTCATCTTCCCCGGCTCCATCCGTCCCTCGGCGATCAGGCGGCGGACGAAATTGATGGCGCGCAATTCGCCCAGGAGGCTGGCATTGAAGCTGATCTCGTTGATCCGGTTCTGGATTTCCAGCGGCGTGTCCGGGATGTCCTGGGTCTGCATAGGGTTGATCGACACGACAAGGATGTCGTCGGGCAGGTCCGGCTCGTACAGCGGAAACAGCGCCGGGTTGCCCGAGAAACCGCCATCCCAATAGCCCTCGCCATCGATCTCGACGGTCTGGAAGACCGTCGGCAGGCAGGCCGAAGCCAGGATCGCTTCGGGCGTGATGGCCTCGCCCGCGAAGACCTTGATCTTCCCGGTTCGTACATTGGTCGCGCTGATGAACAGCCGCGGCCCGGCCGCACCACAGACCTGGCGGAAGTCCAGGTCGCGTACGACCGGGTCCAGCGGGTTGGTCCAGCGCGAGCCGAAGACGTAGGGGGAATAAAGCTGCGCCGCGATGGCCTGCGGCGAGAAGGGCAGGAACGCCGCGCTGGCGGTCTGCCAGAAGCGCAGCGCGGGCAGGAAGGCCGCGATCCAAGGGAGCATCCGGAAATCCCCGATCTCGCCCACCTGGGCCCAGAGCAGGTCCAGTCGCTGCCGCGCCCCCGCGCGCCCTCCGGCAAGAAGACCGGCTTTCAGAGCCGCCCCGTTCAGCGCACCTGCCGAGGTGCCCGAGATTCCGGCAATCTCCAGGTCGTCGTCCTCGAGCAGCCGGTCAAGCACGCCCCAGGTGAACGCTCCATGCGCCCCGCCGCCTTGCAGCGCCAGGCTGACCCGCCTCATGTCCGGAACCCGCAATTCTTCACGAAAGGACCATAGGATCTTGACCGCTCACAGCGCCGTCCAACCGCCGTCGACGCTGATCGTGGTCCCCGTCACCTGGTCCGCTGCCGGGCTGCAGAGATAGACCGTGGTCCCGCCGATCTGCTCGACCGTCGCGAACTGGCGCGAGGGCTGACGCTCCAGCATCACCTCACGGATCACGGTTTCGCGGTCCATGTTGTGGACCTTCATCTGCTCGGGTATCTGGGCCTCGACCAGCGGGGTCAGCACATAGCCGGGGCAGATCGCGTTGCAGGTGATGCCCTGCCCCGCGGTTTCCAGCGCCACGGTCTTCGACAGGCCTACGACGCCGTGCTTGGCCGCGATATAGGCCGACTTGAAGGGGCTGGCGGTCAGTCCGTGGGCGCTGGCGATGTTGACCACGCGGCCCCAGCCCTTTGCCCGCATCCCCGGCAGCGCCGCGGCAGTGGTGTGGAAGGCCGAGGACAGGTTGATCGCCAGGATCGCATCCCATTTCTCGACCGGGAACGCCTCGATCGGGCTGACGAACTGGATGCCGGCATTGTTCACCAGGATGTCGCAGCCGCCCGCCTTCTCGACCAGCGCCCGGCATTCAGCCCCCTTGGACATGTCTGCAGGGATGTAGCGGGCCGCGACGCCGTGCCGTGCGCCAAGGTCTGCCGCCAGTTCATGATCCTCGGCCCGGTCGGTGAAGCTGTTCAGAATCACCTCGGCTCCTGCCGCCGCCAGCGCCTCGGCGACGCCGAGCCCGATCCCCGAGTTCGATCCGGTGATCACTGCCCGTTTGCCCGAAAGTGTCATGCCACCCCTCCAAATGCTGCATTTGCGAAAGCATTGCATGCCCTGCGGCGAAACGGAAGTCATGGACCCGGGAAGAAAAAAACGCCGGCGCAAGGCCGGCGTTCAGTCTTTGAGGCAGGTTTCATACAGGCAAGAAACCTATCGAGCAGTACAGTCTTTATAGTCCCCTCTCCGCCGATGGCCAAGCTAAAAGTTTGAATAGATTCAATCTCCGCCCTACTGTGCGTCCACACAACCGCTGGATATGGGAGCATCGGGGGATGAGACGGGAAACGGGCACCGCCTTGCGCAGGTTCGGACTGGCAGCGGCGCTGGCATTTTTCGCCGCAGCCGCGCAGGCAGAGCCGAAGCACGGCATAGCTATGTATGGCGAACCTGCCCTCCCCCCGGATTTTGTGTCCCTGCCTCAGGTCAACCCGGACGCGCCCAAGGGCGGCACCTACCGCTGGGGCGAGGCGGGCAGCTATGACAGCTTCAACCCTTTTGTCACCAAGGGCCGCCCGACGCTTGGGATCTCGACCCTCGTGGTCGAAACCCTGATGGGCCGGAACTACGATGAACCCTTCTCGCTTTACGGCCTTCTGGCCGAATCGCTTGATACCGACGAGGCCCGGACCTACGTCGAATTCACCCTGCGGCCCGAGGCGCGATTCTCGGACGGCTCGCCCGTCACGGTGGAAGACGTGATGTGGTCGATGGAGACGCTGGGAACGCAAGGCAACCCGCGCTACGCCGCCGCCTGGAAGAAGATCGCCACGATGGAGAAGACGGGCGAACGGTCGGTCCGCTTCACTTTCAATGTCGAGGACCGCGAGCTGCCGCTGATCCTGGGCCTGCGCCCGATCCTGAAAAAGGCGCAATGGGAGGGCAAGGACTTCGCCGAGGCGACGATGGAGGTCCCGGTCGGCTCGGGTCCCTATCTTCTCGACAGTTCCGAACTCGGTGAGCAGGTGACCTACAAGCGCAACCCCGACTGGTGGGGCAAGGACCTGCCCTTCAACCGCGGCCAGTGGAACTTTGACGAGATCCGCTACGACTATTTCGCCAACCCGCAGGCGATCTTCGAGGCATTCAAGGCCGGCCAGCTTTCAGCCTACCGCGAGGCGAACGTGGCCAAGTGGCAGTCCTCTTACGATTTCCCCGCCGTCCAGTCGGGCGACGTCATCAAGGCGGAAATCCCGCATGGCCGCCCTTCGGGGATCGAGGGGTTCGTGATGAACACCCGCCGCCCGATGTTCGCCGACTGGCGCGTGCGCGAGGCGCTGATCCTGGCGTTCAACTTCGAATTCATCAACCAGACCCTGAATGGCGGCGCCCTGCCCCGCATCCCGTCCTATTTCGGCAACTCTTTCCTGGGTATGGAGCCCGGCGCCCCGGCCCAGGGTCGCGAGCTGGAGCTTCTGCAACCCTTCGCCGCCGAACTTCCCCCCGGCGCGATCGAAGGCTATGCGCTGCCCGTCTCGGACGGCGACCAGACCAATCGCAAGAACATCCGCGCCGCCGCCAAGCTTCTGGAAGAGGCTGGCTGGACCGTGGGCGACGATGGCGTCCTGAAGAACGCCAAGGGCGAGCCCTTCGCCTTCGAGATCCTGCTGGTCACCGGCCAGGACGAGATGGCCTCGGCCGCCCAGGTCTATATCGAGGCGCTGAAGGCGCTTGGCATCACCGCGACGCTGAACAAGGTCGACGACGCCCAGTACAAGGAACGCACCAACGCCTACGACTTCGACATGACCCACTACATCCGGTCCCTGTCGCTGTCGCCCGGCAACGAGCAGCTTCTCTACTGGGGTGCTGCGGGCGTGACGGAATCCGGTACGCGCAACTGGATGGGCGTGAATTCTCCCGCGGTCGAGGCGATGATCGCCGCCATGCTGAAGGCGCCCGATGCCGAGGAGTTCACCGCCGCCACCAGGGCGCTTGACCGGGTCCTGACCTCGGGCCGCTATGTTGTCCCGATCTGGTATTCCGACCTTTCCCGCTTGGCATACTCCGCCGACCTGAAGTATCCCCAGAAGATACCGCTTTACGGTGACTGGACAGGGTTCCTGCCGGACACCTGGTGGTACGAGGCAAAGTGAAGACGAGGCAAAGAGCAATGAAGAAACTGGCACTTCTGGCCGTGCTGGCCGTTCTCGCCGGCTGCAACACCATCGCCGGCGTGGGTGAGGACATCTCGGGGACCGCGCGCACGGTGCAGGACACGTTCTAAGGCGGACGGCCCCTTAGGCGGGGGCCGTTTCCACCTCGGACAGTGCCGGGCGCGTTTCCTCGGCCCCACCTTCCCGCAGCCGGATCACCGTGACCGAGCAATGCGCCTCGGCCACCACTTGCGCGCTGACCGAGCCGAGGTAGCGTCGCGTGGTCGAATGGCCGCGCGCGCCCATCATGATGTGGTCCACCTGGTTCGACGTGGCATAGTCGATGATCGCCTGCCCCGGGTCCGGCCCTTCCAGCACGGTATAGGTCAGCCGGTGGTCAGGCAGCTCGATCCCCTCGGCCCAGGTCTTCAGTTGCACCAGCCGCAGCACATGCAGGTTGTTGCCCTGGTCATCCGTCCCCTGGTCGATCCCGATCCGCGCCGTCTTGATCACGTTGACGCAGGCGATCCGCGCATCCGGCTCCAGGATCAGCATCCGCTTCACCGCGCGCAACAGCACCTCGGCAAGCCGCTCTCCCTGTGGCGACAGGTCCACCGCCACGACGATGATCGGGACCGAGGCCACCTGCGCCGCCACCGATGCTGGCGCGGTAAATCGCCGAATCTTCCGCATCACCCGCCAGCGGTCGAAGACCGTCAGCCAGCTGTCGCGCTTCAGCTTCAGTGCCCGCGGCGTCAGCGTGACCTGCTGCGGATGAGACAGGTCGAAGGCCATCTGCGCCGCCGTCTGATACCGTCGCATCGGATCGACCGTCAGCGCGCGCAGGATGATCTCCTGCAGCCATTCCGGGATTTCAGGCCGGAGCGCGCGCGGCGGCACCGGGTCGCGCCAGAGCCGTTTGCGCACCCCGCGCAGCGTTTCAGGCGTCCCCCAGGGGTTGCGCCCCGTCGCCAGCGCATACAGCATCGCGCCCAGGGCAAAGAGGTCGGACCGAGGGTCATCCCGGCAGCGTAGGTACTGTTCCGGCGCGATGTAGGGATAGGTCCCCATCGGGATGGTGAATTCCTCGGCCAGAAGGTCCGGCAGCTGGTCGTGGCGGCTCAGCCCGAAGTCCACCATCACCATCTCGCCCGTCTTCCGCTGCAGGAAGTTCTCGGGCTTCAGGTCCAAGTGGATCACGTGCTGGCGGTGCAGGTCCGCCACCGCCGCCACCATCCGCGCGGCGATCTCGATGACGTCCGACAGGGGCAAGGGCGCCTTCTGGAACACCGGCAGGAAGGACCCGCCGTCGATGCATTCCGTGACGATATAGGGCATCACGTCGAAGCCCCCCGTCGCGATCACCTTCGGCACATGCGGGCCGGACAGCCGCGGCATGATCATCTGCTCGACCTCGAAGCCCACGATGGTCGGCCCGTCATAGCCGTCCAGGATCGTCGGCACCTTCATCACCATGGGCAGGTCATGGTCCGGATGCGTCACCGCCCAGATCGTCGCGAACCCGCCAGTGTGCAGCTTTTCCCCCAGCGTGAAGCCGTCGATCTGCAACCCTTCCTTCGGCCTCACCTGCATCATCGTCCCACCAGCAATCGCACCGCCAACTCCTCCGGCAACCCCGCCGCGCGCACCTTCCGCGCGGCCCCCGCCGCATCATAGGGCGTGCGGCGGAAGGTCAGCTCCTGCCGCGCGGTATCCACCAGCGCCCATGCCGCCTGCGCCACCCCGTCCCGCGGCTGACCGACCGACCCCACCACCGCCAGCCAGCGCCGCGAGGGCAAGAGCGGTATCGCCAGCCCCGGCTTGAACGCCTGCTCCCGCACCACCCCACCGATGTCCCGGCTGGCCAGCATCGGCACATGCACATGTCCGCACAGGATCAGTCGCGCCGTCGTCGCCCGAAAGGACGGCGCCGCGCGGGTGTCGCTTGTCACATAGGACCACTCCTCCGGCCGGTTCGCCGAGGCGTGAACGTAAAGCGCTCCCTCTGCCTCGACCGTGTAGGGCAGCCCGCCCAGGAAGGCCTTTTGCGCGGCATTCAACCGTGCCGAAGTCCAGTCCAGTGCCCGCTTGGCAAGCTGGGACATTGCCTCTGGCGCGCCAGAGGCCGCATTGTCGTGGTTTCCCCGAACGCAGATCGCCCCTTCGGCCATCAGTGCCGCGGCGCGGTCGCAGCACCATTCCGGGTCCGCCCCATAGCCCACGATATCGCCCAGAAGCGCTATCCGGTCGACGCCATGTCCGGCCACATCGGCCAGCACCGCCTCGAACGCCTCGCGATTGGCATGGATGTCCGTCAGGACCGCAACCCTCATCCGGCCCCTCCCGGCCCTGTTTCAGGAAACCTATCCCGCAGCCGCGTGCATCACCATGAGCCAGATCAAACCAGAGACGTGACCCAAAGGATCGTCGCGTCCTCCTCGGACAGGCTGATCACGTTGTGGCCCATCGCCGCGTCGTAATACGCGCTGTCCCCCCGGCGCAGTTCCACCGGCTCGTAGAATTCGGTGTAAAGCCGGATCACCCCGGTCAGCACATACAGGAACTCTTCCCCGTCGTGCCGGACCCAACCGTCGAACTCATCCAGATCCCGCGCCCGGATCGTGGCGCGGTAGGGGAGCATCTGCTTCTTGGTCAGCCCGTTGGCCAGAAGCTCATGCTCATAGGTGACCGTAGCCTGAGACTGCCCCTCGCCGGCCTTCGTCACCGCCATCCGCCCCATGACCTGCTGCTTCGACGGTGGAGTGAAAAGCTGCGGCACCGAAATCGCCAGCCCCCCGGCAAGCTTCTTCAATGCGTCATAGGTCGGGCTCATCTGCCCGTTCTCGATCTTCGACAGCGTCGACCGCGCCAACCCCGCCCTGGTCGCCGCTTCTTCCAGCGTCCAGCCGAGCGACCGGCGCAACTCCCGCACCCGCTCGCCCAGGTTCAACGGCTCGACATGGGCCTCGCCCCCGGCCTCGCGCGCCACGCGGATCATGCTTTTCGGATCGGTCAAAGCCATAAGCCCCCGATAGTCCAGCCGCCCCACGCTTGCAACTGCCGCAACGGGCCCCTACCCCTTCCCCATGCTGTCCGAAATCGACACCCGTCCCTTCCCAACTGTCCCGCAGGCCTTCAACCTCGCCGGCCACGTCCTGTCCCGCGCCGGGTCGCTCGACAAAGCCGCGCTGACGATCCTCCACCCCGACCGCGACGAAACCCTTACCTCCGCCAACCTCCTTCACCTGACGCAAAGCACCGCCACCGCCCTCCTCTCCCAGGGCCTGTCGCCCGAAGACCGCATCCTCCTCCGCCTCGGCAACACCCTCGCCTTCCCGATCCTCTACCTCGGCGCCATCTGGGCCGGCCTCGTCCCCATCCCCACTTCCGCCGCCCTGACCGGGCCAGAGATCACCAAACTCGCCACCCTCGTCACCCCGAAACTCATCGCTGCCGAACCCGGCATCGCCCTGCCCGACCACCCGGCCCCGATCCTCGCGCCGGACGTCGCCGCCTGGTCCAACCTCCCGCCCGCCGCCCTGCACCAAGGCGACCCGGATCGGGAGGCATACATCATCTTCACCTCCGGCACCTCGGGCACGCCGATGGCCGTCAGCCACGCCCACCGCGCCATCCTCGCGCGCAGCCAGATGCACAAGCACTGGGAAGGCCTGACCCAAACCGACCGCCTCCTTCACGCCGGAGCTTTGAACTGGACCTACACCCTCGGCACGGGCCTCCTCGACCCCTGGACCGTCGGCGCCACCGCCCTGATCCCCGCCGCTGGAACGCCCGCGACCGACCTCCCCGCCCTCATGGCCCGCGCCCAGGCGACCATCCTCGCCGCCGCTCCCGGGGTCTACCGCCAGCTTCTCCGCTCCGAGCTGCCGCCGCTCCCCCACCTCCGCCACGGCCTCTCGGCTGGCGAAAACCTCCCCCACGCCGTCTGCCAACTTTGGCGCGACCAGACGGGAACCGACCTCCACGAAGCGCTTGGCATGTCCGAGGTCTCCACCTATCTCTCCGGCTCACCCAGCCGCCCGGCCCCCGAAGGCAGCTCCGGCTATCCCCAGCCAGGCCGCCACATCGCCATCCTCGACGACCACGGCCAGCCCACCGAACGCGGGACCCCGGGGGAACTCGCCGTCTCCACTGCCGACCCCGGCCTCATGCGCCACTATCTCGGCCACCCGCCCCCGCAAGGCCAATGGTTCCGCACCGGCGACGCCGCCGTCATGGCTGAAGACGGAGCCATCACCCACCTCGGCCGGAAGGACGACCTCCTCAATGCGGGCGGCTTCCGAGTCTCACCCGCGGAAATCGAGGCCGCCTTCCACGACCTGCCCTTAAATGCCTGCGCCGCTACCCAGGTGGAACCCACCCCCGGCACGACGATCCTCGCTCTCTTCTACGAAGCCCCCTGCGAAATCGAAGCCTCCACCCTGCGGGAATGCGCCGAAAAGACCCTTGCCCGCTGGAAGCAGCCAAGGCACTACCAGCGCCTCGACGCCCTGCCCCGCACCGGGACCGGCAAGATCATCCGCAAGGCGCTCAAAGCCCGGTACAGGAGACCCGAATGACCACCACCGCCATTCGCCTCGACATCTTCTCCGACCCGGTCTGCCCCTGGTGCTATGTCGGCAAGGCGAACCTTGACCGCGCGCTGGCCGACCACCCCGACCACCCCTTCGTGATCCAGTGGCACCCCTTCCAGCTGAACCCCGACATGCCCGCCGAGGGCGTCAGCAAACGCGCCTACCTGGAGCAGAAGTTCGGCGGCAAGGCCCGGGTCGATGCCGTCCACGACCGCCTGCGCGAGGTCGCGAAGGCCGCGGGTGTCGACATGAACCCCGACAAGCCGCAGCGCATCCCCAACACGCTGAACGCGCACCGCCTGATCCACTGGGCCGGGATCGAGGGCATCCAGCAGGCGGTCGTCAACGCCCTGATGCGCGCCTACTGGGTCGAAGGCCGCGACATTGGCGACCTTCCCACACTGGCCGACATCGCGGGCGAAAACGGCATGAACCGCGAGGCGATCCTGCGCCTCCTCCAGTCCGACGCCGATGCCGATGACATCCAGGCCCGCGACCAGGACGCCCGCCACAAGGGCGTCACCGCCGTCCCGACCTTCCTGATCGCCCAGCAATACGTCGTCTCCGGCGCCCAGCCGCCCGAGACCTGGGGCAAGGTTATCGCCGAAATCTCGGGGCTTGCCGACAAGTGACCCCGTCCCGGCTTTCGCACCGTGAATTTGTCGCGCTGATGGCGATGCTTTTCGGCTCTGTCGCTCTGTCGATCGACGCGATGCTGCCCGCGCTGCCGCAGATCGCCGCCGAGCTGTCGCCAGCCGCCCCGAACCAGGCGCAACTTGTGGTGACAAGCTTCTTCTTCGGCATGGGTTTCGGCACCCTGATCGCGGGGCCAATCTCGGACCGGTTCGGCCGCAAGCCTGTGCTCCTGGTCTGCGCCGCGATCTACCTGGCAGGAACCGCGCTCAGCACCCTGGCGCCCAGCCTTGAAACGCTGCTCTTTGCCCGCGCGCTTCAGGGCCTTGGCGCTGCCGCGCCGCGGGTCGTCGGCATGGCGATGGTTCGCGACCTGCACAAGGGACGCGAGATGGCGCGGATCGTCTCACTGGTCATGATGATCTTCATGATGGCGCCCGCTGCCGCGCCGCTGCTTGGTCAGGTGATCCTCGCGTTCGGCTCATGGCGCATGATCTTCGTCGTCGTCGCCGGCCTCGCCGTCCTGGCCAACGCCTGGGCGCTCTTGCGCCAGCCCGAGACCCTGCCGCCCGGCGCCCGACGTAGTCTCGGCGCGCGCGATCTCTGGCTTTCCGCGCGCGAGTTTCTGGGCCATCGGACTGCCGTCGTCTCGACCGCCTGCCAGACGCTCGGCCTCGCCTGCCTTCTCGCCACGCTTTCCTCACAGCAGGGCATTTTCGAGCAGACCTTCGACCGCAAGGACAGCTTTGCCGCCTGGTTCGGCTTCATCTCGTTTTGCGCGGCTTGCGGCAGCCTGATCAACTCCCGCATCGTCATGCGGCTGGGGATGCGGCGCGTGATCGTCGCGACCTATCTGGCCGAGCTTCTCTTGTCGCTCGCCCTCCTGGCCGGACTCATGTCCGGTCTTTTGCCCGAGGCCGTGGTCTTTCCCATTCATGTGATCTGGTCGGTGACCGTGATCGCGATGATGGGTCTGACCCAGGGGAACCTCAGTGCGATGGCGATGGAGGATCTGGGCCATGTCGCGGGGCTGGCAAGTTCGCTGATGACCGCGGTCTCGACAGTGGTCGCCGTGATCCTGGCCGTGCCGGTCGGCCTTGCCTTCGACGGGACGCAGGTCCCGCTCGTCGTCGGGATCAGCTTCTTCTGCGCCGCCGCCCTTGTCCTGATGCGCGTCGGACTGCGCCGGGCCTAAGCCTTCTTCCCGGCCTTCACCACCTCGGCCAGATCGCGGGCGATGTTGAACGCGCCCTTGATCCGGTCGGCCTCGGTCTTCATCTCGCCCGTCAGCACGATCTTGTTGCCGTTGACCCGCGCCGCCGGGCCTTGAGCCTTGAGGAAGTCCACCAGTCCCGCCGGATTGGCGAACTTGTCGTTGTGGAACTGGATCGTGGCCCCCTTCGGACCCGCGTCCAGCTTGGAAATCCCCGCCCGCTTGCACATCGCCTTGATCCGGACGATCAGCATCAGCGTGTTCACTTCCTTCGGCAGCGGTCCGAAGCGGTCGATCAGTTCCGCTGCGAACCCCTCCAGCTCCACCTTCGTCGTGAGGCTCGACAACCGCCGATACAGACCCAGCCGGATGTCGAGGTCCGGGATGTAAGTCTCGGGAATCATGACCGGAACGCCCAGGTTCAGCTGCGGCGACCAGTCATCGTCGATGTTCGCCAGCCCCTGCAGCTCGCCGGATTTGATCTTGGCGATCGTCTCTTCCAGCATGTGCTGGTAAAGCTCATAGCCCACCTCTCGGATGTGCCCCGACTGCTCCTCGCCCAGCAGGTTCCCCGCCCCGCGCAGGTCAAGGTCATGGGATGCCAGATTGAATCCCGCACCCAGCGAGTCGAGGCTCCCCAACAACCGCAACCGCTTCGTCGCCTGCGGCGTCAGCGGAGCCCGCGGCTTCGTCGTCAGATAGCAATAGGCCCGTGTCTTCGAGCGGCCCACCCGCCCCCGGATTTGATACAGCTGGCTAAGCCCGAACATATCCGCACGGTGGACAATCATCGTGTTCGCCGTGGGGATATCCAGACCACTTTCAACAATCGTCGTCGCCAGCAGCACATCGTACTTCCCGTCGTAGAACTGGTTCATTCGGTCGTCCAGCTCCCCCGCTGCCAACTGCCCGTGGGCAATGACGTAAGTCGCCTCGGGAACATGCGTCTTCAGAAAGTCCTCGATCTCTGGCAGATCGGCGATGCGGGGCACGACATAGAAGGTCTGGCCTCCGCGATACCGCTCGCGCAGGATCGCCTCGCGGATGGTGATCGTGTCGAATTCGGAAACGTAGGTCCGGATCGCCAGACGGTCCACCGGGGGAGTCGCGATGATCGACAAGTCCCGCACCCCGGTCAGGCTGAGTTGCAGCGTCCGCGGGATCGGCGTTGCGGTCAGGGTCAGGACGTGCACCTCCGACCGCATTTCCTTCAGCCGTTCCTTGTGCGACACGCCGAAGTGCTGCTCTTCGTCGATGATCAGAAGCCCCAGCTTCTTGAACGTCACCCCCTTGGCCAGCAGCGCATGGGTACCGACGACGATGTCCACCGACCCGTCCGCCATCGCCGCCCGGGTCGCATTGGCATCCTTCGTGGAAACAAACCGCGACAGGGGCCGGACCGAGATCGGGAAGCCCCGGAACCGCTCGGCAAAGCTGCGGTAGTGCTGGCGCGCCAGCAGCGTCGTCGGGCAGATCACCGCGACCTGCATCCCCGACAGGGCCGCCACGAAGGCCGCCCGCATTGCTACCTCGGTCTTGCCGAAGCCCACGTCACCGACGATCAGCCGGTCCATCGGCGAGCCCTTTTCGAGGTCCGCCACCACATCGGCAATCGCCGCCAGCTGGTCGTCGGTCTCCTGATACGGGAACCGCGCCGCGAAGGCCTCCCAGATCGAATGTGGCGCCTCCAGGATCGGCGCATGGCGCAGCGCCCGTTCCGCCGCGACCCGCATCAGGCGGTCTGCGATCTCCTTGATCCGCTCCTTGAGCTTGGCCTTCTTCGCCTGCCAGGCCCCGCCGCCCAGGCGGTCCAGCAAACCCTCCTCATGCCCATAGCGGCTGAGCAGCTCGATGTTCTCGACCGGCAGGTAAAGCTTTGCGTTGTCAGCATATTCCAGCATGACACACGCATGGGGGGCGCCAAGGGCCGTGATCGTCTCGATCCCGAGATACCGACCGACCCCATGCTCGACATGCACCACCAGGTCGCCGGGGCTGAGCGTATCCACCTCGCGCAGGAAGTTGTCGGCCTTCCGCTTCCGGCGGGGCTTTCCGACGAGCCGCTCGCCCAGCACGTCCTGTTCCGAGATCACCGCCAGGCCGGGGGCCACGAACCCCGCCTCCAGCGGCCAGACGACGAGGAAGAGGCCACCCTTCCCCTCCGGCACTTCGCGGAAATCGGCGATCTCCTTGGCCCCGGTCACACCGTTGTCGGCCAGAATTCCCTTCAACCGCTCCCGCGCGCCCTCGGACCAGCTGGCGATGACCACCTGTCCGGTCTTGGCCAGCGCCTGAACATGGTCCGCCAAGGTGCCGAAAAGATTGACCTTCTCCTGCTGACGCTCCGGCGCGAAGTTCCGCCCCGCCCGCGCGCCCGCGTCCAGCACACCCGGCCCCGGCGACTGTGGCAAGGCTGACAGCTGCACCACGCGCGAGGCCGCAAGGGCCGCCTCCCAGGCCGCATCGTCCAGATAG
The DNA here is from genome assembly GCA_027489355.1 of Paracoccaceae bacterium. GTDB lineage: Bacteria > Pseudomonadota > Alphaproteobacteria > Rhodobacterales > Rhodobacteraceae > Tabrizicola. Next base: position 140,323 of record JAIXZY010000039.1, on the reverse strand, counting down.
AGCTCCTCGGCCGGGACCGGCTTGTAGACCGTGTCGATCCGCCCCTTGGCCCCCATCGCCTCGTGGCGGCTGTCGTAGCTGTCCTCGATCCCCTCCCACCGCGCGAGCCGCGCAGCCGTGACTTGGTCATCCAGCAGCACAGAAGCCCCGGGCAGGTAGTCGAAGATCGTCTCCAGCCGCTCGTGGAAGAAGGGCAGCCAATGCTCCATCCCCTGGTGCTTCCGGCCCGCGCTGACCGCCTCGTACAGCGGATCGTCCGTCCCCGCCGCGCCGAAGGAAATCCGGTAGTTCTGCCGGAACCGCGCGATGGAGGCGTCGTCGAGGATCACCTCGGAAACCGCTGAAAACTCGACCTTCTTCAGCTTTTCCGTTGTGCGCTGCGTCTCGGGATCGAACCGCCGCGCCCCGTCCAGAACATCGCCGAAGAAGTCCAGCCGGATCGGCCCCCCGCGTCCGGGCGGGAAGATGTCCACGATCCCGCCCCGCAGCGCATAGTCACCCGGTTCGGCCACGGTCGACACGGGAGTAAACCCCATCCGCGCCAGGAACCCCTTCAGCCGCGCCTCGTCGACCCGGTCGCCCACCGTGGCCCGGAACGAGGCCGCCCGCACCACCTCACGCGAAGGCACCTTCTGCGTCGCCGCGTTCAGCGTCGTCAGCAGCACGAACGGTCCCGGCAACCCGTCGGCCAAGGCCGCCAGCGTCGCCATCCGCCGCGCGCTGATCTCGGGGTTCGGGCTGACGCGGTCATAGGGCAGGCAGTCCCAGGCCGGAAAGTCCAGCACCGCCACCTCGGGAGCCATCACCGCCAGCGCCGCCCGCATCGCCTCGGCCCGCTTGTCGTCGCGCGTCACATGCATCACCGGCAGGCCGCGCGACAGTTCGCGGACCAGGATTCGGGCGTCGAAGCCCTCGGGCGCGCCGCCCATCAAGATGCGTTCGGCAGTCATGGGTCCGGTCAGTTGATGATCGAAACGCTGAGATTCTGCCAGGTTCCATAGAACCCAGTGACGGCGATCGAGAGCATCCCGATCACCTGGATGATCCGGCGGTGGATGTTAAGCCGGTGATGCAACGCCTCGCCCGAGGCAGCCTCGGCGACGATGCGGCGGCTGGTGCGGACGCTGACCCAGACGACCAGCAGCATCGGCGCAAAGAGGAAGACCACGGCCTGCGCGAATTCGATGTCGTACCAGAAGGCAAGAAGCAGCAGGGTGGTCAGCCAGAAGAACGCGCCCGAAACCATCACCAGCGCGCCGCGGTCCACCGCCTGCAAGAGCCGATTGATGTTGATCCGCACCAGGTCCTCGACATCGGCCTGCGCCTGCCCGCCCTCGCGCCGCGCGCGCTGCAGCATGTCATGCGGCACGCCCAGCACCCAGTGGCTGACCGAGGACCACAGCACCGCCAGCGCGATCCAGTACCAGAGGTTCGAAAACGACCTCAGGTCGATGACTTCAAGTGCCGTGTCCAGGACATCCACCTGCCCGGTCTCCTTCAGGTATCGCGATGCCCCGCATAGATATCTTGAGGCGGCTGTCTTTCCATGTCAGGCAGAAGCGAAAGCCGCAAGTCCCTTGAACGCCGACTCTGGAGCCACCGATGCAGCCGACGCAAGCCCCCCATCCGATGACCCGCTTCCGCCGCCTGCGCCGCACCGCCGCCCTGCGCGCCCTGGTGCAGGAAAACACGCTGACCGCGGGCGACCTGATCTGGCCGGTGTTCCTCTGCGACGGGGTAAACCAGCGCCAGCCGGTCGCCTCGATGCCGGGGGTGGAGCGGCGGTCGCTGGAGCTTGTCGTCGAGGCCGCGGCCGAGGCGCATGATCTGGGCATCCCCGCGATCTGCCTCTTTCCCTACACCGACCCCCGGCTCAAGACCGCAACCTGCGAGGAGGCCTGGAACCCCGAGAACCTGACAAACCGCGCCATTCGCGCGATCAAGTCCCAGGTTCCCGAGATCGCCGTGATGACCGACATCGCGCTCGACCCCTACAACGCCTTCGGTCATGACGGGCTGGTGGTCGACGGGGTGATCCTGAACGACGAGACGGTCGAGGCGCTGGTGAAGATGGCGCTGGCCCAGGCCGAGGCGGGGGCCGACATCCTGGGGCCGTCCGACATGATGGACGGGCGGATCGGCGCAATGCGGGCGGCTTTGGAAGCCGCCGGGCACAAGGATGTGTCGATCCTTTCCTATGCGGCAAAGTATGCCTCGGCATTCTACGGCCCGTTCCGCGATGCGGTCGGGGCCTCCGGGGCCTTGAAGGGCGACAAGAAGACCTACCAGATGAACCCGGCCAACAGCGACGAGGCGATCCGCCTGGTGGCTCGCGACCTGGCCGAGGGCGCAGACATGGTGATGGTCAAACCGGGGATGCCCTATCTCGACATCTGCCACCGCGTGAAAGAGACCTTCGGCGCGCCCACCTTCGCCTACCAGGTCTCGGGCGAATACGCGATGATCCAGGCGGCGGCGCAGAACGGCTGGATCGACGGCGAGAAGGCGATGGTCGAAAGCCTGACGGCCTTCAAGCGCGCCGGCTGCGACGGGATCCTGACCTATTTCGCCCCGGCAGTGGCCAGGCTCCTGCGCGGCTGACGCGGACCGTGTATGCCGGGACCCAAATTCCTTAAGCAAGGAATTTGTCAAATTTCTTCCTCAAGAAATTTGGTCCCCGGCCATCCCCCTGTGCTCAACTCAGCAGACCCTGCACCGTGTTCGTCAGATCGTTCAGCGAGAACGGCTTCGGGAGGAAGACCGAGTTCGGCACCCGCGCCTGATCCTCGGCCAGCCCGTCCTCGGCATAGCCCGACATGAACACCACCTTCACGTTCGGCCGGTCCAGATGCGCCCGCCGCACCCAGGCCGGACCGTCCATTCCGGGCATCACCACGTCGGTCACGAACAGGTCGACATGCAGCGACTTGTCCTCCAGCCTGGCCAGTGCCTCCTCGGCGGTCGCAGCCTCCAGCACCGTATAGCCCCGCAACGACAGGGCACGGCCTGCGAAGGCACGGACCGAGGCCTCGTCCTCGACCAAAAGGATCACGCCGTTGCCCTGTTTCACCGCCATCCGTCTCACCTCGGCCGTCGGGACCTGGTCCGCCCCCTCGTAAACCGGGAACCAAAGCGAGAAGGTCGTGCCCCGGCCCACCACCGAATCGACGAAGATGAACCCGCCCGACTGCTTGACGATGCCGTAAGCCATCGACAGGCCAAGGCCCGTGCCCTCGCCGACGCGCTTGGTGGTGAAGAAAGGCTCGAAGATCTGGCGCAGCTGGTGTTCGGGAATCCCGACGCCGTGGTCCACCACCCGGATCACCGTGTAATCGCCCGCCGGCACCGTCGCGCGGTCGCGCTTCAGGTCCTCGGCCAGTGTGACCGGCTCGGTCTCGATGCGGATGTCGCCGCCATCGGGCATCGCATCGCGCGCATTGACCACCAGGTTGATCAGCACCTGCTCGATCTGCCGCTTGTCGGCCCGGATCCGGCCCAATACCTTCCCCGTCTCGCGCCCGACATGGCCCAGCGACAGCTCGACCTTGTCGACCATCAGCCGGTTCAGCAGATGGGTCAGGTCGGCGAGCACATCCTCCAGGTCGATCACCTCGGGGTTCAGCGTCTGCTTGCGCGAGAAGGCCAGCAGCTGCCCCACCAGCGAAGCCGCCCGGTTCGCATTCTGCCGGATCTGCTCCAGGTCCGCGAAATCGCTGTCCTCGCGGCCGTGGCGCAGGAGGAGCAGGTCGCAATGCCCCGAGATCGCGGTCAGAAGGTTGTTGAAATCATGCGCAATTCCGCCCGCCAGCTGGCCGATCGCCTGCATCTTCTGGCTTTGCGCGAACTGCGCCTCCATCGTCTTGAGCCGCGTTGCGTCGTTCAGGATCGCCAAGGCCCCCAGCCGCCCGCCATCGACGAAGCGGCGCAGGGTGATCTGCAGAAAGCGTTCCTCCTCACCCCGGACCCGCAGCACCTCGGACCCGCCCGGATGCCGCCCCGCAACCACGTCCGCCAGCCACTCCGAAACCGGACGTCCCAGACCTTCGAACAGATCATGGAACATCGCAGCCCGGATTTCGCCCCGCCACATCAGCTCGCGCGCGGCATGGTTCGCCACCCGCATGACCCCATCCGGCCCGAAGGTCATGATTGCGACCGGCACATCCTCCAGATCGGCACCCACCGCCATCGCCGCGGGCCGCTCGACCCGATCGTAAAGCTGCCCCTCGCCGGGCAGGTCCACCTCGTCCACGCGCCAGAAGAAGTGGTCCCCGCTGGCGCGGTGCACGGTCAGCCGCAGCACCGAGTCCGGCCCCGCAAGATCCTCGCGCGCGGCGCCCCGCAGGTCTGCGGCCGATTGCAGCCGCAGCATCAGTTCGCCCGGGCTCAGCACATGCCGCTCAAGCGCCAGGTGCAACGCCCGCACATCGCTGCCAAAGCGTGCTTCCGCCGCCTCGTTCTGCAGGATCAGACCGCCCGCCGGATCTGTTAGGAAGCAGGGTGCCGGATCGGCCGCCACCAGGCGGAAGGCGCGCAAGCTCTCGTCCTCGTTCGGGTGATGGCGGAGGACCTGCCACAGCCCCAGCCCCAGTCCGACCGAGACAAGCCCCAGCCCCGCCAGAAGTTGCGCAGGCCCGCCGTCGCCGCCTGTCACGACCCAGAACAGCACAAGGCCCAACCCCAAGGCCCCGATCGCCAGCAGCACACCGCGCCCAAGGCGCTCCACCTGCACCTGACCCGTCAAACCGCTCTCCAACCCACGTCCAGACCCTCGGCAATCTGCCCGGACCTTGGCCGCACAAGGTTAATTCAATGTTAACAGGACCCGGAAGCACGCCCAGGTTGTGCGCGGGATGTCAGCTTCCCTGCAGAAGTGCAAGGTAGAAGCCGTCCCCGCCTTGCAGCGGCGTGAAAGCGTGGTCGCGCTGCAACCGCCAGCCGGGGTGCCGGGTCAGGAAGGCCTCGACCTGGCCCCGATTCTCGCGGCCCAGCAGCGAGCAGGTCGCATAGGCGAGCGAGCCCCCCGGCCGCACCATCTTCGCCACCCGGTCCAGGATTGCGGCTTGCGTCGCGACGACCTGGTCCAGCGCCTCGGGCGTCAGTCGCCACTTGCCCTCCGGATCGCGCCGCCAGCTGCCCGAGCCGCTGCACGGTGCATCGACCAGCACCAGGTCATAGGGCGCAGCGGCCTCGGGCCGTTCGGTCAGCGAGACGGTCACGCCCGCGCGCTTCGCCCGGTCGGGCAGGTCCGCCATTCGCCGCTGGTTGGCGTCATGTGCCAGCAGCTTCAGCCGCGCCCGTGCCGCCATCGCCAGCGTCTTGCCACCCCCGCCCGCGCAATGGTCCAACACCTTCATGCCGTCGACCAGGGGCAACGCCCCGACGACCGCCTGCGAGCTTGCGTCCTGCAACTCGACCCAGCCGCTGCGATAGGCCCGCGAAGTCTGTATTTTCCGCGCGTTTTCGGTGACTTCCAGCGCGGTCTTCGCAAGCGGATGCGGATGAGCGACGATCCCCTCCTCGGCCAGTGCAGTCACCGCTCCCGCCACATCCGTCTTCAGCAGGTTCGCCCGCAGGAATACCGGCGCCCGCGACCGCAGCGCCTCGGCCACCGCTCCGAAATCCGCGCCCAGGCTCTGGCGCAGGTCGGGCACCAGCCAGTCCGGCAGGTCCAGCCGCTCCGCCGCAGACGGTTCCCGCCCCGCCTCCTCGGGCCGCGGAGGCGCGGGCGCATGCCCTTCGCCCGAGAACAGCGCCTCCTGCCCCGCAGACCGGCAAAGCCCCAGCACCAGCCCGCGTCCGGTCAGCGCGCCCCCCGATGCCGCCGCCGAAGCCCTGCGCCTGAGAGCGTCATAAACAATGTCCCGCACCGCCGCCCGGTCGCCCGACCCGGCAAAGCGCGAAGCCCGGCCCCAGTTGGTCAAGGCCTTCTCGGCCGGGTCTCCGGCGAGCACCCGATCCAGAACCTCGATCGCCGCCGCCAGCCTCGCGCCGGGGGTCACTTATCCGACCCGGTAGTTCGGGCTTTCCCGCGTGATCTGCACGTCATGGACATGGCTTTCCTTCAGCCCCGCGCCGGTGATCCGCACGAACTGGCACTTCGTCCGCATGTCCGCCACCGTCGCGCATCCGGTATAGCCCATTGCGGCGCGCAGACCGCCTACCATCTGGTGAATGACCGCCGCGGCACTGCCCTTGTAGGGCACCTGCCCCTCGATCCCTTCCGGCACCAGCTTGTCACTGGCGGCGTCCTTCTGGAAATAGCGATCGGCCGAGCCCCGCGCCATCGCGCCCAGGGATCCCATCCCCCGGTAGGCCTTGAACGACCGCCCCTGCCACAGGATCACCTCGCCGGGGCTTTCGTCCGTCCCTGCAATTGCCGACCCAACCATCGCGCAAGACGCCCCCGCCGCGATCGCCTTGGCAAAGTCGCCGGAATACTTGATCCCGCCGTCTGCGATGACCGGCACATCCCCGGCCGCCCGGGCCGAATCCATAATCGCCGTGAGCTGCGGCACGCCGACGCCCGCCACGATCCGCGTCGTGCAGATCGAGCCCGGCCCGATCCCCACCTTCACCGCATCCGCGCCCGCGCCGATCAGCGCCCGCGTCGCCTCGGCCGTCGCCACGTTCCCGGCGACAACCTGTACCCGGTTCGACAGCTTCTTGATCCGCTCCACCGCGCGGGCCACGCCTTCGGAATGGCCATGCGCCGTGTCGATCACAACCAGGTCCACACCCGCGTCAATCAACGCCTGGCTCCGCTCGAACCCCGCATCGCCCACGGTCGAGGCAGCAGCGACCCGCAGCCGCCCCATCTCGTCCTTGCAGGCATGGGGGTTCAGCACAGATTTCTCGGTGTCCTTCAGCGTCAGAAGCCCGGTCAGCTTCCCCTGCCCGTCCGTCACGAGCAGCTTCTCGATCCGCCGCGCCTTCATGAGGGAAATCGCCTCGGCCCGGTCCACCGGCTCGCGCAGCATCGCCAGATTGTCCGAAGTCATCATCACCCGCACCGGCGTCTTGTCGTCGGACGCAAAGCGCATGTCGCGGTTGGTGACGATCCCCACCACGCGCCCGACCTCGTCGACCACCGGAAAGCCCGTGACCGAATAGCGTTCCATCAGCACCTTGGCATCGGCCAGAGTCTGGTCCGGCGTCAGCGTGATCGGCTGGTAGACCACCCCGGATTCGAACCGCTTCACCCGACTTACTTCCCGCGCCTGCGCCTCGGGGTCGAGGTTGCGGTGGATCACCCCGATCCCCCCGGCCTGCGCCATGGCAATCGCCATCCGGCCCTCGGTCACGGTGTCCATCGCGCTGGACAGAAGCGGAATGTTCATGCGGATCGCCTTCGTCACGAAGGTCGAAGTATCCGCATCCGACGGCAGAACGCTCGATGCCGCCGGCACCAGAAGCACGTCATCAAAGGTGAGAGCCTCACGAATCTCCATGGGTTTTCCCTCCGGGAGCAAGCATCGTTTGGCGGTTCCCCATTTCACGCCGCGTGCTGCAACGCAAGGGCAAATCGGCCCCTTGCCCCTGCCCGGGTTCCATGCAGATTACCCGGAAAAGCCCGAGGGAGCCCATGCGCGTCGCCATCGTCGAGAATACAAGGATCACCCATCACGGCCAGGTTGGTGTGGCGCTGCATGAACAGGCGGCCCTCGTCGACCTCTGGAAACCCTGGTCCGACAGCCGGCTTCCGGGCAACGACGATGCCGATGCACTTGTGGTCTTCGGCGGCGAACAGGCCGCGACCGACGACCATACCCACCCCTACCTGCCCGCGCTTGCCGATCTCATGGCGGCCTACACCGCCGCCGGCAAGCCCGTCCTTGGCATCTGCCTCGGCTCCCAGCTCCTCGCCCGCGCCTTCGGAGCCGAAAATCATCTTGGCACCGCGCCCGAATTCGGCTGGGTTGACGTCACCCTGACCGAGGAAGGCCGCGCCGACCCGGTCCTGTCGCAGGTGCCAAGGACGTTCCCGATCTTCCAGTGGCACTCGGACACCTTCACCCTGCCCGAAGGCGCCACCCATCTCGCCCACAGCGCCACTGCCCGCCATCAGGCCTTCCGCATCGGCCGCGCGACCTATGGCACGCAGTTCCACTTCGAGGCGAACCGCAGCGTGGTGCAGGACTGGACCCGGACTTTCCCCGAGGTCACCGACCGGATGTCCCCCGGCTGGACCACCCGCCACGCCGAGCTTGCCCGGACGCGCGGACTGGAAGCCGACGCTCACGGCCTCGCTCTCGCCCGCGCCTGGGTGTCCCTTATCCGCTGATAGCCTTTCACATTTGCCCGAATCTCTCCGCCAGAGGCGCCAAGCCGTTGCGCGCCCCTTGCGCGCAAAAGGCGAGACAAAAGGCTTGCGCGTCAGCGCACCATCTGAAAGCCGCTCCTGACCCTCAGGCCTCGGCCGCGTTGGTCACCGCCGCAAGCTTGCCGCCCGGCCAGCGTTTCAGCACCCACCAGGCAATCGCCGGGATCACGCCCAGCCCGACAGCAACCAGCGCCAGCCCCGGCCACAGCCAGGCCCCACCCGCGACCAGCATCGCACTCGCCAGTGCGGCCAGCGGAAAGGTGAAAGCCCCCCACAGCGGTGAAGGCCCGGACTCTGTCACCCAGCGCCAGCCTGCCAGCAGGACCAGCCCGTAGACCGTCCCCAAGCCCAGGAAGAGGCTGGTCAGCAGCGGTTTGCCCAGAAGCCCCGCCCCCAGCGCCAGAAGCGCCGCCGGGGCCAGGTGGATCGCCAGCAAGGGCCGCAGCGGCGCGGGCGGCACCGCGACCGCGAACTGTCGCAGGCTCAGCGCCCAGATCGCCGCGGCGAGTGGACGCAGCGCCCAGAACAGCGCCTCGGCCAGCACCTGCCACCCAAGCGCCAGCGCCGGAGCAACCGCGACGATGACGCCCACCAGGCTCAGATGCAGCGTGGGGTTCACTGCCCGCGCCTCGGGCGGCAGGCCGGCCAGCAGACGCACCAGCAGCACCGCCAGCACTGCATGGCCCGCAAGCGAAAGCCCCAGCAGCACCGCCCCGGCCGGGGCACTGTAGGCACCGACCAGCCCCGCCGCCAGCATCCCGCCCATCGTCAGCGCGGCCAGACCCGACCGCCCGGGCAGAACCCGCAAGTCCTCCGGCACGACCCTTGGCCGCCGTGCCACCTTCACCGCGTAAGCGATGGCCGCAAAAGCCCAAAGCGCCACGACCAGCCCAGCAGCCAGGTCCCCCGGCCCCATGTCCCAGCCCATCCGTCCCAGCCCCAGCCGCAAGGCCGAGGCAAGGCCCAGAAGCCCCAGGATCGCCGGAAACACCGCCGGCGGCGTCCGGGCGAACAGCTTCGCCCGCCGTGGCGGGAATTCGGGCGGCGGATAGCGTTTCGGGCGGAACTGGGCTTCGGACATGCGCGCCTCCTGCCACGTTCATAGCAAGTCCGCCCGGCCCGGTGCAGCCCCTTCGATGCCGCAGCGCCAGACCCTGCCGTCGGAGGCTCCCGCAGGTGCAACCCGCGGGCCGGTGGCAAAAGGTTCCTCGGCCTCAGCCGGCGCGCAGGACCGGAAACCAGTCCTCCCGCAGCCGTTGCCCGGCGACCATCCCGTGTCCCGGAAATGGCGGTGAGGTCGGGCCTGGCCGCTCGACGTAGCGGGCATCCTCGCCGACCAGCCGCAACGAGAATGCCCGCCGCCGGTTCGCGGTCGTGTTCCCCCGCGCCCCGTGCAGCGTGCGGAAGTTGAAGGCCACGGCATCGCCCGGCTCCATCTCCCATTCCAGGATCCGCATCCCTTCGGCTTCGGGGTCCGGCACCGGCATGTAGTCGTCCTCGCCCGGGTAGAAGTTCGTCTCCGACATCCACCGCGTCGGCAGAACGTCCTTCGGCCACAGATGCGATCCCGCAACGCAGCGCAGGCTCGCCTCCTTCACCGGGTCGAGCGGCGACCAGAAGCTCACCGTCTGCTTCCCCTCGACGAAATAGTACGGCCCGTCAGTGTGCCAGGGTGTCGGCTTCGTCGTGCCGGGCTCCTTCACCAGCACATGATCGTGGAACATCTGCACCCGGTCCGAGCGCATCAGCTTTGCCGCGACCTCTGCCACCGGCGACTGCCGGATCACGGCGGCGAATTCCGGGATCCTGGTCCAGTTGCAGTAGTCGTCGAAGAAATATCCCGGCTCGCCCGGTTTCAGCGTCGCCATCTGCTGCGTCGGGGCTGCCATGTTCCGCGCCACGCCGGCCCGCAGCATGTCCACCCAGTCGGCCCAAAGCCCCTTCACCATCACCACCCCGTCGCGCTGGTAGGCCTCGACCATCTCCTCCGTCACCGTGACCATGCGGCACCTCCCCTTTTCGGCGCACCCTGCCCCGACGGGACGGTCAGGGCAAGACCAGGCAGGTCGGCCCCAGCCGCCGCAGTTCGGCCCCCGTCCCCAGCTTGAACCGCGCCAGACCCGGTGCGGCCTCGGTGTCCACTGACCCGAGGTCTAGCCAGCGCACCCCCTCGGCCCGCAAATCCTCGGCCGCGCGCATCAGCATCACGCCATGCACGCCTTCTGCCTTCGCCGCCGGCGACGCCCAGCCCAGGTGATAGGTCGCCGTTGTCCCATGCACGACGAAACACATCCCCGCGCCGAACCCGCGCGCGCCTTGCCACTCCCACAGCCGCAAGGACCGCTCCGGCAAAGCCCGCGAGAACCCCTCCGGCAGCGCCCGGTAGCCCCTTGCCCGGCGTTGTCCGCCTTCTGCGGTCAGCAGCGCCTCCAGCGTCGCCCCCGCGCCGAGCCGCACCCTGACCCCCGCGCGCTCCGCCGCGACAAGCCGGTTGCGCCACTTTCCCGCCAGCCCCGCCCGCAGGTCGCCCTCCAGCGCCCAGACCGCATGGTGCATCGGCGTGACCAGGGGCACCAGACCGAAGCCCGCCACCTCGGCCTCGGGCGTCACCACCGTCACCCCTGGCCACCGCGCCAGCCGTCGCAGCCCCGCCCGGTCCAGCCTCCCCACGCGCGAGATGAGCCGCACCCGGCCCCGCTCGACCGCCAGCACCCCGTCCAGCCATCGCACCCGCGCACCGCACCCGGCCACCGCCGCAGCATAGGCCGCGCTTTGCTGAAACGGCACGAACCCCGCGCTTTGGAAAACGTCGAACATGCCCGCATTAACGCGCGGGAAACCTTTCCAACCGCTTAATGCCCGCCATGAAACCCTCGTTGCGCAAGACCCCGGCCCCCACCCCAAGGTTCACTCCCTGGGTCCCCGCAGGGCTTGCGGCCCTGCTCTGCCTGGCCTGGCTCGCACTCCTTGCCCTGATCCGCCTCTAAGGCTTTGACGCGCCCCCACCCGACGTCTATGGTCCCCCGATCCAAACCGCATTGAGCAGCCGCCCCGCGATGAACCTGAAGGAACTCGCCCAGAAGCTCGGCCTGTCGCCGACCACGGTGTCGCGGGCGCTGAACGGCTACCCCGAGGTCAACGAGGCCACCCGCCAGCGCGTCATGGCCGCCGCCAAGGAACACAACTACCACCCGAACGCCCGCGCGATCCGCCTGGCAACGGGCCGCGCGATGGCCGTCGGCCACGTCATCCCCATCGCCACACGGCATGAGATCGTGAACCCCGTCTTCGCCGATTTCATCGCCGGTGCGGGCGAGACCTACTCGCGCCACGACTACGACATGCTACTTTCCGTCGTCCCCGACGACGAAGAGGAACAGACCTACCGCGCGATGAAGGTGAAGGGAAACGTCGACGGCGTCATCGTCCATTCCCCGCGCGAGAACGACCCCCGCATCCCCCTTCTGCGCGAGATCGGTCTGCCCTTCGTCGTCCACGGCCGCGCAACCGGCACGACCGATCCTTACTCCTGGCTTGACGTCAACAACCGCCGCGCCTTCCTGCGGGCGACCGAATACCTCCTCGACCTCGGCCACCGCCGCATCGCGCTGGTCAACGGACTGGAATACATGGACTTCGCCATCCGCCGCCGCCGCGGCTATGTCGAGGCGCTGCAGGCGCGCGGCCTGATCCCCGACCCCGCACTCATGTCCTCTGACGAGATGACCGAGGTCGCGGGCTTCCGCGCCGCCGAACGGATGTTGCGCCTGTCCGACCCGCCCACCGCCTTTCTGGCTGCCTCGATGATCTCGGGCATGGGCGTGCGCCGCGCGGTGGAAGGCGTCGGCCTGAGGCTGGGCCGCGATGTCTCGCTCATCGTCTTCGACGACGACCTTAGCTACATGAAGAACGGCGAAGACCGGCCGATTTTCACCGCCATGCGCTCTTCGGTGCGCGAGGCAGGGCGCCGCGTGGCCGAGCTGCTTCTGGACCGCATCGCCAGCCCCGACCAGCCGCCCGCCGAACAACTTCTCGAAGCCGAACTGGTCGAGGGCATGTCCACCGGTCCCGCGCCCCGGCACTGGCCGTCCGAAGCGCTTTGATTGCACTGGCGCGGCCTTCGGTTTCGCCGTATCACCGAACCATCTTCTGACCCACGGACCCGGCCCATGACCCTTGCGATCCTTGCCGACATCGGCGGCACCAACACCCGCGTCGCATTGGCCGAGGGGACGCAGGTCCGGCTTGACTCGATCCGCCGCTTTCCGAACGCGGACTACCAGGCGCGGGGCCAGGACATCGGCCATGTGCTGCGCGACTACCTCGACCAGACCGGGGCAAGCGTCTCGGGGGTCTGCGTCGCCGCCGCGGGCCCGGTGCAGGACGGCGTGGCCGAGATGACCAACCTTTCCTGGGTGATCGACGCCGCCAAGCTGACCGGGGCCACAGGCGCGACCCGGGTGGCGCTGCTGAACGACCTGCAGGCCCAGGGCCAGGCGCTTGGCCATATCGCCCCGGAAAACCTGCGCCGCGTCATCGACGGCCCCCGGACGCAAGGCTCGATGCTGGTCGTGGGCCTTGGCACCGGCGTCAACGCCGCCCCGGTCCATCCGGCACCGAAGGGCCGCGTCGTGCCGCCCTCGGAATGCGGCCACGTCAACATGCCGGTGCGGACCGAGGAAGACTTCCAACTCGTCCGCTTCATCGAACAGAAGCTCAGGGCCGAAGGCGAGGTCCCCCACGCCGGGGTCGAGGAAGTGCTCGCCGGGCGCGGCCTTGCCAACCTGCATGCCTTCGCCGCCTATGCCGCCGGCCATCCTTCAAACCTTACCTCGGCCGAGGTCCTGGCCGCGCTGGACGCCGGTGACACTATCGCCGCCCATGCCGCGCGGCTTTACGTCCACATCCTGGGCCAGATGCTTGCAGATCTCGCGCTCATTCACCTGCCCTATGGCGGGATCTACCTGATCGGCGGCATGTCCCGCGCCCTGACCCCGCATTTCGACCGTTTCGGCCTGGTGAAATCCTTCCGCCAAGCCCGCAGGGTGGACCTGCTGGAGAAGGACTTCTCGGTAACCGTGGTCGATGACGACTACGCCGCCCTCACCGGATGCGCGGTCTATCTCGAGGCCGTCAGCTGACCCGATTCGGGCAACCTGGGTGCCGGCGTCCCAAACGCCAAAGCGCCCGACGGAGGCACGACAGAAAGTCGAAACCCGGCAAGCCGCTCCTTCCCGGATTAGGCCGATGTCTCAGCGGCTTGCCCGTCGATCCTGATCGATTTGTCGCGAACCTGACCCAGGGTAATCACCCTTTCAACCCGTCAGTCCCAACCGCTCGCGGATGAATTGCAGCGCCACACCCAGCCCATCGGGCGAAATCCCGTGGCCGGTCCCCTGCATGATATGCCCATAGGTCGGAAACCCCGCCGCCGTCAGCGCGTCCCCGGCCTTGCCCATATCCGAAAACGGCACCACCGGGTCCTGGTCGCCGTGGATCAGCAGGACCGGAGGCTTCACCCGCGCCTCGGCCGCCAGAGCTTCCGGCCGCAGAAGGCGACCGGAAATCGCAACGATTCCGGCAACTTCCTTGTCGCGGCGTGGCGCAATGTCCAGGCTCATCATCGCGCCTTGGCTGAAGCCCACCAGCACCAGGCGGTCCGGTGTCAGCCCTTCGTCCTCCAGCAGACAGTCAAGGAACCCGTTCAGATCCTCGGATGCCGCCGCCATCCCCGCCCTGGCGGCCTCCTCGGTCGAGCCGTCCAGCCAGGGGATCGGGAACCACTGATAGCCGAACCCGCCGCCGCGGGATTGTTCGGGCGCGTCGGGGGCCGCGAAGGCCACTCCCGGCAGATGCTGGGCCATCGGGTCGGAAAGGCCCAGAAGGTCGTTTCCGTCAGCCCCGTAGCCATGCAGGAACACAACCATTCCAATGGCTTCACCCTTCTCGACCCCTGCCCGGCCGTAGCGCAGTTCCCGCATCCTCAAATCCCTTCCCGTTCCTTCGCCACCCGGTAGTAGGCCCAGAGGATCCGCGCCGCAACCGACCTCCAGGGCGACCAGTCCTCGGCCATCGCCCGCAGAGTCTTCTCCGAAGGGCGCGCCTCCAGCCCGAAGAGGATCCGCGCCGCTTCCTGCAAGGCCAGATCACCCGGCGCAAACACATCCGCACGCCCCAGCGCGAACATCGCGTAGATTTCGGCTGTCCAGACGCCGATCCCCGGCACCGCAACCAGGGTCCGCACGACATCCGCATCAGGAACGGCCCGCAATGCGTTGAAATCGATGCCCGCCTGCGCAAGCGCCCGACCGTACCGCGCCTTCTGCCGCGACAGGCCGGCCGCCCGCAGGTCCTCGTCCGACGCCGCCGCCATCGCCGCCGCCTCGGTCAGCCCCATAACTTCCAGCCGCCCCCAGATCGCCCGCGCCGAGGCAACCGAGACCTGCTGCCCCACGATCGCCCGCAGCAAGGCGGCGAATCCGTCCTCTTCCCGTCGCAAGGGAAGCGGCCCGCACAGGGGCAGCGCCTCGGCAAAGCGCGGCTCCTTGCGGCCAAGCCAGTCCGCTCCCTCGGCCACGCAGTCCAGCGAAGTGATGATCCGTCCAACCATGCCACATCCTTGCGCAAATCTCCCCGCCCAAGGCAACCGCGCTTTCCGCTTGCCCCCCGGTATCGGCGGTTCTACCGATACCGCATGACCTCCGACTCCACCGCCCGCCGCAACGTCCTCGTCCTTGTCGCAGCCCAGGCCGTCCTTGGCGCGCAACTGCCGATGATCTTCACCATTGCCGGACTCGCCGGGTCCTCTCTTGCTCCGAACGTCTGCTGGGCCACCCTGCCGATCACCATGATGGTCATCGGCTCGATGCTCACGGCGACGCCGCTTTCCATGCTCATGCAGCGGTTCGGCCGTCGCGTGGGCTTCTTCTTTGGCGCGGCCGGAGGCGCCACCGGTGCCGCAATCGGCGCCTGGGGCCTGTCGATCGGCAGCTTCCTCGTCTTCTGCATTGGGGCGGTCATCTCTGGCATCTACATGTCCGCAAACGGTTTTTACCGATTCGCCGCCGTCGATACCGCATCCGAATCCTTCCGGCCCAAGGCGATCAGCTGGGTCATGGCCGGGGGTCTCTTGTCCGCCGTCGTCGGCCCGCAGCTGGTGAAATTCACCGCGGACGAGATGGCGGTGCCTTTCCTCGGCTCCTACCTGACGGTGATCGTGCTGAACCTTGCGGGCTCCGTCCTCTTCTTCGCCCTCGACATCCCCAAGCCGAAGCCTCCCGCCGAGGGCAGCCCTCTCGGCCGCAGCCGGGGCGAGCTGATCCGCACCCCGACAATCCTTGTCGCGATGATCTGCGCCACGGTGTCCTACGCGCTGATGAACCTGGTGATGACGTCATCGCCGCTGGCCGTCGTCGGCTGCGGCTTCACCAAGGGCAACGCCGCCGACATCGTGACCGCGCATGTCCTTGCGATGTATGCGCCCTCGTTCTTCACCGGCCACCTGATCGCCCGCTTCGGGACCGAGCGCATCATCGCCCTCGGTCTGACCATCCTCGCCGCCGCCGGGGCGGTGGCGATGGCGGGTGTGCAGCTGGAAAACTTCTTCATCGCGCTGATGCTTCTCGGCCTCGGCTGGAACTTCGGGTTCATCGGGGCGACCACCATGCTGACCAGCGCGCAACGCCCCGAGGAACGCGGCCGCCTTCAGGGCCTGAACGACCTCGTGGTGTTCGGAGGCGTGACGATGGCCAGCTTCTCCTCGGGCGGGCTGATGAACTGCTCGGGCGGCTCGGTCCAGGCCGGATGGCAAATGGTCAATCTCGCCATGCTGCCCTTCCTGGTCCTCGCCGGCGGCGCGCTGATCTGGCTCTGGCTGCGCCCCGAGGCACGCCGCGCCTGAATCCGAATTCACCGAAGAAATCGGTCGGAGTTTTCGAAAACTCCGGCCCTACCAGCGCCCCGTGAGCGCCTGCCACAACAGCGCCCACCGCTTCCGTGCCTCGGACAATTCAGGCGAGGATCGTCCCGCAACCGCCTGCCACAAAAGCCTTTCCGCCTGCCAGCCTGCCAGGAGGGCCGGGGCAACCTCCTTCGGCACCACCTTCCGCGCACGCCGCGCTTCGGCCAGCTTCTCGAGCCCCCGTTGCGCCAGCCCCTGCACCCCAAACCCCGCTGGCAAAGGCTGCCGCCCCCGCGCCTCCAGCTCGGGCACCGCGCGTATATACATCGCCGCGGCCGCGGCCCAGCCATAGGCGCGGACCGGCCCCTCCGCCGCCTCCGGCGCCCCCAGCGCCCGTGCCGCAAGCCACATCAACCCCGCGCCGGTGTCCTCGAGATAGGCCGCAAGCCCGTCGATCCCCTCATGCGGCTCGCAGTGAATGTCCCACCGGCGCGCGGCGATGAGGCGGTCCAAGACCGCGACCGGCAGCCCGAAATCCCGGATCAGCTCGTGCAGCGGTCCCGCCACCTCATGCGCCCTGGCCGCCCCGGATGCCGCATTTTCCACCACGTCGCGCCACCATTGCAGACGCATCTCGGCGATCAGCGGCTCCTGCGTGACCCAGGGCGCCCGCGCGACCTCCAGGTTGAAGGCGTACAAGGGGAAAAGCTGCGCCCTTGCCTCGACAGGGGCCGCCATGACCGCGCGGAACCGGTCCGGGTCGCCCCGTTCGACCAGCTCGGCGCAGGCGGAAACGGTCACGTCGGCGCCCCGAAGTCGCGGATCAGCTTCCACTGGATCGCATCGAGCAGCGCCTCGAAACTTGCGTCCACGATGTTCGCGCTGACCCCCACCGTCGACCAGCGGCGACCCTGCCCGTCCTCGCTGTCGATGATGACCCGCGTCACCGCCTCGGTCCCGCCATTGGTGATCCGCACCTTGAAATCGACAAGCTTCATGTCGTCGATGCAGGCCTGGTACGGCCCCAGATCCTTGCCCAAGGCCTTCGCCAGAGCGTTCACCGGCCCACGGTCCGACCCCGCCTCGTCCATGCTGTCCGAAACCGACATCATCTTCTGATCGCCGATCTTGACCACGACAACGGCTTCGGAAAGCGAGATCATCCGGTCGTACTTGTTCTTCCGCCGCTCCACCGTCACCCGGTAGCGCTTGACCTCGAAGAACTCCGGGCAAAGCCCCAATTCCCGCCGTGCGACCAGCTCGAAGCTGGCCTGCGCGCCGTCATAGGCATAACCCTGATCCTCGCGCTCCTTGGTCACCTCGATGATCCGGCCCAGCCGGGAATCCTTCGGGTCGACCTCAATCCCCGCCGCCGCCAGCCGCGCGCGCAGGTTCGACAGGCCCGCCTGGTTCGACATCGGAATCACCCGCTCGTTGCCAACCAGGGCGGGGTCGATGTGTTCGTAGGTCGTCGGATCCTTGAGGATGGCGCTCGCATGGAGCCCCGCCTTGTGGGCAAAGGCCGAGGCCCCGACATACGGCGCCGACCGCAGGGGGACGCGGTTCAGGACGTCGTCCAGCATCCGCGACGTCTTCAGAAGGCCCGCCAGGGCCTCGCGGCTGACCCCTGTCTCGAACCGGCTGGCGTAGGGCTGCTTCAGAAGCAGCGTCGGGATCAGCGTCGTCAGGTTCGCATTCCCGCAACGCTCCCCCAGACCGTTCAGCGTTCCCTGAATCTGCCGCGCCCCGGCCTCCACCGCCGCCAGCGAGTTCGCCACCGCGTTCCCGGTGTCGTCGTGGCAATGGATGCCCAGCCGATCGCCGGGGATACCCGCCGCGATCACCTCGGCCGTCACGCGGCCAACCTCGGCAGGGAGCGTCCCGCCGTTGGTATCGCAAAGGACGATCCAGCGGGCACCGACCTCGAGTGCCGCTCTCAGGCAGGACAGGGCATAGCCGGGGTTGGCGCGGTAGCCGTCGAAGAAGTGTTCCGCGTCAAACAGGGCTTCGCGGCCTTTGCTGACCAGATGGCGGATCGAGCTTGCGATCGCCTGAAGGTTCTCGTCCAGCGTCACGCCGAGGGCGGTGGTGACGTGGAAATCGTGGGTCTTGCCGACGAGGCAGACGGCCGGAGTGCCTGCGTTCAGCACGGCCGCAAGGACGTCGTCGTTCTCGGCCGACCGGCCCACGCGGCGGGTCATCCCGAAGGCGGTGAGGGTGGCTCGGGTGGCCGGGGGGGCCGCGAAGAAGTCGGAATCCGTCGGGTTCGCCCCGGGCCAGCCGCCCTCGATGTAGTCGACCCCGAGCGCGTCGAGGGCGCGGGCAATCTGCTGCTTCTCGGGCGTGGAGAACTGGACGCCCTGGGTCTGCTGGCCGTCGCGCAGGGTGGTGTCGAAAAGGAAGAGGCGGTCGCGGGTCATGGTGCGTCCACGGTGGACAGATTGGAAAAGCCTGGTAATGCCAATGGCTTGTATTTTTTTGTTAAGGTGGTGTTAACCTTTGCGGGAACGGCTTTCCTGCAGGTCATTGGAGCGCCTCCAGCTTGGCCGGGTCGAAGTCGGGACCGGGGACAAGCTCAACGCCCGCCTTGGACATCCGCACCTCGACCCCGGCGGCGATCAGTGCCGACTTCAGCGCATCGACGGCCGAGAAGTCCTTGCTTGCCATCGCGGCGTTACGAAGTTCAATCAGTCGTTCGGTCTGGCCCGTCAAATCGACGACTGGTGACCTTGCCCATTCAGGGACGCCATTATCCATGAAGCCAAGCAGACGAAGGCTTGCTCGCAGATTTGGCGTATCGCCAGCATTTGCAAGCTGATGTAGTTCGTATACCGCCTGCGCTGTGTTGAGATCGTCAGCCAGGGCATTTGTGACGCCAATGTACGGCCCGACATTGTCCAATGCCTCGGAAGCCAGCAGATAAAACTTCCGCAGCGTCGCTTGGGCCTGACGTGCCTTCTCGGCCGTCCAGTCCATCGGACTGCGGTAATGCGTCATCAGGAAGACGAAGCGGATCACCTCGCCCGGGATGCCCTGATCCAGCAAATCCCGCACCGTGAAGAAGTTGCCCAATGACTTGGACATCTTCTTCCCCTCGACCTGCAGCATCTCGTTGTGCAGCCAGTAATGCGCAAAATCGCCGTGCGGATGGGCGCAGGCGCTTTGAGCGATCTCGTTCTCATGATGCGGGAATTGCAGGTCCAGGCCCCCGCCGTGGATGTCGAACGACTCCCCCAGAAGCTCATGCGCCATCGCCGAGCATTCGATGTGCCAGCCCGGCCGCCCCTTGCCCCAGGGCGACTCCCACCCCGGTTCCTCACCCGAGGACGGCTTCCACAGCACGAAATCCATCGGGTCTTCCTTGAACGGAGCTACCTCGACCCGCGCGCCCGCGATCATGTCGTCCACCGACCGGCCCGAGAGGTTGCCGTAGTCCTTGTAGCTGCGGACCCGGAACAGGACGTGCCCCTCGACCGCATAGGCGTGGCCGGAGGCGATCAGCCCCTCGGTCATGGCGATCATCTGGCCGATGAACTCCGTCGCGCGGGGTTCATGGTTGGGCCGCAAGGCCCCGAGCGCGTCCATGTCGGCGTCATACCAGGCGATGGTCTCTTCGGTCCGCTGGTGGATCAGCTCCTCCAGCGTGCCGGAAGCGCCCGCCTTCTGCCGCCGCAAAGCCTCGGCGTTGATCTTGTCGTCGACGTCGGTGAAGTTGCGGACATAGGTGACATGGTCCGGCCCGTAGACGTGGCGGAGGAGCCGGTAGAGCGTGTCGAACACCACCACCGGACGCGCGTTGCCCAGATGCGCGCGGTCATAGACGGTGGGGCCGCAGACATACATCCGCACGTCCGACGGGTCGATCGGCCGGAACTCCTCTTTCCGGCGCGTCTTCGAATTGGTCAGGCGGATCGTCACCATGTCAGTCCCTATCACACGCGGCATCCCGCGCGGGGTGGCTTTTCAATCCGATGGGGAATGACGAAGCGCCCGCGCGACCGAAGTCAGCGGGTAATGCAGCAGATGCAGATGTTGCGCAATGTCGTCATGGGCGCAGACATACATCACTGCCCCCGGCCCCGCAAAGGAAATTCCGTCCTCTGCCCGGCGGGCGCTCCGGGCGGGTCGTCTGCGGACTTGGCAGGCCGCCCGGCGCAGGGCGGCCTGCCGGCGCGTCAGTTTCCCTGACGGCTGAAGGTGCCGCGATTGTCGGGGCCAAGGCCAAGCCAGCCCGCGATGGTCGCCGCGACGTGATTGGTGATGATCGACTTCTGGCTTTGCCCCTGACGGCGCAGTTCCTTCATCTTCGCGCCCGAGAAGGCGGGCGTCTCGGCCCGGATCGGGGTCGCCGGAAGGATCACCGCGCCGGTCTTGGCATCCAGCACGCGCGCGACGAGATCGATGTTGTGCACGCCCCAGTCTCTGTTCGACTGCTCGGCCTCGAAGGTCAGAGCGTGGAAACGCGTAACCGTGATGTCGAGGATCACCGGGCGCGTGCCCTTCAGACCCTGTGCACCGCGCAGGACGGCGGTTTCGATGATCTTGCCGACCTGGGCATGGCGGTCGCCCAGCGGGTCCTCGCGCCAGACGATGTCGGCCTTGGGCAGCAGCGTCTTGGCCTCGGACACGGTCAGGGACTTGGGCACATCCACCCGCACCTCCGCCAGACGCCAGGCGGCGGCGGCTTCGGGCGGGACGGGCGTGTAATCGGTCTTGAAGGCGCCGCCGCCGACGCAGGCAGCAAGCAACGTGGCGGTAAGCCCCAGAAGGGCGGCGCGGCGGGACAGTGACATGGAACCTCTCGAACTGGACGCGACCGGTCTTGTGGCGCCCCCCTTACCCAATCCTGATGGCCGGAAAAAGGAGCTTGCGTGTCGGCGCGGCGGTGGAACCTTGCCGTTTTTCCGGCGACATGCTTTCACCACGCCGAAACGAAGGGGGACAGGCATGGATCACGAGGGCTTGCGGCACTGGTCGAAGCGGGCTGCCGACTGGGCGGCGGACTACCACGCCACCTTGCGCGACCGCCCGGTGCGCGCGCCGCTGGTGCCGGGCGCGGTGGCGCGGCAGCTACCCCCTGTCCCGCCCGAGACGGCCGAGCCGATCGAGGCGATCTGGTCCGACTTCGAGCGCATCGTGCCGGACGGGATGACGCATTGGCAGCACCCGCGCTTCTTCGCCTATTTCCCGGCCAACGCCGCCCCTGCCTCGATGCTGGCCGAGCAGCTGGTGAACGCGATGGCCTGCAACGCGTTGATCTGGCAGACGTCGCCCGCCGCGACCGAGGTCGAGCAGGTGATGGTCGACTGGCTGCGCCAGGCGGTCGGGCTGCCGGAGGGCTTCACTGGCACGATCCACGACTCGGCGACCAATGCGACGCTGTCGGCGGTCCTGACCATGCGGGAAAAGGCGCTCGACTGGGCCGGGCTGGACGAGGGCCTCTCGCGGGCGCCCGTCCTGCGCTTCTACGCCAGCGCCGAGACCCATTCCTCGGTGGACAAGGCGATCCGGGTGGCGGGGATCGGTCAGCGCAACCTGGTGAAGGTGGCGACGGACGCCGACCGCGCCATGACCGCCGAGGCGCTGCGGGCGGCAATCGGGGTCGACCGCGCGGCGGGGTTGCAGCCCGCGGGCGTGATCCTCTGCGCGGGCGGGACTTCGGTGGGGGCCTTCGACCGGATCGGCGCGTGCATCGCGGTTGCCCATGACGAGGGCCTGCCCGTCCACGTCGATGCCGCCTGGGCCGGGAGCGCGATGATCTGCCCCGAGTTCCGCGCGCTCTGGGCCGGGATCGAGGCAGCCGATTCCATCGTCTTCAACCCGCACAAGTGGCTTGGCGCGCAGTTCGATTGTTCGATCCAGTTCCTGCGCGATCCCGGCGCCCAGGTGCGCACGCTGGGGCTGCGCCCGACCTACCTGGAAACGGCGGGCCGTGAGGAGATCGTCAACTTCAACGAATGGACCGTGCCGCTGGGCCGCCGGTTCCGCGCGCTGAAACTGTGGTTCGTGCTGCGGGCCTATGGGCTGGAAGGGCTGCGCGAGAAGATTCGCGCCCATGTCGCCTGGGCCCTGGAAGCGCGCGACCAGCTTGCCGCCCTGCCCGGCGTCCGGATCGTGACCGAGCCGCGCCTGTCGCTCTTCAGCTTCGCTTTGGAAACAGACGCCGCGACCGAGGCGCTTTTGCAGCGGATCAACGACGATGGCCGGATCTATCTGACCCAGACCCGCGTCGACGGGCGCTTTGCGATCCGGGTTCAGGTCGGATCGTTTGACTGTACGCGCGAAGATGTCATGCTGATCGCAAAGACAGTTCAAGAAATGCTTGCATCATGTTCCTCCGGTCCCTTGCGTTAACCCTTGTCGCAACTCTTTCCACCCCGGTCCTGGCCCAGGACCTTCCGCAACCGCTGAGCGACACCGTCTCGGACTTCGCTGACGTGCTTGACGCCACGGCCGAGGGCCGCATCTCGCGCCTTCTGGACGAGACGCGCACCGCGACGGGCGTCCACATGGTCGTCGTCACCCTGCCCGGCGTCGCCAGTCAGGGCGGTGCCGGGATGGGGATCGAGGCCTATGGCAAGGCACTTTTCAACGCCTGGGGCGTGGGGGATGCCACCCGCAATGACGGGATCCTGCTCCTGCTGGACACCCAGGGCCGCGAGGCGCGGATCGCGCTTGGGGCGGGCTATGACCCGGTCTACGACGGACGCGCGGCGCGGGTGCTGTCGACCGCCGTCCTGCCCCCCTTGCGCGACGGCAACTATGCCGAGGGGATCGAGGCCGGCATCGTCTCGTCCCGCGAACGCCTGATCGACCCCTTCCTGGCGGGGACCCCGGTTTCGGTGACGGACGGCTTCGAGACGGGTGCGGACGGGTCGGGGGCCATGACCGGCCTTCTTGGCGTCGGGGCGGTGGTCGGGCTGGCCGGTTTCGGCGTCTGGCGCAACCGGCGCGCGCGCCGGACCTGCCCGAACTGCGGCGGGCAGACGCTGGAGCGGACCCGCGAAGTGATCGAGCAGCCCAGCCGGGGCGAGACGGGGCTGGGGATGCAGCACCTGACCTGCTCGACCTGCGGTTTCAACGACCACAAGTCCTTTCCCATCAGCTTTTCCTCGCGCCGGTCGATCGGCCGGGAGAACACCTTCGGCAGCAGGGGCAGCCGGTCCTCCGGCGGCAGCCGGGGCTTTGGCGGCGGGCGGTCGTCGGGCGGCGGAGCAAGCGGGAAATGGTAGTCCGTTCAGCGATCTGCGCGGCGATGCTGATGCTTGCACCGCCTGCGCTGGCTCAAAGTCCGCAAGACCGGATGTTCCCCGATAAGACTGCCTGCTATGCCCGTCTCTATGCGCAGGGTCATCTGGTGCAGCATCCCGCCCAGCGTGTCATCGCCATCCGGCTCAGCCCTGATTTCCAGATCGCCGATCCCTTCCTGGGACTGCATGTCGAAGTCGACCTGCGCGGCCGGGACGGCGGCAGCTTCGAAGGCTATGGCTACTGCGAGAACGAAGGCGGCCAGCTTTACTGCGGGCTTGAAGGCGACGCGGGCGGCTTCACCGTGCAAGAGGCGAAGGGCGGCGCCGTCCTGGTCACGGTATCAAGCCTGGGCATGTCCTTTGAAAACGAGACCGGCTTCGTGACCCTGGAACGCGACAAGGGCGACGACCGCAGTTTCCTTCTGCGGCCATCGCCCTGCGAGTGATGTGCGGCGCGGGAGAAAACCGCGCCGCGCAGGTCGGGATCAGAACTGAAGCGCGACCTTGGCCTTGACCGTCGTCGCGTCGACGTCCACGCCGCTGCCGTCGAAGTCGTCGAAATTGTGCTGCAGCACTTCGCCGCCGACGGTCCAGCGGTCATTCACCGCATAGTCGAAGCCCAGACCGTAAACGAGGCCGGTGTCGCTCAGATCCGCGCCGCCGACGGTGGCATTGGCCTGCGCCATGCCGAGCGCACCGTAGACCAGGCTGTTGCCAATCTCGCGGCCAGCGGTCAGCTTCAGCGCGGCCACGCTGTCAAGCTCGTCGCCCGCCACGTCGCCCAGGTCGATGGACGCCTTGTCCCAGCTCAGTTCGGTGCCGGCGACCCAGCTGCCCAGGTCCCAGCGATAGCCGGCGTGCACACCGCCCAGCCAGCCATTGCCGTCCAGACCCGCGCCGTTCGAATCGACGTCGCCATAGCCCAACTGGCCACCGACATAGGCGCCCGACCAGTCGAGGCCGGGGGCGACATAGGGCTCGGCCGCCGGAACGATGGCCGGTTCCTCGGCAACGGCAACCGGGCCGCCAGCGAAGGCCGGAGCGGTCAGGGCTGCAGTCGCGATCAATGCTGCGATAGTTTTCATTTCTGTCTCCTTGTTCTGGCCGACCCTAACGCCCGTCAGCGCGGTCGAGTTCCGGTCGGCTCGAAGAGGGAATGGGCAGCGGGGCGCGGAAGTTCAATCGCCTCTCACGCGTGGTTGATCGCGCGGGAAAAGATGTGGCGGCCTCCCGCCGAGGAACCCGACCGTTTTGGGCCAGGACTCGCCGGTTCCACGCGTCACGCGCGGTCGGCCAATTCCAGCCACTCGGTTTCTGCCGCCTCAAGCGCGGCCTGCCGCTCGGTCAGTGCCTCGGTCGCCTTGCGGAATTTGACCGGCTCACGGGTGAAAAGATCGGCATCGGCCAGCAGGTCCGAGAGCTTTGCGATTTCGGATTCCAGCCGGGCGATGACGGCGGGCAGGTCCTCGAGGCGCTTGCGTTCGGTGAAGGACAGGCCGGTGCCGCGGCCGGCGGCTTCCGGCTTTGCGGTTGGCGGTGCGGCGGCAGGCTTCGCGACGGATTTCTGCGCGTCACCCGTGGGTTGCGGGCGCTGGCTCACGTGATCCGACCAGCCGCCAGGATAGACGCTGGCGCGCCCGCCCCCCTCCATCGCCACGGTCGTGGTGGCAATGCGGTCGATGAAGTCCCGGTCGTGGCTGACCAGCAGCACGGTCCCGTCATACTCGCCCAGGATGTCCTGCAAGAGGTCCAGCGTCTCGACATCCAGGTCGTTGGTCGGTTCGTCGAGGATCAGAAGGTTCGACGGCTGGGCCATCAGCTTCGCCAGCAGAAGCCGCGCGCGCTCTCCGCCCGAAAGGCTGCGGACCGGCGCGCGGGCCTGGGCCTCCTGGAAGAGGAAGTCCTTCAGATAGGCCACCACATGCTTTGGCTGGCCGCGCACCATCACCTGGTCTGACGACCCCGAGACGCGCATCAGCGGGTCCACCGTCAGGTTGTCCCAAAGGCTGGCCTCAAGGTCCAGCCGCGCGCGGGCCTGGTCGAAGACCGCGATCTCAAGGCTGGTTCCCAGGGCCACGGTCCCGGCATCCGGTTGAACGTCGCCCGTCAACATCTTGAGAAGCGTGGTCTTTCCGACCCCGTTCGGCCCGACGAACGCCACCCGGTCGCCGCGCAGGACGCGCAGGGAGAAGTCCTTCACGATGAGCTTGTCGCCGTAAGACTTGGTCAGCCCGGTGGCCTCGATCACCTTCTTGCCCGAGACCGGACCCGAGGCCAGCTCCAGCGCCGCCGTGCCCTGCCGCCGGATCTGCGCGGCGCGGTCGGCGCGCAGTTGCTGCAACGCGCGAACGCGCCCCATGTTGCGCTTCCGCCGGGCGCTGATCCCCTCGACCGCCCATTTCGCCTCGTGCTTGATCTTGCGGTCCAGCTTGTGGCGCGCCTCGTCCTCTTCGGCCCAGATCGTCTCGCGCCAGTCCTCGAAGCTCTCGAACCCTGCCTCGCGGCGGCGCACCTCGCCCCGGTCGATCCAGAGCGTCGTGCGCGACAGCGCCCGCAGGAAGGCGCGGTCGTGGGAAATGAGGACAAAGGCGGCGCGGGTGTCCAGGAGTTCCCGCTCCAGCCATTCGATGGCCTGGATGTCCAGGTGGTTGGTCGGTTCGTCCAGCAGCATCAGCTCCGGCGCCTCGGCCAGAAGCTTGGCCAGCGCGGCCCGGCGCCGTTCGCCCCCGCTCGCGGTGGCAACGGGGGTGTCGGGGTTGAACTTCAGCCCCTCGGCCACCACGGCCAGGCGGTAGTCCTGGCCTTCCGGCAGGTGCGACGCCGCGAAATCGCCCAGGGTGGCAAAGCGCGCAAGGTCCGGCTCCTGCTCCATGTAGCCCACGGTTACACCCGGCGGCACGGTGCGCGTGCCGCGGTCGGGTTCGACCAGCCCCGCCATCACCTTCATCAGCGTCGACTTGCCCGACCCGTTCCGCCCGACCAGCGCGATGCGGTCGCCGGGCTGGACGGTGAGCGACAGGTCGTCGAACACGGGGTTCCCGCCGAAGGTCAGCGAGATCGAGGATAGTTGAAGAAGGGGTGCGCGTGCCATGCGGGCGAGGTAGAGGGGGATTTGACCGGCGTCAACGTCTGGCCCCCGCCGGCAGGGTAATGGCCGGAAAAAACGGAGACTCGCATGGCACCCCTGGACGGCATCCTGATCCTCGACCTGACGCATGTGCTCGCAGGTCCCTTCTGCACGCAAAGCCTCCAGGACCTGGGTGCGCGGGTGATCAAGGTGGAACGGCCCGGCACCGGCGACGACACCCGCGCCTTTCCGCCGTTCGTTGCGGGCGAAAGCGCCTATTTCGCGACCCTGAACGCGGGCAAGCAGTCCATCGCACTGGACCTGAAGGCGGCGGAGGACCGGGCGATCTTCGAAAGGCTCGTTGCCCGCGCCGATGTGCTGGTGGAAAACTACCGCCCCGGCGTGATGGCGCGGCTGGGCTTCGGCTGGGAGGTCCTCCACGCCCGCCATCCCCGGCTGGTCTACGCCGCGGTCTCGGGCTTCGGTCAGACGGGGCCGGACGCAATGAAACCGGCCTATGACATGGTCGTGCAGGCCCGCGGCGGCGTGATGTCGATCACCGGGGAAACGGGCGGCCCCCCGGTCCGGGTTGGCGCCAGCATCGGTGACATCGTGGCCGGGATGTACCTGGCGCAGGGGATCCTCGCGGCGCTCTACCAGCGCGAGAAGACCGGCGAGGGCGCCTTCATCGACGTGGCGATGCTGGACAGCCAGCTTGCGATCCAGGAACATGCTCTGGCCATCGCCTCGGCCACCGGCACCGCCCCCGTGCCCACTGGCTCGCGGCATCCCACGATCACCCCCTTCGCCACCTACCGCGCCCAGGACGGCTTCGTCGTCATCGCCGCGGGGAACGACGCGATGTTCGGCAGGCTGTGCGACACGCTGGGCCTTGCCATCGCGCAGGACCCCCGCTTTGCCACCAACGCCGCGCGCTGCGAGAACCACGCGCTGCTGAAGCGCCTGATCGAGACGGTGACCCTGAGCCAGCCCGTCGCGCACTGGCTGGCGGTGCTAGATGCCGCCGGCCTGCCCACTGCGCGGGTGCAGGACATGGTCGAGGTGCTGGCCGACCCGCAGCTGCGCGCCCGCAACATGATCCTGCCGGTGGCAGCCCAGCCGGGCGGCCCGGCCTTCACCGCACCGGGCAACCCGATCAAGATGTCCACCCTGCCCGAGGCGACCGCGCTGCCCCCGGCCCCGCGGCTGGACGGGGACCGGACGGCGATCCTCGACTGGCTTAACTCGGATGGACCCGCGACCGGGAAAGCCTAGCCCGCCACCCTGCCCTTCACCGCCGAGGCTGCGGCCTGATAGCGGATCGACCCATCCGCCTCGGGCGGCAGCATGTCGCGCAGCACCGCCTTCACCGCGTCGATCTGCGACGGCGAGAGGCTGGCCAGAAGAGCGCCCTGCGGCCCGATGGGGATCGAGTTGCTGTCCCAGAAATCGTCGAAATCGGCAAAGCTGACGGTGATTTCGATCCGCCGGCTTTCCACCGACTGCAGACCTGCCTCGACCCAAAGCCGGTGCATCGCCTCCGCGGTGGACAGGGCGGAACTGGGCGGCAGCGGGCTGCCATGCCCAAGCGAGGCGCAGGCGGCATAGACCGGCCAGAGCGGCAGACCGCGCCCCGGCACGTCCCACATGTAGCTGGCAACAAGACCGCTGGGCCGCACGACGCGCGCCATCTCGCGCACCGCCCGCTGCGGGTCCGGCAGGAAGACAAGGACCAGCGCCATGCCCGCCACGTCGAAACTGTCATCGGCGCTGTCCAGGGCCTGCGCATCGCCAAGCGCGAACTCGGCGGCCGGGTGGTTGGCCAGCCGCGACCGGGCAAAGGCGATCTGGTCGGGCGCTGGGTCGATGCCCAGA
Source organism: Paracoccaceae bacterium (assembly GCA_027489355.1). GTDB lineage: Bacteria > Pseudomonadota > Alphaproteobacteria > Rhodobacterales > Rhodobacteraceae > Tabrizicola. The sequence continues at coordinate 111,908 of JAIXZY010000039.1, read as the reverse complement.
AGCCGCCGCGGCGCGCAGCGGGCCAGGATCTCTTCCGAGAAGGCGCCATTGCCGCAGCCGATGTCGATCCATTCGCCCCCGGGGGCCGGGTCCAGCCAGGACAGGAACGGATCGGCCACGCGACGGCTCCACCGCCCCATGAGCCGTTCATAGGCTGCACCATCCGAGAAAGAGCCTGCCATGCGGATACCTCTCTGGCCGAGAAGCACGAGGACACTGGTCAACACATGGAGAAACCGTGCAGAAGGGTCGCACCGGGCACCGGGCCTGTCAAGGAAAGCCCGCGTGCCGGAATAGGCGCGGCATCTGCCGCAAACCGGCATTGCCCCTGCCCGCGCGCGGTTTACAACCGCGTGGCGCAGACGACGTGGCCTCGAAGAAAGACCGCAGAATGACCGACGATGCACTCGTGATCTTCACCCCCTCGGGCAAGCGGGGGCGGTTCGCCCTTGGCACCCCGGTCCTGACCGCCGCGCGGCAGCTGGGCGTGGACCTGGACAGCGTCTGCGGCGGGCGCGGCATCTGTTCCAAGTGCCAGATCACGCCGGGCTATGGCGAGTTCCCGAAGCACGGCGTCACCGTGGCCGAGGACGCGCTGTCCGAATGGAACGCGGTCGAGGATCGCTACAAGCGCATCCGCGGGCTGATGGACGGGCGGCGTCTGGGCTGCCAGGCCAAGGTGATGGGCGACGTGGTCATCGACGTGCCGCCAGAAAGCCAGGTCCACAAGCAGGTCATCCGCAAGTCCGCGACCGAGCGGGTCATGGTCATGGACCCCGCCACCCGCGCCGTCTATGTCGAGGTCGAAGAACCCGACATGCACGAGCCCACCGGCGATTTCGAACGCCTTGCGCGGGCGCTCAAGGACCAGTGGCAGGTCGACGGGATCGAGGCCGACCTTTCGGTCCTGCGCCGCTTGCAGCCCGTCCTGCGCAAGGGGGAATGGAAGGTCACGGTCGTCCTGCACAAGGGAAACCATGACGCCAAGACCCGCGTCCTCGACATCTTCCCCGGCTTCCACGAGGGGCCGCTTCTGGGCCTTGCCGTCGACCTCGGCTCCACCACCATCGCCGCGCATCTGTGCGACCTGTCGGACGGCAAGGTGCTGGCCTCCAGCGGCCTGATGAACCCGCAGATCCGCTTCGGCGAGGACCTGATGTCCCGCGTGAGCTACGCGATGATGAACCCCGGCGGCGATGTCGAGATGACCCGCGTCGTGCGCGAGGCGATCAACACCCTGGGCAAGGCGATTGCCGAAGAGGCGGGCGTCGATGCGGCCGCGATCTACGAGATGGTCATCGTCTTCAACCCGGTGATGCACCACCTGTTCCTGGGGGTCGATCCGGTCGAACTGGGTCAGGCGCCCTTCGCGCTAGCCACGTCCGGCTCGCTGTCGCTGGATGCCCGCGACCTTGACCTCACCAACCTCAACCGCAACGCCCGGGTCTATGTCCTGCCCTGCATCGCGGGCCACGTGGGAGCGGATGCGGCGGCGGTGGCATTGTCCGAAGAGCCGAACAAATCAAAGGACATGGTGCTGATTGTTGACGTCGGCACCAATGCCGAGATCCTTCTGGGCAACGAAAGCCGCGTCCTCGCCTGCTCCTCACCCACCGGCCCGGCCTTCGAGGGCGCGCAGATTTCTTCCGGCCAGCGCGCCGCGCCGGGGGCAATCGAGCGGGTAGAGATCGACCCTGTGACCAAGGAGCCGCGTTTCCGGGTGATCGGCTCGGACCTCTGGTCGGATGACCCCGGCTTTGCCGACGCAACGAAGGCCACCGGCGTGACAGGCATCTGCGGCTCGGGCATCATCGAGGCGGTGGCAGAGATGCGGATTGCGGGCCTTGTGGACGCGGGCGGCCTGATCGGCGGACCGGACCAGACCGGGACCGCGCGCTGCGAACCCTCGGGACGGACGCACAGCTACCTCCTTTACGACGGAAGCGCCGAAGGCGGGCCGCGGATCAGCGTGACCCAGGGCGACATCCGGGCGATCCAGCTGGCCAAGTCGGCGCTCTACGCGGGCGCGCGGCTGTTGATGGACGAGATGGGCGTCGACACCGTGGACCGGGTAACGCTCGCCGGGGCGTTCGGCGCGCATATCAGCCCGAAGCACGCGATGGTCTTGGGGATGATCCCGGACGTGCCGCTGGACCGCGTCACCAGCGCCGGGAACGCCGCCGGGACGGGCGCGCGCATCGCGCTGTGCAACGTCGCGGCGCGCGACCAGATCGAGGCGACGGTCCATCAGATCCACAAGGTCGAGACCGCCATCGAGCCCCGCTTCCAGGAGCATTTCGTCAACGCCAACGCCATCCCGCATGCGGTCGACCCGTTCCCGAACCTGAACGGGATCGTCCACCTGCCGGACGTGAGCTTCAACACCGCCGGACAGGGCGGCGAGGGCGGCCGGCGGCGGCGGCGCGGGTAAACCCTGCAAAGCCTTGCGCGGCGGGCGAAAATCCTTAACGTCGCCCGCATGGACGATCCCGTCGCCGATTTGATCACGAAATGCGCTGCCGGGGACCGTGCTGCCTTCCGCACGCTCTATCGTGTCAGCTCGGCGAAACTCATGGGGGTTCTCCTCCGTATGCTCAGGGAACGCGCCGAGGCGGAGGATGCCTTGCAAGAGGTCTACACACGGGTCTGGCTGCGCGCCGGGCGCTATGATCCGGCCAAGGGCCGGGGCATGAGCTGGCTGATCGCCATTACCCGGAACCTTGCCATCGACCGGCTGCGCGCCCGGCCCGAAGCCCACTCGGACGATGGGCTCGACTCGGTGCAGGACGCCACCCCGCGCGCGGAAACCCGGCTGGTGGCCCAGAGCGAGGCGCGGCGGATGGCCGACTGTTTCGGCACGCTTGACCCCGACAAGGCCGAAGCCGTGCGCGGGGCCTATCTGAACGGGCTGTCCTACCTGGACCTCGCCGCGCGCCACGCCGTGCCCTTGAACACGATGCGGACCTGGTTGCGCCGCAGCCTTCTCAAGCTGAAGGAGTGTCTGGACGCATGACCGACACCGCCTTCACCCCCCGCGAGGCCGAGGACGCGCTGGCAGCCGAATATGTGCTAGGCGTGCTGGACGCGGCCGAACGGGCCGAGGTCGAGGCCCGGATCAGGCGCGACCCGGCCTTCGCGGCGCGCGTGGCCGAGTGGGAAGGCAGGCTCTCGGGCCTGAACGACGGTTTTGCCGAGGCCCCTGCCCCGAACCTTCTGCCGAAGATCGAGGCGCGGCTTTTCCCGAAACCGGTCGCCGCCCGGCGCTTCGGGCTGTTCGGCTGGCTCTCAGGCGCGGCTGTCGCCACCGCCCTGTCGCTGGTGACTGTCGCGATCCTGGCCCCGCCGCGCCCCATGCCCGTCGCGACGCTTGCCACCGCCGACAACCGGCTGGCCTACCGCGTCACCCATTTCGGCGGCAGCTTGCAGGTCAACCGCGTCGCCGGAGTCCCCGCTGTACCGGGCCAAGTGCACGAGCTTTGGGTGATCGCCCCCGGCGCGGCCCCGGTCTCGCTTGGCCTGTTGCAGGACCGCCCGCTGGTCGTCTCCTACCCGGTGCCGCCGGCGGGCTTCGTCCTGGCCGTGTCGATCGAGCCCGAGGGCGGTTCGCCCACCGGTGCCCCCACCGGCCCGGTGATCCTGACCGCCGAGATCGGCGCCTGATCACGAAAACGCGAGCGGCCCGCCGCTGCGAAACTTCAGCAAAAGCGCTCCGTTCCTTCAGGTGTGAGGCGGGAATGACCCCGCCCGTAACCGGAGGAAACGACGATGAAATCCCTTAAGATTGCGACCGCGATCCTGGCCCTGACCACCGGCATGGCACTGGCCGAGAATCCGATGGTCGGCGGCGCGCCGATGTTCGAGGACAAGACCATCGTCGAGAACGCGGTCAACTCGAAGGACCACACCACGCTCGTCGCCGCCGTTCAGGCTGCCGGGCTGGTCGAGACGCTGTCGGGCGAAGGTCCGTTCACCGTGTTCGCGCCGACCAACGAGGCCTTCGCCAAGCTGTCCGCCGGCACCGTGGACACGCTTCTGAAGCCGGAAAACAAGGATCAGCTGACCAAGATCCTGACCTGCCACGTCGTCGCGGCCAATGCGATGGCGGCCGACATCAACAAGATGATCGCGGATGACGGCGGGATGCACCCGGTCAAGACCGTGGGCGGCTGCGAGTTCACCGCGATGGTCGAGGGCGATGCGATCAAGATCAAGGACGGCCAGGGCAACGTGGCCACCGTCACCATCGCCGACGTCAAGCAGTCGAACGGCGTGATCCATGTGATCGACACGGTGCTTCTGCCGGCCATGTGACGCCGAAATCGGGCCGGGGATGGTCACTCATCCCCGCGTCCGGTCCGGGTCCGGGGCAAGGCGCATGTCCCCTGCTTTCAACCTTCGGCCTCGGCTGGTCTTCGGGCTTGCGCCCGGAGACCATTTCCTTACAGCCCGGCCGCCCCTCGCAACGCATCCATTGGGGCCAGCGCCCCGCGCCGGGTGATCACCCGCGCCGCCACCGCCTGCGCCACCTGCACCGCCCGCTCCGGCGCATGTCCGGTCAGCCGGGCCGCAAGGTAGCCGCCGTTGAAGCCATCCCCTGCACCCGTGGTATCGACGGGGGTCCCCTCGCTGGCAGGGGGATGCTCGGTCGCCCCAGTCGCCGTGCACAGAAGCGTCGGTTTCGAGCCGTTCTTCACCACCACCTCACCGCAGCCCCAGCCCGTCAGACGGGCCGCAGTCGCCGCCGGCGTGGTGTCGCCGAACCCTGCGGCCTCGTCGTCGAAGGTCGGCAACAGGATATCGGCCAGCCCGGCGATCCGGCGGATGAAGTTGCGCATCGCCTCGGCACTGTCCCAAAGCCGCGCGCGGTAGTTCGGGTCGAAGGCCACCAGCGCACCCTGCGCCCGGGCCTGAAAGAGGGCATCCAGCAGCGCCTCGCGCCCTTGCGCTCCGACAATCGCCGCGGTGATCCCCGAAAGGTAGACCAGCCGGGCGCCGGTCAGGCTGCGATGCAGATGGGCGGCATCCCCCGCCAGCCCCCGCGCGGCCGAGTTGTCGCGCCAGTAGCTGAAGCTTCGCTCGCCCTTGGCGTCGGTGGCGATGGTGTAAAGGCCGACGGTCCGGTCAAGGTCGCGGGTGATGCTGCCGGTGCCGATCCCGGCGTCCGCGATGAAGTCCAGCATGGCCTGCGACACCGCATCGCGCCCAACCCGCGTCAGGTAGTCCACCGGAATCTCGGCAGGAAGCAGCGCCCGCAGCGCCCAGGCGACATTCAGCGTGTCCCCGGCAAAGCCGCGCTGCCACAGCCCGTCGCCGCGATCGAAGAACTCGACCATGCACTCGCCGATCGAGACCACGCCCCGCATCTGCTGCCCCCCGATGCAAAGGGCCGCCCGAAGGCGGCCCCTGAGCCTATTCCGCCGCTTCCTTGGGCGGCTCGCCATCCGGCTTGTCGCCCTTGGGCTTGCGCGGCCCGCGCGGACGGCGCGGACGGTCTTCCTTGGGCGCCGGAGCCGCGTCCGCCGCCGCCGGTTCGGCCGCCGGTTCTGCCACAGGTTCGGCCGCCGGTGCCGGTTCCGCTTCCGCCCGCGGGCGCGCAGAGGATTCCGGCGTCTCGATCAGCCCGGTATCGTCGCCGCCGTCCAGGTCGATCACCGCGGCCGCCGAGGCCGGCTCTTCCGCCGGGAAGCTGCGCTCCTCGCGGAAGTCGCGGTTGAAGTCCTGCCGGCGTTCGCCCCGGTCCTGCCGCTCGCCCCGATCCTGCCGCTCGCCGCGATCCTGCCGGTCGCCCCGGTCCTGCCGGTCCCCGCGGTCGCGACGGTCCTGACCCTCGGGCCGGTCGCCGCGCGGCTGGTGCTGCTGACCGCCATTGCCGTTCGGCTGGCCGCCCTGCTGGCCACCCTGGCCGCCGCCCTGCTGGTACTGCTGCTGCCGTGCTTCCTGCTCGGCCGCCATCTCGCGCGTCGCTTCGGCCAGCATCCTGGTGTAATGTTCGGCGTGCTGCAGGAAATTCTCGGCTGCCACGCGGTCGTTCGACAGCTGCGCATCGCGCGCAAGCATCTGGTACTTCTCGATGATCTGCTGCGGCGTGCCGCGCACCTTGCCCTCGGGACCCGAGCTGTCAAAGACGCGGTTGATGATGTTGCCGAGGGTGCGCGGGCGGTTCTGGTTGGAACGCGAGCGTTTCTTGGAAGAGCGCATCTGGTCCTTACGATGGCTTTGGCCTGCGACCGCCGCCCCTCATGGGCAGCAAATTTGGGTCAGCAGGGCCTGGGCAGTGCGTCATCGGCAGGTGGGAACCCGCGCGCGACATGGGTCAATAAACACAGGCTTCTGCAGGTGACAAGGGATAATTGCGGTATTGCCGTGGAATCGGCGGGCATCAGGCACAGCCGCAACTGTCGCCGCCGGGCTTCACCGCAGCAACCACCCGGTCGCGCCCGTCCATGTCCCGGAGGATGCGCACCCCCTCCAGCCCCGCCCGCCTGAACAGCGCCACGACGGCCGCACCTTGCGTCGGCCCGATCTCGACCAGAAGCCGCCCCCCCGGCATCAGCCGCGCCAGAGCGCCGCGCGCGATGGCCCGGTAGGGATCCAGCCCGTCGTCCCCCGGTGTCAGCGCCAGATGTGGCTCCCAGTCCCGCACTTCGGGGGCCAGACCCGGCATCTCCGCAGCGGCGATATAGGGCGGATTCGAGACGATGAGGTCATAGGCGCCGGTCACGTCCGCGAACCAGTCGGACTTGCGGAAGCGCGCCCGCGCCTCCAGCCCCAGGTCCCGGGTGTTCCCCATCGCCACCTGCAGCGCCGCGTCCGAGATGTCGGTCCCCAGCCCGCGCGCCATCGGCATCCCCTTGAGACAGGACAGCAGGATGCAGCCGCTTCCGGTGCCAAGGTCCAGCACCTTCAGGAACGGCGCGCGCAGCGCCTCGGCCACCAGCGTCTCTGTCTCGGGCCTCGGGTCCAGCACGTCACGGGTGACGCGGAAGGAAAGTCCCCAGAACAGCCGGCGCCCGGTGATCTGCGCCACCGGCTGCCGCGCACGTCGCGCGGCCAGGGCGGACTCGTACAATGCCTCCTGCGGCGGGGTCATCTCGTCCTGCAGCTTCAGCGTCAGCCGGTCATGGCCGATCCCCAGCGCGTGGGCCAGTAGCACCCGGGCATCCCGCGCCGCGTCCTCGATCCCGGCCTCCTGCAGCTCAGGGATCGCCCGACGCAGCGCGTCCTGGGCCTTCATCCCTCCATCTCCGCCAGCTTCTCGGCCTGGTCATGCGCGACCAGCGCGTCGATCACCTCGGTCAGGTCCCCCGCCATGATCTGCGGCAGCGCGTAAAGCGTCAGGTTGATGCGATGGTCGGTCATCCGGCCTTGCGGGAAGTTGTAGGTGCGGATCCGCTCGCTGCGGTCGCCCGAACCGATCTGGCTTTTCCGGTCCGCCGCGCGTTCGGAATGGATGCGCTCCCGCTCTGCCTCGTAAAGCCGCGACCGCAGCACCTGCATCGCGATCTCGCGGTTGCGGTGCTGCGACTTCTCGGAACTCGTGACCACGATCCCGCTTGGCAGGTGGGTGATCCGCACCGCCGAATCCGTCGTGTTCACATGCTGCCCGCCCGCGCCCGACGACCGCATCGTGTCGATCCGGATGTCGCTGGCCGGAATGTCGATGTCGACCTCCTCGGCTTCGGGCAGGACCGCCACCGTCGCGGCGGACGTGTGGATACGCCCCTGCGCCTCGGTCTCGGGCACCCGCTGTACCCGGTGGACCCCGCTTTCGTACTTCAGCCGCGCAAAGACCCCCTCGCCCTGCACATGGGCCGAGAATTCCTTCAGCCCTCCGACCTCGCCCGCCTGTTCGCTGATGACCTCGAAGGTCCAGCCCATCTTCTCGGCATAGCGCTGGTACATCCGGGCAAGGTCGCCCGCGAACAGCGCCGCCTCGTCGCCCCCCGTGCCGGGACGGATCTCGATGATCGCCGGCCGCGCATCCGCCGCGTCCTTGGGCAAGAGCGCGATCCGAAGCGCCTGCTCCATCTCGGGAATCCGCGCCTTGAGCCGCGGAAGCTCCTCCTCGGCCAGGGCCTTCATCTCGGGGTCCGACAGCATCGCCTCGGCCTCGGCCAAGTCGTCAAGCGACTGGCGATAGGCGCGGATCTCCTCCACCACGGGCTTGAGGTCGGTGTACTCCTTGGAAATCCGCGCGATCTCGGACGGGGCAGCCGTTCCCGCGTTCAGCTGGGCCTCGAGAAACTCGAACCGTTCGGTGATCTGCGCAAGCTTGTCCAAGGGTACCATGCCGCGGGTTTCGCCCGGAAGGCCGCAAGCGTCAAGGGGCAACCCTGCCAGCTTTCCCTTCGCCAAAAATATCCCCGCCGGAGGCACTCCCGAGCGCTTTCGTGTCCTTCACACGAAAGCGCGAGACAAAAGGCTTGCGGCGCAAGCCGCTCCTTATGGCAACCGTTGCAACCAGGGTCAGAGGCCGGTCATCTCGGGCCGTTCCGGCAGGCCCAGCAGCTCCTGCATCCAGCCACCGATCCGCGCGGCGTTCACGCCCAGATCCTCGCGTCCGAACCGCTGGCGCCCCGCCACGCACAGCCCAGGACCCTCCGTCACCTGAGCGGTGGTATAGTCGGGGTAGCCCATCAACGCCGAGCGCGTGATCCAGGTGATCCGCCCCTCCTCGGCCGAGCCGGCCAGCCGCTCGGTCCGCGGCGTCGCCAGCGCGATGGCATCCAGCCGCGCGAGCAACGCCTTCGGGTCGCCCTGGATCGGGCCAAAGCGGTTGTCCGCCCTGATGCAGAAGACATGCGCATTCGCTGGCAACCCGCCTTGCGCCAGGTCGACATGCCAGCGCGCCGGGTCCGAGGGGGCCAGGCGGATATAGGCCGCGACCCCGCCAAACACGATCAGGAGCCCCGCAATCACCCAGCCCATCCGCCTGCCCCCCAACTCTTCACCTCTGCGTCCGCGCCCAATGATACAGGCAGATCAGCTCATAGGCGACATGCGCCCCCGCAATCGCCGTCGCCCCCGTGGTATCATAGGGCGGCGAGACCTCGACGACATCTCCCCCGACCATGTTGATCCCCGCCAGGTCGCGCAATGCCGCCGCCGCCTGCCAGGAGTGCAGCCCCCCCCAGACCGGCGTCCCCGTCCCAGGCGCGACCGAGGGGTCGAGGCAGTCGATGTCGAAGGTCACATAGGTCGGCCCGTCGCCCACGATGTCCTTGGCCCGCGCCACGGCATGGGCGACGCCCTTTTCGTGCACCTCGCGCGCGTCGATCACGCTGACGCCCAGGTAGTCCTCGGTCGTAGTGCGGATGCCGATCTGGACCGACCGCTTGGGGTCGATCAGCCCGGTCTTCACCGCCTTGTACAGGAACGTGCCATGGTCGATCCGGCTCATGTCGTCGTCCGGCCAGAGGTCAGAGTGGGCATCGAAATGGACCACGCCCAGGGGGCCGTATTTCTCGGCATAGGCGCGTAGGATCGGCAGGGTGATGTAATGGTCGCCCCCGAGCGTCACCGTCCCCGCGCCCGCCTGCAGGATGCCCCGGATATGCGCCGTCAGCGCGTCGGGGAAGTCCGAGACCTTGGCATAGTCGAAGGCCAAATCGCCGTAATCGACGATCGCCATCTCCTCCAGCGGGTTGGTGGGCCAGCCATAGGGCGGATCATAAGGCTGCAGCGTCGAAGCCTCGCGGATCGCCCGGGGCCCGAAGCGCGCGCCGGTCCGGTGCGTCACCGCCTGGTCGAAGGGAACGCCGGTGATCGCCAGGTCCACCCCGTTCAGGTCCTTGGTATAGGTCCGCCGCAGGAAGCTGGTCGCGCCGCCGAAGGCGTTTTCAAAGGAAAGCCCCCGGTTCGATTTCCGGGTGAACGCAGTGTCGACCTGCGTCTTCGCGTCTTCAAGTGCCATGCTGATCTCGGGTCACGTCTGCGCAGTCGTTCATCGGAGACGCGCGGATCCGGTCGGGGCAGGAAACCCGCGCCCCGACTGGAAGTCAAGCACCACTCAGCCGATCCGGTGGCCTTCGCGGACCAGCTCGTCCGTGACCTGCCGGATCGCCGTCTCAAGCGTCTCGACCACGAAATCGACCTGCGCCTCCGTGATCACCAGCGGAGGCGACATCACGTTCAGATGCCCGATGGGCCGCACCATCAGCCCCATCGCCTCGGCCGCATCGCTGATCCGCTTGGATTCGTTCACCCCGTCCGGCAAGGGCTCCTTCGTCAGCTTCGAGCCCACGTTCTCCACGCAGACCATCAGCCGCCGCCCGCGCACCTGTCCCACCAGCGGCAGCGCCTCCAGCGCCTTCAGCCGGTCCAGGAAGTAATCCCCGACCCGCGCGGCGTTTTCCAGCAACCCCTCGTCCTCGATGATCTCGATCGACTTCAAGGCCGCGGCACAGGCCACCGGATGGCCGGAATAGGTAAAGCCAGAGGTGAACCACCGCTCTCCCTTCGACGCCATCGCCTCCCAGATCCGGTCACTGAAGATCAGCGCGCCGAGCGGCAGGTAGCCCGAGGTCAGCCCCTTGGCGCAAGTGATCATGTCCGGCACCACCCCGAACTCGGCCTCCGAGGCAAACCAGTGACCCAGCCGCCCGAAGGCCGTCACCACCTCGTCGGCGATGAACAGGATGTCGTGGCGTCGGCAGACCTCCCACATCCGGCGCAGATAACCGGGCGGAGGCATGATCACCCCCCCGCTCGCCTGGATCGGCTCCGCGATGAACCCGCCGATCCGGTCCGCGCCGACGCGGTCGATCAGCGCCTCGAACTCCGCCACCAGCGCGTCGCAGAACTGGTCCTCGGTCATCCCCTCGGGCCGCCGGTAGGTGTTCGGCGGGGTCAGGTGGTGGATGCCGGTTTCCTTGTAGCGGAACTCCTCCACCCGGTCGCCGGGACGCTTGCCCACCGATTGCGACAGGTAGGTCGACCCGTGATAGGAATCATCGCGCGCGACTATATCGGTCTTCTCGGGCCGGCCCATGCAGGACTGATAATACCAGACCATCCGCACGGCCGTGTCCACCGCCGTGGACCCGCCGGTGGTGAAATGCACCCGGTTCAGATCACCGGGGGCCAAAGCCGCAAGCTTCGCCGCCAGCCGCGCCGAGGGGTCATTGGTGACATCGACGAAGGTGTTGGAAAAGGCCAGCCGCTCCACCTGCTCGGCAATCGCCTGGGCCATGTCCTTGCGCCCCAGCCCCACGTTGGTGCACCACATGCCGCCCACGGCATCCAGATAGCGCCGCCCCTCCGCGTCCCAAAGGCAACAGCCCTCCCCCCGACTGATCACCAGACTGCCCTCTCGCTCGAAGGGGCCAAAGTTGGTCCAGGGGTGCAGAACATGGCTGCGGTCCATCTCCCAAAGGCTGTTCGGGGTGGGCCGTGCCAGGGCCATCGGGGCGGTCATGCGGGATCTCCGTCGTTGAATGACACAATTGGATAACAGCGCCAGACTAGCATTTTGATCAAAACCAGGCCAGCCCCCGACTGTTCCAAAGGTTGGGGGTCGTCCAGATATGGTGTCCAAAGGTTGATCCGCCCCCATTAGGGCTGACGCGCCAGCACCTTTGTCCGGGGGCCGATTCGACAGTCCTTGCTCTTTTCGCAAATACTCTCTGGGGATCCGGGGGGCGAAGCGCCCCCGGGGGCGCCTCAGTAGACTTTCTGCTTCGCCTTCGAGACGGTAAAGCCGTGACCCTCGGCGTTGGTGCAGGTCATCCCCGTTTTCGCGGAAACGCAAGAGATCCCGCCCAGCGAGATCGCTTCGCCATAGGGCAGCACGCCGTTCGACGGATCACCGACCGCATCCGACACACAGGCCAGATAGCCCTTGCCCACGTCGTCCACCGCAAAGGACGAGCCCCAGTCGAACTCGCAGTCCGCGGGCTGCCTGGTGTAGCTGGGCGTCAGCTCCATCAGGTCGCAGCGGACCGATGCCCCCTGTCCGCCCCGGTAAAGCCCGCACTGGATGTTGCCCGTGGGGGACTGGAACCCGATGTAATCGTCAGCCAGCGCCGGAGAGGTCACTGCAAGAACTGCTGCGAAGAGCCTGACTTTCATCACCAATACCCCCTTGTAGATTCGCGCGTATATACGGCCCTCACGCCAGAGGCTGGGCCCGTTCGACCAGCCGGGCGAAGAAGCTTGCGCCGACCGGGGCCGCCTCGTCGTTGAAGTCGAAGGCCGGGTGATGCAGCCCCGCGCCCGGCCCCGTGCCCAGGAACAGGTAAGCCCCCGGCCGCGCCTCCAGCATGTAGCTGAAATCCTCTGACCCCATCTCGCGTCCGGCCCGGGCATCCACCGCGTCGGCACCTGAAACCTCGCGCGCGACCTCGGCGGCAAAATCCGCCTCCTCCTCGTGGTTGATGGTCGCCGGATAGCCCCAGTCATAGTCGATCTCGGCCTTCACGCCATAGGCGGCGGCGTGGCCTTCGACGATCTCGTAGAACCGCTTCTTCAAAAGCGCCCGGACATCGGGCTTGAAGCAGCGGATGGTGGCCGCGAACATCCCGTCCTCGGGAATGATGTTCGAGGCGGACCCGGTGTGAATCATGGTGACCGAGATCACCGCCTCGTCCAGCGCATAGACGTTGCGCGGGATGATCGTCTGCACCGCCTGAACCATCCCGACGATCGCCACGACCGGGTCGACGCATTCATGCGGCGTGGCGCCATGACCGCCCTTGCCCGTCACCTTGACGACCGCCGTGTCGACCGATGCCATCAGCGGTCCCGGCGTGGTCTGGAAATGGCCGAATGGCACGTTCGGCGCGTTGTGGATGCCATAGACCTGCCCGATGCCGAACCGGTCCATGATTCCCTCCTGCACCATGACCTGCCCGCCGCCGCCGTCCTCTTCGGCCGGCTGGAAGATCAGCGCCACGGTTCCGGCAAAGTTCCGCGTCTCGGCCAGGTACTTCGCCGCGCCCAGCAGCATGGTCACATGCCCGTCATGGCCGCAGGCATGCATCTTGCCCTTCTCGAGGCTCGCATAAGGCGCGCCGGTCAGCTCTTCGATCGGCAACGCGTCCATATCCGCGCGCAGCCCGATCACCGGCCCCGGAGCGCGCCCCTTGATCAGCGCCACGATCCCCGTCTTCGCAATGCCGGGATGGATCTCGTCGACCCCGATCTCGCGCAGCCGCTCCGCGATCCAGGCCGCCGTGCGGTGGCAATCGAAGGCCAGCTCGGGGTGCTGGTGCAGATACCGCCGCCATTCTTTCATTTCCTCGGCATATGAGGCGATGCGGTTCAGAACAGGCATGTCGGGCTCCTTCGGACGTGAACTTTGATCAAATCCTAAAACGCGTCCCGCCGCAATCGGGGATGCGTCGGTCTTGGGTCACGAGAGGCTCACTTGCCGGTGCGCGCGGCGCGGCCAAACCATGCAGAAATGCAACAGCTGCGGCTCTGGCAGCAGGTGTTTGATCTGGGTCAGGCAGAGTTCTCAGGAATTGTGGTATTTTAACCCAATATTCTTCTACCGGAGAGCAATCATGAAACCCACATCCCTTGCCGCTGCATTTCTTCTTGCCTGCACGGGTGCGGTGCAGGCCGGTGGCCCCGTCGCCGTCGCTGCCGAACCCGTGCCGGAAGCCATGCCAGCCCCGGCGGCGGTCCACGACTGGTCCGGCTTCTATGGCGGCCTGAGCTATGGGACGGCAGACGCGCAGAACACCTACAACACCACCGGCACGTTCGAGTTCGATGAAGGCTCGATCACGGCGATCTATGCCGGTTACCTGATGCAGCGGGGCAGTTTCGTCTGGGGCGGCGAACTCGCGCTCGGAAAGGTCTCGGATGTGATCGACCCGGCCTTCCCGGACAGCCAGTACGACCGCGTCGTCGATCTCAAGGCGCGGCTGGGTTTTGCGGCCGACCGGGTCCTCGTCTATGGCGTCCTGGGATATTCGGACGCTCCCTTTGACGATTCGGGCACCGACTTCGACACCAATGGATTCGCCGCCGGTGCCGGCGTCGAATACGCCGTGTCCAACCGGCTGACGATGGGTCTTGAATATCTGGCCCGTGACCTTTCTGGCGACAATGGGGGGCCCGTCACCCTCGATTCCAGCCTCGACACCCTCTCCCTGCGCGTCGGTCTGGCGTTCTGACACCCGCGCGCGGGGGCTGGCCTTTGCCCCCGCGCCCGCCCTAGTCTTGCCCCGCACCCGACGCGAGGCACAATGACCGACGACCTTCCTCCTTCCGGCATCGACCGGCTTCTCGCCATCATGGCCCGCCTGCGCGACCCGGAAACCGGCTGCCCCTGGGACATTGCCCAGACCTTCGCCACCATTGCCCCCTACACCCTGGAAGAAGCGTTCGAAGTCGCCGACGCCATCGAGCGCCAGTCCTGGGACGAGCTCAAGGGCGAACTGGGCGATCTTCTCTTCCAGGTGGTCTACCATTCCCGGATGGCCGCCGAGGCCGGTCATTTCGCCTTCCCCGACGTGGTTGTCGCGATCTCGGACAAGATGGTCGACCGCCACCCGCATGTCTTCGGCACCGACAGCCGCGACAAGACCGCCGAGCAGCAGACCCGCGACTGGGAGGCGCTGAAAGCCCGCGAGCGCGGCCCCGCCCGCACCCTCGACGGCGTCGCCCAAAGCCTGCCCGCCCTCACCCGCGCGCTCAAGCTGCAGAACCGCGCCGCCCGCGTCGGCTTCGACTGGCCCTCGACCGATGAGGTGCTGGACAAGCTGGTGGAGGAAGCCCGCGAGGTGGTCGAGGCCCGCGACACCCTGACCTACACCGAACTGACCGAAGAAATCGGCGATCTCCTCTTCGTCATGGCCAACCTTGCGCGCCACCTGCAGGTCGACGCCGAGGCCGCCCTCCGCGCCGCAAACCAGAAGTTCACCCGCCGCTTCGCCAGGATCGAGGACTGGCTGGCCGAAACCGGCCGCACTCCCGCCGACAGCGACCTGGCCGAGATGGACGCGCTCTGGAACCGAGCCAAGGTCGAGGACAAGCAAACCCCCTAGCCTTTCATGCTGGCCCAAATATCCCCGCCGGAGGCTCCGACGGCCGCCCTACACACTGCGGCAAAAAGCCCGACCATTTCGCTCAGGCTCTTGACCGATCCGCGGGGACCCCCTACACCCGCCGCATAAACCTGACAAAAGGAGTCAGCCAATGCTGCGCCTCTCGACCCTCGCCCTCCTCGCCTGCTCGGTTCCCGCGCTTGCGCAGGAAATCAACGTCTACTCCCACCGCCAGCCCGAGCTGATCCAGCCCCTCGTCGACGCCTTCACCAAGGAAACCGGGATCGCGGTGAACGTGGCCTTCGTCGACAAGGGCATGGCCGAACGGCTCCAGGCCGAGGGCGACCGCTCGCCCGCCGATCTCGTGCTCACCGTCGACATTGCCCGCCTGATGCAGATCGTCGACGCGGGCGTCACGCAGGCGGTCCAGTCCGACGTGCTGGAAGCCAACATCCCCGCCGAACTGCGCGACCCCGCCGACCACTGGTTCGGCCTCACCTCCCGCGCCCGCGTCGTCTATGCCTCGAAGGACCGCGTCAAACCCGGCGAAGTCACCACCTACGAGGACCTCGCCTCGGACAAATGGAAGGGGCGGCTCTGCACCCGTTCGGGCCTGCACGACTACAACATCGCCCTTCTCGGCGCGATGATCGTCCACCATGACGAGGCCTATGCGACGCAATGGGCCGAAGGGCTGAAGGCCAACCTCGCCAAGAAGCCCGACGGCGGCGACCGCGACCAGGTCAAGGCCATCGCGGCGGGCGAGTGCGACATCGCGCTGGGGAACACCTATTACATGGGCCAGATGCTGGCCGACCCGGAGCAGAAGGCCTGGGCCGATGCGGTGAACATCGTCTTCCCGACCTTCGAAGCCGGCGGCACCCACCTGAACATCTCGGGCGTGGCGATGACCAAATCCGCGCCGAACAAGGAAAACGCGCTGAAATTCATGGAATGGCTGTCCTCGGACACCGCCCAGAAGATCTATGCCGAGACGAACTACGAATTCCCGGTCAAGGCCGGCGTCGAGCGGTCCGAGCTGGTGAAAAGCTGGGGCGAGTTCACCCCCGACGCGACCCCGCTGGCCGACATTGCCAAGGCCCGCGCCGCGGCGCTGAAGATCATGGAGACGGTGGACTTCGACGGCTGACGCGCCAAAGGTCAGACTGACTCGTAGGGGCGCGCCCAAGGCGCGCCCTTCTCAATTGCACACGACGTGCCGGGTAAATCCTTGCGCGATCTCGGCAAGGTCCTCGGGCGGAAGCGCTGCGCCCGCAGCGGTCACAGCAGGTTCGACCCCGTTCTGCGCCAGGAACAGCTTGGCAATCTCACCCCGGATCGCGAAGTTAACATTCTGCGGCACGCTGCCGTAACTCTCCATCGCATATGCGTCGCTCAGCCGCGCCACGACCACGCCCACCACCTGCCCCGCTGCGCTCAGGACCGGCCCCCCGGAATTGCCGGGCTGGACCGGCGCGGAAATCTGCATGTTGATGCCATCCCCTCCGATGCCCTTGGTGCTTGTCACCGCACCCCGCGTCACGTTCAACCCGCCCAAGAGGCCCGACAGCGGATACCCCACCACCGTCACATCCGAATTCAGCCGCGCCGGACTGTCGGCGAAGACCGCAGGCACCGCGCCCGAAAGTCCGTCGACCTGCAAGAGCGCCAGGTCGAACACCTCGTCCTCGGCAATGACCTTCGCAGGATTCCCATCCACCGTCAGGCTGGCACAGCCGGAAATGACATGATGGTTGGTCAGCAGCGTGCCGGTTTCCGTCACGGTGAACCCGGTTCCGGTCCCCGAGGGCGCGGGCGCCGGGGCCGGATCAGCCTTGGCGACGTTTGCACCCGGCGACGGCCGCGACGGGGTATCCGGGGCCTCTTCCGCCGCCAGAAGTCCCGCCAGAACCTCGACACCCGTTGCCAGCCGTCCCGGCGAAATCCCGATCGGCGGGGCATAGCCGGGCGCGATGCTTCCGGTAATTGCCGCAAGCGCCCCGGCGTCACGATCCGTCCCCGAGATCATCAGCGTCGACCAGCCCCCGCCCCGCAGGTCCGAGCGGGTGTAAAGCGTCACCCCCTCCGCCGTCCGCGCCGAGGTGATCCACAGCTTCGGCCGCCGCACGGTATAGGCCTCACCCACCGCCTGACGCATCGTGTAAAGATGATAGCTTTCAGCTGCCGTACCGCTGTCGATGGTCATCGAATAGCCGATGGACCGCCCGCTCACGTCCATGTTCACGAAACTGTCGGACGGCGCACCATCGACCAGTGCGGCCGTTGGCACCAGAAACGACATGTCCAGCGCCGAGATGTATTGCCGCTCCCAGCCTTCTGCGTTGATCGCCGAAAAGGCCTGCATTGCGGCGTAGACCGCATCGGCATTGGTGACAAAGGCCGCCGACCCGCCATTCTCGGCCCTGAAGCGTTCCAGCGCGCGCTGGCTTCCGCCGCCCCAGGCCCCGTCGATCAGCCCGTTGTAGACATTGGCAAAGGCCAGCCCCGTCTGCAGAAGCCGCTTCTCCTGATCGGTCAGCAAGCGGGCGTCGAACTCGTCGCGCAGCTGATCGGCGGTGAAGGCCCGGGCCGGGGCGATCTGAACCATCAACAGCAGGACAAGGACAACCAGGCGCAAGGTCTTTTCTCCGGCGAATGGCGGTATCCTTCGCAGGGAATGTGGCTTGGTCAAGGCGTTCCGCGACAGTTGCTTTAGCATGCTGCGCCCAAGAAACATTCGCCACCACGACTGTCGCGCAACGACGTGGCAAACCTTTCCAGTTTCCTGACGCCCGCGCCCAACCCCTTGATTCCAATAGCACCGAAGCTCTGTCCACGGTGGACAGCTACCCCATGAACTCCACGGACAGGACCGTCGGCAGGTGCCGCGCCACCTCCTCCCAGCTTTCCCCCTCGTCGCGCGACAAGAAGACCGAGCCCGAGTTCGTCCCGAAGGCCACCCCTCCGGGGCAGGACGCCATCCCCTGCCGCAGCACCGTGAAGAAGCAGTCCTTCTCGGGCAGCCCGTCCCCCTTCCCCGCCCAGGTCTCGCCCCCGTCCTCGGTCTTCCAGACCAGCGCCCGTGCCCCCACCGGATACCGCCCGAGCGAATCCCCGTTCAGCGGGAACACCCAGACCGTCCCCGGCTTCGTCGGATGAGCCGCGACCGGAAACCCGAAGGTCGACGGCAGCCCCTCCGTCACCTCTTCCCACACTTGCCCGCCATCACGCGACCGATACACCCCCTGGTGGTTCTGCATGTAGATCAGCCCCTCCGCCGCCCCGAAGGCAAGGTTGTGGACGCAGGAGAAGATCTCGTCCTCCCGCCGGATCTCCTCGCCATCCCAGTGCCGCGGCAGATCCCCCGCCGGCCCCGCCCGGTTCCCCCGCCGGTTCCGCTGCTGCCACGTCACTCCCCCATCCCGGCTTTCGAACACCCCCGCCGCCGAGATCCCGACCCACAGCCCCCCCTTCTGGTCCGCCAGGATCGTATGCAACGTCAGCCCCGCCGCCCCTGGCTGCCACTCACTCGCCCCCGGCTGGTCCGTCAGGGCCTCCAGCCTGGTCCAGGTCTCGCCCCCATCGGCACTCTCGAACAGATAGGCCGGCTTCGACCCCGCCAGCACCCGGCCCCGGTCGAAACACAGGGACCACAGCTGCTCCGCCCCCTTAAACGGACCCTTCGACACCGACCACGCGCCCCCACGCCGCCGCCAGACCCCCGCCCCATGCCACCCGCTTCCCCCGGCCGCCAGGATCTCTCCCCCGCGCCCGATCGCATGGTTGATCGGCCAGCCCTCGCAGAACGGCCCCTCGACCCGGCCCTCACCCAGCACGAACAGCCCCTTCGTCGTCCCGACCAGGATCTCCATCGCCACCTCCTCCGCGTCCCTCCCCAACCCTACGCCCCTCCCGCCACATTGCACGGCAAACTTCCTGACCATCTGGACAAATTCGGCCAGACCCCGCTTACTCCGCGTCAAAGGAGCCCTTCCCATGTCCCGCAAGATCATCATCGACACCGACCCTGGCCAGGACGACGCCGTCGCCATCCTCCTCGCCCTCGCCTCGCCCGAGCTTGAGGTCCTCGCCCTCACCGCCGTCGCCGGCAACGTGCCGCTCCCCCTCACCCAGAAGAACGCCCGCACCATCGTCGAACTCGCCGGCCACCAGACCCCCGTCTACGCCGGCTGCGACGCGCCCCTGAAGCGAAAGCTCGTCACCGCCGAATACGTCCACGGCAAGACCGGCCTCGACGGCATCCCGCTGCCCGAGACCACGCACCCCCTGCAGCCCGAACACGCCGTCGACTTCCTGATCGACACCCTCCGGCGCGAGGCCCCGGGCACCGTCACCCTTTGCCCCCTCGGCCCGCTCACCAACATCGCCACCGCCTTCCAGCGCGCCCCCGACATCATCCCCCGCGTGGCCGAGATCGTCCTGATGGGCGGCGCCTATTTCGAGGTCGGCAACGTCACCCCCGCGGCCGAGTTCAACTTCTACGTCGACCCGGAAGCCGCTGAAATCGTGTTCAAATCCGGCGTGCCGCTGGTCGTCATGCCTTTGGACGTCACCCACAAGGCCCTGACCTCGCGCGCCTGGGTGGAGGAGATGCGCGCCCTCGGCACCCCCGTCGGCCAGGCCGTCGCCTCCTGGACCGATTTCTTCGAACGCTTCGACACCGCCAAATACGGCTCCGAAGGCGCCCCCTTGCACGACCCCTGCGTGATCGCCTACCTCTTGGAGCCCGCCCTCTTCCACGGCCGCCACATCAACGTGGAGATCGAGACGGGTTCCGAGCTCACCCTCGGCATGACCGTCGCCGACTGGTGGCGCGTGACAGGCCGCGAGCCCAACGCGATGTTCATGGGCTCCGTGGACCGGGAGGGGTTCTACCGGCTCCTGACGGAACGTTTGGGGAGGTTGTGAGGGGGGGATGACATTTGAGTATCAACCTGCACGGTTCTAAAATTACTAATGATTGATTTCTACGTGGCTTGCTTGTACGAATGACCAGCGCGCGGCGCTAACCAACTGGAACGCTACGAGAATTCACGGCAGCAAACTAAACAGTTAGGCAGAATGCTATACAGATCGACCGAGCATTGGGAGAAAAGCGAAGATCGTTCGTTGCTTGTGTTTTTTGCGCAGCGTATGGATGAACTTGCGTTCGAATACACATTGGACAGTCATAGACCGCCAACAACAACACCACCTACCTTGGTCTCTGAATGCATCGACGCGCTAAAGTACTGCCTTAAGAACGAAAAGGCGCTACCGGGCGCTCTGCACTTGCTTGATGAGCTAGAGACAAGATTGCACTCTAATATAGTGGCGCAGGGCCTCTTGAGTATTGGCGTTGATAGATTCTTCAAATTGGATAGAACCTCACCAACTGAGATGCTGAAGGTTCTCTTGGTTCTCGCTGGCCAGCTCAAGCCGTACCCTTACGCTGTCGAGTGCTTTCGTCTTACTCAAGAGATATTGCAGACCCCTGGGGCGAATAGGAAGAAGGATATCGATTTCCTTTGTCGGGAGATGATTGCATCGTTGGTCAACCTTGGCTTGAGCACACGATGGATTCACCGAACGGTACTCAAGTTCTTCTTTGAAGACCCTGTGCCTGAGAAATTTGACTTGAGAACATTCTGGAAGGAAATCTTTCCACACGAACACCTGTTTTACGTCATGACGCCGATTGACTCTAAGGCCCACCTGCTCGATGATATGTATCTAAAGGCTTTCGGCACAAAGATCGTGAGCGTAGATGAGCTAGAGGAGCATAAAGCAGACCTAGAGGATCTCTGCGGGAAAGATTTTAAGCACGTCGCAATAACCGATAAGGTGAAAGCAAAGGACCCCTTTGCTGCTGTCGAAATCGCCAATCAGAAAATTGCCCGACTTCATCATGTGTACGGCCTGTTCAATCATAAGCATAATTTAATTTCTGGCGATAGGTCTTTCGTTGTTCAGAGGTGTTGCGCGGCAAATAGCGGTGCATTCGCTAACGTATCGAACAGGATGCAGTTTGTTCGTGATAAACTTCCGAACCCAGCCGCACGAGCAATGGAAAGCATGATGAAGCGAGTCAGGCTACCTTCAGGGCCCGACCGAAAGAAGTTTTTTAATGCGGTTAGCTTCCATGGAATGAGCAATCAATCATCTTCAATTGAGAACCAGTTAGTTAATATTTGGACCGCCCTAGAAACTATTACTCCTGAAGGCCATTCGGGAAGCACTATATCAAATGTCACGAAAGGCGTCCTACCTTTTGTTGGGATAAATTATATGAGCCGCCTTACACGTTGCCTGCTTGGCGACCTACTAAGGTGGAATCGTGGCAGGACATTTAAGTCGGTTAAAGCAGCGGCATGCAATGAAGGAGATAATCTTCTCTTACAGTTTTTTTGTCTTCTCACTCTGAAAGAGAATGAAACCATATTGGCTGACCTGTTCGATAGTTTGGGCGACTTCCACTTGCTTAGATATCGAGCGTTTTCACTTCATTCGACGCTTAAGTCACGGACAAAAACTCTGAAGGCGGTTGAGGATCATGAACGTCGAGTGATTTGGCAGCTCCACAGAATATATCGCACTCGAAACTTGATTGTGCATAGAGGTCAGCTGCCTAGTTTCACGAAAACCCTCGTCGTAAATGCTCATGACTACTTCGACCAAGTTTTTGAGTTGACTTGCCATTTGGGTGGTGGAGATCAGTTCTATGATAATTATGAAGACTGCTTCCGGTATATGGAGATGCGCTACAAGATGTATAAGGACGAACTTGTCGGCGAAGAATTAATTTCTGCAGCTGACGCTCAGGTGGTCCTTTGGATGCCTCCGCAGGATTCTGATCATAAGTCTCTTCTGCCCGACTAGATTCGTGAGCGCAGCGAGCATACGTTGGGGTCTACTACACTCGCTATGGCAATTGGGTGAAATTCCATCCCTGCAACGCCCTTACTTTGAGCGGGCAAACACTACCGTACGGCCGGTAACCCATCCCTTAACCACCCCCCTAACAAACCCCTAATGCTCACGCGCAACGCATTGATTCCAAACCATAATCCGAAAATGTCCACCGTGGACACCCGGAGTCCCTTGGCTAGCCCCCACCTCACCCCAGCGGCAAGACGACCGAGAACCGGCTCCCCTCGCCCACAACGCTCTCCACCCGCAGCCACCCCCGGTGGCGGCTCACGATGTGCTTCACGATGGCGAGGCCGAGCCCCGTCCCCCCCATCTCGCGCGAGCGGTGGGAATCGACCCGGTAGAACCGCTCCGTCAGCCGCGGCAGGTGGACCGGGTCGATCCCCTCCCCCTCGTCCGCGACCGTGACCCGCACCGCCGGCCCCCGCACCGTCTCCTCCGCCGACAGCGAGACCCGCACCACCTGCCCCGCCCCCCCGTATTTCAGCGCGTTCTCGATCAGGTTCGTGAAGACCTGCACCAGCTGGTCCCGGTCCCCCGGCACCGTCACCGGCTCGCCCACCAGCTCCACCCGGTCCCCCTTCTTCGCCGCCACTCCGGCCAGCGAGGAGATCACCCCCTCCAGCACCCCCCGCAGCTCCACCGGCTCCTTCGGCCGCACCCTCTCCTCCGCCTCGACGCGGGAAAGCTGGAGAAGGTCGGCAACAAGCCGGTTCATCCGCCCCGCCTCGGCCTCCATGATTTCCAGGAACATCTCCCGCGCCTTCGGGTCGTCCTTCGCGGCGTTCTTCAGCGTCTCGATGAACCCCATCAGCGCGGTCAGGGGGGTGCGCAGCTCATGGCTGACGTTCGCCACGAAGTCCCGCCGCATCTCACCGGCGCGCTCTTCCTCGGTCACGTCGCGGAAGACGGCGAGCACGCCCCCGGCCTGGGCCGAGACGGTGGCGAGGTAGACGGCCTCCTGCCCCTCGCGGCGCAGCGTCATGCGCACCTCCTGCACCCCGCCGCCGCGGGCGACCTCGCCGATGGCGGCCAGGACGGAGGGCGCGCGCACCGCCATCGCCGGGTGGCGGCCGACAAGCGTCGTGCCGAACAGCGCCTCGGCCGGCGGGTTCAGCGCCAGGATACGGTCGTCGCCGCGCACCAGCATCGCAGGAA
Organism: Paracoccaceae bacterium; assembly: GCA_027489355.1. GTDB lineage: Bacteria > Pseudomonadota > Alphaproteobacteria > Rhodobacterales > Rhodobacteraceae > Tabrizicola. The sequence goes on along the minus strand of JAIXZY010000039.1, from coordinate 88,824 downwards.
GCGGCAGGCCGGCCAGCAGGCGGTCGGGATCAAGCGAAATCATTCGGTCGACTTCTCTGCAACAATCGGGCCTCTGCCCTTGTCTTGTGCCGGAATACCAGTAAATTCCCGGTTGTATAAGTAAAGCGGTGCGGATCCGGCCTTTTCCCGGAACACGGGTCGGCCCCGACGCGAGTCCAGAAGACAGACGGTTTGGCGGCGCCTCAGGGGACAAGAGGTGAAGATTTGTCGCAGAAGCTCAGGTGCCTGGTCATCGGCATCCCGGAAGCCCGCGCCGCCGAAGGCAGTCTGCGGCCCGAGGAGTTCGCTTCGATCGGGCTGGAGGAGTTCGACAGCCAGTTGCCGCTGCCGGCCTCGCTGGAGCTGGTGGTGACACCGCTGTTTTGCAAGACCTTCGACGCGCTTGAGATTATCGAAAAGCTCGGCGCGCAGGATTATCGCAAGACCCTGCGGGTCGTCGCGCCAAAGCTGCCGAACCGCCAGGTCGTGCTGCGCGAGCTGCGCAGCCATGCGGCCCGCCAGGGCATCACCATCGAGCTGGTCGAGGAAGGCTGATCCGGTCACACCTGCGTCATGCCAGCCCGAAAGCGACGGGCGTTGGCCTGGTAGTTGGTGGCCGAGGAGAGCAGCCGTGCGCGAGCGGTTTCGTCCAGCGCGCGCACAACCTTTCCGGGTGATCCCATCACCAGGCTGCCGTCCGGGATTTCCTTCCCCTCGGTGATAAGGGCGCAGGCGCCGATGAGGCAGCCCTTGCCGATCCTCGCCCCATTCAGCACCGTGGCGCCCATGCCGATCAGCGTGCCGTCCCCGATGGTGCAGCCGTGCAGCATCGCCTTGTGGCCGATGGTGCAGTTCGCGCCGATGGTCAGCGGATAGCCCATGTCGGTGTGCAGCACCGAGTTTTCCTGCACGTTCGAACCCGCGCCGACCCGGATCTCCTCGTTGTCGCCGCGCAGGACCGCGCCGAACCAGATCGAGGCGTCGGCTTCGACGACGATCTTTCCCACCAGCACCGCGTCGGGCGCAATCCAGGCCGAGGGGTCGATCTGCGGGGAGATACCGTCAAGGGCGTAGATCATCGGGCTTCGAACTCCTCATTCAGGGACCGCACGAAGGCGGAAAGCTGGGGCTGGCGTTCCCGCTTCAGCCGCTCGGCGGTGAGGATCGCCTTCAGTCGTTCGAAGGTCAGCTCAAGGTCCTCGTTCACCAGGACATAGTCATATTCGGCCCAATGGCTGATCTCGTCGCGGCTTTTCGCCATCCGGCCGGCGATCACCTCATCGCTGTCCTGGGCGCGGGAGCGCAGGCGGCGGTCGAGTTCGGCTATGGAGGGCGGCAGGATGAAGATCGACACGACATCGTCGCGCATCGACTGCTTGACCTGCTGGCCGCCCTGCCAGTCGATGTCGAAGACCGTGTCGGTCCCCGCCTTCATCGCCTGTTCCACTGGGCCGCGGGGGCTGCCGTAGAAGTTGCCGAAGACTTCGGCATGTTCCAGCATCTCGCCGTCGCGGACCATCGCCTGGAATTCTTCGCGGCTGCGGAAATAGTATTCGCGGCCGTCCTGTTCGCCGGGCCGGGGCTTGCGGGTCGTGGCCGAGACCGAGAAGCGCATCGTCGGGTCCCAGTCCATCAGCATCCGCGACAGGGTGGATTTTCCGGCCCCCGAGGGCGAGGAAAGGATGAGAAGGAGCCCGCGCCGGATCATCGTCTATTCCACATTCTGCACTTGCTCGCGCATCTGATCGATCACGGTTTTCAGGTCAAGGCCGATCCGGGTCAGCGCCAGGGACTGCGCCTTGGAGCAGAGCGTGTTGGCCTCGCGCATGAATTCCTGCATCAGGAAATCAAGCTTGCGACCTGCGGGCTGCCCCTCGGCCAGATGGGCGCGGGCGGCTGAGACATGGGCGGCCAGGCGGTCAAGCTCTTCGGTAACGTCGGTCTTGACGGCCAGCAGCGCAAGTTCCTGCGCCAGACGCGCGGGATCAACGGCATCGGTCGCGGACAGGAGGCGGGCCACGGCCTCGCGCAGGGTGTCGGCCTGGGTGGCCGCGCGGGCGGCGGTTTCGGTCTGGGCTTCGGCCGTAAGGCTGGCGATACGGTCCAACTGGGCGGTCAGGACGGCCGCCAGCGCCCGGCCCTCGGAGGCACGCATGGCGTGGAAATCGGCCAGAAGCGCGGGCAGGTCCGCCAGAAGCGCCTGGCGCAGCGGGGTCGTGTCGGTCTCTTGCGCGGTGGCGTCGATGACCCCGCGCAGGGTCAGGACATCGGAGGCCGTCGGCTGGCGCAGGGTCACGCCGGAGAACATCGCCGCCGCCTCGACCCGGCCAAGCGCCGCGAGTGCAGCCCCCAGCGCCGCCTCGTTCAGCCGGAACGCGGCCTCGTCCCGGCCGTCCTCTTGCGTGACCTTCAGGGTCAGGCTGACATTGCCGCGGGTGATCGACTTCTGGAGCTCGGCCCGCAGCAGGGCTTCAAGCCCGTCGATCCAGTCCGGCACCCGGAGCCGCAGGTCCAGCCCCTTGCCGTTCACCGACCGCAGGTCCCAGGTCCAGCTGTAGCCCAGCCCCGCGCCGCGGCGGGCGGCAAAACCTGTCATCGAGATCATGCGGTCCTTTCCGCGCCGGAGGGCGCGACATTTACCATTTGATTAGATTTTCGCCCGAATCTTCATGATCCGCGCTAGTTTCCCTTCATGGCGCGGCGGGCGGTCGACCTGCAAGGGGCGCGGTGCGGGTGGTGGAGAGAATGATGACGCTAAGCTTTCTGGACCGGTTTCGCCCGCAGCGCCCGCTACCGGCCCCGCTGGTGTTCGAGGGGCTGGCACAGGTCCGCGCCTATTGGGAAGGCCTGCGGCGGGGGGAGGCCCTGCCGAAACGGTCTGCGGTCGACCCGCGGGGACTGGCGGGGATGCTGGACCGGGTGTTCCTGGCCGAACGGATCGGGCGGGGGCTGGTGCAGGTGCGCATTGCGGGCTCGGGCCTGACCGATTTCGCCGGAATGGACGTGCGGGGCCTGCCGCTCAGCTGCCTTTTCGCCACTGACTCGCGTGCGCAACTGGGCGTGACGCTGGAGCGTGTCTTCGATCAGCCCGCCGTGGCCGAGCTCGACCTTGGGTCGGACCGCGCAGGCGGGGGCGGGCTGGTCGCGCGGCTACTACTTCTGCCGCTGGCCGAGGATGACGGGGCGAAGCTGGTCCTGGGGGCCGTCAGCTTCGCACCGGGGCCGGCGGCGCGCTGCAAGTTCCAGATCCGCAGCTGGCGGGACGAACGCCTGCTGCTGGCCCCCGAACCCCAGGCCGAAGCGCCGGTCGCCCAGCCGATCCGGCGGTTCGGTCATCTTGCGCTGGTTCACACCAGCGATTGAAAAAGGCGGCAGGTTTCCCCGCCGCCCTGGTCCGTTCCCGGTTCCGCAGACTTTACAGCGCCACGCGCCGAGCGTCTTCGCGCTGGCTGGACAGCTCTTCCGCCACCAGGAAGGCGAGTTCCAGCGACTGCGAGGCATTGAGCCGCGGGTCGCAGGCGGTGTGGTAGCGGTCCGCAAGATTTTCGTCCGACACCGCGCGCAGACCGCCGGTGCATTCGGTCACGTCCTGGCCCGTCATCTCGAAATGGACGCCGCCCGGCTGGGTGCCTTCGGCCTTGTGGATGGCGAAGAACTCGCGCACCTCGCGCAGGACGCTGTCGAAGGGCCGGGTCTTGTAGCCCGAGGCGGCTTTGATCGTGTTGCCGTGCATCGGGTCGCAGGACCAGACGACATTGGCACCCTCTTCCTGCACCGTCTTGATGAGGCGCGGCAGATGCTCGCCCACCTTGCCGGCACCGAAGCGCGCGATCAGGGTCAAACGGCCCGGCTCGTTCTCGGGGTTCAGCTTGGCCATCAGCACCTTGAGGTCGTCCGCCGTGGTGGACGGGCCGCATTTCAGGCCGATGGGGTTCAGCACGCCGCGGCAGAACTCGACATGGGCGCCGTCGGGCTGGCGGGTACGGTCGCCGATCCAGATCATGTGGCCGGACCCGGCGACGTTCTGCCCGGTGATCGAGTCGACGCGGCAGAGCGCCTCTTCGTATTCCAGAAGCAGCGCCTCGTGGCTGGTGTAGAAGTCCACCGTCGCGAGTTCCGGCGCGGTGATCGAGGTGACGCCGGCCGCGTTCATGAAGTCGAGCGCGTCGGAAATCCGGTTCGCCATCTCGCGGTAGCGTTCGGCCTTGTCGTGCTCGGCAAAGCCCAGGGTCCAGGAATGGACGCGGTGGATGTCGGCAAAACCGCCGGTAGAGAACGCGCGCAAGAGGTTCAGCGACGCCGCGGCCTGGGTGTAGGCCTGCAGCATCCGGTTCGGATCGGGAATCCGCGCCTCGGGCGTGGGGTCGAAGCCGTTGATGATGTCGCCCTTGTAGGACGGGAGTTCGAGGCCGTTGATGACCTCGGTCGGGGCGCTGCGCGGCTTCGCGAACTGGCCGGCCATGCGGCCCACCTTGATCACCGGGACCTTGGCGGCATAGGTCAGGACCACGGCCATCTGCAGCATGACGCGGAAGGTGTCACGGATGTTGTCGGCCGAGAACTCGGCAAAGCTTTCGGCGCAGTCGCCGCCTTGCAGCAGGAAGGCCTTGCCCTCGGCCGCAAGAGCCAGCTGCTTTTTCAGCCGACGCGCCTCGCCGGCAAAGACCAGCGGGGGATATTTCGACAATTGCGTCTCGACCGAGTTCAGCGCCGCCTGGTCGGGATAATCCGGCATCTGGATCCGCGGTTTCGCGCGCCATGCCGTCTTCGTCCATCCCTTGGTCATCGTTCCACTCCGGAGCCTTGCAATCGGCCAGCGGTATACGCCCCCGTTTCCGCCTTTGCAAAGGGCGATTGGGCGAAAACGACCGCTTTCGCCCCTTGCGGCGGGTCGGTTTTTACGGTTCTTTTGTCCGCAAACGACATTATCAGGTCGCAGACATGACGCTCGCGCCGCGAAAAGCCACGCAAACCCCGAAAACCACGGCCGCCCGGCGGTTCGTCTTCGTGCTCTTGGACAAGTTCACGATGATCTCGTTCGCCGGGGCGATCGAGCCCTTGCGGCTGGCGAACCGCGTGGCGGGCGAGACGCTTTACACCTGGGTGCTGGCGGGCGAAGGCACCGAGAAGTCCTGTTCCAATGGTGCGACCTTCCGGCTGGACATGGGGCTGGAGGAGATGGACCGCGAGGACACCATCCTGGTCTGCGGCGGCATCGACGTGCAGCGTACCACGACCAAGGGCATCGTCAGCTGGCTGCGGCGCGAGGCGCGGCGCGGCGTGACGATCGGCGGCATCTGCACCGGGGGGCATGCGCTGGCAAAAGCCGGGCTGCTGGACGGCAAGAAGGCCACGATCCACTGGGAAAACCAGGACGGCTTTGCCGAGGAATTCGAGGATGTCCGGCTGACCAAGTCGGTCTACGTCATGGACGGCAACCGCTGGACCACGGCGGGGGGGATTTCCTCGCTTGACCTGATGCTGAAGATCATCGCGGCCGACCACGGCGAGGATCTGGCGAACACGGTTGCGGACCAGCTGATCTATTCGACGATCCGCACCGACCAGGACACGCAGCGCCTGTCGATCCCGACACGGATCGGCGTGCGGCATCCGAAGCTGTCCCAGGTCATCCAGATGATGGAAGGAAACATCGAGGACCCGATGTCGCCCGCCGACCTGGCCGAGGAAGTGGGCATGTCGACCCGCCAGCTGGAGCGGCTGTTCCGCCGCTACCTCAACCGCTCGCCCAAGCGGTACTACATGGAACTGCGGCTGCAGAAGGCGCGGAACCTGCTGATGCAGACCGACATGAGCGTCATCAACGTGGCGCTGGCCTGCGGCTTTGCCTCGCCCTCGCATTTCTCGAAATGCTACCGCAGCCATTACAGCACCACGCCCTACCGCGAGCGTGGCACGCAGGGGATGCCGGGCGCGGTTCCGGTCCGCCTGTCGATCTGAGGCCCCCGGACAGGCGGCGTCAGGCCATCGCGGGACCGGACAACGGATCGGTTCCGAACCGGTTCGGGCCGCTGGTGCCGCGGGTGCAGAAGAAGACCAGCAGCACGATCGCCCCGATCAGGGGAACGAAGGCGATCAGCAGCCACCAGCCGGACCGGTCGGTGTCGTGAAGGCGGCGCACCGCCACCGCAAGCGACGGCAGGAGGTTCGCCAGCCACCAGAGCGACGACAGGATGCCCCCCTGGTAGACCATCGAGAAACGCCCGCCCCCGTGCATGAAGCCGCCATAGCCAAGGCCAAGCGCCCGTTCGACGATCCCGACGGCGACGGCGGCAAGGAACGAGAACAGGACGAACCACCAGTATTCCGACCGCGCGGCGCGGCCGTCGAAGGTAGCGTACTTTCGGTAGACGGTCCTGACTGCTTGCGTGAAGTCCATCCGACCCTCCTGTGCAGGCCCGGCGCGGGCCGTGTCAGTGTCTCCCGACTTAGGCCTGCTGCCTAGACCTTTTTGGCAGATGTGACAGCTAAGTCGAGGGTGCCATCCGGTAGATCGTCCCGTCGTAGACCGAGAGGAACCAGATCGACCCGTCCGGCGCCTCGACCACGTCGCGGACGCGGCCGGTTTCGGGGGCGGCGATGCGCTCTTCGGCAAAGCCGGTCGCGGCGGGCCTGTCCGGGTCCAGCCGTCCCAAGAAATCACTGTTGAGCGAGCCGAAGAAGATGTCCCCGGTCCAGTCCGGCACCAGCTTGCCGGAATACACCATCAGGCCAGATGGCGCGATGGAAGGGTCCCAGTAGTGCAGCGGCTGCTCCATGCCGTCCTTCGTCTGCCCCTCGCCGATCGGATCGCCGTTGTAGTTGATCCCGTAGCTGATCACCGGCCAGCCATAGTTGCGCCCGGCCTCGGGGGCGTTGAGCTCGTCTCCGCCCTGGGCGCCGTGTTCCACCGTCAGAAGTCGCCCGGTCAGGTCCAGCGCGGCACCCTGAATGTTGCGATGTCCGCGGCTAAATGCTCCGGGCCGCCAGCCGGCCTGCGCAAGGGCGGGGGTGCCGTCGCGGTTGAGCAGGATCACCTTGCCCAGCGAGGACATCGGGTCTTGCGCCTGCATCCCCTCGGGCCCGGTGCCGCGGTCGCCGGTGGTCAGCGCGATGCGTCCGTCCGGCATCTCGACCAGCCGCGCGCCGAAATGCCGGCCGCCGGGATGCCCGTCACCCAGGAACAGTGTCTGGAACCCTTCCAGACGGGTGCCGTCTTCGGACAGCCGCCCCCTGCCCGCCGCGGTCGCGCCGCCCCCATCGGCAGCGGCCGCGAAGCTGAGCCAGACCTCGCGGCTGGTGGCGAAGTCGCGCGGAAGCATCACGTCGAGCAGACCGCCCTGCCCGTCAGTCAGGACCTCGGGCGTTCCGGCGACGACTTCCGTCCTCCCGTCACGGATGATCAGGAGTCTGCCGTCCCGCTCGGTCACCAGCGCGGCGCCGTCGGGGAGGAAACCGATCCCCCAGGGTTCCTCCAATCCGGTCGCGACCCGAGCAATCGTCATCGGGCCGGCCGAGGTCTCGATCTCGCCCGCAAGGGCGGGAAACGCGGCCCCGATCATCAGGGCGGCAAGAGTGGTCAGTCTGTTCATCCTTCATCCTCCAGTGGGCAATTCGCCGAAGTGGAAATGCCGGTTGCATCCCTGTAGAGATAGGGCGGCCGTCGGTTGTGTCGACTGCAGCGCTGAAACAGTGTCGCCAGGGTGTCGACAAAAATGCTCTTTCTTTTTGAAACGCCCCGCACTACCGTCACCGCAGGATTTCGGTCCAAACAGGGAGAACAACAAATGAAGAAACTACTGCTGGCCGTTTCGGCCTGCGCGCTGATGGCTGGCGCCTCGAACGCCGAGGATGTGAAGATCGGCATCCTGATCGGCTTCACCGGCCCGATTGAATCGCTGACCGGCCACATGGCGAACGCGGCCGAAGCCGCGATGGCCGAGGTCAACGCCTCGGGCAAGGCGAAGAACAACTACATCCCGGTGCGCGGCGACGACACCTGCACCGACGCCGCCGCCGCGACCGCCGCGACGGAGCGTGCGATCACCGCGGAAGGCGTGAAGGGCATCATCGGCGGCGACTGCTCGGGCGTGACGCGCGCGATGCTGACCAACGTCGCCATGCCCAACGGCATCGTGATGGTGTCGCCCTCGGCCACGTCCCCGGCCCTTTCGACCGACCCGGACAACGGCCTGTTCTTCCGCACCGCGCCGTCCGATGCGCGCGAGGGCGAAGTCATGGCCGACATCCTGATGGAAAAGGGCGTTAAGTCGATCGCGCTGACCTATTCCAACAGCGACTACGGCAAGGGTCTGGCCGAGGCCATCGCTTCCGCCTTCACCGCGAAGGGCGGCACCGTGACGATCAACGCGGCGCACGACGACGGCAAGGCCGACTACTCGGCCGAGGTTGCGGCTCTGGCGGCTGCGGGCGGCGACCTGCTGGTCGTGGCGGGCTATCTTGACCAGGGCGGCAAGGGCATCATCCAGGCCTCGCTCGACAGTGGTGCGTTCACCCAGTTCGGCCTGCCGGGTGGCATGGTCGGCGACTCGCTTCCCGCGGCCATCGGCCCGGCTCTGGACGGCTCCTACGGCCAGGTTGCCCAGTCGGACAGCCCCGGCGCCGCGGTCCTGCAGGAAATGGGCAAGGCCAACAACCCGGCCTTCGATGCCACCTCGCCCTACACGCCGGAAAGCTATGACGCCGCCGCGCTGATCATGCTGGCGATGGAGGCTTCGGGCTCGACCGACTCGAACGTCTACAAGGAAAAGATCATGGAGATCGCCAACGGGCCGGCCGACGGTTCGGGCGTGAAGATCCTTCCGGGCGAACTGGGCAAGGCGCTGGAGCTGATCGCGGCCGGGACCGCCATCGACTACGATGGTGCCTCGGGCGTGACGCTGATCGGGCCGGGTGAATCCGCCGGCCGCTACAAGCAGTTCGAGATCAAGGGCGGCAAGTACGAGACCGTCCAGTTCCGTTGATCTGACGCTATGGCAAACAGGCTTCGTCCCAAACGGGGCGAAGCCGCATGACGGGACAAGTTCTCCACCAGGCTGTTGCCCGCCCTGCACCGCCGGACCCTTCCCTTCTGTCGCGGCCGCGACTAAGGGTAGCGGCGGACTTGTTCCACATAGGAAGGCAAAGAATGAAGAAACTGCTTCTGGCCGTATCGGCCCTGTCCCTGGCCGCGGGCGCTGTGTCCGCCGAAGATGTCAAGATCGGCACCCTCCTGGGCGTGACTGGCCCGATCGAGAGCATCTCGCCGAACATGTTCACGGCGGTCGACCTCGCGATCAAGGAAGTGAACGATTCCGGCAAAGCCGCGAACGGCTGGGTGTTCCAGAACGTCCGCGCCGACTCGACCTGCATCGACGCCGCCGCCGCCTCGGCCGCGGCCGAGCGTCTGATCACCGTGGACGCGGTGAAGGGCATCGTGGGCGCCGACTGCTCGGGCGTGACCCGGGCTGTGCTGACCAACCTCGCGATGCCGAACGGGATGGTGATGGTCTCGCCCTCGGCCACCTCGCCCGCGCTGACCACCGACCCCGATGACGGCCTGTTCTTCCGCACCGTCCCCTCGGACGCGCGCGAAGGTGAAGTCATGGCGCAGATCATGACCGACCGGGGCATCAAGTCGATCGCGCTGACCTATTCCAACAGCGACTACGGCAAGGGCCTGGCGGAAGCCATCGCCACCGCCTTCACCGCCAAGGGCGGCACCGTGACGATCAACGCCAGCCACGATGACGGCAAAGCCGACTACTCGGCCGAAGTCGCCGCGCTGGCTGCAGCGGGCGGCGAAGTGCTGGTCGTGGCCGGCTACATCGACCAGGGCGGCAAGGGCATCATCCAGGCCGCCGTCGATACCGGCGCCTTCACCACCTTCGGCCTGCCGGGCGGCATGTACGGCGAAAGCCTGGTCGCGGCCATCGGCGACGCGCTGAACGGCTCGTTCGGCCAGCACGCCTCGTCGACCTCCGAGGGCTATACCGCCTTCCTCGACCTGGCCAAGGCGTTCGACCCGTCCTTCGACGGCTCGACCAACTTCGCGGCGAACTCCTACGATGCCGCGGCGCTGATCATGCTGGCGATGCAGGCGGCGAATTCGACCGACCCGAAGGTCTACAAGGACAAGGTCATGGAAATCGCCAATGGCCCCGCCGACGGGTCGGGCACCAAGATCAAGGCCGGCGAGCTTGGCAAGGCGCTGGAGCTGATCGCGGCCGGCACTGCCATCGACTATGACGGGGCGACGGGTGTGCAGCTCCTGGATGGCGGCGATGCTTCGGGGACCTTCTCGGAAGACGAGATCAAGGACGGCGCCTGGACCTCGGTCGGCTTCCGTTGATCGGATGACCACAGGGTCGGCCCGGACAGGTTCCGGGCCGACCGACAAGAAGAACCAGGCCGCACGGCCGGAGCAAGGGGACCGGACCGCCGGTAAGGCGGCTGGTGCTACGGGGGAAGCGAATGATCAGGGTCGAGAAGCTGCACAAGCATTTCGGCGGCTTTCATGCCGTTGACGGCGCATCGCTGGAGATCAGGACCGGCACGATCACCGGGCTGATCGGCCCGAACGGCGCGGGCAAGACCACCTTGTTCAACGTGATTGCCGGGCGCTATGCGCCCACCTCGGGCCAGGTCTTCATGGATGGCGAGGACATCACCGGCCTGCCGCCGCACAAGCTGTTCGACAAGGGCCTGCTGCGCACCTTCCAGATCGCCCACGAATTCAGCTCGATGACCGTGCGCGAGAACCTGATGATGGTCCCGCCGCGCCAGTCGGGCGAGAAGCTGTGGAACGCTCTCTTCTCCCGCTCGCAGGTGGCCGAGGAGGAAGAGCGCATCCGCCAGAAAGCTGACGAAGTGCTCGAATTCCTGACGATCAGCCATATCGCCGACCAGAAGGCCGGGATGATCTCGGGCGGGCAGAAGAAGCTGGTGGAGTTGGGCCGCACGATGATGGTCGACGCCAAGATCGTCTTCCTGGACGAGGTCGGCGCCGGCGTGAACCGGACGCTTCTGAACACCATCGGCGACGCCATCGTGCGGCTGAACAAGGAACGCGGCTACACCTTCTGCGTGATCGAGCACGACATGGACTTCATCGGCCGCCTCTGCGATCCGGTCATCTGCATGGCCGAGGGCAAGGTTTTGGCCGAAGGCACCGTCGAGCAGGTCAAGAACGACGAGCGGGTGATCGAGGCCTATCTGGGCCGCGGCCTCAAGAACAAGATCAAGGAGGAGGCCGCACATGGCTGACCTTGCGCGACACGAGTTTTCTGCGAAAACTCTTGCCCCTGATTTTCGCAGAAAATCAGTTACTTGCGGGGCGTTCTTTCATGGCTGAACCCTTCCTGATCGGCGAGAACATGACCGGCGGCTACGGCGCCGTCGACATCCTGCACGACTGCACGCTGGCGGTCGAACCCGGCGAGATCGCGGTCATCGTCGGCCCGAACGGTGCGGGGAAATCCACGGCGATGAAGGCGGTCTTCGGGATGCTGAAGCTGCGCCAGGGCAGCGTGAAGCTGATGGGCGAGGACATCACCACGCTCTCGCCGCAGGCCCGCGTGCGCAAGGGCATGGGCTTCGTGCCGCAGACCCACAACATCTTCACCGGCATGACGGTCGAGGAAAACCTGGAGATGGGCGCCTTCATCCGGCAGGACGACACCATCCGCGACACGATGGAGCAGATCTACGGGTTGTTCCCGATCCTGAAGCAGAAGCGTTACCAGAAGGCCGGGGAACTGTCGGGCGGTCAGCGCCAGCAGGTCGCGGTGGGACGCGCGCTGATGACCCAGCCCAAAGTCCTGATGCTGGACGAACCCACTGCGGGCGTCAGCCCGATCGTCATGGACGAACTGTTCGACCGCATCATCGAGATCGCGCGCACCGGCATCTCGATCCTCATGGTGGAACAGAACGCACGCCAGGCGCTGGAGATCGCGGACAAGGGCTATGTCCTGGTCCAGGGGCGCAACCGCTATACCGACACCGGCCAGGCGCTGCTCGCCGATCCCGAGGTCCGCAAATCCTTCCTTGGAGGCTGACATGAACTATGCTGCGCTGGCCCTTGCGGCCCTTCTGCCCACCACGGCCCTTGCCGGCTATGAATGCACCGCATCGCGCCAGTGCGGCGGCGGGGCCTGCGAAGCCTATCCGGGGGGTCCGTTCAAGATCGAGCAGTCGGGAGACATCTGGACCGTCCAGGCCGATGCGCAGACCTATCAGGCCTTCGATGCCGGCTCCATCGACGCCAGTGGCGAGCTGGTCCTCGTGATGCCGCCGCAGGGCGGAATGTCGGGCATGATCAGCATCTTCCCGGAGGGCCAGTTCCTCTTCACCGCCCATGCTGCCGGCCCGGTTTCGATCACCGGCGAGGGCACTTGCGTGGCCACCGGCGGCTGAGCCGCTTCCCGCCCCTTTCGACCCGCGTGAGCCTATGGACATCCTGAACGCCCTCGTCGCCTTCCTGAACTTCATCGTCGTGCCGGGCCTTGCCTATGGCAGCCAGCTGGCGCTGGGGGCGTTGGGGATCACGCTGATCTTCAGCGTCCTGCGCTTCTCCAACTTCGCGCACGGCGACACGATGGCCTTCGGGACGGCTTTCGTGATCCTCTTCACCTGGTGGTTCCAGTCGATGGGGATCACGGCGGGCCCCCTGCCCACCGCGCTGCTGGCGCTGCCCCTGGGCATCCTTGTCACCATCGCGATGGTGCTGGCAACCGACCGCGTGGTCTACCGCTTCTACCGCAAGCAGCGCGCGAAGCCGATCATCGTGGTCATCGTCTCGACCGGCGTGATGTTCGTGATGAACGGCCTGGTCCGCATGATCATCGGCACCTCCGAGCAGAACTTCACCGACGGCGCGCGCATGTGGCTCAACCCGCAGGACTTCAAGGCCTGGACCGGCCTGGCCGAGCCGCTGGCGATCAAGACGACGCAGGCGATCTCGGTCATCGCGGCGTTGGTCTGCTGCGCGGCTCTGTTCTGGTTCCTGCAAAAGACCCGCACCGGCAAGTCGATGCGCGCCTATTCCGACAACGAGGACCTGGCGCTGCTCTCGGGCATCAACCCGGAACGCGTGGTCACGATCACCTGGGTCATCGCCGGCGCACTCGCCTGCATTGCAGGCACGCTCTACGGCCTCGACAAGTCCTATCGCGGGATCGTCTACTTCAGCTTGCTGATGCCGATGTTCGCCGCCGCCGTCGTGGGCGGCCTTGGCTCGCCTCTGGGCGCCGTTGTCGGCAGCTTCATCGTGGCTTTCTCCGAACTGATCGTCACCAGCGCCTGGAAGAAGATCCTCGGCTACCTGGTCCCACCTGACTGGCTGGGCGACGGGCTCTATCAGGCGCTGTCGACCGACTACAAGGTCGCGGTCAGCTTCAGTATCCTGATCATGGTTCTTCTGTTCCGCCCGCAGGGCATCTTCGGAGGCAAGTGACATGGCAAAGTATCGCAATGTGCTGCTTTTCGCCGGCGTGGCGCTGCTCTTCCTGCTGACGGGGGTGCTGCAAAGCTGGAACCTGTCGCTGAACATCCTCAACCTTGCGCTGCTGTCCGCGATCATGGCGATCGGGGTGAATATCCAGTGGGGCTACGCGGGCCTGTTCTCGACCGGCATCGTCGGCTCGGTCGCGCTTGGCGGTCTGGCCGTGGTGCTTGTCTCGGCCAAACCCGTACCCGAAGGCTGGGCCGCCGGAGGTCCGCGCATTGTCGAGGCGCTTCTCTTCGCCGCCCTCGCCATCGGCTTTGCCACCTGGCTCTACCGCCGCCTGAAACCCGGAACCAGCCGGGCGCTGGCGATTGCGCTTTACCTGGTGGTCGCCTTCTTCATCTACCGCCTGCTTCTTGACCCCGGCGTCGTCGCGGTCGAGGCGAACAATCCGGCCCAGGCCGGAAACATCGGCGGCCTCGGGCTGAACTCGCTGTTCGCCTGGCCGGTCGGCGCGCTGATGGCCGCCGCGGCCGCCTGGGTGATCGGCAAGATCGCCCTCGGCCTGCGCGAGGACTACCTTGCCATCGCCACGCTGGGCATCGCCGAGATCATCGTGACGGTCCTGCGGAACGAGGACTGGCTCGCCCGCGGTGTCAAGAACCTGATCGACCTGCCCCGCCCCTGGCCGGTGCCGTACGAGGTCGACCTCCAGACCAATCCGGTCTTCCTGGAAACCGTCCAGGGCATCGGCGCCGACCCGGTCACCGCCTCGACGATCTTCGTCAAGCTCCTCTATGCCACCATGTTCGGCCTGGTGCTGGTGCTTCTCGTCTGGGGCTGCGAACGTGCGCTCAACAGCCCCTGGGGCCGCACCGTCCGCGCCATCCGCGACAACGAGATTTCGGCCGCCGCGATGGGCAAGGACGTCAAGTACCGCCACCTGCAAATCTTCATCATCGGCTCGGCCGTCGTGGGCCTGGCGGGGGCGATGATGACCTCGATGGAGGGGCAGCTGACCCCCAGCTCCTACCTGCCGCTGCGCTTTACCTTCCTGATCTGGGTCATGGTGATCGTCGGCGGCTCGGGCAACAACTGGGGTTCGATCCTGGGCGGCCTGCTGATCGGCTGGCTCTACCTCGCGGTGGAATTTCTTGGGCCGAACCTGATGCAGATGCTGACCGCGGGCCTGCCTGCCGGTGCGCTGAAGGATCACCTGCAAGACACGGCGGCGCATATGCGGCTTCTGACCCTGGGCGCCGTCCTTCTGGTGGTCATGCGCTTTGCCCCGCGCGGCCTGATCCCCGAGAAGTAAGTCCGCCGCGGCCCGGCACCACTGTCTGGCCGCGACATTCTTTGTCGCAAATCCTCATGCCTTCCTGATCCGGCCCCGTCATGGTGCGGCAAAACCGGATAAGGCGGGGAGACTTGCAATGAAGACCCATGCGCGCGTGGTGGTGATCGGTGGCGGCGTCGTCGGCTGCTCGGTGCTCTATCACCTGACCAAGCTTGGCTGGTCGGACGTCATGCTGATCGAACGGTCGGAGCTGACTTCCGGCTCCACCTGGCACGCGGCGGGCGGGTTCCACACGATCAACGGCGACACCAACATGGCGGCGCTGCAGGGCTACACCATCCGGCTGTACAAGGAGCTGGAGGCGATCACCGGCATGTCCTGCGGGCTGCACCACGTGGGCGGCGTGACGCTGGCCGACAACGAGGCGCGGTTCGAGATGCTGAAAGCCGAACGCGCCAAGCATCGCTACATGGGGCTGGACACCGAGATCCTGACCCCGGCGGATATCACCAAGCTGACCGATGGTCTGGTGGATGTGAAGGGCGTGCTGGGCGGGCTTTACGATCCGCTCGACGGCCACCTCGACCCTTCGGGCACCACCCACGCCTACGCCAAGGCAGCGCGGATGGGCGGGGCGGAGATCGTGCTGCACAACCGCGTGCTGGAGACCCGGCCCACCAAGGAAGGCTGGGAAGTCGTCACCGAGAAAGGCACCGTGACCTGCGAGCATCTGGTGAACGCGGGCGGCCTCTGGGCGCGGGAGATCGGGGCAATGGCGGGGGTCTACCTGCCTTTGCTGCCGATGGCGCACCAATATATCGTCACGGACGACATCCCGGAAATCATGGACATCCTCGGCCAAGGCCGTGAATTCCCGCATGTGATGGACCCGGGCGGCGAGTTTTACCTCCGCCAGGAAGGCCGCGGCATGTGCATCGGCTTCTACGAAAAGCCCTGCGAGCCCTGGGCCGTCGACGGCACGCCCTGGAACTTCGGGCATGAGCTGCTGAACGAACAGTTCGACAAGATCGAGGACAGCGTCAACTTCGCCTACCGCCGGATTCCGGTGCTGGAGCGGTCGGGCGTCAAGCGCGTGATCCACGGGCCGTTCACCTTTGCCCCCGATGGCAACCCGCTGATCGGGCCGGTCCCGGGCCTGCGCAACTACTGGTCGGCCTGCGCGGTCATGGCGGGCTTCTCCCAGGGCGGCGGCATGGGCCTGGCGCTCGCGCAATGGATGATCCACGGCGAGGTGGAGCGTGACCCACGCGGCTTCGACGTGGCGCGGTTCGGCAACTGGACCTCGCCCGGCTACACCGTGCCGAAGGTGATCGAGAACTACCAGATGCGGTTCAGCGTGTCCTACCCGAACGAGGAACGCCCGGCCGCCCGCCCCTTCCGCACCACACCGATGTATGAAGTCTTCGACGGGATGAACGCCGTCTGGGGTGCGCAATATGGGCTGGAGGTGGTTAACTACCACGCCCTTCCCGGCGAGCCGCGCTATGAAGAGCCGACCTTCAAACGCTCGAACGCCTGGGAGGCGACGCGGCAGGAAGTGATGGCGGTCCGCGAGGGCGTCGGCATCAACGAGGTGCAGAACTTCGGCAAGTACCTGGTCAAGGGCGCGGGCGCGCGGGCCTGGCTTGACCGGATCATGGCCGGCCGCATCCCGCAGCCGGGACGACTGTCGCTGACCCCTATGCTGGCGGAATCCGGAAAGATCATCGGCGACTTTACCGTGTCCTGCCTGTCCGAGACCGAGTTCCAGCTGACCGCCAGCTACGGCGCGCAAGGCTGGCATACCCGCTGGTTCGAGCAGCACGCCGAGCCCGGCGTCACGGTCGAGAACGTCTCGGACGCCCGGTCCGGGTTCCAGATCGCCGGCCCGAAGGCGCGTGAGCTTCTGTCGCGTGTCACCCGGTCTGACGTCAGCGCGGAAGCGTTCAAGTTCATGGACGTGAAGCGGATGACAGTCGGCATGGCCAACTGCATCGTGCAGCGCGTCAGCTATACCGCGGACCTCGGCTACGAAATCTTCACCGACCACATGTCGGTCCGCCACCTGTGGGACCTGCTGAACGCCGCGGGCAAGGACCTCGGCCTTCGTCCCTTCGGGATGCGCGCGATGATGTCCCTGCGGCTGGACAAGTGGTTCGGCTCCTGGGGTCGCGAGTTCAGCCCCGATTACACTCCGGCCGAGACCGGTCTTGACCGCTTCATCAGCTGGAACAAGCCCGCCGACTGGATCGGCAAGGCCGCCGCGCTGAAGGAAAAGGCCGAAGGGCCGAAGCGCAAGCTGGTGCCGATCGTGGTGGATGCCAAGGACGCCGACGTCGTCGCGTGGGAGCCGATCTGGCTGGGCGGCGCCGTGGTGGGCTGGTGCACCTCGGGCGGCTACAGCCACTGGACCGGCAAGTCGGTCGCCCAAGGGTTCATCCCGGCCGACCGCGTTCAGGACGGGCTGGAGCTGGAGGTCGAGATCCTGGGCGAACGCCGCAAGGCGCGCGTGCACCTGGCACCGCTCTGGGACGACGGGGGTCGCATGCGCGCTTGACCTAGCGTCATGCGGCGCTTGACAAGCTGACGGGGACGGATGGAGCATTGCACATGCGACCCACGGTCCACATCCTTGTCCTTGCGGCCGGAGCGTCCTCGCGTATGCGCGGGCGCGACAAGCTGTTGCAGCCGATCAAGGGCAAGCCGATCCTGCGCCTGGTGACCGAGACCGCAGTTGCCGCGGGCGGCCCGGTGCTGGTCGCCCTGCCCCCCACGGCCGGCCCGCGCCGGGCGGTCGTCGACGGTCTGCCCGTGCAGGTGGTGGAGGTTCCCGATGCCGGGCTAGGCATGTCGCGGTCATTGCACCGCGGCATTGCCGCCATCGCCGAGCCGGGGGCCGAGGACGGGCTGATGGTACTGCCCGCGGACATGCCGGGCTTTTCGCCGAAGGCGCTGGCCGATCTCATCTCACGCTACCGGGCAGAGCCGGAGCTTATCTGGCGCGGCGGCACCGTCGACGGTCGTCCCGGTCATCCGGCGATCTTTCCCCGCGACCTCTGGCCGGACCTTGCGGCGGTCACCGGCGACGAAGGCGGGCGATCCCTGATCCAGCGCCACGCGGACCGGATGCGACAGGTGCCGCTTCCCGGTGACATGGCTGTCCTCGACCTCGATACGCCCGAGGACTGGGCCAATTACCTGGGTCGCCAATCAATCTGACAGCAGCACCCGGGCTTCGTGGGCCTTGAGCGACAGCCGCGCGGCCGGGAAGGTCACGGCTTCCCCGGACAGCTCCGGGAAGAGCGCCAGGACCTCGTCCCGCGCTGCCTTGTCCAGGGCAGACAGCGTGCGTTCGGCGGGCTGGAAGCTTTCGGTCCAAAGACCCTCGGACAGCACGATTTCATGCCGGTCGAACAGGATGTGGACATAGGTCACGCCGTCTTCGGGCAGCGCCTGCGTCACCTCGGCCAGGCCAATCAGGTGCTTGGCCGGCACCAGAACTTCGCTTTCGCCGAAGTACATTTCGGCCCGCGCCCCCTCGATCAGCACCCGATGCTGCGGCGAGACCATCATGCTCCGCTCTGGTCCCGCCTCGCCCAGGGCGCCAGCGCTGATGCGCACCGGCTGCAATTCGGGCCGCAGCGCCAGCTCGCCCGGCGCAAGAACCCGCTGACCCACCCAGCGCAGCGGCTGCATCCCGTTGTCCCGGGTCAGCACCAGATCCCCCGGAGCCAGATCCTCAACCGCGACGGGGCCGTGGTCGGTCATGATCCGGGTTCCGGCGGTGAAGCAGACGATCACCAGATTTTCGATGTCGGTGAACGTCAGCGTACCGATCACCCCGCCGAAGGCATCGAAGAAGGTGATTGTCCCGCCTTCCGCGTTCAGCGGGTCATAGGTCAGGTCGATGCGATCCCAGCCGAAGCCGGTGATGTCGACGCTGAGCGTGTCGTTGTCGACACCCCCCGCACCGCCCGAGACGGTTTCGTTGCCCAGGGCGTCGTTGCCGCCAGGGCCGTAGGTCATGTAGATCAGGTCCTGGTCATCCCCGCCCGAGATGACGTCCAGCCCTGCCCCGCCATACAGCGTGTCCGATCCGGCCCCGCCGTACAGGATGTCATTGCCGGTCCCTCCGCGCAGCACGTCGTTGCCGGCGTCGCCGAACAGCACGTCGTCGTTGCCATCGCCGTCCAGCGTGTCGTTCTCGCTCCCGCCGTACAGGGTGTCATTGCCGATTCCGCCGCTCAGGCTGTCGGAGCCGGCATCGCCATGCAGCTGGTCGGCCCCGTCCCCGCCAAGGACAGTGTCGCCTTCGGATCCGCCGTAGACCGTGTCATCCCCGGTACCGGCAACGATGCTGTCGCGGCCTGAATCGCCTTGCACGTAGTCGTTGCCCGAGCCGGCATCGATCGTGTCGTTGTCTCCGCCGCCAAAAAGCGAGTCGCCGCCACCCAGACCGGAGATGCTGTCATCCCCCAGCCCGCCGTAGATCACGTTGGTGTAGGCGTCGAGCGGATCGGTGCTGGAACCGTCGAAGCCGATCAGGGTGTCGTTGAAGTTCGACCCGATGAACCCGTCGATCCCGGACCCCGTGTCGCCCGCCGCGAACCCGCCTGTGCCAACCACAACGCTGGTTTCGATACTAACCGAGACGGCCGAGGTGGAATCACTGTAGTCGGCAAGGTCCAGTCCCTGCCCGCCGTTCAGCACATCCGCGCCATCGCCGCCGCGCAGTGTGTCGTCGCCCGTGTCGCCGAACAGCGAATCCACCCCGTCGCCGCCGCTGACCAGATCGTTCCCGGCCCCACCGTACAGTATGTCGTTGCCGAGGTCGCCGAACAGCGTGTCATTGGCGGCCCCACCGGACAGGCTGTCGCCGTCGTTGCCGCCAAAAAGCAGGTCCGCGTCTTCGCCGCCGCTCAGGGTATCGACGCCTGTGCCCCCGTACAGCGTGTCGGACCCCGCGCCGCCGGTCAGCGAGTCGTTTTCGGTTCCGCCGTCCAGGACATCGTTTCCTGCATCCCCGCCGATCACGTCGGCGCCCGCGCCGCCGTAAAGCGTATCGGCCCCGTCGCCGCCAGAAATCTGGTCTGCGCCGCCGCCGCCCGACAGAACGTTGCCGTTCACATCGCCGACAAGCGTGTCGGCCGACCCGGTGCCGGTGACATTCTCGAACCCGATCAGCGTGTCAGTGTTGTTGTTTCCAGACGGATCGACGGTCGCGTTGCCGGCCGTCAGCGTGACGCTGACCCCGCTGCCGGCCCCGGTGAAATCGATGGTGTCGATCCCGGCGCCGCCGTAGAATATGTCACTGCCACCATTGGCAAAATCGGTTTCCAGGAAGACGTCGTTCCCGTCGCCGCCATACAACCGGTCCGCCCCGGTGCCGCCGATCAGCGTATCGTTGCCTTCATCGCCGTAGACCGAGTCATTTCCGGCACCGCCATTCAGCGAGTCGTCGCCGATCCCGCCGTAGATCGTATCCGACGAGGCGCCGGAATAGATCGTGTCGTTTCCGCCGTAGCCGTAAAGCAGGTCGGTCCCGTCGCTGGAATAGCTGGCAGGTGTGCCCGGTTGGATCAGCTCTCCGCCGCTACCGCCGTAGATCGTTGCCATACTCGTACGTCCCTCTGCCTCAGCTGCATGACCCTATGCCGGGTTCCTGGCCTATTTTTGGCCTGTTTTGGATGGTTTGCAGAAGTTTCCTGTCGTCGTCCACAGAAATTTGCACCCTGCAGTTGCCCAGGATCAAGCTTGGCCACAGAGGGTTAAAAACTGCTTTAGATTTCCGCAAGCCCAAGATCGGCGCCGTCCAGCACCCGGCGCGCCGGACCATAGCTGGCCCGCCCGGCCGACGTCTTGAGCTCGGGGAACAGCTCAAGGATTTCCAGCCGCTGCGCGTTGCCGATGCCCTTGAGCGAGGTGTCGTCGGGATGGAAGGTTTCCGTCCAGACGCCGTTGCTCAGCACGACCTCGTGGCGGTCGCACATGAAGTGGATGTAGGTCGTGCCGCTGGACTGCACCGTGTGCACGCCCTGTGCCGCCAGATGCTTGGCGGCGACCAGGACCTCACGCTCGGCATAGCGGACCGAGGTGCGATTGTTGGTGACCAGCACTCGGTGGTTCGGGGACACCATCATGTCCCGCTCTGGCAGGCCCTTGCCCAGCGAGCCCTGCTGGATGAACACCGGCAGAAGATGGGGGTCGGCCTGGAAGTCGTGCAGGAACATCTGCGTCTTGCCGACCCAGCGCACGGTCTGGATGCCGTTGTCCCGGGTCACCACGCGGTCGCCCGCCGCGATCAGCTCGACCGGCAGTTCACCCCGTTGCGTCGTGATCAGTGTACCCGGCGTGAAGCACGGGGTGCAGCGCGGCTCTGCCGTCGAACGTTCCGTCTCGAAATCCATTTTGCCGCACCTGCCTGGCGATACATTCTGCGGGAACTGGCAAAAGCCCGGGCCGCCCCACATGCCTTGGATAGACCTGCCGGGGCAGGAGAGAAAAGTAAAAAATCCGTTTGGAAACAAGGATGCAATGGCGGAATTCAACCGATGCGTGTGCGGGTCGTCTGGCGGATGGGTCGCATCCGCGCCCTCTTTTGGCCGGTCGCCGGAAAGACAGGGGAAGAGCTGCTGTCATAACGTCTTGGGCCGGCCCGCGTTTCAATCCAGGGCTGCATTGCCGGGGTGGATTTCCCGCCGCGCGTCGCACAACCGGACGGAAAGAAGTCGGCATGCCGGAATGCCCGCAACCGCACGCAAGGCCGATGCTCTGCCAGGGAAGCAATGTTTCCAAGGTTCGGGCAAAGGCCGGTGCGGCAGGTCACTGGACATGCGCCGCCAACTGGACGTCTTTTACCGCATTGTCCCGCGAATCATAGAAGTTGGTGCCCGAGGCGAGACTCGAACTCGCAAACCTTGCGGCGGAGGATTTTGAATCCCCTGCGTCTACCATTCCGCCACTCGGGCCACCGGGGACGGGTCTAGCGCCTCGTCCGGCAGAGGTCAACGCGTCTAGAGGTCGTCGGTCCTGAACGTGTCGCACTTTGACAGCTGGCCCGAGTTCAGCCCGGTCATGAACCAGCGCGACCGCTGCTCCGAGGTGCCGTGGGTGAAGGTGTGGGGCATCGGGCGCTGGCCGGCGTTCCGCTGCAGCGTGTCATCGCCGATCTGGCGGGCCGCGTTGACCGCTTCCTCGAAGTCTCCCTTGTCCACCACGCCCAGCGTCTGCGCGGCTTCGCGCGCCCAGATTCCCGACAGGCAGTCGGCCTGAAGTTCGACCCGGACCGAAATCGCGTTCGATTCCTCCTGGCTGACCTGCTGACGGATGCGGGTCGACTCTTCCAGGATCCCCAGTTGGTTCTGGACATGGTGGCCGATTTCGTGGGCCACCACATAGGCCGCGGCGAAGTCGCCCTCGGCGCCAAGCTGCCGGTGCATCGTCGTGAAGAAGGCCGTGTCGAGGTAGACCTTGCGATCGATCGGGCAGTAGAACGGACCGGTCGCCTCGGACGCGCCGCCGCAGGCCGAGCGGGTGGCCTCCTTGAACAGGACCAGCGTTGCCGGGGTGTAGCTCTCACCCAGTTGCTCCTGGAAGACGCGGGACCAGATTTCCTCGGTGTCCGCAAGGACGACCGACACGAACTCGCCCTCGGCGCGGTCCTCTTCGGTCAGTTCGACCGGGCCGGAAGAGCTGATGGAACTGTCGAAGCCCCCCGGACCCAGAAGCTGGCTGGGGTCGATCCCGAAGAACAGGGCCAGCAGGACGACCACGATCGCCCCGGCCCCGCCCAGCCCGCCGACGCGGACCGCGCCGCCTCCGCCGCCGATCCTGCCGCTGCCCATCGAGCGCCGGTCTTCGATGTTGCTGCTTCCCCTGCGGCCGCGCCACTGCATGTCGTCACCCTTTCCTTCGCCGCCTGTCCACGCTGGGCAGACGGCTGTCCACCTGAAAATTCAATGCCTTGGCCAGGGGCATTCATCAGATATTAACCCGCGCCCTGCCCCGCCCGTCCGGAAATCCTATCCGTGCCGGGGCCGTATCGGAAGCCGGAATGAGAACCCTGGCCCGGAACTTCGGTTCCCCTTTCCCTTCCCGCCGCCCGGGCCTATGGTCGCGCCATGTCGAATGCCCTGTCTTACCCTGTCTTAAAGGTCCGAGAGTCCCTTCCATGCAGTCGAGCCGCACCCTCATCCTTCTGGCCACCCTGGGCTCGGCGGCCCTTCTGGGCGGGGCCTTCGCCTTCCAGTATATCGGCGGCCTTGCGCCCTGTCAGCTGTGCCTCTGGCAGCGCTGGCCGCATGCGGCGGCAATCCTGATCGGGATCGTGGCGCTTGTGACCGGGTGGCGGGGCCTTGCCTGGCTCGGGGCGCTCGCAGCCCTGGCCACGGCCGCCATCGGCGTCTTTCACGTCGGCGTCGAGCAGCAATGGTGGGAGGGCCTGGCCTCCTGCACGGCCGGGTCGATCGCGGGCATCTCGACGGCCGACCTCTTGGACCCGTCCAAGGATGTCGCGGCCGTGGTGCGCTGCGACGCGATCGCCTGGCAGATGCTGGGGATTTCCATGGCGGGCTGGAACGCCATCCTGTCGCTGATCCTGGCGGGGGTCTGGGTCCTGGCCGTGCGGAAGGGCTGATCCGACGCGGCGTCGCGCCCGGCATCCGCCGTAAGCCGGGGGTTTTCCACCCCCGGACCCCCGGAGAGTATTTCCGAAAAGAGCAAGCAGGTCAGGTGCTTGGCGGGCGCCGTCAACGCGATCCGGCGGATATGCTGCCGCCGAAGAGCCGGACATGTTCCTGGATGGCGAAGCGGTCCGTCATTCCGGCGACGTAGTCTGCGACCGTGCGGGCGAGTTGCACCTCGTCCTTCGCCGCCGCGACGTCGGCCTGCCATTCGGACGGCAGAAGCTCGGGCTGCTTCAGGAACAGCGGGAAGAGGTCGTCGACCATCTGCGTCACCTCGGCCCGGACCGCCATGACGCTGGGCGCGCGGTACATGCGGTGGAACAGGAAGCTGCGCACGGCCTTCAGTTCCTGGTAAAGCGGCTTCGAGAAGCGGATCACGGTGGTTCCCATGTGGCGGATCTCGTCGACCGATTTCGGCTGGGCCGAGGCCAGGCGGTTCTGGGCGACGGCGATCACGTCCTCGACCATGCGGCCGAAGACGCGGCGCAGGGCCTCGTGCCGGCGGCGCATCTTTTCGAGGCCCGGATAAAGGCGGTCCACCTCCTCGAACGCGGGGCCGGTGACGGGAAGCTCCATCAGGTCCGCCTCGGTGAAAAGACCGGAACGAAGGCCGTCGTGCAGGTCGTGGTGCGAATAGGCCACATCGTCCGCGATGGCGGCGACCTGCGCCTCGGCGGACGCGTGGGTGTCGAGTTCCAGGTCCCACTGGGCGTTCACCTCGGCCAGCGCATAGGGCAGCGGACCGTCGTGCTTGGCGTCCGCGTTGGGACCCGTCACCGGCCCGTTGTGTTTCGCAATGCCTTCAAGGGTTTCCCAGGTGAGGTTCAACCCGTCGAAGTCGGCGTAGTGGCGTTCCAGCCGGGTCACGATCCGCAATGCCTGGGCGTTGTGGTCGAAGCCGCCAAAGGGGGCCATCAGCCGCTCCATTGCGTCTTCGCCGGTATGGCCGAAGGGGGTGTGGCCAAGGTCATGCGCCAGCGCCACAGCTTCGGCCAGGTCGGTGTTCAGGCCAAGGACCCCGGCGATTGTCCGGGCGACCTGGGCGACCTCGATCGTATGGGTCAGGCGGGTGCGGTAGTAATCGCCCTCGTGTTCGACGAAGACCTGGGTCTTGTGCTTCAGGCGCCGGAAGGCCGAGGAATGGATGATCCGGTCGCGGTCGCGCTGGTAGGGCGAGCGGAAGGAGGAGAGTCGTTCGGGCCAAAGCCTGCCGCGGCTGGCGTCGGGTTGGCAGGCGAAGGGCTGAAGCATGGGCTGTCCCAATGAGCTGTCCTTGTGAGGCGCGGTCGGGTTTCATATATTTGCCACAGCCGCCGAAGGATACGGGAACAGTCATGGAACTGACGCTGCCGCCGAAAGTCACCGATCGTGCCTTTGCCCGCCTGGCCGAGATTGCCGAGGCGACGGGTGAGGTAAAGCCCCTGCGCGTGGCGGTGGATGGCGGGGGCTGTTCGGGATTTCAGTATTCGATCACCCTGGACGATCCGGCGGCGGACGATCTGGTGCTGGAGAAGGACGGCCAGAAGGTTGTCGTTGACCAGGTCAGCCTGCCCTTCCTGTCCAACGCCGTGATCGACTTTACCGACGAGCTGATCGGTGCGCGCTTCGTCATCGAGAACCCGAACGCCAAGTCAAGCTGCGGCTGCGGAACGAGTTTTTCGCTGTAACCCCTCGCCGTGCCGTCGCGATGCGCTAGCTGTCTGGCAACGGCTGATCGAGGGACAATCATGCGCGTATTGATGCTCGGCTCGGCGCCGATGGCGGCGTCGGCGGCGGCCTGGCCGCGGGAGCCGTTCGACCTGGTGCTGGCGATCAACAACGCCTGGCGGATCAGGCCTGACTGGGACGTGGCGATACATCCCTACGATTTCCCGCCAGAGCGGCAGGCGGTCGCCGGGCCGGGTCAGCGCATCGTGACGGAGGCAGAGTTCGTTCCGGCGCAGAACCTGTATGGCGGGTTCGTCTATGCCGGGGCGACGATGGCTTTCACCGCGGCCTACTGGGCACTGGCGGCGCTGCGGCCCTCGGTGATCGCGGTCTATGGCTGCGACATGCATTACCCGAAGGCCGGGCCGACGCATTTCTATGGATCGGGAACGCCTGATCCCCTGCGGCCCGACGTGACGCTGCGGAGCCTGGAGGCCAAGGCTGCGCGGCTGATGCTGCTGGCGGCACGGCAGGGCTGCGCGATGGTGAACCTGTCGACCGGGCCGTCGCGGCTGGTGTTTCCGCGGGCGACGCAGGCGGGTGTGGCAGGGGCGGTGCCCTTTGCGGGGGATGCGGCCCTGGTCGAGGCCGCCTTGGCCGTCGAGCGGGAGCTGGATTACCTGGTCCCCTCGGGCCGGTACTGGGAGGAACCGGGGCGTTTCGACGTCGCGGCGCTGGACCGGCTGGACGCGATGTGGCTGGCGGCGGCGGCACTGCCGTTGCGTGACGTGGGTTGAGCCTTCGTGCGCCCCGGCCTAGGGTTGGCTGGTGGAGGACCCTGGGATGAAGCTCGCGACGTTCAACATCAACGGGATCAAGGCGCGGATCGATGCGCTGCGGGCCTGGCTGGAGCAAGCGGCGCCGGACGTGGTCTGCCTGCAGGAGATCAAGTCGGTGGACGAGGGCTTTCCGCGCGCCGAGATCGAGGCGATGGGCTACCGGGTGGAGACGCACGGGCAGAAGGGGTTCAACGGGGTGGCGATCCTGTCGAAGCTGCCCCTGTCGGACGTGCGGCGGGGGCTGCCGGGGGATGACAGCGACGAGCAGTCCCGCTGGATCGAGGCGGTGGTCGATGCAGGAAGGCCCGTGCGGGTCTGCGGGTTGTATCTGCCGAACGGGAACCCGGCTCCGGGGCCGAAGTATGACTACAAGCTGGCCTGGATGGCGCGGATGGAAGCGCGGGTGCGGGAGCTGCTGGCGGCGGAGGAGCATTTCATCTGTCTGGGCGACTACAACGTGATCCCGCAGGACGTGGATGCCGCGAAGCCGGAAATCTGGGTCAACGATGCGCTGTTCCTGCCGGAGAGCCGGGCGGCGTTCCGGCGGCTGGCGCACCTGGGGTTGACGGATGCGGTGCGGGTGCGGGATCCTTCGCCGGGGGTCTACACCTTCTGGGACTACCAGGCGGGGGCCTGGGAGCGGAACAACGGCATCCGGATCGACCATGTGATGTGCTCGCCCCAGGCGGCGGATCGGCTGGAGGGGGCCGGGATCGACAAGGCGGTGCGGGGCGGAGACAAGCCGTCGGATCACGTGCCGGTCTGGGTGGAGATCGCTGCCTGAGGGGAAGTGTCCACGGTGGACATTTTCCGTTCCACCTTATTCGTCAAGGACTTGGCCGCGGACGTTAGGGAATTGGAAAGGTTTCCGGGCGGCCTGTCCCGGGGCCTGCGCCTGTCAGATCGAGCGCCTGCGGCGCGAGCCTCTTGTCTCGCCTCTGGCCTGCGGCCAACCGGCTCGGTCGCCGGGGGCGCTTCGCCCCCCGGACCCCCAGAGAGTATTTCCGAAAAGAGCAAGGACGGCGATGGTCCTTATGGTGGCGAAGCGGTCACGTCGTGATCGTAGAGCCAGTCGAAGCGGCTGAGCATCGTCCCGGGCGCGAGCCGGCCGAGCGCGCGGAGGCCGGCGTGGCCGATCATCCGGGGCAGACCCGAGAGATGATAGGCGCGGGCGTTGGTGTTGGCGGCTGCGACGATACGGGTGGTGCGCGGCTTGCGCGCGGACTGGTAGGCGGCAAGCGCGGCGGCGGGGCTGTCGTGGGTGGCAAGGCACTGCGCCAGGACCCAGGCGTCCTCGAGCCCCATCGAGGCGCCTTGCGCGAGGAAGGGCAGCGTCGGGTGCGCAGCATCCCCGAGCAGGGCCACCCCGCCCTGCCCCATCGGCCGCACCCAGGTCTGGGCAACGGCGTGACGGAAGAGGCCCCAGAGCCAGGGATCCTCGACCCGGTCGAGCCAGCCGCGGACACGGGGCGAGAACCCGGCAAAGGCAAGCCGCAGGTCCATCGGGTCGTCGCGGAGGGTCCAGCTTTCCTCGGCCCATTTCGCGCGTTCTTCCACCGCCACGATGTTGCGCAAGGTGCCGCCGCGCAGCGGATAGCTGACGAGATGGCGACCGGGACCCATGTGGACCTCGGCCAGGGGTGAGGCTTCGGCTTCGCAGGGGATGACCGCGCGCCAGGCGACCTGGTGGGTGAAGAACGGCGTCTCGGAGCCGTTCAGCGCGGCGCGGGTCCTGGAGTGCAGGCCGTCCGCGCCGATCAGGAGCGGGGTTTCGATCCGCTCGCCGCCTTCCAGCGTCACGACGGGATGCGGGCCGGAGAGGTCCACGCGGTCGATGCGGGACAGGAGGCGAAGGGTGACGCCAGCCTCTTCGGCCCCTTTCAGCAAGAGCGCGATCAGGTCGGCGCGGTGCAGGAAATGATAGCCCTGGCCGGGACGCAGGCGGGCAAGGTCAAGTCGGGTGACGGGGTCGCCCGTCGGGCCGTCGACAAGCTGCACCGCCGCGGCCCGGATGGAGGCGGCGTCAAGCGCGCCCTGCAAGCCGAGGGCGCGCAGCACGCAGGCGCCGTTGGGCGAGATCTGCAGCCCCGCGCCGACCTCGCGGATCGCGTCGGCCTGTTCCAGCACGGTGACCTGCGCCCCGCGCATCGCCAGCGCGCGGGCGGCGGCGAGGCCCGCGACGCCTGCGCCGATGACGGTGACGGGTTGGCCGATCAGGCTCATCTCTGCATCCCCCTGAGACGACAACGCCGGACCACTGGCCCGGCGTCAATGGCGCAAGTTGTCGCCGGGAGGCGATCAGTCGTCGCGATGGACCTTCTCGCGGCGTTCATGCTTTTCCTGCGCTTCCAGCGTCATCGTGGCGATGGGGCGCGCATCGAGGCGCTTGAGGCTGATCGGTTCGCCCGTGACTTCGCAATAGCCAAATTCGCCATTCTCGATCCGGCGCAGCGCGGCGTCGATCTTGGCGACCAGCTTGCGCTGCCGGTCGCGGGTGCGCAGTTCCAGCGCACGGTCGGTCTCTTCGGAGGCGCGGTCGGCGATGTCGGGGACGTTGCGGGCGCTTTCCTGCAGGCTGTCGATGGTTTCCGCGGACTGGTCCAGGAGTTCCTGTTTCCAGACCAGAAGCTTGCGACGGAAATATTCAAGCTGGCGATCGTTCATAAACGGCTCGTCCTCGGCGGGACGATAATCATCGGGGAGGAAAACCTCGGCCTTCATCGAAACACTCTCCTTCGCGCCGGATGCCTCCGACAGGTGGGCTTCTGTCATCGACGCGCTCCTGTTGGGCGGGCATGTATCCCAAGGCCGGGGCATTGTCACTAGCGGTTGCGACATTTTCTGGGCATGGGTAGGGTTTGTGAAAGGCCGGGAAACAGGATGTTGAAACCGCGATGAAGTTTTCGTCTACCGCAACCTATGTCGCGTCCGAGGACCTGGCGATTGCCGTCAATGCGGCGGTGACCCTGCAGCGGCCGCTTCTGGTCAAGGGAGAGCCGGGGACGGGCAAGACCGAACTGGCGCGACAGGTGGCGGCGGCGCTGGGGATGCCGCTGATCGAATGGCACGTGAAGTCCACGACAAAGGCGCAGCAGGGCTTGTACGAATACGATGCGGTCAGCCGGCTGCGCGACAGCCAGCTCGGGGATGCGCGGGTGCACGAGGTGCGCAACTACATCCGCAAGGGCAAGCTCTGGCAGGCCTTCGAGGCCAAGGGCCGGGTGGTCCTCTTGATCGACGAGATCGACAAGGCGGATATCGAGTTTCCCAACGACCTTCTCCAGGAACTCGACCGGATGGAGTTCCACGTCTATGAGACCGGCGAGACGGTGACGGCGCGGCATCGGCCGGTGGTGATCATCACCTCGAACAATGAAAAGGAGCTGCCGGACGCCTTCCTGCGGCGCTGCTTCTTCCACTACATCCGCTTCCCGGATGCCGACACGCTTGCCGCGATCGTGCGGGTGCATTTCCCCGACATCAAGGATCGGCTGCTGACCGCGGCGCTGACGCAGTTCTACGAGCTGCGCGAGGTGCCGGGGCTGAAGAAGAAGCCCTCGACCAGCGAGGTGCTGGACTGGCTGCGGCTGCTTCTGGCCGAGGACCTGGCCCCGGAGGACCTGCGGAAGGACGCGAAGAGCGCGCTGCCGAAGCTGCACGGGGCGCTTCTGAAGAACGAGCAGGATGTGCAACTGTTCGAGCGGCTGGCCTTCATGGCGCGGGGTCAGCGGTAGCTTCGGCCAGGCGGGCGCGGGCGGCTTCGAGGTCGCGGGCGACACCGTCGAGGTGGGTCTTCTCGGGCAGTCTGGGCCAAAGCGTGCCGATGCCGTGCATGGCAAGGAGCGCCTCGGACATGACCTTCAGCGCATGGGGCCAACCGCGGGCGTGCTCGATGCGGGCTTGCGCGTCGGGGAAGCCGGTCTGCAGGAAGTCGAGCCGGGTTCCGTCGCCATCCGGGGTGAGGTCGGCGGAGACCACCGAGAAGAAGTCTGTGCCCCGGAAGTGGTACGAGTAGGACAGGCGGCGGTGCGGTTCGACCTCGTGGTAGGTGCCGCCCACGTGTTCGGTGACGGAGCCGTTCACATTGCGCAGCGACCAGTTGCCGCCGGGGCGGAGATCGACGGCGATGTCATGGGCGCGGAAGCCGTGCGATGAGCCGAACCAGGAGCGGATGAGCTCGGGCCGGGTCCAGATCGCCCAGACCAGCGCGGGCGGGCCGGCGAAGTGACGGGTCAGGCGGAGGGCGTTGGCCTCATTGTCGTCCATGCTTCGTCTCCTCGTCTTGCAGGCGGGCGATCAGGGCGTCGATCCGGTCAAAGGCCCCTTGCCAGTGCTGGCGGTAATGGTCGATCCAGGCGGCGGCGCCTTGCAGGCCTGCGGGGTCGAGATGCACCGGGCGGGTCTTGGCCACCCGCTCGCGGCGGATCAGGCACGCCTCCTCGAGCACCTTGAGATGCTTGGAGATCCCCGGCTGCGACAGGTGGTTGGCGGCGACGAGATCGTTCACGGTGAGCGGCCCGTCGGCGATCTGAGACAGGATCGCCCGCCGGGTCGGATCGGCAAGCGCAAGAAAGGTGCGGGACAGGGGGTCGGACATGCAATCGCCTGTGGGTTATATTTCTTATAGGTAATTCAAAAGGCGTGCAAGATCAACCCGAATCAGGCGCGTCACCTTGCCGGGACGAAACAGCGGGTCGGAAATTATCGGATTTGTAACATTCCGTGAGCGCGCAACGCACATCCTGCGCCCTGCCCCACTTCAACCGCGAGGGGTAGTGGCCCGTAAATCCGGGATTTTTCCCGAATTGACTCGCAGGGCTGCCGGGCCGGACACTTGCACTGCCCCTGCTGCCGGGGTCGCTGCCTGACGGACATTTCGATGCGCCTGCCCCTGCTTCTTGCTGCGTTCTGCGTGGTCTCTGCCTGCGCTCCGCCGGCGCAGGTGTCGAAGAACCGCCCTCCGGCAGAGGTCGGGGTCGGCTTTGGCGCGCCCGGAGGACTGCGGCTGGCCGCCGCACCGGCTGCGGGATCGACCCTTGCGCGCGACTTCATGGACCTGACCTTCGCGATGGAAAGCGGCCGCGGCCTTGCCACCTTCAGCCGGTTCGAGGGACCGGTCACCGTGGCGATGACGGGCAGCGTTCCGGCGACCGCGTCGCGCGATCTGGGCGAGCTGATCGGCCGACTGCAAGGCGAGGCCGGGATCGACATCCGTCCCACGACCGGCGCGGCCACCATCACGGTCGAGTTCACCTCGCGCGCGGCGTTGCGGCGACTGGCGCCGACCGCGGCCTGCTTCGTGGTGCCGAATGTCAGCTCTCTGGCCGAGTATCGCCGGCAGCGCAACTCGGACGCCGTGGACTGGGCGGAGGTCACCCGGCGCGAGCGGGCGGCGATCTTCATCCCCGCCGACACCAGCCCGCAGGAAATCCGCGACTGCCTGCACGAGGAACTGGCGCAGGCGCTGGGGCCGCTGAACGACCTGTATCGCCTGCCGGACAGCGTGTTCAACGACGACAACTTCCATTCGGTGCTGACCGGCTTCGACATGGATATCCTGCGGCTGACCTATTCGCCCGCGCTGGCCAGCGGCATGAGCCGCGAAGAGGTTGCGGCGCAGCTGGGCACCTCGGCGGCCACGGGCGGTGCTTCCCCAGACTGGACGCGGGCAATCGAGACGGCACTGGGACGCAGTGGTTCGGTCGCCTCTCGCAGGGCGGCGGCAGAACGGGCGCTGGGGATCGCGCTGGCCTCGGGCTGGGGCGACAGCCGGACGGCCTTCAGCTGGTTCGCCGTCGGGCGGCTGGCGGCGGGAACCGACCCCGGCCGCGCGATGGAGGCTTTCGATCAGGCCGCGGCGATCTATGCCCGCCTGCCGGGGGGCGAGCTGCAACTGGCGCATGTCGACATGCAGATGGCCGCGATGGCGCTGGCCGGGGGCCTGCCCGACGAGGCCGCACGGCTGGCCGACCGCGCCATTCCGGTCGTGCGCCGGCACGAGAACGCAGCCCTTCTGGCGACGCTGATGCTGATCAAGGCCGAGGCGATGGACGCGCTTGGCAACCCGCAGGCTGCGGCGGCGCTGCGCATGGACAGTGCGCCCTACGCACGCTATGGCTTCGGCCCTGACAAGGTGGTCCAGGCCCGGATGCGCGACATCGCCGCCGTGGCGGGGCGCGCGGGCTGAGGGGCGGACGGCCCCGGAAATGGGGCAGCATGTTCGTGATCGGCGGCTTTCTTCTGGGGGCGATCGGCGGGGGTCTCAGGGCCCGGGCGCGGGGTGGCAAGATGGCGGACATCCTGCAGTACGCTTTCGTGCACGGGCTGATCTTCGCGTTGATGGGGCTGTTCGTGACCATCTACCTCGACAGGATGCTGCGCGTCTGATGGCCGGGCGCGGGGCGGAATCTTCGAAAATTCCGCTGCGGAGCCTTCGAAGGCTCCGGTCCGATTTCTTCGACGAAATCGGGGGTTGAGCCGTGTTCCTGCCGTTCTTCCAGACCTTGCGGGAAGAGGGGGTGCCGGTTTCCCTGCGCGAATTCCTGAGCTTTCTCGAAGCTCTGGCGGCGGGGCTGGTGATCTATGACGTGGAGGGGTTCTATCACCTTGCCCGGCTGACGCTGGTCAAGGACGAGCGCCACATCGACCGCTTCGACCGCGCCTTTGCCCGCGCCTTCGCGGGCCTTGAGGGCGTGACGGTCGAACAGGTGCTGGAGGCGCTGAACCTGCCGCGCGACTGGCTGGAAAAGCTGGCCGAGCGCCATTTGTCGGCCGAGGAACGCGCGGCGATCCAGGCCCTGGGCGGGTTCGACAAGCTGATGGAGACCTTGCGGCAGCGGCTGGCCGAACAGAAGGGCCGCCACCAGGGCGGGTCGAAGTGGATCGGCACGGCCGGGACCTCGCCCTTCGGGGCCTATGGCTACAACCCCGAAGGCGTGCGGATCGGGCAGGATCAAAGCCGCCACCAGCGCGCGGTCAAGGTCTGGGACCGGCGTGAGTTCCGCAACCTGGACGGGGACGCCGAGATCGGCACGCGGACCATGAAGCTTGCCCTGCGCCGGCTGCGCCGCTGGGCGCGCGAAGGGGCGGACCAGGAGCTGGACCTGGACGGCACGATCCGGGCAACGGCCGCGCAAGGCTGGCTGGACGTGCAGACCCGGCCGGAACGGCGCAACGCGGTCAAGGTGCTGCTGCTTCTGGACATCGGCGGGTCGATGGACCCGCATGTGCGGGTGATGGAAGAGCTGTTCACCGCCGCCAGGGCCGAGTTCCGGCATCTGGAGGTCTTCTACTTCCACAACTGCGTCTACGAGGGTCTGTGGCGCGACAACCGACGCCGCTGGGACCACCAGACGCCGACCTGGGAGGTGATCCGCACTTACGGGCCGGACTGGCGGCTGATCCTGGTGGGGGACGCGGCGATGTCGCCCTATGAGATCACCCATCCCGGCGGGGCGAACGAACACTGGAACCCTGAGGCGGGCGAGGTCTGGCTGCGCCGGCTGCGCGCGCAATGGCCGCATCACCTGTGGATCAACCCGGTCGAGGAACGCGCATGGGGCTACACCCGCTCGACCGCCCTGATCCGAGAGATCTTCGAGGACCGGATGGTGCCGATGACGCTGGACGGTCTGGCGCGCGGGGTGAGAGAGCTGCGATGAAACGGCTTTTCAGCGCCTGGCGGGCGCGGCCCCGGCTGACCTCGGCCTTCGTGCTGGCCTGCGCGGTGACGCTGTTCTTTGCGGGGCGGCTGGTCTTTTACACGGTCTACTGGTCCACGCACCGCGAGATGCCGGTGCAGGGCTGGATGACGGTGGGCTATGTGGCCCGTTCCTGGGGGGTCGAGCCGCGGGAGCTGGACGTGGCGGCGGGACTGCCGCAGCCCCAGGTGAAGGGGCAGCCGCAGACGCTGGCCGAGATCGCAGCGGATCGGGGCGTGCCGGTCGATGAGGTGATCGCCGAGGTCGAGGCGGCCCTGGCTGGCATGCGGGCGGGGTCGCAATGACCGAGGTCCTGCTGGGCCTGGTGCCGCAGTACGGGCTTCTGATCCTGGCGGCGACGACGTTCCTGTCCTGCCTCGCCCTGCCCCTGCCCGCCTCGATCCTGATGCTGACGGCCGGAGGTTTCGCGGCCGCCGGGGACCTGGACCTGTGGCAGGCCTTCGGTGCCGCGGCGGCCGGAGCGGTGGCGGGGGACCAGCTGGGTTACTGGTCGGGGCGCGGCTTGGGGCTGTCCTTGCTGACGCGGCTGCGGGCCGATCCGGGCCGGGACCGGCTGCTGGCGCGGGCGGACGCGCTGATGGACCGGCAGGGCGTTCTGGCGGTCTTCCTCTCGCGCTGGCTGGTCAGCCCGCTGGGGCCCTGGGTGAACCTGCTGGCGGGCAGTACGGGCTACGGCTGGGCGCGCTTCACGGCGGCGGGCGTGGCGGGCGAGGCGGTCTGGGCGGGGCTATACGTGGGCACGGGCTATGGCTTTGCCGGCAACATCCAGGCGGCAAGCGACATGCTGGGGTCCGTCCTTGGCATGGTGGGCGGGCTTGGGGCGGCGGTGGCCTTGGGCTACTGGCGTTTCAGCGGCCCCCGGACGGGGGTTTGAACCGGGCGGGGCTCCGGCCTATATCCCGGGCATGAGCGCCCTTCTCCTCTCGCTTCTGCTGGCGGTCGGCTATGCCGTCCTGATGATGCAGCTTTCGGTCTGGCGGACGAAGAAGGTGCTGGAGGAGAAGTCGGTCCCCCTGCGCGACGCCGAGTTGCAGCGGCTGGCCGACCGGATGGCGGCGGCGCTGGGGGTCGAGCGGATCGAGGTCCGGGTCTTCGAGGTCGAGCCGGTGAACGGCCTCGCCTCGCCGGACGGCCGGATCTACCTGACGCGCGGCTTCCTGGACCAGCGGGCGCGGGGCGCGGTGACGGATCAGGAGCTGGCCAGCGTGATCGCGCATGAGCTGGGCCATGTCGCGATGGGGCACATGCGGCGGCGGATGATCGACTTCACCGGGCAGAACGCGGTCTTCGTGATGCTGTCGGCCGTGCTGAACCGCGTGCTGCCGATCGTCGGGATCTGGATCGCCAACCTGATCGCCTCGGCGCTGATGGCGCGGCTCAGCCGGCGGGACGAGTTCGAGGCGGATGCCTATGCCAGCGCGCTTCTGATCAAGACCGGCATCGGGACGGGGCCGCAGAAGTCGCTGTTCCGCAAGCTGGGGCCGCTGACCCGGAATGCGGGCCAGGGGGTGCCGGCCTGGCTTCTGAGCCACCCGCAGACCGAGGAGCGCATCGCGGCGATTGAGGCCAATGAAGCGCGCTGGGTGGGGTGAGGGGCAAATTTCTTAAGCAAGAAATTTGGCAAATTCCTTGCTTAAGGAATTTGGGCCTGGATGCCGAGCGCCTTGCCCAGCCGGTAAAGCCGCGCGCGTTTCAGAAGCGCCTTCAGGGGTTGCGGCTGGCCCGAGATCGCCTCGGCCTTCGCCCGCACGGCTTCGACGATGCGCGCCATCGCCTCGGGGTGGCGGGAGTGCATCTCCCACAGAAACCCGTCCGGGTCGCGGCGCGTGACGCTCTCGGCGGCAAGGACATGGCCGGGAAAGTCCTGGGCGTTGAAGGTGACGATGGCGTCGGCGCCGCTGGCGATGGCGGTAGCCAGGACGTGGCGGTCGTTCGGGTCGGGCAGCAGAAGGCGCGCCTCGATCTCGGGGTGTTCGCGGATCAGTCCGCGTGGGAAGGTCGCGCGCAGCGTGGCGGCCTCGCCCTCGGCGATGGCGGGGGCGGCGGGGCCGAGCTTGGCCGTCGCCAGCACCCATTCGCGCAGGATGCGGTCCGAGAAAACCGCTTGAAAGAGCCCGGCCTCAGCCGCGCCCTGCAGGATTTCGCGCAGGATGGTGGGGTAAAGAACGCAGGCGTCGAGGACGGCCTTCGGCGCGCCCCGCGCGGGCGTAGGGTGGGCAGTATTGCCCACCCTACCCGTCCAGCCGGAAGGCCAGCGCCTTCAGATACGAACTTTCCGCAAGCTGCGGCAGCACCGGATGGTCCGGCCCGGCAAAACCCGTGTGGATGATCTGCCCACGCCGCCCGCCCCGCCCGATCCCGCGGGCGCTGGCGTTGCGGAAGGCGTGCAGGTCCGCGGCATGGCTGCAGGAGCAGAGCACCAGGTAACCCCCTGGCGCCACCAGCGGCGCGGCAAGACGTGCGATGCGTTCGTAGGCGCGCAGGCCCGCCTCAAGGGCGGGTTTCGACGGCGCGAAGGCGGGCGGGTCGCAGATCACCAGGTCGAAGCGCGCGCCTTCCGCGCCAAGCGCCTCGAGCACCTCGAAGGCGTCGCCCTGCCGGGTGGAAAAGCGGCCGGCGAAGCCCGACGTCTCGGCCCCCTGCCCCGCCAGCGCCAGCGCCGCGGCCGAGGCGTCGACGGCCAGAGCCTGCGCCCCGCCCCCGGCCAGGGCTGCCAGGGCAAAGCCGCCCACATGCGAAAAGACGTCCAGCACCCGCGCGCCGCGCGCCAGACGGGCGGCAAAGGCATGGTTCTCGCGCTGGTCGAAGAAGAGGCCGGTCTTCTGCCCTCCCATCAGGTCGGCCATGTAGGTCGCGCCGTTCATCGGCACCGGGATCGGTGCGGCCGTAGCAGTCCCGTGGAGCACGGTCATCTCCTCGGCCAAGCCCTCCAGCCCTCGCGCCCGGCCCGAGCCGTTCTTGATCACCGTGCCCACGCCCTTCACCGCGGTCAGGGCTGCGACCAGCGCGGGCAGCTGCGCCTCGGCCCAGGCGGCGTTGGGCTGGACCACCGCCACATCCCCGAACCGGTCGATGACCACGCCGGGCAATCCGTCGGATTCGGCATGGACCAGCCGGTAGAAGGGCTGGGCATAGAGCCGCGCCCGGTGCCCCAGCGCGCGCGTCAGCCGGTCGGCGAACCAGGCCTCGTCCACCTCTGCCTCGGGGTCGCGGTCCAGCATCCGCGCG
The DNA here is from genome assembly GCA_027489355.1 of Paracoccaceae bacterium. GTDB lineage: Bacteria > Pseudomonadota > Alphaproteobacteria > Rhodobacterales > Rhodobacteraceae > Tabrizicola. The sequence goes on along the minus strand of JAIXZY010000039.1, from coordinate 51,961 downwards.
ATGATCTTCGAGCGGACGTTCACGGTGACAAGGCCGAGCGGCCGCCGTTCGCCATCTTCAAGCACGGCCAGCGTGCCCGGTGTCAGCCCTTGCGTCCGCCGGTCGGTCACCAGTTCATCGGCATAGACCCAGGGAAAGCCGTGGCGGATCGCCCGCGCCTCGGCCTTGGGCTTCAGCCGCACGACGGGGCGTCCCCAGCCCTGACCTTCATGTTCCGACATGGCTCTCCCCTTCGGACGGCGCTTCCCACGCCCCATAGCCGCTTTCGCGCCCGCCCGGAAGGTTGCTTGAGCGGTTGCCCGTCGGTCGCGGGACGCAACGCATGGTCCGGTCGAAAGATTGGGTGGTTGGATTCTGCCGCAGCCCGATTAGACTGAGCTGCCTTCTGACGCTGTGGATCAGGTTCGCGCGACGAGTCGCGAGAACGGGGTTGTTAGCGCTAACGGCCAATGGTAAAGGCACCGGGAAGGCTTGCCGCAGGATCCGCCATGACATTGCATCCGACCATCGACCGCGTCACCGACCGCATCCGCGCCCGTTCCGAGGCCTCTCGCGGGCTGTACCTGGAGAGGATGGCGAAGGCCGTGTCGATGGGTCCGGTCCGCGCGCATCTGAGCTGCGGCAACCAGGCCCATGCCTATGCGGCGATGGGCGCGGACAAGGCGGCGCTGGCCGATGCCAAGGTGCCGAACCTGGGGATCGTGACGGCCTACAACGACATGCTGTCCGCGCACCAGCCCTTCGAGCGCTACCCGGACCTGATCCGCGCGGCGGCGGCCAAGGCAGGTGTGACGGTTCAGGTCGCGGGTGGCGTTCCCGCGATGTGCGACGGGGTCACGCAGGGCCAGCCCGGGATGGAGCTGTCGCTTTTCTCGCGCGATGTGATCGCGCTGGCGGCCGGGGTGGCCCTGAGCCACAACTGTTTCGACGCGGCGGTATATCTTGGCGTCTGCGACAAGATTGTCCCCGGACTGATCATGGCGGCGGCGACCTTCGGGCATCTCCCCGCGGTCTTTGTGCCCGCGGGCCCGATGACCAGCGGCATCCCGAACGACGAGAAGTCGCGCGTGCGCAATGCCTATGCCGAGGGCCGCGCGACGCGCGAGGAGCTGATGGCGGCCGAGATGGCCAGCTATCACGGGCCGGGCACCTGCACCTTCTACGGCACGGCCAACACCAACCAGATGCTGATGGAGGTCATGGGCCTGCATCTGCCGGGCGCCAGCTTCGTGAACCCCGGCACGCCGCTCCGCGACGCGCTGACCGTGGCGGCGGTGGAGCGCGCGGCGGCGATCACGGCGCTTGGGAACGACTTCCGCCCGGTGGGCGAGATCCTGGACGAACGCGCCTATGTGAACGGGATCGTCGGGTTGATGGCGACGGGGGGATCCACCAACCTGGTTTTGCACCTGCCCGCGATGGCGCGCGCCTCGGGCGTGCTCCTGGACCTGCAGGACTTCGCCGACCTCAGCGAGGCCGTGCCGCTGATGGCCAAGGTCTATCCCAACGGGCTTGCCGACGTGAACCATTTCCATGCGGCCGGTGGCCTGCAGTTCCTGATCTCGCAGCTTCTGGACGCGGGCCTGCTGCACCCCGATGCCAAGACGGTGGCGGGCGACGGACTGGCCGCCTACCGGCAGGAGCCGGTGCTGACCGAGGGCCGCCTGACCTGGCGCGACGGGCCGAAGGCGAGCCTGAATGACAAGGTGGTGCGCCCGGCCTCCGAGCCCTTTGCGGCCTCGGGCGGGCTGAAACTGCTGACCGGCACCCTCGGGCGCGGGGTGATCAAGGTCTCGGCGGTGGCGCCCGAGCGGCATGTGATCGAGGCCCCGGCACGGGTGTTCCACAGCCAGGACGCGGTGAAGGCCGCCTTCCGGGCCGGAGAGTTCACGTCGGACACCGTGGTCGTCGTCCGCTTCCAGGGGCCGCAGGCGAACGGGATGCCCGAGCTGCATTCGCTGACCCCGACGCTGTCGGTCCTGCAGGACCGGGGGCTCAAGGTGGCGCTGGTGACGGACGGGCGAATGTCTGGCGCCTCGGGCAAGGTCCCGGCGGCGATCCATGTCGCGCCCGAGGCGGCAGCGGGCGGGCCGCTGGCGCGCCTGCGCGATGGCGATATCGTCCGGCTGGACGCAGTGGCGGGAACGCTGACTGTCCTTGCTGCCGATTTCGACAGTCGCCCGCCGGTGGTCGCCGACCTTTCCGCCAACGAACACGGGATCGGCCGCGAGCTTTTCGCCGCCTTCCGCCGCCATGCCGGGTCCGCAGACACCGGCGGCGCGCTGGTTCTGTGACCGCCGCGCCGAACCCAGCCGTGGCGGCCTCCGGCGGGAGTATTTTCAAAAAGAGCAAATCCGCAGGCACCTTGCTCTTTTCCCAAATACTCCCGCCGGAGGCGCCCGCCTTTTCCACCCGCCCCGACGCCGGGGCCTGAAGGAGCCGCCATGACCCCCGCCCAGCAATCCGTCGAAGCCGCCAGGATCTGCCGCCTTGCCCCTGTCGTCCCGGTCCTGGTGATCGACGACATGGCCCATGCGAAGCCCCTGGCCGAGGCGCTGGTGGCGGGGGGGCTGCCCGCGCTGGAGGTGACGCTGCGCACGCCCGTGGCGCTGGACGCGATCCGGGCGATGGCCGAGGTGCCGGGCGGCGTCGTGGGTGCGGGGACCTTGCTCACGCCTGCGGATGTGAAGGCCGCGAAGGCGGCGGGGGCGACCTTCGGGGTCTCTCCAGGCGCGACCGACCGGCTCATCGCAGCCTGCGAGGATGAGGGGCTGCCCCTCTTGCCGGGGGCCGCGACGGCGTCCGAGATCATGGCCCTGCTGGAAAAGGGCTACACGGTGCAGAAGTTCTTCCCGGCGGAGCAGGCGGGGGGGTCGGCTTACCTGAAGTCCATCGGTTCGCCCATTCCGCAGGTGAAGTTCTGCCCCACGGGCGGGATCAGCCTGAAGATCGCGCCGGACTACCTGGGCCTGAAGAACATCCTCTGCGTCGGCGGCAGCTGGGTGGCCCCGAAGGACGCGATGGCGAAGGGCGACTGGGCGGCGATCACCACCTTGGCCCGGGAAGCGGCCGCCCTGCCCCGCGGTTAAGGCGCGAGGTTCTGACGGCCGATGCGTCCCCCGCGGCGACGGGGGGCCTCGGGGGCGGTCAGGGCCTGGTGCAGGACCGCGGTCATCGGGTGGTCGGGGTTCGGCGTGCCGTAGGTCGCGATGAGCGTGCGGACGGCATCCGCCACAGGCGTGCCGACGGGGATCGACAGCGCCCAGTCCATGAAGATCGACCGGCATTCGCCGGGGGTGATCCCCTCGATCCGGTAGCTTTCCCGGACCAGTCCCTTCGGGTCCGCCTCACGCAGTTCCATCGCCCGTCTCCCCATCTGCAACCCCCACCAGCCGCGTCACGGCGGCCTCTGCCCGCGCGACCGCCTGCGCCAGCTCTTGGGCCAGCGCCCCTGCATCCGCCGCGCCGGTCTCGCGCAAGAGGAAGGCGCGGCCGCCCTCGCCCAGGCTGTCCCAGTCCAGCGCGCGCTCACTGAGCAGCCGTGCGGCGCAATGCAGCCGCCACATCAGCCTGTAGCCTGAGCTGAGGCTCTGCATGTCGGAATCCGGCATGATACGCCCCGCCGACGCCGCAAGCTGGCGTTCGACGCTGCGCGCGGGGCTGCCGGCAAGCAGCGCGACGGTCTGGGCGGCCAGTTCGATGTCCATGATCCGACCGGGGCCGTTCTTCGCGTCCCACGCTCCTTGCGCTGGCTTCGCCGCAGCCAAGCGCGCGCGCATCTCAGCTACGTCGGGCTTCACGCACGCGCCCTGCCCTTTACGGGCGAGGAGTTCGCGGCGGAAGGCTTCCACTTCGCCGGCAAGCGTCGGTTCGCCCGCCAGCACCCGGGCGCGGGTCAGGGCGAGATGTTCCCAGGTCCAGGCCTCGGTTTCCTGGTAGGTGGTGAAGCTCTGGAGGCTCGTCGCCACCGGACCCGCGCGGCCCGAGGGGCGGAGGCGCATGTCGACCTCGTAAAGCCGGCCTTCCGGCATCTGCGCGGTCAGTGCCGTGACCAGCGCCTGCGTGAGGCGGGAGTAATAGGGGCGCGTGGCCAAGGGGCGAGGGCCGTCCGAGCCTTCGACCCCCTGGTCGTCGTAGATCACGATCAGGTCGAGGTCGGACCCCGCATTGAGCCGCGCCGCGCCCATTGACCCCATCCCGATGACGACGGCACCTCGGCCTGGCATGGCTCCGTGCTTGCGGGCGAAGTCCCCCAAGACCTCGGACCAGATGACCTGCACCACAGCCTCGGCCAAGTCGGCGTACTGCTTGCCGGCCTCGAACCCGTCGATCAGCCCGCGCAGATGGTGGACGCCGATGCGGAAGTGCCATTCCTTCATCCAGCGTCGGGCCATGTCGAGGCGGCCTTCGTAATCGGGGGCGCTGGCAATGCGGCTGGCCAATTCGGCGCGCAGCGCAGCCGTTCCCGGCCAGTCGCCCCAGAAACTGCCGCCGATCACCCCGTCCAGGACAGCCGCGTTGCGGGCGAGGTACTGGGCCAGCGCGGGGGCCGAACCGGCGATGTCGATGATCAGGTCGATGAGCGTCGGGTTCGCCTCGAAGAGCGCGAAGAGCTGGACCCCGGCGGGCAGCTTGGCGAGGAAGCCGTCCAGCGCGGTCAGTGCCTCGTCCGGGTTGGCGGCGCGGGCGAGGCCCTTCAGGAACCGGGGGCGCAGGCGACGGAAGATGGCTTGTGCGCGGTCCGACCGCAGGGCGGGGTAGCTTTCCCAGCCCCGCGTGATCTCGCGCGCCTTGTCCGACAGTTCGGGGCCTTCTTCCACGGCACCGGGGGAGAAGAAGCCCTCGGTCAGGCGGTCGGTGCGGGCGAGGCGGTCCAGAAGGCCCGCGCGGAAGTCGGTCTCGGTCTGGCCGCAGAAGGCGGCGATACGGGCGACGCCGTCGGGCGTGGTGGGCATGGAATGGGTCTGGGCGTCGTTCACCATCTGGAGCCGGTGTTCGACCTCGCGGTGGGCGCGGTAGAGGGTGGTGAGTTCCTCGGCAACCTCGTGCGGGACCCAGCCTTTCGCGGCCAGTGCGGCAAGGCCACCGACGGTGGTACGGTCGCGAAGCGACGGGTCGCGGCCCCCGGCGATGAGCTGGCGGGTCTGGGTGAAGAACTCGATCTCGCGGATACCGCCCGCGCCAAGCTTCATGTTGTGACCCTCGACCGTGATCGGCCCGTGCAGGCCCCGGTGGTCGCGGATGCGGAGCCGCATGTCGTGTGCGTCCTGGATCGCCACGAAGTCGAGGTGCTTGCGCCAGACGAAAGGGGTGAGGGTCTTGAGGAACCTTTCCCCGGCCTGAAGATCGCCGCCGCAGGGGCGGGCCTTGATGTAGGCCGCGCGTTCCCAGGTGCGGCCCTCGGCCTCGTAATAGGCCTCCGCCGCGGCCATCGACAGGCAGACGGGCGTGACCGAGGCGTCGGGGCGGAGCCGCAGGTCCGAGCGGAAGACGTAGCCGTCGGTCGCATCGGAGAGGATCGCGGTCATCCGGCGCGTGACCTTGATGAAGCTTGCGCGGGCCTCCTGTTCCTCGCCCGGGTAGCGGGTTTCGTCGAAGAGGCAGATGAGGTCGATGTCGGAGGAATAGTTCAGCTCCCCTGCCCCCATCTTGCCCATCGCCAGCGCGACCATACCGCCTGCCGTGGCGGCGTCGTCGGGGGTGGCACCGGGCAGCTTGCCGCGGCGGATTTCTTCGGCGACGAGGGTGGTGAGGGAAAGGTGGACGGCCTTGTCGGCCAGGCGGGTAAGCGCGCCTGTCACCTGTTCCAGAGGCCAGGCGCCGCCCAGGTCGCACAGCGCGGCGAGGAGGGCGACGCGGCGCTTGGCCTCGCGCAGGGCAAGCGGCAGGGCCTCGGCGGACAGCCCATCGGCGGCAGAGAGCGCGGCGTCGAGGGCGGCCTCGGGGGCATCGACGGCCAGGCGCAGCCAGTCGGCCTCGCGCTGGATCAGGCCGCGCAGGTAGGGGCTGCAGGCGGCGGTGGCAGAGAGGAGGTCCATCACCTCGGGCGCGAAGCCGGGCAGATCGGCGCGCAGGTCGGCGGCAGCGGCGGTGTCGAAGGGGATGGGCAGGCGGGTGATGCGGGCGGCAAGGGTCATGCGCGGACCTTGCGGCGGCGGGCCGGAAGGGTCAACAGTCGGGCAGGCAAAGACGGAGGCCGGAATGTCGAAATCCCTGGCGCGGGTGGTGGCGGCCTTGCGGGCGGCGGGGCTGGAGGCCGCGCCGGTAGAGGCGAAGGGCGAAATCCGCACGGCCGAGGCGGCGGCGGCGGATGCGGGGGTCGCCATCGACCAGATCGTGAAGTCGATCCTGTTCCAGGGCGAAAGCGGGCGGCTGTTCCTGTTCCTGACCGCAGGGGGCAACCGGGTGGACGCGACGAGGGCCGCGGCGCTTGCCGGCGAGGCGCTGTCGCGGGCCGAGGTCGAGGTCGTCCGCGCCGTCACGGGCTTTGCCATCGGCGGGGTGGCGCCGCTGGGACATCTGACGCCCTCGCCCACCTTCCTCGACCCCCGGCTTCTGGACTTTGCCGAGGTCTGGGCCGCTGCCGGCACTCCGCGGCACATGTTCCGCATCGCCCCGCGCGACCTGGTGCAGGCCACTGCCGCGCGGGTCGAGGACTTCACGCTCTAGGCGGAAAATCGCCTGCGGCGCGCACATGTGAAAATACTTCACATATCCTCTTGCGCGGTGGGCGGGGCGGGTCCATCTTCCCCCATGTGAAAGACATTCACATCACTGGAGACCCGCCGATGTACACCACCACCGACACCGCCCGGCATGGCGGGATCCGTTCCTCCTTCCGCCGTGGCGAGGCCTGGCTTGACCAGCGCGGCAAATGGGCCTGGATCGCCGCGATGGTCCTGGGCTTCATCGTCTTCTGGCCCGTGGGGCTTGCCCTGCTGGCCTACATGATCTGGGGAAAACAGATGTTCGCACGATCCTGCGGCCACCGCCGCCACATGCACGACCACTCCTGGGGCCGCCACGCGATGCGCGCGGGCCAGCCGACCGGCAACCGCGCCTTCGACGACTACAAGGCCGAGGCGCTGCGCCGTCTGGAAGAAGAGCAGGAGGCGTTCGAGGCCTTCCTGCAGCGGCTGCGGACCTCGAAGGACAAGGCCGAGTTCGACAGCTTCATGGACGAACGCGCCAAGGCCACGTCCGCGCAGGATGCCGAAGTGAAGCCCGAGACGGGCGCGCGGCCGGGCGAATACTGACCGCCTGACGACGCGCACCCTGCCCCGCCCGTGTCCCCGCACGGGCGGGTTTTCCTTTTCCTGAAAGGAAGCTTGGCGGAAGCGATTTGCCTTGCTAGGCTTGCGCCCGTTCCAACCCCAGTCCGGACGAAATGCGCCACTCTCTTCCCCTGACGCCCCAGTTCTACGTGACGGCGCCGCAGCCCTGCCCCTACCTGCCGGGGCGGATGGAGCGGAAGCTGTTCACGGCGTTGCAGGGGGAACATGCGCAGAAGCTGAACGACACCCTGTCGAAGCAGGGCTTCCGCCGCAGCCAGAACGTGCTGTACCGCCCGTCCTGCGCGGAATGTTCGGCCTGCCTTTCCGCCCGCATCCGGGTGGCGGATTTCGAACCCTCGCGCACCCAGAAGCGGGTGCTGAAGAAGGCCGCAGGCTTGCGCCGCAACGCGACCTCTCCCTGGGCCACGGAAGACCAGTTCGCGCTCTTCCGTCGCTACCTTGACCAGCGCCACGCCGACGGCGGCATGGCAGACATGGACATCTTCGAATTCGCCGCGATGATCGAGGAGACGCCGATCAAGAGCCGCGTGATCGAATACACCCGCCCTCCGGCCGAGGGCGAACGCGGGCGTCCGCTGACCGCCGTCTGCCTGACCGATGTCTTCGACGACGGGCTGTCGATGGTCTACAGCTTCTACGATCCCGACCTGACGGACATGAGCCTCGGGACCTATGTCATCCTCGACCATATCGCCATCGCGCGCGAGGCGGGGCTGCCCTATGTCTACCTGGGCTACTGGGTCCCCGGCAGCCGGAAGATGGGCTACAAGGCGGGCTTCTCGGCGCTGGAGATCTACAAGGGCGGCGAATGGGTGCCGATGGGCGATCCGGCGGACCACGCCGCGGACCTGCACCCCCTGTCCGTCGACCCGATTGCCGAACAGGTGGCGAAGATCAGCCTGCCCGACACCCGGCTGTGACCTCGCGCATCTCGGCCCTGGCGCTGGTCGTGCCGGACTATGACGCGGCAATCGCCTTCTATGTCGGCACGCTTGGCTTCCGGCTGGTCGAGGACATCGACCAGGGCCGGAAGCGTTGGGTCACGGTAGAGCCTTCGGGCGGCGGGGTGCGGCTGGTGCTGGCGCGGGCCGAAGGGCCAATGCAGCAGGCGGCCATCGGCAACCAGGCGGGCGGGCGCGTGTTCCTGTTCCTTGAAACCGACGACTTCGCCCGCGACCACGCCGCGATGCGGGCCGCAGGGGTGGCGTTCGAGGAAGAGCCGCGGCACGAGTCCTATGGCAGCGTCGCCGTCTGGCGCGATCCGTTTGGCAACCGCTGGGACCTTATCGGGCCGCGCGCGGGCTGACCGGGGGGGCCGGAATTTTCGAGAATTCGGCTAGCCGCGCTGGCTGAGGACGATCCCCACGGCCATCACGCCAAGGCCCAGAAGCCGCGTCGGACTCACCGGGCGGGCGGCGAGGCCCATGAGGCCCGTGGCGTCGATCACGGTGGAGCTCACGATCTGGCCCAGAAGCACGAACAGGATCGCGTTGCCCAACCCGAAGCGTGGGGCGACGAAGGTAATCGACAGCAGGTAGAAGACCATCAGCGCCCCGGCCATGAACAGGACCGGCGGCTGTCCGGGGATACGGGCCAGCGCGGGCCCCTGACCCGTTACCACCAGAACGGCCAGTGCGCAGGCGAAGGCGACCGCGAACATGATCGCCCCGGCAGCGATGGGTGAGCCGAGCCTCTGCCCCAGCGCCGCGTTGAGTGCGGCGAGGAGAGGCACGCCCATCCCCGCCGCGAACATCAGCACCGCATGGCGGACGCCGTCACCCACCGGCCGCGACCTTGGCCCGGTACTCCTCAACCGGCAGGCCGCCGATGCCCCAGTCCTTCAACGCGACCTCGTCGATGACGACGAAGGTCGTAGCCGGGGTCTTGTTCAGCACCCGTTGGAGCAGGTCGGTCACCCCAGCGATCAGTTCGGCCTTCTGCGCCGCCGTCGCGCCCTCGCGGGTGATCTTGATGTTGACGTAGGGCATCAGCCTTCCTCCGTGTAATGGAACACCTTGGACATCACCTGCCAGCGGCCGTCCAGATGGATCAGGGTCAGGAAGTCGGTGAAATGGCGGTTTCCGATCACGCAACGCAGGACGGCGCGGGCGGTTGCAGGGCCGGCGAAGTCCACCGACACGATCTCGTCCCGGCGCGGTTCCCCCCGGGAGGCAGGCGAGACGCGGGCATCGACCACCGGAAAGTACTCGGCCATGTCGCGGTAGAGAAGCGTCCCGTCCGTCACGCAGACATAGTGCGCCCTGGGGTGGAAGACCCGGGCAAGCCGCGTCGTGTCGCTGTGGTATAAACCGTCGAAGTACAGTCCAAGGACGCCGGTGATCCCGGCTAAATCGGGCGCGCTCATGCCGCAAGCCCCTCGGCTTTCAGCGCCTTCTGCACGGCCGGGCGGGCGGCGACACGCGCCATGAAGGCGGACAGGCGCGGCCAGCGCGACAGGGCGATGCCGGTGAAGTTGGCCCAGTTCGCCACGACGAAGGCATAGGCGTCGGCAATGGTGAAGGCCTCGCCCGTCAGATGGCTGCGGCCATCGGCAAGACGGGCTTCCAGCCAGTCGAGCCGGCCCGCGACCGCCTGCCGGGCCGCCTCTTTCTGCGCGTCGGTCGAGGTGGCGCTGAACAGCGGTCCGAATGCGATATGCAGCTCGGTCCCGGTGAAGTTCAGGACCTCGTTCACCCGCGCCCGGGCCATCGTTCCACCGGTGGGCGCAAGGCCGAGGTTCGCCGCCCGATCCCCGAGGAATTGCAGGATTGCCGGGCCTTCGGTCAGGACCTCGCCCTCGACCTCCAGCGCGGGGACCTTGCCCTTGGGGTTGATGTCCCGGTAGTTCGCGCCGCTCGCGGTCTCGCCATTCGCCGTATCGACCCGCTCCACGGTATAGTCGCCGCCGATCTCGGCCAGGATGATGTGCGAGGCCATCGAGCAGGCGCCGGGCTTGATGTAGAGTTTCACTTCCGTCTCCTTTGGTTATCCGGTGCTGCATTGGCTAGCGCACCCGGTCACCTTTGGTAACGGGGTAACTTGCGGTAACGTTCGGAATAGGGTATCTGCGCGGTAACCACCGTCGAGACCCTGCGATGACGCTGAAACGCCGCAAGAACCGCACGCCGCATCCGATGTGCCCCTTGTCCGACTGCATGGCCTTCATCGGCGGGGCCTGGACGCCGAACATCATCTGGTACCTGTCCTCGGGTCCCCGGCGGTTTTCGGAGCTTCGCGCCGACATCCCTCTCGTGTCCGCCAAGGTCCTGACCCAGCGCCTGCGCGAGCTGGAAGAGCGGGGAATCCTGTTGCGCGCGGTCATGGACACCTCGCCTCCGTCCGTCGAATATACGCTGACCGAGCTGGGGCGCGAGTTCATGCCGGTGATCCAGGCCATCGCCGAAGTTGGCCAGCGGCTGAAGAAGAAGGCAGCAGCCGCCTGACGCGACGGCATTTTCTCCCCTCCCTTCGGTTGAGTTCTTGGCGGATGCCCCTAGATGCCGTAGCGTCTGGACAGGGGCACGCCGAACCAATGGCGGCCGTCACAGGGAGGGGTTTGGGGATGCAGGCCTTGCTTGCCATCTCACGCGGGATCGACCGCGTGAACACGGTTATCGGTAAATCGGTGATGTGGCTGATCCTGCTGGCGGTGCTTGTCAGCTCGGGCAATGCCATCGTGCGCAAGATGTTCAACTGGTCGTCGAACTCGCTCCTGGAGCTGCAGTGGTACCTGTTCGGCGCGGCGTTCATGGGGGCGGCGGCCTATACGCTGCAACAGAACGAACATATCCGCATCGACGTCTTCTACGGTACCCGGACGCGGCGGACCCAGCACTGGATCGACCTGTTCGGCCATGTGTTCTTCACCCTGCCCTTCGTGGTGCTGATGACCTGGCTTCTGGTGCCCTACACGCTGCAGGCCTACACCTCGGGCCAGATCTCGACCAATGCCGGAGGGTTGATCATCTGGCCGGCCCGGGCGATCCTGGCCCTGGGCTTCGCCCTGCTGATCGCGCAGGCGATTTCCGAAATCATCAAGAAGATCGCGGTGATGCAGGGTCTGATCCCCGATCCGCATCCCTTCGTCTCGGCCCATGAGGCGGCCGAGCTGGAAGGGGCGCAGCTGGCCCAGACCGTGTCGCAGCTTGCCGCCCGGGACGTCGAGGGGGACAAGCGCTGATGCTGGAATTCATCGCCATCAACATGGCTCCGATCATGTTCGCGAGCCTGATCGTCTTTCTGCTGCTTGGCTATCCGGTGGCCTTCTCGCTGGCGGCGAACGGGCTTTTGTTCTTCGCCATTGGCGTCTGGCTGGCACCCTATTCGGCGGGAAACATCACGCTGGACTGGCCGCTGCTGGGCACGATGCCGCAACGGGTCTGGGGGACGATGTCGAACGAGACATTGCTGGCCATCCCCTTCTTCACCTTCATGGGCATCATCCTGGAACGAAGCGGCATGGCCGAGGACCTGCTGGACACCGTGGGCCAGCTTTTCGGGCCGATCCGCGGAGGCCTCGCCTACGCGGTGATCATCGTGGGCGCGCTGCTGGCGGCGACCACCGGGGTCGTCGCGGCCTCGGTCATCGCGATGGGCCTCATTTCGCTGCCGATCATGCTGCGCTACGGCTATGACCGGCGGGTGGCCTCGGGCGTCATTGCGGCCTCTGGCACCTTGGCGCAGATCATCCCGCCGAGCCTGGTGCTGATCGTGCTGGCCGACCAGCTGGGCCGGTCGGTGGGCGACATGTACGCAGGGGCAATCATCCCGGGCCTGGTGCTGACCGGGCTTTACATGGGATACATCTTCTTCATCTCGATCTGGCGGCCCGACTGGGTTCCGGCGCTGCCGGCCGAGGCGCGGACGCTGGGGCATGGCGTAACCTCGCTTCTGGTCGCCATCGCCGTCTGCATCGGCATCGGCTATGCGGCGCATGTCCTGCTGTATCCGACCCAGGGCCCGAACGCCGACATCCTTGGAGCCACGGTCGGCGTCCTGGTGATCTATGCCTATGCGGTGATCGACAAGGTCACCGGCATGAACAGCATGTCGCGGCTTGCGCAGCAGTTCATCGTCGTGCTGATCCCACCGCTGGCACTGGTCTTCCTGGTGCTGGGGACAATCTTCCTGGGCATCGCCACGCCGACCGAGGGCGGCGCGATGGGCGCGCTTGGCGCGATGGTGCTGGCCGCGATGAAGCGGCGGCTGAACTACGGGGTGATCAGCCAGGCCCTCGCCTCGACCACGCGGCTGTCGGCCTTCGTGATCTTCATCCTGATCGGCGCGCGGATGTTCTCGCTGACCTTCTACGGGGTGAATGGGCATGTCTGGGTCGAACATCTGCTGGTCAGCCTGCCGGGGGGGGAGGCCGGGTTCCTGATCGTCGTCTCGATCCTGGTGTTCCTGCTCGCCTTCTTCCTGGACTTCTTCGAGCTTGCCTTCATCATCGTCCCCCTTCTCGTCGCCCCGGCCGAGGCGCTGGGGATCGACCTGATCTGGTTCGGGGTGATCCTGGCGGTGAACATGCAGACCTCGTTCATGCATCCACCCTTCGGCTTCGCACTCTTCTATCTGCGATCGGTCGCCCCCAAGGCGCCCTATGTGGACAAGGTCACGGGGGAAAGGCTGGCGGGGGTCTCGACCGGGCAGATCTACTGGGGCGCGACGCCGTTCGTGGTGATCCAGGTGGTGATGATCGGGCTGACCATCGCCTTCCCGCAGATGGTCATGCATTACAAGGGCGAGGTGGTGGACCCCTCCACCATCGAGATCAAGGTGCCGGGCTTCACGCCGATGGCCCCCGGTGCGACGGGAGGCGGGACGGCTCCGGCGGCACCGGGCGGCCTGCCGGGACTGCCGGGAGCGCCAACCCTTGGTGCCCCGACCCTTGGCGCGCCCGCAGTCGACGGGGCGGCCCCGGCTGCGCCTCCGGCGGATGGCGCGGCCCCTGCGCCGGGCGGGCTGCCGAAACTGGGCGCGCCGGTGATCAACCCCTGATCGCCGGCCCAGGACGCAAGGCAAAAGGCCCCGGATCGCTCCGGGGCCTTTCCGTTTCCTGAAGGCGGACGCTTACAGCTTGCCGGCCTGCTGCTGCGTCATCATGAAGACGTCGTAGTTGTATTCGGCGATCTGGGCGTTCAGGTAGGCGTCCTTGCGGAAGGCATCCTGGCTTTCCTTGATCTTCTTGAAGGTCGCGTTGGTCGCCGAAACCTCGTCATAGGTCGCCTTGGCCGCGTCGAAGGCCGCCGACAGCACGTCCTGCGGCAGCGGACGCAGCTGTGCGCCGTTGGCCACCAGCGACTTCAGCGCCACCGGGTTCTTCCAGTCGTAGTTCGCAAGCATGTCGACGTTTGCCAGCGCACAGGCGGTCTTGAGCGCCGCCTGATAGGCCGGCGGCAGTTCGTTCCACTTGGCAAGGTTGATCATCGTGGCGATGGCCGGGCCACCTTCCCACCAGCCGGGATAGTAGTAGTAGGGCGCGACCTTCTGGAAGCCGAGCTTCTCGTCGTCATAGGGGCCGACCCATTCGGCGGCGTCGATGGTGCCCTTTTCCAGGCTGGGATAGATATCCCCGCCCGCGATCTGCTGCGGCACGACGCCCAGCTTCTCGATCACCTTGCCGGCGAAGCCGCCGATCCGCATCTTCAAGCCCTGCAGGTCGACGACCGAGTTGATCTCCTTCCGGTACCAGCCCGCCATCTGCACCCCGGTGTTGCCGGCGGGGAAAGCGATCAGGTTCTGGGTGGCGTAGAACTCGTTCATCATGTCGATGCCGCCGCCGCGGTAGAACCAGGCGTTCATCATCCGCGCGTTCAGCCCGAACGGCACGGCCGCCCCCAGCGCATAGGACGGATCCTTGCCCCAGAAGTAGTAAGGCACCGTGTGGCAGGCTTCGACAGTGCCCTGCGACACGGCATCCGCGGCCTCGAGACCCGGCACCAGCTCGCCCGCCGGGAAGACCTGCAGGGTGAACTTGCCGTCGGTCATCTCGCTGACCGCCTTGGACATCACGTCGGCCGCACCGAAGATGGTATCCAGCGATTTCGGGAAGGACGAGGTGACCCGCCAGGCCACGGTCGGTGCATCCTGAGCGATTGCCGGAGCGGCAAGCGTCGCGGCACCCGCAGCGGCAATCCCGCCGACCGAGGCCTTGGTCAGGAACGAACGTCTATCCATGCAGTATCCTCCACTGTTGTTGTTGACCGACCACCGACCTTCGGCGCCCGGCATGGTCGTGAGATAGATGCTAGTTGTGCAACCGCAAGAGCGGAACCCCTTTGCGTTGCGCGTCACGAGTTACCCGACGTCAGTCTGGCTGGTCGGACCATGCGCGTAAAGGCAAAAGCATCATCGCCGGGAGGATCGGCGGGCTTGCCTGCGGGAAGGGGGCGGGCGGCCCGGACCTGTCGATCCGGGCCGCTGGTGACTGCCTCTCTCAGGCGGCAAGACCCTCGGCCTGGAGCGCCTTCTGCACCGCCGGTCGCGCGGCGACCTTGGCGCGCAGCGCGGTGATCCGGGGGAACTGCGACAGGTCGTGCCCGACAAACTGCGACCAGTTGGTCACCGTGAAGAAGTAGGCGTCGGCCGGGGTGTACTGGTCGCCCGCAAGCCATTCGCGGCTGGCGAGCCGGTCCTCGACCACCTGCAGGCGGGCGTTCAGCAGCGCGACCTGCTTCTCCTTCGCCTCGCCCTCGATGCCGTAGAAGAAGGGAGAGTAGGTCTTGTGCACTTCGGTCGAGACGTAGTTCATCGCCTCGGCCAGACGGGCGCGGGCCAGCGTGCCCGGCGCGGGCAGCGAGCCGGGGGCCGCGCTGTCCATCACGTGCTGCATGATCGCCACGCCTTCGGTCAGCACCTCGCCGTTGCCGAGGTCCAGCGCCGGCACCGCGCCGCGCGGGTTGATCTTGCCGAAGTCGGCGCCGGTTTCGGTCTTGCCCGCACGGATGTCCACCTTCTCGGCGGTGAAGGGCACGCCTGCTTCGTTCAGCGTGATGTGCGAGGCCAGCGAGCACGCGCCCGGCGAATAGTACAGCTTCATCTACCAGTCTCCCTTGCGGCGGGACCACCCCGCCCGGCATCGGGTTCTTAGCCGCGGCCTTGCGGGGCTTCACCTGCCCAAAGGCGCGCAGTCACCGTGCCTTTTTGCAGGAAAGTTCGGAAAGTTGCGCCGGACGGCCGCGTGCCGCAAGAAAAGTTCAAAAATGCCGCATGGCTGCGACATTTTCGGATTGCAAATCCGGTTGACGCCCGGCATATCCCCGCCTACTGTTCCGACCGAACATGAAGGGAAGGGCCAAATGGCCGGAATTCTTGTCATCGTAGGAAGGAAGCGCATGGGCCGGTGACGGTTGACCATAGTGGTTCCCATGCGCCCCCGAAGGAAACTTCCGGGGGCTTTTTGTTGCGCTAAGGAGACGCGGAAATGTCGAAGCAGATGACCGGTGCGAAGATGGTGATCCAGGCCCTGAAGGACCAGGGCGTCGAGGTCGTCTTCGGCTATCCCGGCGGCGCGGTGCTTCCGATCTATGACGAGCTTTTCCTGCAGAACGACATCCGCCACATCCTCGTGCGCCACGAACAGGGCGCGGTCCACATGGCGGAAGGCTATGCGCGGTCGACCGGCAAGCCCGGCGTGGCGCTGGTGACCTCGGGTCCCGGTGCGACCAATGCCGTGACCGGCCTGACGGATGCGCTGATGGATTCGATCCCGATCGTGGTCCTCACGGGCCAGGTCCCGACCTTCATGATCGGCACCGACGGCTTCCAGGAGGCCGACACCGTGGGCATCACCCGGCCCTGCACCAAGATGAACTGGCTGGTGAAGGACACGGCCAAGCTGTCCGAAACCATCCACCAGGCCTTCCACGTCGCCACCCACGGCCGCCCCGGCCCGGTGCTGATCGACATCCCGAAGGACGTGCAGTTCGCCACCTCGGACTATAGCCCGGCCGAAAAGGCCAAGGTCACCCACTACCAGCCCCGCACCGAGGGCGACCCCGACCAGATCGCGCGACTTGTCGAGCTGATGGAAAGCGCGGAACGCCCGATCTTCTACACCGGCGGCGGCGTCATCAACTCTGGCCCCCGCGCCAGCGCGCTCCTGCGTGAACTCGTGGCGGAGACGAATTTCCCGATCACCTCCACGCTGATGGGCCTCGGCTCCTACCCGGCCTCGGGCAAGAACTGGGTCGGCATGCTGGGGATGCACGGGCTTTACGAGGCCAACCTCGCCATGCACGGCTGCGACCTGATGATCAACATCGGCGCGCGGTTCGATGACCGGATCACCGGGCGCGTGAAGGACTTCAGCCCGAAGTCGAAGAAGGCGCACATCGACATCGACCCCTCGTCGATCAACAAGGTCATCCGCGTGGATGTGCCGATCGTCGGCGACGTGACCCGCGTCCTGGAGGAAGTGCTGCGCCAGTGGCGCGCGCGCGGATCGAAGACCGACCAGCGCGGGCTTGCCCAATGGTGGAAGCAGATCGACGAATGGCGCGCGGTGAAGTGCCTCGCCTACAAGAACTCCACCACCACGATCAAACCGCAATACGCGCTGGAGCGGCTGGAGGCCCTGACCAAGGGCATGGACCGCTACATCACCACCGAAGTCGGCCAGCACCAGATGTGGGCCGCGCAGTTCCTGGGCTTCGAGGACCCGAACCGGTGGATGACCTCAGGTGGTCTCGGCACGATGGGCTATGGCCTGCCCGCCTCGATCGGCGTGCAGATCGCCCATCCCGAGGCGCTGGTCATCAACGTGGCCGGTGAGGCGTCCTGGCTGATGAACATGCAGGAGATGGGCACCGCGATGCAGTTCCGCGCGCCCGTCAAGCAGTTCATCCTGAACAACGAACGCCTTGGCATGGTGCGCCAGTGGCAAGAGCTTCTGCATGGCGAGCGCTACTCCTCTTCGTGGAGCGAGTCGTTGCCCGACTTCGTGAAGCTGGCCGAGGCCTTCGGCTGCAAGGGCATCCGGGTCGAGGACCCGAAGGACCTGGACGACGCGATCCTGGAGATGATCCGTTATGACGGCCCGGTGATCTTCGACTGCCTGGTCGAAAAGCACGAGAACTGCTTCCCGATGATCCCGAGCGGCAAGCCGCACAACGAGATGCTGCTGTCGGCCGACGCCGAGGCCTTCCGTTCGGGCGCGGTGCTGGTGTGATGCGTCCGGTCCCCGGTGATCGCCGGGGACCGACCGACGCGCCTAAGGCAGAGACAGGATGAACATGACCGCCGAGGCCAGCCCCAGACCCCGCGACGTCTCGCTGGACGTGGCGAAGGGCGTGGGCATCATCCTGGTCGTGATCGGCCATGCCTGGCGAGGTCTGGAAAGCGCGGGCATGATCGGGGACCCCCGGCTCTTCGGGCTGGTGGACAGGCTGATCTACAATTTCCACATGCCGCTGTTCTTCCTGCTGTCCGGCATCACCTTCCAGGACTGGGTGCTGCGCCGTCCGCTGGGCGAGGCGGCGATCAGCCGGGTGACGCGGCTTCTGTGGCCTCTGGTGCTGTGGACCTATCTCTTTACCGCGGCGCGACTGGCTGCGGGGGATGCGGCGAACAGCCAGATAACGGGGCTGCAGTCGCTCTACTTCTTCCCCCTGCCCCCGCGCGACCATTTCTGGTTCCTCTGGGCGCTGTTCCTGCAGCAGATCGCCGTGCTGGCGCTGATCCGCCTGGTGACCGGCCCGCTTCCGGCCCCGGCCTGGGCGGCGCTGGCCGGGGTGATGGTTGTCGGCTCCAGCGTCACGCCCGTGGGGTTGAATGCCTGGACCGTGGGCGCCCTGACCTATGCCGGCGCCTTCCTGACCGGCCTTGCGCTTGGCCAGACCGGGTGGAAGCCGCGGGGAGCGGCCGCGGTGCTGACGGCGGGTCTGCTGTTCCTGGCCTTGCAGGCGCTGAGCTTCCAGTTGCCCCAGACGCTGTTGACCAGCCAGCTCCTCGGTATCGCGCTGGCGCTGGCCGCACTGGTGGTGATCCAGGGTCTGGTCGCCGGTCGGTCGGACACGGTGATCCGCGGCCTGACTTTCCTCGGCCTCGCGTCGATGGGCATCTACCTGTCGCATACGATCTTTTCCGCCGCCACCCGGGCCGCGCTGGCCCGGTTTTCCACCGACCTTACGGCCCACATGGTCCTTGGCACGCTGGCCGGGATCGTCGGGCCGCTTCTCATCTACACCGTGATCCGCCGGGTCGGCCGTCCGCACTGGATCGGCTTCTAGGCCCCTAACCGAACTGACAGCAGAAGACAGGAACGCCATGTCCGCACTGAACATCAAGAAGGGCTCGACCAGCCATTCCGCCTATGACCTCCGCTCGGCGCTGTCCGAGGTCGAGGAGAGCCACACCCTGGCCGTCATCGTCGAGAACGAGCCGGGCGTGTTGGCCCGCGTGATCGGCCTTTTCTCGGGCCGCGGCTACAACATCGACAGCCTGACCGTGGCCGAGGTCGACCACACCGGCCACCGCAGCCGGATCACCATCGTCACCCGCGGCACCCCGGCCGTGATCGACCAGATCGAGGCGCAGCTGAAGCGCATGGTCCCGGTGCATGAGGTGCAGGACCTGACCGCCGAAGGCCCCTCGGTCCAGCGCGAACTGGCGCTGATCAAGGTCAAGGGCAAGGGCGACCATCGGATCGAGGCCCTGCGCCTGGCCGAGATCTTCCGGGCCAATGTGGTCGACAGCACGCTGGAAAGCTTCGTCTTCGAGATGACCGGCACGCCCGAGAAGATCGACGCCTTCGCCGACTTGATGCGACCGCTCGGCCTGGTCGAGATCGCCCGCACCGGCGTCGCGGGCCTGAAGCGCGGGGCCTAGCGGGACCTAGCTGTTCCGCGCCGGATACAGGTAGTCGCGCGTCATCGGCACGGTGCCGCGCGCCTTGGCGAGTTGCAGCTGGTGGATCACCAGATGCCCCTCGGCAAAGCCCATCTCGGCCGATTGCAGGTAATAGCGCCACATGCGGACAAAGCGGTCGTCCTGCAGCTGACGCACCCGGTCGATGTTCGCGTCGAAGCGTTTCAGCCATTCCTGCAAGGTGCGTTCGTAATGCCCGCGCCAGACTTCCAGGTCCGACAGGATCAGGCCGGTCCGTTCGACCACGCGCATCGCCTGGCTGATGGTCGGGCAATAGGCGCCGGGGAAGATGTACTTGTTGAACCAGGGCGAGATGGTGTCGGGCGGCGACCAGCGGCCGATGTAGTGGATCAGCGCCACGCCGTCCTCGGGCATCAGGTCGGCGACCTTGCGGAAATAGGTCCGCAGGTGCGGCAGGCCGACATGCTCCATCATGCCGACCGAGACGACGCGGTCGTAGGTCTCGGTGACGTTGCGGTAATCCTGCAGGCGGAAGGTCACCTGCCCCTCCAGCCCCGCCTCGCGTGCGCGGGCCTGTGCTTCGGCCAGCTGCACCTCGGACAGGGTGATCCCGGTGACCTCGACCCCGTGGTCGCGCGCAAGCGTCAGGGCGAGTGTCCCGAACCCGCAGCCGATGTCGAGGACCCGCATCCCCGGCCGAAGCAGAAGCTTCCCCGCGATATGCGCCATCTTCGCCGCCTGCGCCTCGTCCAGGGTCATGTCGGGCCGGCGGAAATAGGCGCAGGTGTATTGCTTGGTCTCGCCCAGGAACTGGTCATAAAGCGCGGGCGAGATGTCGTAGTGATGGGCCACGTTGCGCCGCGCGACCCCCAGCCGGTTCCATATCGCCCAGGACCGCGCGCCTTTCGCCAGCGCCACCAGCTGCGGCAAGGGCGGCGGCAGGCGGCGGCCACGCGCGTTGCGGAGCGCGAAGGTCAGGAAGCTGCGCACATCATCGTCGCGGATCGTCAGGCGGCCGTCCATGTAGGCCTCGCCCATGGCCAGGTCAGGCCGGGCCAGGAATTTCCGCGGCAGGTCGGGGTCATGCAGCGTGACCGAAGTCGCAGGTGGCCCGCCGGGACCGAACACCTCGGTCGAGCCGTCGGCAAAGGTCAGCTCCAGCTGCCCCGTGCGTACACCCCGGCGCAAGAGCGCCGTCAAAGCCCGGTTCCAGTCCACCGCCCGCCCTCCTGCGACACACGCCCGAAGCCGACAACGCGCGGGTCGAGGATCGGTTCCTAGCGGCCGGAGAACACCGGCGGACGCTTGCCCAGGAAGGCCGCGACGCCCTCGCGGAAATCGGCGCTGGCACCGCAGGTCCCTTGCAGCCGCGCCTCGACGGCAAGCTGCGCTTCGAGCGACTGGTCGAACGCCCCGCGCATCGCCTGCTTCAGCGCCGCATAGGCCCCGGTCGGCCCCGCCGCCAGCTTCGCGGCCCGCGCGGCAACCACCTCGGCAAAGCGGTCGTCGGGGACCGCCTCCCAGATCATCCCCCAGGCCTCGGCCTGACGCGCGCTGACCGGTTCGGCCAGAAGCGCCGCGCCCATCGCGCGCTGAAGGCCGACGCGGCGGGGCAGAAAGCTGGTGCCGCCCGCGTCGGGGATCAGCCCGATCCGGGTGAAAGCCTGGACAAAGACCGCGCTTTCGCAGGCGATCACCAGATCGCAGGCCAGCGCCAGGTTCGCCCCCGCCCCCACCGCCGCTCCGTTCACCGCGGCGATGACGGGAACCGGAGCCTCGGTGATCGCGCGGATCATCGGGACGTATTCCTCGTTCAGGATCGCCTCGAACCCGGAGGCGTCCAGCCCCTCGGCATCGATCAGGTCCTGGCCCGAGCAGAACCCGCGCCCCGCCCCGGACAGGACGATCACGCGCGCCGCATGGCCTGCGCGCAGCGCGGCCAGCAGCTCGACGCGCATGTCGCGGTTCAGCGCGTTCATCACCTCGGGCCGGTTCAGCGTGATGCGGTGCACGCCCGCCTCGATCTCGACCTTGACCAGTTCCGCCATCCGTCCCTCCCGCGTTTCGGGCAGAGTAGCGGGCGCCACAGGAAGGTGAAGCCGGACGCTGCGTCACGCGGGTGCGTAGGGTGGGCGATATCGCCCACCCTACTGCTTCAGGATTTCCTGCAGCCGCGCCTCTTCGTCGGCCGTCAGCGCCGCCTCCGGCACCACGCGGCGCCGGTTCGCCACGACCGCCACCGCGATCCCCGCCAGCAGAAGCGCCGGCCCCGCAAGCCACAGGACCAGGTTCACCCCCTGCGCGGGCGGGTTGAACAGCACCCCTTCGCCATAGCGCGCCACGATGTAGTCCACCACCTCGGCATCGCTGTCCCCCGCTGTCAGACGCTCGCGGATGATGATCCGCAGGTCGCGCGCGATGGGAGCGTTCGAGTCGTCGATCGTTTCGCCCTGACAGACCGGGCAGCGGATGTCGCGGCTGATCTCGCGGGCCCGGGCTTCCAGCGCGGGGTCGGCCAGCATTTCGTCCGGCTGCACCGCGAAGGCGGGCCCCACGGCCAGGAAGAGCGCCAGGATGTAGGGTGGGCCCCAGGCCCACCGTCGCTTGAGAACCCCCGTCATTCCGCCGGCACTCCCGACGGCACCCGCCGCGCCCCCGCCGCCACGCGGTAGCGCCGGTCCGACAGGCTGAGCACGCCGCCAAGCGCCATCAGGATCGCCCCGCCCCAAAGCCAGTTGGCAAAGGGCTCGATATAGCTGCGCACCGCCCAGCCGCCGCTCTTCTGCCGGTCGCCCAGCACCAGGTAGATGTCGCGCGTGAAGCCATAGTCGATCGCGGCCTCGGTCGTGGGCATTCCTGCAACCGGATAGACGCGCTTCTCTGGTGTCAGCACCGCAACCGGCGCGCCATTGCTCGTGACCGTCATCCAGCCCATCGTCGAGGTATAGTTCGGCCCCTGCACCTCTTCGACCTTGTCGAGCCGCACCGCATAGGCCCCCAACGGGAAGCTTTCGCCCTCTTGCACCACCCGGATGTCCTCGACCTTCCAGGAGTTCATCGCGGCGACGGCGAAGATGGTGACGCCCAGGCCGAAATGCGCCGTCGCCTTGCCCCAGTCCGCGCGCGGCAGCCGCAGAAGCCGCCCCGCCCTCGCCGCAAGGCCGCCCCGCCCGGTCCGCGCCCAGAGGTCCGCCATCGCGCCGAAGCTCACCCAGGCCCCCAGCATCAGCCCGACCGGGCCAAGCGCGGTCCGACCGCTTTGCATGGCATAGGCCAGCACCCCCAGCGCCAGGACCAGCGCCATCACCGGGATCAGGCCCCGTAGCGACCGACGCAGATCGCCGCGTTTCCAGGCGAGCATCGCGCCGGGAGGCAGGATCAGCGCCAGCGCGACCATGAAGGGCGAGAAGGCGGCGTTGAAGAAGGGCGCGCCGACCGAAAGGTCACGACCCATCAGCATGGTCCCGACCAACGGCCAGATGGTGCCGATGAAGACCACGAAGGCCGCCACCGACAGCAGGATGTTGTTCGCCACCAGCGCGCTTTCGCGGCTGACCAGGCTGAAGACGCCCCGTGCCTCCATCACTCCCGCGCGCGCCGCGAACAGGATCAGCGCGCCGCCGGTGAAGAAGCCCAGGATCATCAGGATGAAGACCCCGCGCTCGGGGTCGTTGGCGAAGGCGTGGACGCTGGTGATGACGCCCGAGCGGACGATGAAGGTCCCGATCAGGCTGAACCCGAAGGCCATGATCGCCAGCAGGATCGTCCAGGCCTTCAGGCTTTCGCGCTTTTCCACCACGATGGACGAATGCAAAAGCGCCGCCGCCAGCAGCCAGGGCATGAAGCTTGCGTTTTCCACCGGGTCCCAGAACCAGAACCCGCCCCAGCCGAGTTCGTAATAGGCCCACCAGGACCCCAGCGCGATGCCGATCGTCAGGAAGACCCAGGCGGCCAGGGTCCAGGGCCTGACCCAGCGGCCCCAGGCGGCATCCACCCGACCCTCGATCAGCGCGGCCACGGCGAAGCTGAAGGCCATGCTCAGGCCGACATAGCCAAGATAGAGGAACGGCGGATGGAAGGCCAATCCGGGGTCTTGCAACAGCGGATTCAGGTCCTGCCCGTCCAGCGGCGGCGCCGCCAGCCGCCAGAACGGGTTCGAGGTCAGAAGGAGGAAGGCCATGAACGCCACCCCGATCAGCCCCTGCACCGCCAGCACCCGCGCCTTCAGCCGCTCGGGCAGGTTGGTGCCGAAGGCTGCAACGGCCGCGCCGTAGATCGCCAGGATCAGCACCCAGAGCAGCAGCGAGCCCTCATGGTTTCCCCAGACGCCCGAGACCTTGTACAGCATCGGCTTCAGCGTGTGCGAGTTCGAGACGACCACCGCGAGCGAGAAGTCCGAAACCACGAAGGCCCAGGTCAGCGCCGCGAAACTCCCCGCGATCAGCACCAGCTGCAGCCCCGCTGCCGGTCCGGCCAGCGCCATCAGCCTGCGATCCCCCGTCTGCGCCCCCCAAAGCGGCAGCGTGGCCTGCACCACCGCGACCATGAGCGCCAGGATCAGCGCGAAATGCCCAAGCTCGACGATCATTCTGATGCTCCTGTCGTTGGTCCCATGATAGGCCGCCGGGGCCGCAGGGGAAAGCCCTGCGCCCTTCCGCCGCGTCTGCACTCCAGTCTGCCGGCCCCAACCCGCCGATCCCGCCGATTTGCCGGTTGCCACGCGCGCGACCGCCCCGCTACACCGGGTGAAAGCAGGAGGCCCCCATGCCCAGATGTATCCTCATCGGCGCACCCATCGACACCGGGCAGAAGCGGCCCGGCTGCCTGATGGGGCCGTCCGCCTACCGCGTCGCCGGCATCGGCCACGAGATCGCCGCCGAAGGCCATGCGGTCGAGGATTGGGGCGACCTTCCCCTGCCCGCGCTGAAGCCCGTCGCCTGCGCCAACCCGGTCGTCCACGGCCTGGCCGAAACAGTGGCCTGGACCGAAACCCTGATGGACAAGGTCGACGACGCCCTGTCGCAGGGTGGTTTCCCGATCATCATGGGCGGCGATCACTCGCTGGCGCTCGGCTCTGCGGCCGGGGCCGCGGCCTTTGCCGCGCGCCAGGACCGGCCGCTGTTCCTGCTTTGGCTCGATGCGCATTCCGACTTCCACACGCCGCTCACCACGACCAGCGGCAACCTGCACGGAACGCCCTTGGCCTATATCGCCGGCCGCGAGGGGTTCGACGCCTTCCCGCCCTTCCCCGCCCCCGTCCCCGCGCAGCGCATCTGCATGTTCGGCATCCGCTCGGTCGACCCGGCCGAACAGGCCGCCATGCAGGAACGCGACATCTTCATCAACGACATGCGCGTGATCGACGAACGCGGCCTCGTCGCCCCCTTGCGCGAATTCCTCGACCGCGTCCGCGCTGAGGGCGGGATGCTGCATCTCAGCCTCGACGTCGATTTCCTAGACCCCTCCATCGCGCCGGCCGTCGGCACCACCGTCCCCGGCGGCGCCACCTTCCGCGAGGCGCATCTGGTGATGGAGCTCTTGCACGAATCCGGCCTCGTGACCTCGCTCGACCTTGTCGAGCTGAACCCCTTCCTCGACGACCGCGGCATGACCGCCCGGCTGATGGTCGATCTCGTCGGGTCGCTGATGGGGAAGAAGGTGTTCGACCGGCCGACGCGGGCAAAGTAGCACAAGACCGGGTGGCACCTGGTGGACCCGCCACCATTTCTTGCGAGTGTATATACGTGGCGCATATACTGTATTCACACTCGCAACAAACCCGACGCGCTTGGGAAAACTGTTTCCGAGACCCCTAGAGATCGCGATAGATATGCTCGCGTCCCTGCGGGTCGCTGACCATCCAGAGGTCCCCATTGCGCCGCAGATAGCCCGGCCCGACCGGCACCTTCCCGTGGCCGCCGGGAATGTCCAGCACATAGGTCGGCTGTGCTATTCCTGTCAGTCTCCCGCGCAGCGCGGCCATGATCGCCTGCCCCTCTTCCAGCGTCACCCGGAAATGTCCCGTCCCCTTCGCGAGGTCCGGGTGGTGCAGGTAATACGGCTTCACCCGGTGCCGTATCAGCGCGCGGAACAGACGCTCCAGCGTCTCTGTCTCGGCATTGACGCCGCGCAGAAGCACCGTCTGCGACAAGAGCGGAACCCGCGCCCGGTTCAACCGCCGCAAGGATTGCGCGGCCGCCTCGGTGATCTCGTCGGGATGGTTCACATGGACAACCAGCCAGACCGGCAAGGCGCGGTCAAACGCCGTGACCAGCGCCTCCGTCACCCGTTCGGGTGCGATCACCGGCACGCGGCTGTGGAAGCGGACCAGATCCAGCGTCCCCAGCGCCTCCAGCCGGTCAAGCATCACACCCAATCGTCGCGCCGACAGGACCAGAGGATCGCCCCCGGTGAAGATCACCTCGCGCACGGCGGGGGTCGCCTTCAGGTAGTCGAGAACCTGCTCGAACTCTGCCTCGCCCAGATGTCCGCTTTCGCCAACCGTCTCGCGCCGGAAACAGAAGCGGCAATAGACCTCGCAGGTCTTGGTCGCATGCAGGATCGCGCGGTCCGGGTAGCGGTGCGTCACCCCCGAAACCGGCGCATGGGCGTCGTCGCCAATGGGATCGAGCAGCTCTTCCGGAAGGACTTGCGCTTCGCGGACGTCCGGCAGGAACTGCGCCCGCACACCCGGCGAGGCGACCTGCGCCATCTCGGACGAGATGCGCACCCGGAACTCCGCCGTCACCGCCTGCAGAGCCGTCCGGTCGGCGGGATCGGTCAGACCGGCGCGCTCCAGCGCGTCAAGGCTTGTCAGGGCGGATGGGGGGCGCAGCGTCATGGGCCACGCGCCCTAACCGCCGCCCGGCCAAAGCGCAACCCCGCGTGGGGTGGGCGGTCCGCCCACCGCCCGCTCAATGCACCTTGAACTCGCCCACGACGTTGCGCCATTCGCCCGGCGCGATCAGCTTTCTGTGCGTGAACCGCACCGAATGCAGCGGCCCTTCGATCTTTTCCTGCCAGAACTCGATGAACTGGAACAGCTTCGGGTAATCCGGCGCCAGGTCATACTCCTGCCAGATGAAGCTGTTGAGAACATTGCGATAATCCGGCATCCGGTAATACAGCTCCGCCGTGGTCAGTCCATAGCCCTTCAGCATCAGTTCCGTCTCGCGTCCGACCATTCCTTCCCTCCTTTCGGGTGGCCCATTGGGGAATCATGACATCACCGCTTTAAAAATCAATGAAAACAGAATGTTGGCACTCGTTCTTGATGGCTGCCAAGCGGGGCGCAAGCCGCCATTGCACCCAACAGCTTGGATGGTGTATCCTTTGGCCTGCTAAATCTTGATCCCGCAAGGAAGGCGCGCGCCCTCATGGCCGATACCCCGGAAGACACTGACAACAAAGACAAAAACCCGGAGCGTCCCGTCCATCACGGCCCCCAGGTCGACATCGCGGCCGAGATGAAGACCGCCTATCTCGACTACGCGATGAGCGTGATCGTCTCCCGCGCGATCCCGGACCTGCGCGACGGGTTGAAGCCCGTGCACCGGCGCATCCTCTTCGCGATGCACGAAAGCGGCAACACCCACGACAAGGCCTACCGCAAGTCGGCCCGTCCGGTGGGCGACACGATGGGGAAATACCACCCCCACGGCGACTCGGCGATCTACGACGCGCTCGTGCGCATGGCGCAGCCCTTCTCGATGTCGCTGCCGCTTCTCGACGGCCAGGGCAACTTCGGCAGCATGGACGGCGACAGCGCCGCGGCCATGCGCTACACCGAGGTGCGGATGGACAAGCCTGCGGCCTTCCTTTTGTCGGACATCGACAAGGAAACCGTCGACTTCCAGGACAACTACGACGGCAAGGACAAGGAACCCACCGTCCTTCCCGCACGCTTCCCCAACATGCTGGTCAACGGCGCGGGCGGCATCGCGGTCGGCATGGCGACGAACATCCCGCCGCACAACCTGGGCGAAGTGATCGACGGCACCCTCGCGCTGATCGAAAACCCCGACATCAGCATGGAACAGCTGATGGAGATCATCCCCGCCCCCGACTTCCCGACGGGCGGGCAGATCCTCGGCCGCTCCGGCGCGCGCAAGGCCTACCTTGAGGGTCGCGGCAGCGTCATCATCCGCGCCAAGACCCATGTCGAGGAAATCCGCAAGGACCGCTGGGCCATCGTCATCGACGAGATCCCCTATCAGGTCAACAAGGCCACGATGATCGAGAAGATCGCGGAACTTGTCCGCGAAAAGCGCGTCGAGGGCATCGCCGGGATCGCCGACGAATCCGACCGGATCGGCGTCCGCGTGGTGATCGAGCTCAAGCGCGATGCGACGCCCGACGTGGTGCTGAACCAGCTCTTCCGCTTCTCCACCATGCAGGTCAGCTTCGGTTGCAACATGCTGGCCCTGAACGGCGGCCGTCCCGAACAGCTGACGCTGCGCGATTTCCTCAGCCATTTCATCACCTTCCGCGAGGAAGTTGTCGCGCGCCGCACCGCCTTTGAACTGCGCAAGGCCCGCGAACGCAGCCACATCCTCTGCGGCCTGGCCGTCGCCGTTTCCAACGTGGACGAGGTCGTCGCCACGATCCGCGCCTCTGCCGACCCGGCCGAGGCCCGCGACAAGCTGATGACCCGCCGCTGGCCCGCCCACGACATCGCCGCGTATATACGCCTGATTGACGATCCATCGCACACGATCAATGAGGACGGAACCTACAACCTGTCCGAAGTCCAGGCCCGCGCCATCCTTGACCTTCGCCTCCAGCGCCTCACCGCGATGGGCGTCAAGGAAGTCACGGACGAGCTGGAGGAATTGGCACGGAAGATTAAGGACTTCCTCGACATTCTTGGCTCGCGTGAGCGGATCATGTCGATCATTTCGGACGAGTTGCGCGAGGTCAAAGCCCTCTTCGCCGTCCCCCGCCGCACCGAAATCGCCGACTGGTCCGGCGACATGGAGGACGAAGACCTCATCGAGCGCGAGGATATGGTCGTCACCATCACCTCGGGCGGCTACATCAAGCGCACCCCCTTGGCCGAATTCCGCGCCCAGAACCGGGGCGGCAAGGGCCTTTCCTCGATGCAGACCAAGGACGACGACGTGGTCACCACGCTTTTCGTGGCGAATACGCACACTTGGCTGTTGTTCTTCACAACCGACGGCATGGTCTACAAGCTGAAGACCTGGCGCCTGCCGCTCGCCGGCCGCACCGCCAAGGGCAAGGCGCTGGTCAACATCCTGCCGATCCAGAACGGCATCAGCATCGCGGCCCTTATGCCCGTCGACGTGCCCGAAGAAGACTGGGGCAACCTGCAGATCGTTTTTGCCACCAGTGACGGCGACGTCCGGCAGAACGACCTGTCGGACTTCACCAACGTCAAGCGCAACGGCAAGATCGCGATGAACCTGCCCGAGGGCGTCTCCCTGGTGAACGCCGCCATCGCCGACGAGAACGACGACATCATGCTCGTTACAGAAGCCGGCCGCGCCATCCGCTTCTCCACGACCGAGATCCGCGTCTTCAAATCGCGCGGCTCGACCGGCGTGCGCGGCATCCGCCTGGCCGAGGGCGACCACGTCGTCTCCATGTCGATCATCCGCCACTTCGAGGCGACGCCAGAGGAACGCGAGGCCTACCTCAAGCAGCGCCGCCTGATGGCCGGGATCACCGAGGAAGAGACCGACGACGAGGAAGACCACGTCCCCGCCGGCCAGCTGACCCCCGAACGCTACGCCAAAATGTCGGCGGCCGAGGACCTGATCCTGACCGTCACCAAGGGCGGCTCGGGCAAGCTCTCCTCCAGCCACGACTACCCCGTGCGCGGCCGCGGCGGCATGGGCGTCAAGGCGATCTCTCCAGGCCCGCGCGGCGGCCGGATCATCGCCTCCTTCCCGGTTGAACTCTCCGACCAGATCATGCTCGCCACCTCCTCCGGCCAGTCGATCCGCACGCCGGTGGAACAGGTCAGCTTCCGCTCGCGCAGCGCGGGCGGCGTGAAGATCTTCGCCATCGGCGCTGACGAGGAAGTCGTCTCGGTCGCCCGCGTGGCCGATCAGGGCGATGACGCTTGAAGCCCGCCTCGCGGCCCTCGCCGCCGCGGGCGATACGATCTCTTACGGCGCCCTCGCCCGGGAACTTGGCCTGCGCATGGGCGAGCTTACCGCCCGGCTTGAAGCGCTGATGGAAGAGGACGCGGCCCAGGACAAACCATTCCGGGCCGCGGTCCTCTGCCAGCGCCTCTCGGCCGAGGGTCTGCCCGCCCCAGGCTTCTTCCAGAAAGCCGCCGCGCTGGGCTGCGACATTTCGGACCCGGTCGGCTTCGTGCGGGATCAGCGGCGCAAGCTCGGTTAACCTGCGCCAGCGCACAAGAGCCCTGCCCTCGCACGGAATTTGCGCAAAATGGCCCGCATGCAAGATGCGCACATCCGGCAACAGACCGGGGACCACGCGCCTCAAGGGACCATCATGGAACAGCTCAAGACCTACTCGCCGCTCATCGCCCGCCTCTTCATCGGCGGTTTCTTCCTGCTTGCCGGTGTCGGCAAACTGGGCGACATCGCCGGGACCGCCGGCTACATCGAGTCCGTCGGCCTGCCCGGCGCACTGGCCTGGCCCGCCACGATCTTCGAGATCGCCGTCGGCCTCAGCCTGATCCTTGGCTTCATGGTCCGCCCGGTGGCGCTGGCCGGGGCCGCTTTCTGCCTCTTCACCGCGGTCGTCTTTCACAACAACCTCGCCGACCAGATCCAGATGATCATGTTCCTCAAGAACTTCTCGATCGCCGGGGCCTTCCTGATGTTCTTCGCCCACGGCGCGGGCAAGCTAGCCCTCGACAAGGCCTGAACCCTTGGCCGGGGGCGCGTCCCCCGGCTTTCCTTTTCCGGCGATCCGCCCTACATCGGCGGCATGACTGAACCCCTGCACATCATCGGCGGCGGCATGGCGGGCTCCGAAGCCGCCTGGGCAGCCGCGAACCTGGGCGTCCCCGTGGTCATCCACGAGATGCGGCCCAAGACCGGCACCTTCGCGCACCGCACCGGCGACTTCGCCGAGATGGTCTGCTCGAACTCCTTCCGCTCGGACGACCACGAACGCAATGCCGTGGGCCTGATCCATTGGGAGATGCGTCAGGCGGGCAGCCTGGTGATGGAGATGGCGCACCAGCATCGGCTTCCGGCCGGCGGCGCGCTGGCGGTGGACCGCGATCCCTTCGCCCGGGCCGTGACGGACAAGCTGAAAGCCCATCCGCTGATTTCCACATCCTATGAAGAAGTTACCGAGCTTCCTTCATCCGGCCACTGGATCATCGCCACGGGTCCTCTGACCAGCCCGGCGCTGGCCCAGTCGATCCGCGCCGCGACCGGGGCCGAAGCCTTGGCCTTCTTCGATGCCATCGCGCCAATTGTATATACAGAAAGTATAGACATGTCGGTCGCGTGGTTGCAAAGCCGCTACGACAAGGGTGAGACAGAGGACGAGCAGAAGGCCTACATCAACTGCCCGATGACGCGCGAGCAGTACGAGGTGTTCATCGACGCGCTCCTCGCTGCCGAAAAGACCGAGTTCCACGAAGGCGAAACCGCGGGCTATTTCGACGGCTGCCTGCCGATCGAGGTCATGGCCGAACGCGGGCGCGAGACGCTGCGCCACGGCCCGATGAAGCCCGTGGGCCTCACCAACGCGCACCAGCCGGACGTGAAACCCTATGCCGTGGTCCAGCTTCGCCGCGACAACAAGCTGGGCACGCTGCACAACATCGTCGGCTTCCAGACGAAGATGAAATATGGCGCCCAAACCGCTGTTTTCAAGATGATTCCGGGACTGGAGAGCGCCAGCTTCGCCCGTCTGGGCGGGATTCACCGGAACACCTTCATCAATTCCCCGACGCTGCTCGACGCGCAGATGCGGCTGAAGTCCCGGCCGTATATACGTTTCGCGGGCCAGATCACCGGGGTCGAAGGCTATGTCGAATCCGCGGCGATGGGTCTCCTCGCCGGACGAATGGCCGCGCACGATCTTCTCGGGCGCGCGTTGCCTCCGCCGCCGCCCGAGACCGCGATGGGGGCGCTTGTGACCCACATCACCGGGGGCGCCGAGGCGAAGACGTTCCAGCCGATGAACGTGAACTTCGGGCTCTTCCCGCCCATCGACGCCAAGGGCGGTCGCCGCGGACGCCACGACCGCTACAAGGCCTATACCGACCGCGCCAAGGCGGCCTTCACCGCATGGCTTTCGTAACCCGCTTCGCCCCCAGCCCGACTGGCCCGCTGCACTTGGGCCATGCCTATTCCGCCATCCTTGCCCATGACATGGCGCGCGCCGCCGGCGGTCGGTTCCTCCTTCGGATGGAGGATACCGACCTTGAGCGGTGCAAACCCGAATGGGACGTCCTGATTCAGGAAGATCTGCTCTGGCTGGGCCTTGGCTGGGATGGACCGATCCACCGGCAGGCAGAGCATATCTCCAGCTACAATGCCCGCCTTGAAGCCCTTGAAGGAAAAGGACTTCTTTACCCCTGCTCCTGCACCCGGTCCGACATTCGCGCGGCCCTTGCCGCCCCGCAGGAGGGTGTAGCCTTCAACGTCTATCCCGGGACGTGCCGCCATCGTGGGATGGAAAGCCGCAAACCCGGCGATGCGCTGCGTCTGAACCTCACGGCCGCACTGGAGTCGCTTGCGTCTGCCGATCTCAGCTTCACAGAGACCGGCCCCGCGCATTATGGCGCGCACCGTGTCGACCCCGAGCAGGCGATGCGTCAGATCGGCGACGTGGTCCTGTCGCGCAAGGGCGAGGACATCGTGGCCTATTTCCTCGCGTCAAGCTTCGACGACGCCGACCAGGGCGTGACCCATGTGATCCGCGGCGAGGACCTGTTCGACTTCACGCCCGTCCAGGTGATCCTGCAGCATCTCTTTCGCCTGCCAACGCCCACCTACCACCACCACCGCCTGATCCGGAACGAGAACGGCAAGCGGCTGGCCAAGCGTGACGACGCGCGGGCAATCCGGAAGTACCGGGCCGAGGGCGCGACGCCAGCCGACATCCGCCGGATGGTCGGGTTGCCAAATCCTTAACGGCAACGGACAGGTCCTTGTTTTCTATGGAGTTATCACTCTTGTCCACCGTGGACAGGGGCCATGATCTCGACCTCCTCGCCACCCCGGACCGCCGTATAGAAGCAGGACCGCCGGTTGGTATGACAGGCCGGCCCCTCCTGCTCGACCAGGGCCAGCAGGCAATCCCGGTCGCAGTCCACCCGCAGTTCCACCAGCCGTTGATGATGCCCCGAGCTTTCCCCCTTCACCCAGAACGCCCCCCGCGAGCGCGACCAGTAGGTGACCTTCCGGGTCTCCAGCGTGGCCTGGACCGAGGCCGCGTTCATCCAGGCGACCATCAGCACCTCGCCCGACACGGCATCCTGTGCCACGCAGGGGATCAGCCCGGCGGCATCATACTTTAGTGTGGCCGGATCGAAGGGCATGGGCTTCTCCTTGGCAGTCAGGCGGCGCGCGTCTACATAAGGGGTCAGCCGAGGGAATACCATGAGCGACAGCGACCTCATCAAGCTCTACTCCGCCCGCATCCTGGGGCTGGCCGCGGACATCCCCCATCTCGGCCGGCTTCCCGCCCCGCAAGGCACGGCACGCCGGCGCTCTCCCCTATGCGGGTCGACGATCACGGCTGATGTGGTGGTCAAGGACGGCCGGGTGGCCGAGTTCGCCCAGGACGTGAAGGCCTGCGCCCTGGGTCAGGCCTCGGCCGCCGTGCTGGGAGAGGTGGTGATCGGCCGCTCTCTGCCCGAGCTGCAGGCGGCCCGCGACGCGCTGCGTGCCATGCTGAAAGAGGGTGGCCCGGTTCCTGCCGCACCGTTCCAGGGCTACGAAGTCCTCGCCCCTGCCCGCGACTACAAGAACCGGCACGCCTCGATCCTGCTGGCACTGGAAGCCGTCTGCGAGGCGATGGAGGCCGCGCAGGCCGCCGCCTAAGAAAAAGCCGCCGCACATCCGATGGGATGGCGGCGGCAGTAGCGCGTCTGGAAACGGCGTGCGGTGGGCCAGGCGAGGCGGACCGCTGCCTTGGGGGACAGAGCGCGGGGCAGAAACCTTAATGCAGGCCGGGCACAGAGAGCACGGCAAACAGCAGCACGAACAGCGATGCGGCACCCACCAGGTCCTCCATCGCGCCTTTCGGGGTGTGGGTCAGCAGGGTCTTCATGGCGTCTTTCATCGCGTCCTCCATGATCTGTGGCCGAATTGTTCTCATATCCACTACAGCCTGTAAAGAACTTTTTAAGAACATTTGCGAACAGACCGGAACGGATCAGCCGACGCTCATCAGCCGGAGTGCGCGGTCCTGATCCATCAGCCACAGCAGAGTCCGCGCCGCGCTCCCGCGCGGGCTGGTCAACCCGGGGTCATCCAGCAGCAGCTTGCGCGCGTCGCTCTGCGCCAGGGCCATGAGGCTTGCCTGCCGCTCAAGGTCCGCGACCCGAAAGCGCGGCAGGCCGGACTGCGCGGTTCCGATCAGGTCGCCCGCCCCGCGCATCGCCAGATCCTCCTCGGCGATGCGGAAGCCGTCCTCGGTGTCGCGGATCGTGGTCAGCCGCCGCCGCCCGGTCTCATTGAGCGGCGGCTGATACAGCAGAAGACAGGTCGAGGCCGCCTCGCCCCGCCCGACCCGGCCCCGCAACTGGTGAAGTTGCGCCAGACCGAAGCTTTCGGCCTGCTCGATCACCATGATCGTCGCGTTCGGCACGTTGACGCCGACCTCGATCACCGTGGTTGCGACCAGGACGGAAGTCTCTCCGGCGACGAAGCGCGCCATCGCGGCGTCCTTCTCGGCGGGCGGCATCTGGCCGTGGACCAGCCCAACCCGTTCTCCCAGCGCCGCGCGCAGACTGCGGAAGCGTTCTTCGGCGCTGGCGTAGTCGACGACCTCGGACTCCTCGACCAGCGGGCAGACCCAATAGGCCTGCCGCCCCTCGGCCACGGCCTTGCGCAAGTGCTCCACGACCTCATCCAGCCGTTCGGCCGAGACCATCGCCGTGCGGATCGGCTTGCGGCCCGCCGGTTTTTCGTCAAGCACCGAGACGTCCATGTCGCCATGCGTCGCCAGCGCCAGGGACCGCGGGATCGGAGTGGCGGTCATCACCAGCACGTCCACCGCCGCGCCCTTGGAGCCCAGTTCCATCCGCTGCGCCACGCCGAAGCGGTGCTGTTCATCCACGACGGCCAGACGCAAATCCTTGAATTCCACGTCTTTCTGGAAAACCGCGTGGGTGCCGACAAGGATGGGAATGCGGCCCACCGCCAGGTCTTCCAGCTTCATCGCGCGATCCGTCCCTCGGTCACGGCCAGTCAGAAGCTCCAGCCGCACCCCGGCCGCCCGAGCCAACGGCGCAAGCCCCTCGAAGTGCTGGCGTGCGAGGATCTCGGTCGGCGCCATCATCACGCCCTGGCCCCCGGCCTCTACCGCGATCAGCAGCGCCTGGAACGCAACCAGCGTCTTTCCGGCCCCGACGTCGCCCTGCAGCAGCCGGTTCATCCGCAGCGGCGCGGCCATGTCAGCAGCTATCTCGCCAATCGCCCGGCTCTGGGCCGAGGTCGGCGCATAGGGCAAGCTTTTCAGGACCTTGTCGCGCAAAGCTCCGGTGCCCTGCGTCACCACGCCTTTCCCGCGCCGCAGTTGCGCCCGGGCAATCGAGAGCGTCAGCTGATGTGCGAAAAGTTCGTCATAGGCGAGCCTCTGTCGCGCCGGATGGGTGAACGCCAGACCCGCTGCCCCGGTCGGCCCGTGGGCCTGATGCAAGGCCGCGGCCCAGTCGGGCCAGCCCTCGCGCAGCATCAGCGCCGGGTCCGCCCATTCCGCCACGACCGGCAGCCGGGTCAGCGCGGCCTGCGCCGCCTTTCCGACCAGCCGTTGCGTCAGGCCGGCAGAAAGCGGGTAGACCGGCTCGTAGGGCGGGATTTCGCGGCCCTCCTCGACGCGCAGGACGTGGTCGGGATGGACCATCTGCGCGATCCCATCGAAGAACTCGACCTTGCCAGACACAAGCCTGCGCTGCCCGGTGGGCAGAAGCTTCGCAAGAGCGTCGGCGCGGGCGTGGAAGTAGACCAGCAGGAATTCCACACGCGCGTCGCGGACATGTATCCGGTAGGGTCCGCCCTTCCGGCGCGGGGGGACGTGCTGGCCGACCTCGACCTCGACCGTGAGGGTCGCTGGCGGGACAACTTCGCGCACCGAGAGGCGCAGCGCGCGGTCGACCCCGGAATGCGGAAGCAGGTACAGCAGGTCCTTCGGTCGCGTGACGCCCAGGCTTTCGAAGGCCTTCGCGGCCTTGGGGCCGACGCCCGGCAGCGTCTCGATCCCGGCAAACAGCGGAAAAAGCGCCTCGGGCCGGCTCATCCGCCGATCAGCTCCAGCCAGGCGTCCTCGTCCATGGTGCGGACGCCCAGGCGTTCGGCGTCCTTGGCCTTCGATCCCGCCCCCGGCCCCGCGACCAGCAGATCGGTCTTGGCGCTGACGCTGCCGGCCACCTTGGCGCCCAGGGCCTCGGCACGGGCCTTCGCCTCGGCCCGGGTCATCTTTTCCAGCGTGCCGGTGAAGACGATGATCAGCCCCGCGACCGGACTGTCCACGACACCCCGGGCCTGCACGGGCTGGACCGTCAGTTGCGCGGCCAGCGCGTCGATGGCGGCGCGTTCGGCCTCGTTCTGGAAGGCGTCGACAAGGCTTTGCGCCATGACCTCGCCCACGCCGTTGATCGAGTTGAGTTCCGCCCACTCCGCCGAGCCTGGGGTGGCGTGGGTGACGGCGACCTCGAAGGCCTCCCACGTGGAGTAGTGACGCGCCAGGAGACCGGCCGCGACCTCGCCCACGTGCCGGATGCCAAGGGCGAAGATCAGCCGGTCCAGCGGGATAATGCGCCGGGCCTCGATGGCGGCGAAAAGCTTGGCGGCGGAAACCTCGCCGAAGCCTTCGCGATTTTTCAGTTTCTGCAAGGGGTTGGCGGCGTCTCTTGCAGCAAGGGTGAAGATGTCGGCCGGGGTTTTCACTGGCAGGAGCGGGTCCTTGAAGAACATCTCGACCTGTTTGGCGCCCAGGCCTTCGATGTCGAAGGCGCCGCGCGAGACGAAGTGTTTCAGCCGCTCGACCGCCTGGGCCGGGCAGATCAGGCCACCCGTGCAGCGGCGGACCGAGTCGCCTTCCTCGCGGTGGGCGGGACTGCCGCATTCGGGGCATTCCGTCGGGAATACATAGGGATGCGCGGTGTCCTTGCGGCGGGACAGGTCCACGTCCGCAACCTTGGGGATCACGTCGCCCGCCCGGTAAACTTGGACCCAGTCGCCGACCCGGATGTCCTTGCCGCCGCGGATGGCCTCACCACGCGAGTCGCGGCCGGCGATGTAATCCTCGTTGTGCAGGGTGGCGTTCTGGACGACCACGCCCCCCACAGTCACTGGCCGCAGTCGCGCGACGGGTGAAAGCGCGCCGGTGCGGCCGACCTGGATGTCGATGCCCAGAAGCTCGGTCCAGGCAAGCTCGGCAGGGAACTTGTGCGCCAGCGCCCAGCGGGGGGTTGAGGAGCGGAAGCCGAGGCGGGCCTGCAGCGCGAGGTCGTTGACCTTGTACACGACGCCGTCGATGTCGTAGCCGAGCGTGGCCCGCTGCGCCTCGATCAGGCGGTAGTGGTCCAGCATCTCTTGCGGACCGGCACAGAGGACGGTCAGCGGGTTGGTCTGGAATCCGAGCGACGTGAGGCGCTGGATCGCGTCTAATTGCGTCGCGGCCAGCGGCTGGGAAAGCTCCCCCCACGAATAGGCGAAGAAGCGGAGAGGGCGGGCGGCGGTGATCCGGGCGTCAAGCTGGCGCAGCGACCCGGCGGCGGCGTTGCGCGGGTTGGCGAAGGTCTTGTCGCCGCTGGCCGACTGGCGGGTATTCAGTGCGGCGAAATCCGCGTGGGACATGTAGACCTCGCCGCGAACCTCGAGCACATCGGGTGCGCCTGCCAGCTGCTGCGGGATGTCGGAGATGGTCCTGGCGTTCTCGGTGACGTTCTCGCCCACCTCGCCGTCGCCACGGGTGGCGGCCTGGACGAGCCGCCCGCGTTCATAGCGCAGCGACAGCGAGAGCCCGTCGATCTTCGGCTCGGCGGTGTACTGGACAGCGCCGGGGAAGCCCAGGAAGCGTCGGACCCGGTCGTCGAACTCGGCGACCTCCTCGGCCGCGAAGGCGTTTTCAAGCGACAGCATCCGCACGCGGTGCGCGACCTTGCCGAATCCCTCGGCGACGGCCCCGCCCACCTGATCCGATGGCGAATCTGCGCGCTTCAGGCCAGGGAAGCGCGACTCGATCGCGGCATTCCGCCGCTTCAACGCGTCGTAGTCCGCGTCCGACATCTCGGGCGCGTCGAGCGTGTGATAGGCGGTGTTCGCGGCGGCGATGGCTGCGGCGAGGCGCGAAAGTTCCTGCCGCGCCTCGGCTTCCGTCAAGGTTTCCACAGCCTTCTCAACCATCGCCCGCCCCCAGTCTGCGCGAAGACGTTAGGCGGCGGGGCCGCGAAGGTAAAGATCAGGCGGTGGCCGCGAGCCGGGCCTGGCCGCCCGCCGGATCGCGCAGCACATAACCGCGGCCCCAGACGGTTTCGATGTAATTGTCACCGCCCGTCGCCTCGGCCAGTTTCTTGCGCAACTTGCAGATGAAGACGTCGATGATCTTCAATTCCGGCTCGTCCATCCCGCCGTAAAGATGGTTAAGGAACATCTCCTTCGTCAGGGTCGTGCCTTTGCGCAGGGAAAGGAGTTCCAGCATCTGATATTCCTTGCCGGTCAGATGCACCGCCTTGCCGTCGACATCCACGGTCTTGGCATCGAGATTGACCGATACGCGCCCCGTCTTGATCACCGACTGGCTGTGGCCCTTGGACCGCCGGATGATGGCATGGATGCGGGCGACCAGCTCTTCGCGGTGGAAGGGTTTGGTCAGGTAGTCGTCTGCGCCGAAACCGAAGCCTTTCAGCTTGTTTTCCGTATCATCCGCGCCCGACAGGATCAGGATCGGGGTTTCCACGCGGGCCTGTCGCACCTGGCGCAGAACCTCATGCCCGCTCATGTCCGGGAGGTTCAGGTCAAGCAGGATCAGGTCGTAATCGTAAAGCTTCGCCAGGTCGATTCCGTCTTCGCCCATGTCGGTGCAATAGACGTTCAGGTTGGCATGGGTCAGCATCAATTCGATGCTGCGTGAGGTGGTGGGATCGTCCTCAACAAGCAGAATGCGCATTCTTTAAAACTCCGCTCCGGTGGTTCATCGTTAACGACTGTGGCGGTCAATGGTTAACGTCCGGTTACTATGCCTGAGCGAGAGTCGAATAACACCTAAAGTTGTCTGTATTTCTGGATCGCTGTGACTTTGAGGCCATCCTCGCCATGTTTGGTGACTGCGGACCGCCACAGCGCAAATTCCTCCTCGGACAGGGCGTAGCGATCCAGCGCCTCCTTCTCGGGGATGAGGCCGTAGACCACGGCCTTGACCACCACCGCCTTGCGGCTGGCGACCCAGCGGCGGGTATCGGCGGGCGGCAGGTCCGCCCGGGTAAGGATGCTGCCGTCCGGCAGGGTGACCTGTCGCGGTCCATCGACACGTTTCAAGAACATCGCCGTTCCCCCATTGCTTTCACGGCAGAATGATCGAACAGGCTTAATCAATCCTGAAACGGGGGATTGAGAGTGCACAGCATTTTCATATATTCCCCATCATTCCCTGACCCCGGACAATCGTCATGCCGCGCGACCTGCCGCTGAACTCACTGGGCTTTGCCAAGCCCCCCGCCGAAACGCGGGTTGTCGTGGCCATGTCGGGTGGCGTCGACAGCTCGGTCGTGGCCGCGATGCTGGCCGAGGAAGGCTATGACGTCGTTGGCGTGACGCTGCAGCTTTACGACCACGGCGCGGCGCTGGCGAAGAAGGGGGCCTGCTGCGCGGGCCGCGACATCCACGACGCCCGCCGCGTGGCCGAGACGATGGGGTTCCCGCACTACGTCCTCGACTACGAAAACACCTTCCGCGAAGCGGTGATCGAGGAATTTGCCGACGCCTATCTTGCGGGCGCGACCCCGGTTCCCTGCATCCGCTGCAACGAACGGGTGAAGTTCAAGGATCTGCTGGCCACGGCCAAGGATCTTGAAGCCGACTGCATGGCGACCGGCCACTATATCCAGCGGAAAATCGGCGCCCACGGACCAGAGCTGCATCAGGCGGCCGACCCGGCGCGCGACCAGTCCTATTTCCTGTTCTCGACAACGCCGGAACAGCTGTCCTACCTGCGCTTTCCGCTGGGCCACCTGGCCTCGAAAGCGGAAACCCGCGCGCTGGCGGCGAAATACGGGCTTCCGGTTGCCGACAAGCCCGACAGCCAGGACATCTGCTTTGTGCCGAACGGCAACTACGCCGCGGTGATCGAGAAGCTGCGTCCCGGCGCGGCCGATCCGGGCGAGATCGTGGACCTGGATGGCACCGTGCTGGGCGAACACCGCGGCGTGATCCATTACACCATCGGCCAGCGCAAGGGCCTGGGCATCGGCGGCCTGGGCGAGCCGCTTTACGTGGTGAAACTGGACCCCGAGACGCGCCGCGTCATCGTCGGCCCCAAGGCCGCGCTGTCGACCCGGATCATCCCGGTGCGCGAGATCAACTGGCTGGGCGACGCCCCCTTCGACAGCCGGCCTGAGTGGCACCTGAAGGTCAAGGTCCGGTCCACACGGCCCCCGCGCGAGGCGATCATCCGCCCGACGGGACCGACCACCGCCGAGGTGGAGCTTTTGTCCCCCGAAGACGGGGTCAGCGCCGGTCAGGCTTGCGTCTTCTACGCCCCCGAGGGCGGCCGCATCCACGGCGGCGGCTGGATCTGGAAAGGACGCTCGTCTTGAAATCCCTGCTGCTGGCGGTCGCGCTGGCCCTGCCCCTGCCCGCCCTTGCCGAAACCCGCGAGGACCGCGTGGCCGCCGCCGCCGAATATGTCGACCTCGCGTTGCAGGGCTTCGACATGGCCGCGATGATCGAGACGATGTACCAGCCGATCCTGAGCCAGGTCGCGGCGGGCGGGCAGACTCTGTCGGAGGAGCAGGTGGCGAAGATCCGCCAGCTTTACCTCGACACCTTCACCGAGCCGCTGACCAAACTGATGCGCGACCAGGCGGGGATCATGGCGGACATGATGACCCTGGCCGAGATCACGGCGCTCCGCGACTTCTACGCCACGCCCGAGGGCAAGTCGGTGATGGCGAAACTGCCGCAGCTGACTGCGGCGCAGCAGCCTGGGATTGTCCAGCTGATCAACGGGAACATGGAAACCCTGATGCCGCAGGTGCTGGCCATCATCAACGGCGAGACCCCGACGCCCTAAGGGCGGCCCGGGGGGACCGCCCCTGGCACCGTCAATCGCCGGGCAGTGTCGCCACATCCTCGGAGACCAGCGACGCCCCCAGCGTGTAGTTGACCATGTCCGTCATGGTGAAGCGACCGCCCGTGCCAAGCGTGGGGACGAAGCCCGGCTCTTGCACCAGGTACGACGCCTTGTCCTTCAGCATCAGCGCCACGAAGGTCCGTGCCACGATCTCGGCCCCGACGCCGTCCAGGCGCCGCCCGCCGCCGCGGACCTCGGCCTCGCGCAGGATGTAGAACCACAAGGGCGCCGGACCCCGGCCGACTGTGGCACCGTTCGTGGTCCACAACTCTGTCTCGCCAAGAACCGGCAGGCCTAGGTGACAGGCGACGGTCTGGCCCGACGGCAGGTTCATGTCGAGCCCGCGCTGCAGGTTGCGCGTCGCAAGCGAGCGGTGGCGGTTCGGCTCTTCCTTTGGCACGACTCCCGTGGGCAATTGCAGCAGCACGGTCGAGATCAGCGTATCGACCTTCTTGCCCGGCTGCGCCGTGGTGCCGAAGAAGAAGGCCCAGTCGACCTCCAGCTCGGGCAGGACCGGCCGGAACCCGCGCAGGTCCAGTGCGCCAAAGGGGGCATCGGGGTCGCCCGGGAACAGCGCCGCGCCGCGCCCTTGCCCCAGCGCATAGCCGGGACGCACCTGGCTGTGGCCGAAGCGGTAGGCCGCTGCCGAGAATTCGACCGGCATGTAGGCGTGCTCGGTCTCGAACTCGAAGCCGGGGTCGTCCATCGCCGCAGCCGCTCGCTGGCGCCCGACGAGGCGCGGCAGGAACTCGTTCATCACGAGCCACTGGTAATGCCAGCGCACGAAAGTCTGCGCCGCCTCGAACCGCGCCTTGCCGTGCGGCATGTCGGCAAACTCGGTCTCGTAGACCTTGTTGTGAAACTTGACGAACAGAAGGTGCAGTTGCGAGACGATGGTGTTCTCGTCGTTGCGCGGATCACCCATGATCGCCCGCCCCTGCGCATTGCGCTGCAGGTCGCTGCCGCTGGCTGAGACCAGCAGCTGCCCCGGCCTGTCCTGATCGTACAGATAGGGCTGCACTGCCGGACCCAGGCCATAGACCGAATCCAGTTCGAATGCCGGGGTGCGGAAGTTCGTGGTGGCGTTCAGGTCGACCTGCCGTTCCAGGATCGAGGTCGTGTCCAGAGTCAGGTCATGGTCGACGAACTGGCCCAGGAAGGTGTAGCCGGCCTTCATCCGGTCGTTGTTGTGCGTCGTGTCGGTGGGCGGCGGATTGCCCCCGTCCATCGCGCCGCCCACCTTGCCCAGTTCGTCCGGGCCCGGGTCGAAGGCTTTCAGCGAGCGCAACCAGGGAAACATGCGGCCAAAGCGGCCGGGCGTGTTGAACCGGCCTCTCGGCACATGGGCCGAAGCGTAATCGAAACCGTGCATGGAAATGCTCCAGGATGGGAAAGGAAGATCGAAATGCAAAGGTCTTGAAGACGCCCGAAAATAGGGGCGTTGCGAACAATACCATCAAACCGCCGAAAACCGTTTCGGAAAATGACCTAAGCGAGGGTCATGAATTCCCTATGGCCTGCAGCACAGACCGCGCCGCGCGCAGGCCTGGCGGCTCGCCCCCCTGGCCCAACCGCTGCATCGTCAGGGCCATCGCCGCGCGCTGTGCGGACGGGTCGGCCATCACGGCCTCCAGGGCCGGGGCGATCAGGTCGGGCCTGCAGTCCGGGCCGATGAACTCTGGCACGACGCGGGTGTCGCTGACCAGGTTCACCAGCGTCACCGTGTCGATCAGCGCGGCGCGGCGCATCAGCCACAGGGTCAGCGGATGCATGTCATAGGCGATGACCATCGGGCAGGCGTTGGCCGCAAGCTCCAGCGACACGGTGCCAGAGGCGGCCAGCGCCACATCCGCCGCTGCGAAGGCCCCGCGCTTCTGGCCGGGGTCCTGAATGATCCGCGGCGCCACGGCCCAATCGGCCGTCA
Organism: Paracoccaceae bacterium; assembly: GCA_027489355.1. Lineage (GTDB taxonomy): Bacteria > Pseudomonadota > Alphaproteobacteria > Rhodobacterales > Rhodobacteraceae > Tabrizicola. Next base: position 9,436 of record JAIXZY010000039.1, on the reverse strand, counting down.
GATCGCGCACGAGGTCCGCCACGCCCCGCACCGTCGGCAGCGCGACCCGCAGATCGGGGTGCCGGGCGTGCAGCCGGGCCACCACCTCGCCAAAGACCGGGGCAAGGCGCGTGACCTCGCCCCGCCGCGATCCGGGCAGCGCCAGCAGAAGCGGCCCCGGCCCGGTGAAGGCGGCTGTCTCGGCTTCGGAGGCCAAGGGTTCGGACACCACGGGATGGCCGACGAAATCGCAGGTCATCCCCGCCGCCGTCATGTAGGGCGGCTCGAAGGGCAGGAGCGCCAGCACATGATCCACGACCGGCGCCATCTTCGCCGCCCGGCCCGGCCGCCAGGCCCAGACCGAGGGCGCGACGTAGTGGATGGTGCGAAAGCCCGGGTCCGCAGCCTTCACCAGGGCGGCGACCCGCAGGCAGAAGTCGGGGGAATCGATCGTTACCAGTGCCTCGGCACCCGAGGCCAGGACCGCCTCGGCCGTCTCGCGGATGCGGCGTTTCAGGTGGAAATACTTCGGCAGCACCTCGGCAATGCCCATCACGGAAAGCTCCTCCATCGGGAAGAGGCTTTCAATCCCCTCGGCCTGCATCAGCGGACCGGCGATGCCGGCGAATTCGACCGGGGCGAGGGACTTCAGCCCCGCCATCAGCGCCGCGCCCAGCCGGTCGCCCGAGGGCTCACCCGCGATGAGGAAAAGCTTCACGCCCGCGCCCAGAGGAAAAGGCCCAGCTCCCCGGCAAGGCGCTGCATCCCGGCGAGGTCCAGGCAGATCACCGATCTTGCCTGAAAGGCCAGGCCCGCCAGACCCGCCGCCGCGACCGCCTTCACCGTATCGGGACCAAGCGTCGGCAAGTCGATCCGCCGGTCCTGTCCTGGTTTCGCAGCCTTGTAGAACACGCCTTTCCCGCGCGCCGGATCGGGTCGCAGGCCGCCGATTGCGGCCACCTGCGCCAGAAGCGCATCGGTCCCGGGCAAGGCCTCGACGCCCAGGCACAGCCCCTGTGCCACGACCGCGCCCTGCCCCACGTCAACCGCCCCCAGCGCGGCAACGATGGCGGCGGCGCGCGCCGCGTCGGCCTCATCCCGCGGGCTGACGGTCCCGGCCAGCACGCCCGCGCCCGGCAACAGGGCCGGGGCCACGTCCTCGACCCCGGCCACCTTGAATCCGAATTCCTCGAACAGCTCGATCACCACGCGCAGCGTCGCGTCGTCGCCCTGCTGCATCGCCGCCATCAGGCGCGGCAGAAGCGCGGCCGTGGCTTCGTCCAGAAGCGCGGGGTCAAGGCGTGGCCGGGTGACGGCCCCGGCAAAGATTACCTGCCCGATCCCGTCCCGCTCCAGCGCGCGGAGAAAGGGGACCAGCCGCTCGACCCGGAAGCGGAGGTCCACGGTCAGACCCTCGGGGGCAAAGCCGTCCAGCGCGGCGACCAGGGGCGGCTCGGCCATCCCGGCAGCCAGTGCGGCGGGCAAGCGGCCCTGGCCCGCGATGATCGCGGTTCTCACCGCCCCCCCTTGGGGGTCAGGAAGCTGCGGTCGGACTTCGACAGGATGAAATCGGCGATCTCACGTACCAGCGAGGAGTCGCTCTCCTCGGCCAGTTTCCGCGCACGGTCCAGGAAGCTGCCGTCCTCTTGCGCCAGTGTCTGGTAAGCCGCCCGGAGCGCCGTGATCTCGGCCCGGTCGATGCCCCGGCGCTTCAGGCCGACCAGGTTCAGCCCGTCCAGCTCGCCGCGCGGAGCCTGCACGAGGCCGTAGGGGATCACGTCGTTCGTCACCATCGTCACCGCCCCGATGATCGCGCCCTGCCCGATCCGCACCCATTGATGCACGCCGGAAAGGCCCCCGACGATCACGTCGTCGCCCAGCACGCAATGGCCGGCGATGGCGACATGGTTCACCAGGATCACCCGGTTGCCGATCTGCGCATCGTGGCCGACATGGGCGCCGGTCATGATGAGTACATCGTCGCCCACCCGCGTGACCCCGCCGCCGCCCTCGGTTCCCGTGTTCAACGTCGCCGCCTCGCGGATGCGGCAGCGCTGGCCTATGATCAGCCGGGTCCGTTCGCCGTGATACTTCAGGTCCTGCGGCACCTCGCCCACGGTGGCGAAAGGGAAGATCACGGTCTCGTCGCCGATCTCGGTCCATCCCGTCACCACGGCGTGCGACTTCAGCACCACCCGGGCGCCAAGCGTCACCTCTGGCCCCACGACGCAGAACGGGCCGATCTCGCAGCCCTCGCCGACCACCGCGCCGGGCTCGACCACCGCCGAGGCGTGGATGCGGGCGGTGGGATGGATGCTGGCCTGACCCATTGCTCAGGCCTTGGGCACGTCGAACATCGCCATGAACGTCGCCTCGCAGGCCAGTTCGCCATCGACCTTGGCCTGACCCTCGAACTTCCAGACCCGCCCGCCCCCGCGCAGCGCCTTGACGTGCAGCTCCAGCACGTCGCCCGGCACTACCTTGCGGCGGAACTTCACCCCGTCGACGCCCATGAAGAAAACCTTGGCCTGCTTGTCGACGAGGTCCATCGACAGGCCGACCAGCACGCCCGAGGTCTGCGCCATCGCCTCGATGATCATCACGCCGGGGAAGATCGGCATGCCGGGGAAATGGCCCTGGAACTGCGGCTCGTTCAGAGTGATGCATTTGATCCCGACGCAGGATTCGCCCACCACGATGTCCTTGACCTTGTCGATCAGAAGGAACGGGTAGCGGTGCGGGATGATCCGCTGGATCAAGTCCAGATCGGCGGTCGTCACTGCGCTTGCATCCATCTTGTCTGTCCTTCCGTCCCGGCGGGCCTTCCGCCTTTCGGCCTAGCTAGCAAGTCGCGCCGCCTGAGACAAGTTCTGCCCCCGTCACGGCTGGAGCGGTTCCGCAGCCAGCGCCTCGTTCACCGCGGCGATGGCCTCGGTGGTGATGTCGATCGCCGACAGCGACACGATCACAAGGTTCTTGTCCAGGATCGCCGTACCGCCGCGTTCGGTCAGAAGCTTGCCCAGGACAGGGACTGCGGCTTTCAGGAATTCCTGCCGGTCCGCCTCACGCGCGTCGGTCAGCGCGCGGGCCTTGCTGTCCTGTTCCGAGCGTATGCGTTCGACCTTCTGGTCGAAGGCCTCGGCCCTGGCCGCGAACTCGGCCGCAGACAGGGTCTTGCGCTGCTCCGTCAAGGCCTGCTCTTCGGCCACAAGCTCGGCCTCGATCCGCTTGTTCTCCTGTTCAAGGGCAGCCGTGGCGGTGCGCTCACGCTCGGCCGCAGCGCGACCGAAATCGGATTCCAGAAAGAAGCGGTCCTGGTCCAGCGTCAGAAGCGGGGCCGGCTGGACCTCTTGCGCGAGAACATGGCTGGCAAAGGCCAAGGCCGCAAAGGCCGCAAGCAACGGCCCCGCGCGCCCTGACCTGCGCCGTCCCGCCCGCATCAGAACTTGGTCGAGACCGTCAGGTCGAAGGTCTGCTCCTTGTCGTAGTCCTCTTTCTTCAGCGCATGGCTGAAGTTGAAGCGCAGCGGACCGATGGGTGTGTTCCAGAACACCGACAGGCCGACTGCGGCGCGCGGGATGAAGCTGTCGTCCACCTCGTCGGTTCCGGTCGGGCCGCCCGCCGTGTTGTCCAGGCTCCAGACCGAGCCGACGTCGAGGAAGGCGCCGCCGGTGATCCCGTATTCTTCGGGCAGGCCCAGCGGGAAGTCCGCCTCGAACCGCGCGACGGCAAAGAAGTTCCCGCCAAGTGCGTCGTCGTCCGCCGCCGCAAGGTCGCGCGGCCCGATTCCGTTCGGCTCGAAGCCGCGGATCTTGCCGTTGCCGAAGAAGCGGTCGGTGACCCGCGTCACATTCCCGCCGAGCGACGTGATCGCGCCGCCCTCGAATATCGCGCGAAGCGTGACTTCCTCATTCATAACCTTGGTTTCGGCCAGCGCCAGCGCAGTGGTCTTGAGGTATTCGGCGTCTCCGCCCAGACCCGCGTAATCCTGGCCAAAGCGCAGAAGCACGCCACCTTTCGGGTTCAGCCCGGTGATGCGGTTGTCGTATTCGTAGCTGTAGCCAAGTGAGAAGGTCGTCCGCGCGCCCTGTTCGACCTCGTCCAGGATGATGGCCGAGTCGCCCGTGTAGTTGAACAGCTTGTCCTCGGACAGACCGACGCGCAGGTTCAGGGTTGACTCTTCGCCCAGGGGGAAGCCGATGCCTGTGGTGAAGCCGATGTTGCGGGTGTCATAGGCCGAATAGTCGGATTCCGACGTGCGGTAAAACCCGCCGATCGAGAAACTGAGGTCGCGGCCCAGCAGCGCCGGTTCGGTGAAACTGAAGCTGGAGTTCTGGTTCGACGACGCCGTCGAAATCGCCACCGACAAACGTTGCCCGCGGCCCAGGAAGTTGGTTTCCGAGAAGCCGATGTTGACGCCGGTGCCGGAGGCGACCGAATAGCTGAGACCAAAGGACAGCGAGCCGGTCGGCTGTTCCTCGACGTCGACGTTCACGACAACCTGGTCGGGCGCCGAGCCCTGGTCGGCGTTGACCTGCGCATCGGCGAAGAAGCCAAGTGCGCGGATGCGTTCCGCCGCCTGGCGGATTTCGCGCGGGTTGAAGGGGTCGCCTTCGACCGTCTTGAACTGCCGCCGGATCACCTGGTCCAGCGTCGTGGTGTTGCCTTCGATGTCGATGCGTTCGACGAAGATGCGCTCTCCGCGGACGATGGCGAATTGCACGTCCACCACCTGCCCCGCCGGATTGCGGGTGATGCGCGGCTCGACGCGGATGAAGTTCAGCCCCTTCTTCAGGGCCAGCGTTTCCATCCTGGTGATGTTGTTGTCGATCAGCAGCGGGCTGTAGGTCTGGCCAGACCGGATCTTCTGAACCGCCTCGAACTCGGCCGCGTCCACCCCTTCGACCTCGGACACGGTCGAGACGGCACCAATGTTGTAGGAAACACCCTCACGCACGGTGAAGGTGACGAAGGTGGCATCCCGCTCGCGGCTGAGTTCGGCGCTCGCGTCCAGCACCTGAAAGTCGATGTAGCCGCGCGACAGGTAGAAGTCGGTCAGCACCTTCTTGTCCAGTTCCAGACGCTCTGGCACATAGGTGTCGCGCTGGATCAGGTTGCGCAGGAAGCCGGCCTGCTTCGTCTCCAGCACCTGGCGAAGACGGCGGTCCGAGAAGGCCTTGTTGCCGTTGAACGTGATGCGCTCGTTCTCGACCACCTTGCCTTCGGTGATCTCGAACACCAGGTCCACCCGGTTGTCGCTGCGGCGGATGATCTTCGGCGTCACCGTCGCGGCCAGACGGCCAGAGACCCGATACGCTTCGGCAATCGCTGCGGCATCGGCCTCGGCCTGGCTGGGCGAATAGATTCGGCGCGACTGCGAGGTGATCAGCTCGGACAGCTGCTCGTCCTTCAGGCGCTTGTTGCCCTCGATGCTGATGACGTTGACGATCGGGTATTCCACGACGCGAATGACCAGGGTCGAACCCTGCGGCACCAGCTCGACGCTTTCGAACAGGCCCGAGTTCAGGATCCGCTGATAGGCGTCGTTCAGCCCCCCGGCCGAGACCTCTTCGCCGCGGCTGATTCCGGCATAGTTCAGGATCGTCGCGGAATCGACGCGCTCATTGCCCTCGATCGTGACGTTCGAAAAGGAAAAGGCCTGCGCAAAGGCCGGGGTAAGGAAGGGGGTGGAAGCCGTTGCCGCCCCGATGAAAACCGCCGTTGCAAGCAGACGCGCCCGAGACGTGGCCCTGAACGACCGCCCCTTGGCCGCGCTATGGGTCATCCGCATTTTGCATCCTCGCCGAATTTATCTGTTTCCGGATAGCTACCGGGAAAGCCAAGCTTTGTCAAAAGCCTGCGGTCACTGTGGATAAGTTTGCAAGATATTGTGGCCGCAGGGCAATCGGACAGCGGGTCAGGCTTTGCCGACGTTGCCGCCCGCAGCGAAGTCTACTGGCACAGAAGATCGCGGCTCAGCCCGAAAAGCATGATCGTCAGCACAAGGCTGAGTCCGATGGTCATCAGCACCCGCAGCGCCCAGTCCGACGGTGCACGGCCGGTCATCGCCTCCCATGCGTGGAAGACGAGATGTCCGCCGTCCAGCACCGGGATCGGGAACAGGTTCAGGAGGCCCACGCCGAAGGACAGGATCGCCAGCATTCCGATGAAGCTTTCCACCCCGTTGCGCGCGGCGTCACCCGCCGTTTCCGCCATGCCGATCGCGCCGGACAGATTGCAGCTGGAAATCGCGCCCTGGATCATGTGCCACAGGCCCGAGAACGTCGTGGTCGTCATCAGCCACATGCTGGTTCCGGCGTTCGACACGGCCTCCCACGGGCCGACGCTGCGCACCGCGGGTTCGAAGAACATGCCGGAGTAGAGGCCCAGAAGGTAGCGTTCGGTGAAACCGCCGTTGCCGTCGTCCACCGTGCGGATGCGCGGGGTCAGCGACAGGTCGAAGGTGTGCCCGTCCCGCCAGACGGTCAGCGCCACCGGCTGGCCCTTGCTTGCGCCCACGATCTCGGGGAGCTGCTCGAAGTAGCGCACGTCCTGGCCGCCGGCCTTCAGGATGATGTCCCCTTCCTGGATGCCCGCATCCATCGCCGAAGACCGGATCTGCACCTCGCCCACCACGGGCGCCTGCGGATGCGGTCCGTTGACCACCAGTTCGTCCGCGCCGCGCCGCACGGTGTAGGAAAGGCTGGTCTGGCCCTTCAGCCCGTCCGTCACCGCGCCGAAGCTTTCCCAGTCCGGCGTCGGTTGCCCCTCGACCGCCAGGATCACGTCGCCCTGCTGCAGGCTCGGCCCCTCGAAGGGAAAGGCGCGCAGGCTGCCCACCGTCGGCTCCTCGCGCGGGATGCCAAGCGCCAGCGCAAGGCCCACCAGCAGGACAAAGGTCAGGACAAAGTTGAAGACCGGCCCTGCCGCAACCGTCGCGGCCCGCGCCCAGAGGGGGGCACCCGCCATCGTATGCCGCCGCTCCTCGGTCGTCAGGCCCGAGACGTCGGCCTTCTGCACCGACGAAGCATCGGCATCGCCCAGAAACTTGACATAGCCGCCGAAGGGGATCGCCGCGACCTGCCATTTCGTCCCGCGCCGGTCGGTGCGGCTGAACAGTACCGGGCCGAAGCCGACCGAGAAGACCTCGGCATGGATGCCCGACCAGCGCCCGACGATGTAATGGCCGTATTCGTGCACGAAGACGATCACCGACAGCGCGATGACGAAGAATACCACGGTCCAGGCCGTGCCGCCAAGCGCCGCCACAATCGCTTCCATCACCGCTCTCCTGCCTGCTTCCGGGCAATTTCGCCCGCTCTTGTCCGTGCGAGATGGTCCACGGCCTGCACATCCTCAAGGGTCATGGCGTCATTTTCGTGGCCAAGCCCGGGGTCGAGCGCGGTCAGCGTATCCTCGACCACGCCGGCCATGTCCATGAAGCCGATCGCGCCCGCCAGGAAATGGTCCAGCGCCACCTCCTTCGCCGCGTTGAAGGCTGCCCCGGCAAGGCCGCGCCGCGCCATCACCTCGCGCGCCAGACGCAGGGCGGGATAGCGCGCAAGGTCGGGCGCGCGGAAGGTCATCTGCCCGATCTGCGCCAGGTCCAGCCGGGCGACCGGCAGATGGGACCGCTCGGGCCAGTTCAGCGCATAGCCGATGGAATGGCGCATGTCGGGTGCGCCCATATGTGCCATGACCGCCCCGTCGCGGTAGCCGACCATGGAATGGATCAGACTTTCGGGGTGGATGATCACCTCGATCCGGTCGGGGTCGACGCCGAAGAACTCCCGCGTCTCGATGACTTCCAGCGCCTTGTTGAACATGCTGGCCGAATCGATGGTGATCCGTTGCCCCATCGACCAGTTCGGATGTGCCAGCGCCTCGGCCACGGTGGCCGTCGCCAACCGTTCCAGCGGCCAGTCGCGCAGAGCCCCGCCCGAGGCGGTGAGGATGATGCGCTCGACCGCGGCGATGTCCTCGCCCACCAGCGCCTGGAAGATCGCAGAATGCTCGCTGTCGACCGGCAGGATGCGCGCGTCGTGTCGCGCCGCCTCGGCCATCAGAAGAGGGCCGGCCGTGACCAGGCTTTCCTTGTTCGCCAGCGCCAGAGTGGACCCATGCCGTAGCGCCCGGAAGCCCGGAGCAAGCCCGGCCGCGCCGACGATGCTGCTCATCACCCAGTCGGCCGGACGCTCGGCCGCCTCGACGATGGCCGCGGTCCCTGCCGCCGCCTCGACGCCCGAGCCTGCCAACCGCTCCCGCAGTTCCGGCAAACCGGCATCGTCGGCGCAGACCGCCACCTCGGCCCGCAACGCCCGCGCCATTTCGGCCAGACGGGCCACATTGCGCCCACCGGTCAGCGCGACGACGCGGTAGGCGTCTGCCCCGCCGGCGCGGGTCAACAGGTCGACGGTCTGCTCACCGATGGACCCGGTGGCCCCGAAGATCGACAGGCTGCGCACGGATCAGCCCCCGAACAGCCCGTGGACCGGCGCGACCAGCCCGATCGCCAGCACCACCACCACCGCGCCGATCAGCGCGTCGAAGCGGTCCAGCACTCCGCCATGCCCCGGGATCAGGTTCGAGGCGTCCTTGACCCCCGCCCGCCGCTTCACCCAGCTTTCCGCGATGTCCCCCATCTGTCCGGCAAAGGCGACCAGGGCCGAAAGTGGCACCAGAAGCCAGCTCGCCCCCGCCGCCAGCACCATCACCAGCCCCACGACCGCCGCACCGACCCAGCCTGCGACCGTGCCGGACCAGGTCTTCTTCGGGCTGATCCGTTCCCAGAACTTCGGCCCGCCGATCATCCGGCCCGCGAAATAGCCCAGCACGTCCGAGGTCACGACGACCGCCACCAGCCACAGGATGACCGTCGTCCCCCCCGTCTCACGCAGCGCGATCAGCCCATAGCCCGCCAACATGATCGCCAGCGCATAACCGCCCGCCAGCCGCCGGTCGCGGCGCGGGGTCAGCAGCAAGGCCACCGACGGAACCGCCAGGAACAGGGCCGCAAGCTCGCTGCGCAGGACAAGCGCGGCCACCAGCGCCGCCGCGGCCGCCACCGCCAGTGTCACGGGTGAGCGGTGCCGCTGCGGCGCGGTCATCGTCGCCAGCTCCCAGATCATCAGCCCGGTCAGGACCACGACCATCGCGGCGAAGGCCATCCCCCCCAGCCAGATCTCGACCGCGCCCACCGCCACCATGACAATGGCCGACAGGATCCGCGTCCGCAGGTCGCCCCACTTGCCCGACGGCGCTGGCGTGGGGTCCGTCACTTCAGAACCCCGCCGAACCGGCGTTCGCGGTTGGAAAATCGCTGGACGATGTTCGCCAGCTCCTCCGGCCCGAAATCCGGCCAGAGCGTCTCGGTGAACTCATACTCGGCATAGGCCGCCTGCCAGGGCAGGAAGTTCGAGGTCCGCGTCTCGCCGCTGGTGCGGATCACCAGGTCAGG
>JAIXZY010000010.1 GCA_027489355.1 Paracoccaceae bacterium | reverse complement strand
GAACCCACGGCGGCCGCACTGGCCTATGGCCTGGACAAGAAGGATTCGAAGACCATCGCGGTCTATGACCTTGGCGGCGGTACCTTCGACATCACCATCCTGGAAATCGACGACGGCCTCTTCGAGGTGAAGTCCACGAACGGCGACACCTTCCTTGGCGGTGAAGACTTCGACATGCGCATCGTCCAGTACCTGGCCGATGAGTTCAAGAAAGAGCATGGCGTCGACCTGACGCTGGACAAGATGGCGCTGCAGCGTCTGAAGGAGGCCTCGGAAAAGGCCAAGATCGAGCTGTCGTCGTCCCAGCAGACCGAGATCAACCAGCCGTTCATTTCGATGGACAAGAACACCGGGCAGCCGCTGCACCTGGTGGTCAAGCTGACTCGGTCGAAGCTGGAAAGCCTGGTCGAGGACCTGATCAAGAAGTCGATCAAGCCCTGCATGGCCGCGCTGAAGGATGCTGGCGTCAGCAAGGATGACATCGACGAGGTCGTGCTGGTCGGCGGTATGACCCGCATGCCGCGCGTCATCGAAGAGGTCACCAAGTTCTTCGGCAAGGAACCCCACAAGGGCGTGAACCCCGACGAAGTCGTGGCCATGGGCGCCGCGATCCAGGCCGGCGTGCTGCAGGGTGACGTCAAGGACGTGGTGCTGCTGGACGTGACCCCGCTGTCCCTGGGGATCGAGACGCTGGGTGGCGTGTTCACCCGCCTGATCGACCGCAACACGACGATCCCGACCAAGAAATCCCAGGTCTTCTCGACCGCCGAGGACAACCAGAACGCGGTGACGATCCGCGTGTTCCAGGGCGAACGCGAGATGGCCGCGGACAACAAGATGCTGGGCCAGTTCAACCTGGAACAGATCCCTCCGGCCCCGCGTGGCGTGCCGCAGATCGAGGTGACTTTCGACATCGACGCCAACGGCATCGTCTCGGTATCGGCCAAGGACAAGGGGACGGGTCGCGCGCAGCAGATCACGATCCAGGCCTCGGGCGGTCTGTCGGATGACGACATCGAGAAGATGATCCGCGATGCCGAAGCCAACGCCGAAGCCGACAAGGCCCGGAAAGAGCTGGTCGAGACCAAGAACCAGGGCGAAAGCCTGCTGCACTCGACCCGCAAGTCGCTGTCGGAACATGGCGACAAGGTCGACCCCTCGACCGTCGAGGCGATCGAACTGGCGATGAGCCCGCTGGAAGACGCGCTGAAGGGCGAGGATGCCGGCAAGATCAAGGGTGCGATCCAGAACCTGACCGAAGCCGCGATGAAGCTGGGCGAGGCGATCTACAAGGCCTCCCAGGCGGAAGGCGGCAGCGCCGAGGAAGAGCCGCGGCCGGTGGATGACGACGATATCGTCGACGCCGACTTCGAGGACCTGGGCAACAACAAGCGGAAGTAAGCCGCAGGAATTCGGGAAGGGGGCGGTTCGGAAACGGGCCGCCCCTCCTCGGTTCCAGATGGGGGTTTTGCCGTGGCAAAGCGCGACTACTACGAAGTGCTCGGGGTCAAGAAGGGCGCTTCGGCCGAAGAGCTGAAGAAGGCGTATCGGACGAAGGCCAAGGAGCTGCACCCCGACCGGAATTCCGACAATCCGCAGGCCGAGGCCCAGTTCAAGGAAGTGAACGAGGCCTACGACTGCCTGAAGGACGAACAGAAGAAAGCGGCCTATGACCGCTTCGGCCATGCCGCGTTCGAAAACGGAATGGGCGGAGGGCCGCGTCCCGGCGGCTATGGCCAGCAGGGCGATTTCGCCTCGGCCTTTTCGGACGTGTTCGAGGACCTGTTCGGCGATTTCATGGGCCGGGGCGGTGGCGGCGGTGGCCGTTCGCGCGCGCAGCGCGGGTCGGACCTGCGCTACAACATGCGGATCTCGCTGGAAGAGGCCTATGCCGGGTCGCAGAAGACCATCACCGTTCCGACCTCGGTCACCTGCGACACCTGTCACGGGTCGGGGGCGGAAGGCGGCGCAGAGCCGGTGACGTGCCCGACCTGCAACGGCATGGGCAAGGTCCGGGCGCAGCAGGGTTTCTTCACCATCGAACGCACCTGCCACCAGTGCAACGGCATGGGCCAGATCATCAAGAACCCCTGCCGGACCTGCGGCGGCCAGGGGCGGATGGAGAAGGAAAAGCAGCTCTCGGTCAACATCCCGCAGGGGGTGGAGACGGGGACCCGCATCCGTCTGGCTGGCGAGGGTGAGGCCGGTCTGCGTGGCGGGCCGAATGGCGACCTTTACATCTTCATCGAGGTGAAGGAGCACGCGCTGTTCCAGCGGGATGGCGTGCATCTCTTCTGCCGGGTGCCGGTCAGCATGCCCACGGCGGCCCTGGGCGGCGAGATCGAGGTTCCGACGATCGACGGCGGCAAGGCGCGGGTGAAGGTCCCGGCCGGGGCGCAGTCGGGCAAGCAGATGCGGCTTCGCCAGAAGGGGATGCCCGCTTTGCGGTCGGCGAACACCGGTGACATGGTGATCGAACTGGCGGTCGAGACGCCGGTAAACCTGACCTCGCGGCAGCGGGAATTGCTGCGGGAGTTCGAGAAGCTGAGCGAGGAGAACAACCCGGAAAGCTCCAGCTTCTTCTCGAAGGTCAAGGGCTTCTGGGACGGGATGAAGGGCTGACCCTGCGTAGGGTGGGCAATACTGCCCACCCTACCCTGGCGCATTTCCGTTAACCGTTTCTCAACCATGCGGCGGCAATCTTCGCGGCATGGTCACGTCGTTCAACGAACCCTTTCTTCCCCTTGTCGCCCCCCAGGGCGATGAGGATGAGGCGCAGCCGTCCGCGCTCACCGGGCGGCTGCCCTCTTATATCTCCGACCACCGCCAGCGCCTGCGCGACCGCTTCATGCAGGGCGGTGGGGCGGCGCTGCCGGACTATGAACTCCTTGAACTGGTGCTGTTCCGCGCCATCCCGCGGCAGGACGTGAAACCCCTCGCCCGGCTGCTTCTCGACACGTTCGGGGATTTCAACCGCGTCGTTACCGCCTCACCCGCCCGATTGCAGATGGTCAAGGGCGCCGGCCCCGCCGTGGTGCTGGAGCTGAAGCTGGTCGAAGCCGCCGCGCAAAGGATGATGCGCGCGCGGGTCATCCAGAAGCCGCTCCTGTCCTCCTGGGACGCCCTTCTGGACTACTGCCACGCCACGATGGCGCATCGCGAGACGGAGCAGTTCCGCGTCCTGTTCCTGGATCGCAAGAATGTCCTGATCGCCGACGAAGAGCAGGCCAAGGGCACCGTCGACCACGTCCCCGTCTACCCGCGCGAGATCGTCAAGCGCGCGCTGGAGCTGAACGCCTCGGCCCTGATCCTGGTCCACAACCACCCCTCCGGCGACCCGACTCCCTCGGACGCGGACCTGTCGATGACTAACCAGGTCAAGGACGCATGCGAGGCTTTGGGGTTGGTGCTCCATGACCACCTGATCATCGGCAAAAGCCGCGAATTGAGCTTCCGCTCGCAGGGCTACCTTTAGCTCACGGCTTGCGCTACGGATGGGCGCATGAGCGAGTTCGACCTTGTCATCTTCGACTGCGACGGCGTGCTGATCGACAGCGAGATCATCAGCGCCCGGATGCTGGTCGCTGAACTGTCCCGCCTGGGCCTGACCATCGACCTCCCTTACGTCGAACGCCACTTCCTGGGCCGCAGCTACCCGGTGGTGATGGAAACGATCCGCCGCGAATTCGGCCTGGACCTGCCTGCGGACTTCGAGGCGCAGTACCGCGAGGCGCTGCTGGCGGCCTTTCAGCAAGAGCTGAAGGTCGTTCCGCATGTGCACGAGGTCCTGAGCCGGATCGGCGTGCCGTTCTGCGTCGCCACCTCGTCCTCGCCCCGCCGGGTGGAGATGTCGCTGAAGCTGGTGGGTCTTAGCGACCTGGTGGGCGAGAAGATCTTCACCTCCACGCTCGTCGCAAGGGGCAAGCCCGCGCCGGACCTGTTCCTTTATGCCGCCGAACGGATGGGCGCCGCACCAAAGAGGACGCTGGTGATCGAGGACAGCCTCACGGGCCTGCGCGCCGGGCTGGCGGCGGGGATGACGGTCTGGCGCTTCATCGGGGGCAGCCACCTTGGGCCGGGAACGCCGGAAGAGCCCGAGGACGCCCGGCCGCACCGCAGGCTTGTCAGCTTTTCCGAGTTCTTCCAGATTGCGCCCGGTCTGGGCAGGCAGGCAGCATGAGCAACGAACCATCCCTTCAGGACGAAGCCGCCCGCGCCGGGTGGCTCTACTACGTCGCGGGCATGACGCAGGACCAGATCGCCGGCGAGCTGGGGGTCAGCCGGCAGCGGGCGCAGCGCCTGGTCAGCCGGGCCATGAGCGAAGGGCTGATCCATGTGCGGCTGAACCACCGGATCGGTGCCTGCCTGGACCTCGAGGCCGCCCTGCGCGACCGCTACGGACTGGATCGGGTCCGCGTCGCTCCGGGACTGGGGACTGGGGCGGACCCGGTCCGGGCCATTGCCCCGGCGGCGGCGGCCGAGCTGGAGCGGTTCCTGCGGATGCCCGAGCCTCTGGTCGTGGCGCTGGGGACCGGGCGGGCGATGCGCGGGATGGTTGATGCGATGGTCGAGATCGACGCGCCGCAGCACCGCCTCGTCAGCCTGATCGGGAACATCGCGCCGGACGGTTCGGCGAGTTTCTTCGACGTGGTGATGCGGATCGCGGACAAGGTGCGCGCGCCGCATTACCCGATGCCGGTGCCGGTCATCAGCCCGACGCCCGAGGAGAACGCGGCTTTCCACCGCCTGCCTCCGGTGCAGAAGGTGGTGGCGCTGGCCGAGGCGGCGGATGTGGTCTTCGTCGGTGTCGGGCAGATGTCGAACGACGCGCCGCTCTTGGCCGATGGTTTCGTCAGCCGGGCCGAGCTGGACGAGATGCAGGCCGCCGGGGCCTCGGGCGAGGTGGCGGGCTGGGTCTTCGACTCGGAGGGGCGCTACCTGGACCTGGGGACCAACCGGCGGACCGGAGGGGTGCGGGTTGCCCCGGGACTGCAGCGCCCGTCCATCGGCGTTGCTGCGGGTGCATCGAAGGTTCCGGCGATCCACGGCGCGTTGAAATCCCGCATCATCAACGGCTTGGTGACCGACGAACCCACCGCAAGGACGCTTCTGGACCGGCCCTGATCTTCGCTGTCGCAGCGGAAGAGGGGGCTTGACGACTCTGGCCCAAGTGTGAGCATTTACCCAACAGGCGATGATTTGCTCATACGCTGATCCAGGGAGGATTACATGACCAAGACTCTCCGCGCCCTTCTGGGTGCAACGGCCCTTGCTACCCTTGCGGGCGTGGCGTCGGCCGAGACGACGATCACCGTCGCGACCGTGAACAACGGCGACATGGTCCGCATGCAGGGCCTGATGGACGACTTCAACGCCAAGCACCCGGACATCAAGGTCGAGTGGGTGACGCTGGAAGAGAACGTCCTGCGCCAGAACGTGACGACCGACATCGCAACCGGCGGCGGCCAGTATGACGTCATCACCATTGGCACCTACGAAGTTCCGATCTGGGGCAAGCAGGGCTGGCTGGAAAGCCTGAACGACCTGCCCGCCGAATACGACGTCGACGACCTGCTGCCCGCGATCCGCGGCGGCCTGACCGTGGACGGCAACCTCTATGCCGCGCCGTTCTATGGCGAATCCTCGATGGTGATGTACCGCAAGGACCTGATGGAAGCCGCCGGCCTGACCATGCCCGACGCGCCGACCTGGGCCGACATCGAGAAGGCCGCGGCCGCGATGACCGACAAGTCGAAGGAACAGTACGGCATCTGCCTGCGCGGCAAGGCCGGCTGGGGCGAGAACATGGCCTTCCTGACCGCCATGTCCAACAGCTTCGGCGCGCGTTGGTTCGACGAGAAGTGGGTGCCCCAGTTCGACCAGCCGGAATGGAAGGCGACGCTGGACACCTATCTGAAGCTGATGAACGAATACGGCCCGCCGGGCGCGTCGAACAACGGCTTCAACGAGAACCTGACGCTGTTCCAACAGGGCAAGTGCGGCATGTGGATCGACGCCACCGTCGCGGCTTCGTTCGTGACCGGCAAGGATTCGACCGTGGCTGACAAGGTCGGTTTCGCGCTGGCCCCGGACAATGGCCTTGGCAAGCGCGGCAACTGGCTCTGGGCCTGGTCGCTGGCGGTGCCGTCGTCGTCGGACGCGAAGGACGCGGCCAAGGTCTTCATCGACTGGGCGACCAACAAGGACTACCTGGCGCTGGTCGCGTCGAAGGAAGGCTGGGCGAACGTTCCTCCGGGCACGCGGACCTCGCTGTATTCCAACGAGGAGTACGCCAAGGTGCCGTTCGCCAAGATGACGATCGACAGCATCAACTCGGCTGACCCGAACGCGCCGACCGTGAAGCCGGTCCCCTATGTGGGCGTCCAGTTCGTGGCCATCCCGGAGTTCCAGGGCCTTGGCACCACGGTGGGCGAAATCTTCTCGGCGGCGCTGGCCGGACAGAAGACCGCGGACGAGGCGCTTGCCGAGGCGCAGGCCGCCGTCACCGACGAGATGAAGGCCGCGGGCTACATCCAATAAGAAGAAACGAACCCGGGGGATACCTCCCAAGGCCCCCGGGATCACCTTCGGCTTGCGGACCCCCCAGAGGCCTGCAAGCTGCCCTTCCCTTCGAACCGAGTACGAGTTGCTTGCGTGGCCCACGTGGGGACCGCACCCTTTCGTCATCTGCTTCGGGAGAGACCCATGTCCACGCAATCCAGCCGTCTTGCCGCCCGGGCGATGGTCGCGCCCTCGGTCGTCCTTCTGCTGATCTGGATGATCGTCCCGCTGGCGATGACGCTGTACTATTCCTTCCGCCTGTATCGATTGCTCTCGCCGGATCGCACGGGCTGGGTCGGGTTCAACAACTACCTCTGGTTCATCAACTCGCCCGACTTCTGGCTGGCCCTGTTCAACACCTTGGCGCTTGTGGGAGGAGTGCTGATCATCACCGTAGTGCTGGGCATCCTGATCGCGCTTCTGATCGACCAGCCGGTCAAGGGCCAAGGCTTCCTGCGCATCCTGGTGATCGCGCCCTTCTTCGTGATGCCCCCCGTGGCCGCCTCGATCTGGGAGAACCTGTTCTTGCACCCGCAGAACGGGTTGTTCTCGGCCGTGGCACGGAGCTTCGGGGCGCAGCCCATCCTGTTCCTGGAGAACTACCCGATGCTGTCGGTCATCGGCATCGTCAGCTGGGAGTGGCTCCCCTTCGCCACACTGATCCTGCTGACGGCGCTGCAATCGCTGTCGTCGGAGCAGCTTGAGGCCGCCGAGATGGACGGAGCGAGCGCCTTCAGCCGCTTCCGCTACATCATCCTGCCCCACATGACCCGGGCGATCACCGTGGTGATCCTGATCCAGACGATCTTCCTCTTGGGCATCTTCGGCGAGATATTCACCACGACGCAGGGCGGCCCCGGATCGGCCTCGACCACCCTGCCCTACATGATCTTCAAGCAGGCCATCGCGGCAAAGGACATCGGTCGGGCCGCAGCCGGAGGGATCATCGCGGTGATCCTGGCGAACATCGTGGCTTATTTCCTGATGCGCGGCCTTGGCCGGAACCTGGAGAACTGACATGGCCCGCGCCCTTTCCCCCCGCCGCAAGCTGATTTCCACCCTTGCCGCCTGGACCGTCGCGCTGATCATCTTCTTCCCGGTCCTCTGGATGATCCTGACCAGCTTCAAGACCGAACCCAGCGCCGTCGCCATGCCGCCGCAGCTGTTCACGGCCGACTGGACGCTGGAGAACTACGCCGAGGTCTGGGCGCGGTCCGATTACCCCAGGTTCTTCTGGAACTCGGTTGTCATCTCCGTCGGTTCCACCCTGCTGGGCCTGGTCATCGCGATCCCCGCCGCCTGGGCGATGGCCTTCGTGCCGGGGAAGAAGACCAAGGACCTGCTGATGTGGATGCTGTCGACCAAGATGATGCCGGCCGTAGCGGTGATGATCCCGCTCTACCTGCTGTTCCAGCGGCTTGGGCTGATCGACACCAAGTTCGGCCTGGTCATCGCGCTGATGCTGATGAACCTGCCGATCATCATCTGGATGCTCTACACCTACTTCAAGGAAATCCCCGGGGAAATCCTGGAAGCCTCCCGCATGGACGGGGCGACGCTTTGGGGCGAGATCATCTATGTCCTGACGCCGATGGCGCTGCCCGGGATCGCGTCCACGATGCTGCTGAACATCATCCTCGCCTGGAACGAGGCGTTCTGGACCATCGTCCTGACCACCACCAAGGCGGCCCCGCTCTCGGCCTTCATCGCCAGCTTCTCGGCGCCGCAGGGCCTGTTCTACGCGAAACTCTCGGCAGCCTCTGCGATGGCGATCCTGCCGATCCTGATCCTTGGCTGGTTCAGCCAGAAGCAACTCGTCCGCGGCCTGACCTTCGGCGCGGTGAAGTGAGGACAACATGGGCAAGATCCAACTGACCAAGGTGCGGAAGTCGTTCGGCGAGGTCGACGTCATCCCCGGCATCGACCTGACCATCGAGGACGGCGAGTTCGTCGTCTTTGTCGGCCCCTCGGGCTGTGGGAAATCCACGCTCCTTCGCCTGATCGCGGGGCTGGAGGATACGACCTCGGGCGTGATCGACATCGACGGCAAGGATGCCACGAACCTGCCGCCGGCCAAGCGGGGCCTGGCGATGGTGTTCCAGAGCTACGCCTTGTACCCGCACATGACCGTGCGCAAGAACATCGCCTTCCCGCTGAAGATGGCCGGGATGGACCAGGCCGAGCAAGAGAAGCGCGTCGAACGGGCGGCGAAGGTGCTGAACCTGTCCAACTACCTGGACCGTCGCCCCGGCCAGCTCTCCGGCGGCCAGCGCCAGCGGGTTGCCATCGGGCGGGCCATCGTGCGGGAACCGGCGGCGTTCCTGTTCGACGAGCCGCTCTCGAACCTCGACGCCGCCCTGCGGGTGGGGATGCGGCAGGAGATTTCAGAACTGCACCAAAGCCTCAAGACCACGATGATCTACGTCACGCACGACCAGGTCGAGGCGATGACAATGGCTGACAAGATCGTCGTCCTGAATGCGGGCCGCATCGAGCAGGTCGGCGCGCCCTTGGAGCTGTACAACCACCCGAAAAACCTGTTCGTCGCGGGCTTCATCGGCAGCCCCAAGATGAACTTCATCGAAGGCGCCGAGGCCGCGAAGCACAGCGCCCATACCATCGGCATCCGGCCCGAGCATATCACCGTGGGCGATGGCCCTTGGGAGGGTGTCGTGGGCCTGTCGGAGCATCTGGGGTCCGACAGCTTTCTGAAAGTGGCCGTGGACGGGATCGGGACGCTGACCGTGCGGGCTCCGGGAGAGATCCACGCCCATCACGGCGACCGGGTGCGGCTGGCGCCGGCCGGGAAGGTTCACCGCTTTGACGCAAATGGACTGGCGATATGAGACTTGCAGGGAAAACGGCGCTGATCACCGGCTCCGCACGGGGCATCGGGCTGGCCTTTGCCCGCGCCTATCTGGCAGAGGGCGCCGAGGTGGCGATTGCCGACATCAATCTCGACGCCGCCCGGAAGGCGGCCGAAAGCCTTGGTCCGAAGGCCCATGCCATCGCGCTGGACGTGACACGGCAAGACAGCATCGACGCAGCTTTCGCGGACGCCATTGGGCGGATGGGCAAGCTCGACATCCTCATCAACAACGCGGCGCTCTTCAGCGCGGCCCCCATCGTGGAAATCACCCGCGCCGATTATGACAAGCTTTTCGCGGTCAACGTGGCCGGGACCTTGTTCTGCCAGCAGGCCGCCGCACGGCACATGATCGAGCGGGGTGAGGGCGGCACGATCATCAACATGGCGTCGCAGGCCGGTCGCCGGGGCGAGGCGCTGGTGGCCGTCTACTGTGCGACAAAAGCGGCGGTGATCTCGCTGACCCAGTCGGCAGGGCTGGACCTGATCAGGCACGGCATCAACGTCAACGCCATCGCCCCCGGCGTCGTGGATGGTGAGCACTGGGACGGCGTGGATGCCTTTTTCGCGAAGTACGAGGGCAAGCCGCTGGGCCAGAAGAAGCGCGAGGTCGGCGCGGCCGTGCCCTTCGGGCGCATGGGCACCGCAGAGGACCTGACCGGCATGGCGATCTTCCTTGCCACGCCGGAAGCGAAATACATCGTCGCCCAATGCTTCGGCGTGGACGGCGGCAACTGGATGGCTTGACCCATGACCGTCGCTCTCCCCACCTATGACCGCAGCAAGCTGACCCCCGGCATCGTCCATATCGGGCTGGGCAATTTCCACCGCGCGCATATGGCGGTCTATCTCGACGACCTGTTCGGCATGGGCCTCTGTCACGACTGGGCGATCCTGGGCGCCGGGGTGCGCGAGGGCGATGCCCGGATGCGCGAGGCACTGAAAGCCCAGGACTGCCTGTCGACGGTGATCGAGCTGGACCCTGCGGGCAAATCCGCGCGGCGGGTCGGGGCGATGATCGACTTCCTGCCGGTGGAGGCGGACAACGCGGCCCTGATCGCGGCGATGGCGCGGCCGGAGATCCGGATCGTCAGTCTTACGGTCACCGAGGGTGGCTATTTCATCAACCCCGCGACGGGGCAGTTCGACCCTTCACATCCCGAGATTGCGGCGGATGCGGCGCACCCGCACCGCACGGCCTTTGGCGCGATCATTGCGGCGCTGAAAGCCAGGAAGGCGGCCGGGATAGCCCCATTCACCGTCATGTCCTGCGACAACCTGCCGGGGAACGGGCATGTGACCAAGGCGGCGGTCACGGGACTCGCGCGGATCAAGGACCCCGCGCTGGCCGACTGGATCGCCGCGAACGTGGCCTTCCCCAACGGAATGGTGGACAGGATCACTCCGGCCACCGGACCGCGTGAGAGGGCGATGGCGGCGGCCTTCGGACTTGGCGACGACCCGGTGCCCGTGACCTGCGAGCCGTTCCGGCAATGGGTGCTGGAGGACAACTTCCCCGCTGGAAGGCCGGCGTTCGAGAAGGTCGGGGTCACCCTGACGCCGCATGTCCACAACTTCGAAATGATGAAGATCCGCATCCTGAACGGTGGCCATGCAACCATCGCCTATCCGGGCGGGCTGATGGACATCGAATACGTCCATGAGGCGATGGCGAACCCGCTGATCAAGGGGCTTCTGGACAGGATCGAGATCAACGAGATCATCCCCTATATTCCGCCGGTCCCGGATACCAACCTGGGCGACTATTACCGGCTGATCGTCGAGCGGTTCAGCAATCCCGAGGTCGCGGATACCGAGCGTCGCCTGTGCCTGGACGGCTCCAACCGGCAGCCAAAGTTCATCGTCCCCTCGATTCGCGATGCGCTGGAGGCCGGAGGTTCGGTCGATGGTCTGGCCCTCGTCAGCGCCATGTGGTGCCGATATTGCTATGGCGAGACCGACAGTGGCACGCCGATCGCGCCGAACGACCCCGACTGGGAGGCGCTGGTGGCCCGGTCCAAAGCCGCCAAGGCGCGCCCGGCGGCCTGGCTGGAGATGACCACGGTCTATGGCGACCTAGGCCAGGACAGGCGCTTTGCCGGGGCGTTCGAGCGATGGCTGAACCGGCTGTGGGCCGTGGGAACCCGGCAGACGCTGACGGAATACCTGGCCTAGGGCGCAGGTGCTTCCGCTTCGGCGGGGGCGAAGTCGGGAACCACCCACAGCTCGACCCGCCGGTTCAGCTGGCGGCCGATGGCGGTTTCGTCGCAGGCCATCGGCAGCGCCTCGCCGAAACCCTCGACCAACGGCAGATCGGACGTCGCAAGGTCAGGGGCCACCGCCGCCAGTTCCTGCGCCACCTTGGCCGCGCGTTCCACCGACAGCGCCAGGTTCGCCTTGGCCGCCCCTGATCCGTCCGAAAACCCGGCCAGCACCAGCTTCTGGTTGCGGAATTGCCCCGCCGCGATCAGCTGGGCCAGGTCGGCGAGGTTGTCCTGCGACGGGGCGTCCAGCGTAGACGACCCATCCTCGAACCGGAACGTCAGGCTTACCCGGTCCGCCCCATCCATGATCCCTGCCAGCCGCTTGAGGTCGTCCAGCGTCACATCCTCGCCCGCGCCCTGGATCGCGTTGATCAGCCGCAGCCCGTCCGCGGTCATCGGCTGGCGGCTCGCCGACCGATCCACGAACCCGGCCGAGGCCACGGCCGCCTGCGCCTCGGGCGTGCGGAGGAAATCCAGAAATTCGCGCGTCATCAGCGGCAGGCGACGCTTGGGCGTCAGCAGCATCACCGGCAGGGCCAGCGGGTAGTCCTGAGCCTTGATCGCCAGCGCCGTCGGCAGCAGCGGGAAGCCGCAGCTGTCGGTCAAGGGCATCCGCCGGGCGGGGGCGACCGCGGACCGGCCCGAGATCGCAATGGCCCACGGGTCTTTCGCCACCGCCTCGGCCAGTGCGGCGAGGTCGGGATGCAGGACAGCCGTGAGCTCTTTCGTGCCCAGCCGGGCCGCGAGCGCCTGCTGAAGGTCCGCCTCGGCGGTCAGCGCATGCAGCACGATGGGCATGTCCGGCCCGCCGATCTGCGCCCAGTTGTCGACCTCGCCCGCGAGGACCGCCGCCAGCTCCACGGTCGAGATTTCGGGCGTCGGGTTGTCCGGCGCGACCAGCACGACCAGGGCATCCATCGCCAGGGCGTGACTGCCAAGCTCGGGCTCGGGGCGGTAGGACAGCTTCAGGTCCGCCGTCCCCGCCTGCAGCGCCGCAGTTGCAAGCTGCGGCTCCATCGGCGTGAACGAGATTTCCGCCAGGTCCTGCCGGGTTTCCGGGTCCAGCACGCGGGCCTGGAAGTCCGGCCCCTCCCCCGCTTCGTAGACCAGCCCGCGCGCCTTGGCGAAGGCCTGGAACAGCGCCGGCAGCAGCGCCGCCGCATCGGGGGCGCCGACGATCCGCATCACCGCGCGCGGCGCGATCAGGTCGGGGCAGGCGGGCCCTTCGCAGATCACGCCCTGCCCGTCCACGGTCAGCGGCCCATACGCCGTGTCGATCCGGTAGAATTCGCCGTCATACCCCTGCAACGTGCCGCTCAGCACGATCCCGCCCTCGCGCGCGACGAGGGTGACGTCCTGGGCAAAGGCAGACCCGGTAACGCACAGCGCAGCGCAAAGCGCCGCGAGTCCTGCCTTCACACCCATGCCCTGCCGATCCAGACCTTACTTAGGAGCGGCGAGTTTCAGGTCTGGCGCAAGATTCTTCAACACCAGAATGTCGCCCGCCGTGCCGCACAGCGGAACGGTGATCGACTGTTCCGTCTGGCTCACCTCGCCCCCGGTGGAGTACAACGTCTCAACCCGCAGGGTCTGGCCGCAGGTGGCCGGGGTAATCCGCAGCTCGCCCGTGATGTCCGCATCCCCAAGGTCGTGCCCCGGGACCGAATAGACCCGCGCCAGCACGGGATCGGCGGCGCGGGGCTGGCCCAGCGCCATCACCCCAGGCTCGCTGCCCGTCGCGGTACCAAGGCTGCCGATCAGCACCTTGTCCCCGTCGGTCACCCGCAGCTCCAGTTCGACCGGGGTATCCCAGACGATGGCATAGCGCGCGTAGGCGGCGGCGTCGGCGACCGTCACCTGACCCAGCACCAGCTGCGCGTCCTGCAGGTAGACGGCAACCATCGCATCGGTCTTGAGGGCCGGAAGCAGGACCGAAGCAGTGCCATCAGCCCGCGTCACGGCGGAAAAGGCCAGGCCGGAATGGCGGACAACGATCCGTTCGTTCCGGTTGCAGGGCGCGGTCAGCTGCGCCTGGATCATCGCGCCGGGCAGGGGGGCCAGCGCAAGCTGGGGCTGGCATTGTTCGCCGTCGGCGGGCGGGGCGCTGGCCGCGACCGTGGTGATGCCGACCAGATCGTCCAGACCGGCGTCATCCGGCGTGCTGAGCGAGGCAGACTCCGGCACCGCCGAGCGGCGGACGGCGGCATCCGCCGCGGGCGTCTGGGAAGACAGGCTTGCGGTCGAGGTCAGCAGAGGTTGATGGACGACCGGGCCCTTCAGGCTTTCAGCCGTATGCGCCGCCCCGACGGCAACACCCAACGCTGCGGCCACCCGCAAGATTTTCTTCCCCCAAAGCATGGCAGTGCCCAGGCCCCCAGAATCGTATCGTTTCCGGGTTAGTCCCCAATAGGGGCGGAGAAATGGCATTAATTGGGAAGGGTTACGAAACCCGGCCCAAACACGGGCCGGGTTCGGAGTTGGGACCAGTCGCCTCAGGCAAGGCGGCCGTGACAGTGCTTGAACTTCTCGCCCGATCCGCAGGGGCAAAGGTCGTTGCGCCCCGGATTGCCCCAGGTCGTCGGGTCGGCTTCGTCGAAACCGGCCAGACGGGCCGCTGCTTCGGCCACCGGCGCGGCAGCGGCAGCGGCAGTAGCCCCGGCGGCGGCTTCAACGACCTTCGGCTGCTGGGCCGCCTGCTGTGCGGCCAGCATCTGCCGCATCATGGCTTCCTGCTCTTCCTGGGTCACGGGCCGGATGCGCGACAGTTGCTGCGTCACATGCTCGCGCAGCGAGTTCAGCAGCCCCTCGAACAGCTGGAAGGCCTCGGTCTTGTATTCGTTCAGCGGATCGCGCTGCGCGTAGCCGCGGAAGTTCACCACCGAGCGCAGATGCTCCAGTCGCAGAAGGTGCTCGCGCCACTTGCTGTCGATGGCCTGCAGCAGAACCTGCTTCTCGATGTTCTGCATGGTCTCGGTCCCGAAGGCCTCGGTCTTCTCGGCCATCAACTTGTCCGAGGCTTCGATGATGCGGTCCAGGATCACCGCCTGGTCAACGCCCTCTTCCGCCGCCCAGGCCGAAATCGGCAGCTCCATGTTCAGCATGTCGCGGACCGAGGTCGTCAGGCCCGACGTATCCCAGACGTCCGGGTAGGACTTCGGCGGCATCGTCAGGTCGACGAGGTCCTCGATCACCTGGTGGCGCATGTCGGCGGCCACGTCGGCCACGTGATCGGCCTGCATGATCTCCATCCGCTGGCTGAAGATCGCCTTGCGCTGGTCGTTCATCACGTCGTCGAACTTCAGAAGCTGCTTGCGGATGTCGAAGTTGCGGCCTTCGACCTTGGCCTGCGCCTTTTCAAGGCTCTTGTTCACCCAGGGGTGGACGATGGATTCGCCTTCCTGCATACCCAGCGTGGACAGGATCTTGTCCAGCCGTTCCGACCCGAAGATCCGCATCAGGTCGTCTTCGAGGCTCAGGAAAAAGGCCGAACGGCCGGGGTCGCCCTGACGGCCCGAACGGCCGCGAAGCTGGTTGTCGATCCGGCGGCTTTCGTGGCGTTCGGTGCCCAGGACGAACAGGCCGCCAGCCTGCTTGACCGCCTCTTCCTCGTCCTTGTGCTCGGCCTCGATCCGGGCGCGGATGGCGACGTGGTCGCCCTCGGGGTCGGCGGCGATGGCTTCCATCACCTTGAACTCGACGTTGCCGCCCAGCTTGATGTCGGTGCCGCGGCCGGCCATGTTCGTGGCGATGGTCACCGCGCCCAGCTTGCCGGCGTCGGCGACGATCTTGGCTTCCTGTTCGTGCTGGCGCGCGTTCAGGACGCTGTGGGCGATCCCGGCCTCTTTCAGCATCGCCGACAGCTGTTCCGACTTTTCGATCGAGGTCGTGCCGACCAGGATCGGCTGACCCTTTTCATGCGCTTCCTTGATCGCCTTCAGGATGCCATCGTACTTCTCGCGCGCCGTGCGGAAGACCTGGTCATGTTCGTCGATCCGGGCGACGGGGCGGTTGGTCGGAACCTCGACCACGCCCAGGCCGTAGATCTCCTGGAATTCCTCGGCCTCGGTCGCGGCGGTGCCGGTCATGCCGCCCAGCTTTTCGTAAAGCCGGAAGTAGTTCTGGAAGGTGACGCTGGCGTAGGTGACGTTCTCGGGCTGGACCTTGACGCCCTCTTTCGCCTCGATCGCCTGGTGCAGACCGTCGGACAGGCGCCGGCCCTTCATCATGCGGCCGGTGAATTCGTCGATCAGCATTACCTCGCCGTCGCGGACGATGTACTGCTGGTCCTTGAAGAACAGCTTGTGCGCCCGCAGCGCCTGGTTGACATGGTGCACGATCGAGGTGCTTTCGGCGGCGTAGAGGTTCTGCCCTTCGGGCAGGATGCCCGCCTGGCGCAGAAGGTCCTCGATCGCGTCGTTGCCCTCTTCCGTCAGGGTCACGCCGCGGGTCTTTTCGTCTACCGCATAATGTTCGGGCTGCAGGTGCGGGATGACCTTGTCCACCGCCTGGTACAGCGGGCTGCGGTCCTGGCTTGGCCCCGAGATGATCAGCGGCGTCCGCGCCTCGTCGATCAGGATCGAGTCCACCTCGTCGACGATGGCATAGAAATGCCCCCGCTGCGCCATGTCTTCCAGCGAGGATTTCATGTTGTCGCGCAGGTAGTCGAAGCCAAGTTCGTTGTTCGTGGCATAGGTGATGTCGGCGCGGTAGGCGGCCTTCTTCTCGTCGTCGGGCTGGTGGGCATAGACGACACCCGTCGTCATCCCCAGCGCGGCATAGACCTTGCCCATCCATTCCGCATCGCGCTTTGCGAGGTAGTCGTTCACCGTGACGACATGGACCCCCTTCCCGGCAAGCGCGTTCAGATATGCCGCGAAGGACGCCATCAGCGTCTTGCCCTCGCCCGTCTTCATCTCGGAGATGTTGCCCTGGTGCAGGAACATCGCGCCCTTCAGCTGCACGTCGAAGGCCCGCAGCCCCAGCGCG
Organism: Paracoccaceae bacterium; assembly: GCA_027489355.1. Lineage (GTDB taxonomy): Bacteria > Pseudomonadota > Alphaproteobacteria > Rhodobacterales > Rhodobacteraceae > Tabrizicola. The sequence continues at coordinate 43,654 of JAIXZY010000010.1, read as the reverse complement.
CGCCGCGCCCCTTCGCGGCAGTTGGCGAACGCCTCGGGCAGGATCGCGTCCAGGCTTTCCCCGCCCTCCTGCACCCGCTTCTGGAACTCGCGCGTCTTGGCAACGATCCCCTCGTCGGACAGCGCCTGGTACTCCGGCTCCAGCGCATTGATCTGCGCCACGATCGGGCGGACGGACTTTACCTTGCGGTCGTTCGGGGTCCCGAAGACCTTCCGCGCAATCGATCCCAGTCCCAGCATGTTTTCTCCGTGGGGCGGCTTCTCTGACAGCATCGTGTGGCAGTGCGGGCTTGCCCGCCCTCACGGCCTTCCCTAGAAGGTCCAGAGCATGACCGGACGGCCCGTCCCACGCGACTGTCGCGATGTAAGGGGAAGCACCGGCATAGTCAACTTAAGCAGGGCGCAGGCCCCGATCAGGAGTAGGTGAGAATGATGAAACGCACGAGCATCTGGTCGGTCCTCGCCCTGGCCACGGCGCTGTCCGGCCCCGTCCTGGCCGAGGGCGAAACCGCAGATACCGTCGTGGCGACCGTGAACGGGGTGAAGATCACCCTCGGCCACATGATCGCCATGCGCGAAACCCTGCCGCCGGAATATCAGCAGCTGCCCGACGACGTGCTGTTCAAGGGCATCTACAACCAGCTGATCCAGCAGGAAGTCCTGGCCCAGTCGGTGGGCGAGCTTGGCCCCCGCGTCCTTGCCACCATCGACAACGACAAGCGCGGCCTCGTGTCGGGCATCGCGATGGAAGGCGTGGTCAAGGAAGCCGTCACCGATGAGGCGCTGCAGAAGGCCTATGACGACCGCTTCAAGGACGCCGCCCCGCAGACCGAATACAACGCCGCGCATATCCTGGTCGCCACCAAGGAAGAGGCCGACGCGATCAAGGCCGAACTCGACGGCGGCGCCGATTTCGCCGAACTGGCCAAGGCCAAGTCGACCGACACCGGCTCGGGCGCCAATGGCGGCGACCTCGGCTGGTTCGGCCTGGGGATGATGGTCAAGCCCTTCGAGGATGCCGTCGTCGCCGCCAAGGTCGGCGAAGTGACCGGCCCGGTCCAGTCCGACTTCGGCTTCCACCTGATCCTGGTCAAGGAAACCCGCGTGGCCGAGAAGCCGACGCTCGACCAGCTGCGCGACGAGCTTGCCGCCCAGGTTGAAAACGCCGCGATCAATGCGAAGATCGAGGAACTTACCAAGGGCGCCACCGTCACGCGCGAGGGCGAGGCGCTGGACCCGGCGCTGCTGAAGAACTCGGCGCTGATCGACTAAGGCACCGTAACCGGGGGACGGACATGGGAAAGACCGACTGGAAGGCCGAAGCCAAGGCCCTGAAGAAGAAGGTCCGCAAGCTGAAGGACAGCCTTACCTCTGCCGCCGGTCCGGTGGCCGAGGCTGTGTCCGACGCGGTGGACGATGTGGTCGCGGCGGCGAAGAAGGCGCTGAAACCGGTCTCGCCCCTGGCCCCCGCCAGCTTCCCGACGCTCCCCGCGATCAAGGGGGCCGAATTCGCCGCGGTCGAGGCCGGGGTGCGCTACCAGAACCGCAAGGACGTGATGCTGGTGCGCCTTGCCCCCGGCACCACGATGGCAGGCGTGTTCACCCGGTCCTCCACCCGCTCGGGCTGCGTCCGCGACTGCCAGGCCAAGCTGGCGATGAAGGTCCCCGAAGGCGCGGGGGCCGCGATCGTCGTGAACTCGGGCAATTCGAACGCCTTCACCGGCAAGGTGGGGGATGAGGCCGTCGCCGCCGTGACCGGCGCCGTGGCCGAGGCGCTGGGGATTCCCGCATCCCGCGTCTTCTCCTCCTCGACCGGCGTCATCGGCGAGCCGCTGCCGTATGAAAGGATCACCGCCAAGGTCCCCGACCTCGTGGCCGCGCTGACCGAAGACGCCGTGGAAATGGCTGCCCAGGCGATCATGACCACCGACACCTTCCCGAAAGGGGCTGCGGCCACGGTGCAGGGCGATGGCGGCACGATCCACATCTCCGGCATCGCCAAGGGCTCGGGGATGATCGCGCCCGACATGGCGACGATGCTGGTCTACATCTTCACCGATGCGAAGATCGGCGCGAACCAGTTGCAGAAGATGATCTCGCGCAACGTGGATGCGACCTTCAACTCCATCACCGTCGACAGCGACACCTCGACCTCGGATACCCTGCTCATCGCCGCCACCGGCCAGTCCCCCGCGGCCGAGTTGAAGGGTCCGACGCTCAAGGCCTTCGAAACCGCGCTGGCCGGCGTGATGCGCGACCTCGCGCTGCAGGTCGTCCGCGACGGCGAAGGCGCGACCAAGCTGGTCGAGGTCCGCGTCACCGGCGCCGCCACGGACGAAGACGCGGCCAAGGTCGCCTTCGCCATCGCCAACTCGCCGCTGGTCAAGACCGCAGTCGCGGGCCAGGACCCGAACTGGGGCCGCATCGTCGCCGCCATCGGCAAGTCCGGCGCGCAGGCCGAGCGGGACAAGCTGTCCATCCGCTTTGGCGACATCCTCGTCGCACAGAACGGCTGGCGGAACCCGGACTACAAGGAAGAGGACGGCGCCACCTACATGCAGGGGCAGGAACTGGTCTTCGCCGTCGACCTCGGCCTTGGCAAGGGCAAGCGCAGCGTCTGGACCTGCGATCTGACCTCGCGCTACATCGAGATCAACGCCGACTACCGCTCCTGATTTCATCTGTCTGAAAATATCCCGGGGGGTCCGGGGGGCTGGCCCCCCGGGTGTTCCCGCAAGGGCCACCACATGAAGATCGTCCTCGTTTCCGCCGTCGCCCTGATCGACCCCGACGGCCGCGTGCTTCTGGCCCAGCGGCCCGAGGGCAAGTCGCTCGCCGGCCTGTGGGAATTTCCCGGCGGCAAGGTCGAACCCGGCGAGACGCCCGAGGCCGCGCTGATCCGCGAGCTGAAGGAAGAGCTCGACATCGACACCTGGGCGTCCTGCCTGGCACCGCTGACCTTTGCCAGCCACAGCTACGACGACTTCCACCTCCTGATGCCGCTCTTCGCCTGCCGGAAATGGCAAGGCACCGTCCGCTCGCTTGAAGGTCAGCAGCTTGCCTGGGTGCGTCCCAACCAGCTGCGCGACTACCCGATGCCCCCCGCAGACGTGCCGCTGATCCCCATCCTGCGCGACTGGCTCTGACAAAAAACGCCGGACCCAGGGGCCCGGCGCATTTCTTAAGATTTCCTGAACGCCCGCGACTAACCCCTTGAAAAGACGGGACAGTCAGCGTTTGTCCACCGTGGACAGCCGGATCAGTCCAGCGTGCGCTGGACCTCCTCCCGCTCGAAGATCTCGATGACATCGCCCTGGCGGATGTCCTCGTAGTTCTCGAAGGCCATGCCGCATTCCTGGCCCGAGATGACTTCCTTCACCTCGTCCTTGAACCGCTTCAGGGTCTTCAGCGTGCCCTCGTGGATCACCACGTTGTCCCGCAGCAGACGCACCCCCGCCGACCGGCGCGCGACGCCCTCGGTGATCAGGCAGCCCGCAACCTTGCCGACGTTCGACACCTTGAAGACCTCCAGGATCTTCGCGTAGCCGATGAAGGTCTCGCGCACCTCGGCCTTCAGCAGGCCCGAGGCCGCCGCCTTGATGTCGTCCACCAGGTCATAGATGATCGAGTAGTAGCGCAGCTCGACCCCCTTCTGGGTGGCCGAGGCCCGCGCCGTCGCGTTGGCACGGACGTTGAAGCCGATGATCGGCGCCTTCGACGCCTCGGCCAGCGCGACGTCGGTGTCGGTGATCGCGCCGACGCCCGAGTGCAGCACGCGGACGCGCACTTCCTCGTTGCCGATCTTCTCCATCGCCTGGACGATGGCCTCGGCCGAGCCCTGGACGTCGGCCTTGATCAGGATCGGCAGCTCGGCCACCGACTGGTCGGCCTTGGCCTTGGCCATCAGCTGCTCCAGCGTGGTCGCAGCCCCGGCCGCGGCGCGCTTGTCCTTCGCGGTCTTGATCCGGTAATCCGCGATCTCGCGGGCCTGCGCCTCGGTCTCGACCACGTTCAGCGTGTCGCCCGCGGACGGAGTGCCAGACAGGCCCAGCACCTCGACCGGGACAGAGGGCCCGGCTTCCGCCACCGTCTCGCCCTTGTCGTTGATCAACGCGCGGACCTTGCCCCACTGTTCGCCGACGACGAAGATGTCGCCCTTGCGCAGGGTGCCGTTCTGGACCAGCACGGTCGCGACCGGTCCACGACCCACGTCGAGCTTGGCTTCGATCACCGCGCCCGAGGCCGCCCGGTTCGGGTTGGCGCGGAGTTCCAGCACCTCGGCCTGCAGCGAGATCGCTTCCAGAAGGTCGTCAAGCCCGTAGCCGGTCTTGGCCGAGACTTCCACATCCTGCACGTCGCCGGACATGGCTTCCACCACGACCTCGTGCTGGAGAAGGTCGGTCCGCACCTTCTGCGGATTGGCCTCGTGCTTGTCGATCTTGTTGATCGCCACGATCATCGGCACCTTGGCGGCCTTGGCGTGGTTGATCGCCTCGACCGTCTGCGGCATCACGGCGTCATCGGCCGCGACCACCAGCACCACGATGTCCGTCACCTGAGCCCCGCGCGAGCGCATGGAGGTGAAGGCCGCGTGGCCCGGAGTGTCGAGGAAGGTGATGACCTGGCCGTTCGGCGTCTTCACCTGGTAGGCGCCGATGTGCTGGGTGATCCCGCCAGCTTCGCCGGAAGCCACCGAGGTCTTGCGCAGCGCGTCCAGAAGCGAGGTCTTGCCGTGGTCGACGTGGCCCATGATCGTGACGATCGGCGGGCGCGGCAGCAGGTTCTCGTCCGAGTCCTTGACCGTATCGATGACCTGTTCGACGTCGGCATCCGACACGCGGATGGCCTTGTGGCCGAATTCCTCGATCACCAGTTCGGCGGTGTCGGCGTCGATGGCCTGGTTCATCGTGACCATCATGCCCATCTTCATCAGCGCCTTGACCACGTCGGCCGCACGTTCCGCCATCCGGTTTGCCAGTTCGGACACCACGATGGTTTCCGGCAGCTGCACGTCGCGCACCTGCTTTTCGGCCTTCTGACCCAGACCCAGAGCCTTGGCCCGCGCCTTCTCCTGCTTGCGCTTCATCGCGGCAAGGCTGCGCTGGCGGCCGCCTTCACCCGAAAGCGCGTCGTTCAGGGTCAGCTTGCCGGACCGGCGACCATCCTCGCCCCCAGCGCGCTTGGCGCCGCGGTCAGCACGGTCGTCTTTCTCGCGGTCGGTCTTGCGGGGCGACAGGCCGGGCTTGGCAGACGCCGGACCACGGGCATCCTCGGTCGCAGCCGGGGCCGCAGGAGCCCCACGCTCAGCCGGTTTGGCCGGAGCCGGCGGCGGCGTGGCCGACCGGGCGCGGGTGCCAAGCACCTCGGCCTTGCGGGCCTCGGCGGCGGCGATCTTGGCCGCGGCTTCGGCCTTGGCGGCGCGTTCCTCTTCCTCGGCCTTCAGGCGGAGAGCTTCGGCACGCTCGCGATCCTCACGCTCCTTCGCCTCGATCTCGGCGCGGCGGGCGGCGCGCTCTTCCTCGCGCTGGCGATCTTCCTCGGCCCGACGGGCGGCATCCTCAGCCTCGCGCGCCTTGGCGGCGCGCAGGGCGGCAAGACGACGCTCCATCTCGGCGTCGGAAATCCCGGCCGGGCGTTTCGACGGATCGCCAAGACCAGTGGCAGCCGAAGGCGCGCCAGCGCCAGGTGCCCCCGGTTTCACCGGAGTGGGCACCACGACGCGCTTGCGTTTGGTTTCGACCACGACGCTCTTGGTCCGGCCGTGGCTGAAGCTTTGCTTCACCTGTCCGGAACGGGGGGTGCCCCCAAGGCCAAGAGGTTTCTTGCCGTCAGTATCGCTCATGCGTTCTTCGTATCCTTCATGGCGGTCTCGCCGCCGTCATCCCCGTCCGACTGGGTTTGCAAATGCCCACGCAGTCCGGCGAGTTTTGCCGCTTCCTCTACAACACGAGTCCTGAGTCCACCAGCGGCAAGCGCGGCGTGTATCGCACGTTCGCGCCCGAATGCCAAACCGATTTCCCCAGCCGAAAGGCAGCCGATGAAGCCGTTTGCGCCATCCGGCGCGTGCAGCTTCGTCTTGCCCCGTTCCGACCCGTCGCTGGCCTGGATCAGCGTCGCCGCCGTGCCCTTGACCAGCCAGTCCTTCACCTTCTCGTAGCCCGTCACCGCATCCCCGGCCTTGCGGGCCATCGACAAGAGATCGAGGGTCCTCTGAGCCACCAGCGTCTCGACCAGATCGGCCAGACCCTCGGGCGCTTTCGCCGGTTGCCGGGCGGCGCGCGAGAAGAGGTTCTTCTTCACCGCCTTGTCGATTGCCGCCCGGTCGGCCGAGACATAGATGCCCCGGCCGGGCAGTTTCCCCAGCACGTCCGGGACGATCTGCCCGTCAGGACCCAGGCAAAAGCGGATCAGACCCGCCTTCGGCTGGCTTTCCCCGGTCGCAATGCACTTGCGTTCCGGATCGTCCCTGTCCTTTTCCCGGCCGCCGCGCGTCATTGCGCGTAACCCCGAGGCCTGAAATCAGGCCTCGGCCTCCTCGTCTTCGTCGGCAACCTCTTCCTCAGGCTGCTCCAACTCGGTCGGATCGACCCAGCCCAGCATCACGCGGGCGGTCATGATCAGGGTCTGCGCTTCCTCGAGCGACATGTCGAACTTTTCGAGGACGCCTTCGTCCTTCTTGCGCTGGCCGTTTTCCGTGGTCCAGCCGCCGGCCAATTCCCAGTCGGCGCAGGTGGCGAAGTCTTCCAGCGTCTTGATGCCGTCCTTGGCCAGCGCTTCCAGCATCTGGGGCGTCAGGCCTTCGAAGTTCACCAGGCTGTCCTCGACCCCCATCGCGCGGGCATTTTCCATCGCCTTGGCGTTGGCCGCTTCCAGGTAGTCGCGGGCGCGGGCCTGAAGTTCAGCCGCGGTGTCTTCGTCGAAGCCGTCGATGGACAGGAGTTCATCCAGTTCCACGTAGGCGACTTCTTCCAGGTTGGTGAAGCCTTCGGCGACCAGCAGTTGGGCCATCATTTCGTCGACGTCCAGCGAATCCATGAACAGCTTGGTGCGTTCGGCGAATTCGGCCTGACGGCGCTGCGATTCTTCGGCTTCGGTCAGGATGTCGATGTCGAGGCCCGGCAACTGCGACGCCAGACGGACGTTCTGACCACGACGGCCGATGGCGAGCGAGAGCTGCTCATCCGGGACCACGACTTCGATCTTCCCGGCCTCTTCGTCGAAGACGACCTTGGAGACTTCGGCAGGCTGCAGCGCGTTCACGAGGAACGTGGCAGTGTCCTGGTTCCACGGGATGATGTCGATCTTTTCGCCCTGGAGTTCGTTGACCACGGCCTGCACGCGCGAACCGCGCATACCGACGCAGGCGCCGACGGGGTCGATGGAGTTGTCGTAGCTGATCACGGCGATCTTGGCGCGCGAGCCCGGGTCGCGGGCGACGGCCTTGATCTCGATGATCCCGTCATAGATCTCCGGCACTTCCATCTTGAAGAGCTCGGCCATGAACTGCGGGTCGGTGCGCGACAGGAAGACCTGCGGCCCGCGCGGTTCGCGGCGGACGTCCTTGATGTAGCAGCGGATGCGGTCGCCGATGCGGTAGGCTTCGCGGCCGATCTTCTCGTTCCGGCGCAGGATGCCTTCGCCACGGCCGATGTCGACGATGACGTTGCCGTATTCCTCGCGCTTGACGGCGCCGTTGATGATGGTGCCCTTGCGGTCCTTGAATTCCTCGAACTGGCGGTCACGCTCGGCCTCGCGGACCTTCTGGAGGATGACCTGCTTGGCGGACTGCGCGGCGATGCGGCCCAGGTCGACGGGCGGCACGTCGTCCACGATCTCGTCGCCGATCTGCGGGTCGGCCTTGTAGGACTTGGCCTGCTTGACGGTCAGCTGGGCGTGGTGGTTTTCCACCGCGTCATCCTCGACCACGGTGCGGACGCGGGTAAAGCTGGCGCGGCCGGTCTTGCGGTCGATCTTCACCCGGATGTCCATCTCGGCGCCGTAACGCGACTTGGCGGCACGGGCGAGGCTGTCCTCCATCGCCTGGATCACCAGGTCCGGGTCGATCATCTTTTCGCGCGCAACGGCTTCGGCGGTCTGCAGAAGCTCCAGCTGGTTGGCCGAGGTGATTGCCATGCGTCTTACTCCGCTCAGTGTTTCGTCTCGGGGGTGGTGGGCTCGTCGTCCTCATCCCCGTCAATTTCCTCGATCTCGTCGAACTGGCCCTCGGTGGGTTCGGCCACCTTCTTCTGGCGCAGCATTTCGGAGATCAGTTCGTCCGAAAGGATCAGCTTGGCATCGGACAGCCAGTCGAACTGAAGCCCGATGGTCACGTCCTCGCCGCCTTCCTGGATGGTGATGAGGACCTCGTCGCCCTCGACCCCCGCAAGGTCGCCCTTGAAGCGGCGGCGGCCGTCGATGAGTTCGGTCGTCTCGACCCGGGCTTCCCAGCCCTTCCACATCTCGAAGTCCTTCAGGCGCGTCAGCGGACGGTCGATGCCGGGGGACGAGACTTCAAGGACATAGTTGTCCTCCAGCGGGTCTTCCACGTCCAGCACGGCCGACACGGCGGTAGAGATGTCGCCGCATTCGTCCACGCCGATGCCACCGTCGGGGCGGTCGGCCATGATCTGCAGCACACGCGTCTTGCCGCCCATCAGCCGCAGGCGGATGAGTTCGAAGCCCAGCCCTTCGATCACCGGCTGGACGATGTCCGCAAGGCGACGGTCGATGGCGGTTTTGGCAACGAGATCGGTCATGAGCGTCCGGAAACAAAAAAGCGGACCCAGCGGCCCGCCCGTGACTTTCGGTAGCTTCAGGTTTGGACCCTGAAGCAGCTGTTGGCACCCATATAGGCCCCTTGACCCGAGTCTGCAATAGGAACCTGAGAGCGCAGGGCGGAACCCAACTCCGCCCATCCGGTTTCCCCTGATTGAAGGGGTCGGCGCAAGCTGCAATAGTCCGGCTTGTGCGGACGAAAGGGTAGACGGAATGGGCTTCGGACCAGTGCGAAAGCGGTTGCGGGGCGTCGTCGCGGCGGCTGTCCTGCTGGCCGCCTCGTCCGCGCAGGCGCTGGACCGGCTGGACATCGTGGTCGCGGGCGGGTCAAGGGACCTGACCGAGGCGGTCCAGGCTGCATCCCAGGTCCGTGCGCTGCAAGCGCAGGACCAGACCGATCCGCAGGACCTTCTGGCCGCCGCGCGCTCGGACTATGCGCGCATTCTGGCGGCGATGTATGCCAAAGGGCATTATTCCGTCGTGATCCGCATCCTGATCGACGGGCGCGAGGCTACGGCAATCCCCGCGCTTGAGGCGCCAGGGTCAATCTCGACCATCCGGATCGCCGTTGATCCCGGTCCGCCGTTCCGGTTCGGCACCGCCCGTATCGCCCCCCTGCCCCGCTACACCGAGCTGCCGGCAGGTTTCCGCACCGGCGCGCCGGCGGAAAGCGGGGCCGTCGCATCGGCCGTGGACGTGGCGATCATGGCCTGGCGCGAGACGGGCCACGCCAAGGCCTTCGTCGCTGCCGAGGGGGTGGCCGCCGATCACGCGGCGCGGCAGCTTGACGCCGACGTGCGGCTGGACCCCGGTCCGAAGCTGCGGTTCGGCCGGCTGGAGATCACGGGCGAGCAGCGCATGCGCGAACGCCGCATCCGCAAGATCGCCGGCCTCCCCGAGGGCGAGACCTTCAGCGAGACCGAGTTGCGCCGGGCGGAAACGCGGTTGCGGCGGACGGGCATCTTCTCTTCCGTCGCGCTGACCGAGGACGAGCGGATCACCGCGCCGGACCTTTTGGGCATCACCGCCACCGTCGTGGAGCAGAAGCCCCGCCGCTATTCGCTGGGGGTCGAGGTCGCCAGCCTGGACGGTGTGTCGCTGACCGCCTCATGGCTGCATCGCAACCTTCTGGGCGGGGGCGAGAGGCTGGGCATCTCGGGGGATGTGACCAACATCGGCTCGGGGCAAAGCGGCATCGATTACGGGCTGGAAGTGACGCTCGACCGGCCGGCGACGCTGACGCCGGACACCACGGCAGGGCTTGTGCTGGGCTATTCGCACGAGGACGAAATCGACTATGCGCTGGATTCCGTGACGTTCGGGCTGCGCTTCAGCCATGTGTTTTCGGAAACCCTGACGGCGCGGGCAGGGCTGTCCTACAACTATCTGGACGGTCGCGACCCGGGAGGGGCCTTCACCTTCCGCAACCTGTCGCTTCCCATCGGCGTCACCTGGGACAAGCGCGACGATGCCAGGAACGCCACGAAGGGTTTCTACATCGACGCCAGCGCCAAGCCGTTCCTGGGGTTCGGCACCACCGGCTCCGGTCTTCGGGCAACGATGGACGGGCGCATCTATCGCAGTCTCGGGGAACCCGGTCGCTTCGTGATCGCGGCGCGCGCCCAGGCTGGCGCGGTCCTGGGACCGACACTGCTGGATACGCCGCGCGATGACCTGTTCTTCTCGGGTGGCGGCGGCACGGTCCGGGGGCAGCCCTACCGGTCGCTGGGCATCGCCGTGACCCGCGGGTTCGGGCCGCAGTTCCTGATCGGCGGCAAGTATTTCCTGGCCGGTTCGCTGGAGCTGCGGGCCAAGGTCAGCGAGCGGATCGGAGTGGTGGGCTTCGTCGACTGGGGCAGCATAGGGCTGGACGGCTTCACCGGCGGGTTCAGCGATTCCCATGCCGGGGCCGGGCTGGGCCTGCGCTATGACACCGGGCTGGGGCCGATCCGGCTGGATGTCGCCGCGCCGATCAGTGGCACCACGGGCGACGGCGTACAGATCTACGTCGGCCTGGGGCAGTCCTTCTGATGCGGCGGCTTCTCTTGACAGCCTGTCTGCTGGCCAGCCCCGCGCTGGCGCAGGAAGACGACCGCGGCTATCTGACCGCCTTCCTGGAGGACGCGCTGTCGGACGCCGGGCGGCAGGTCACCGTGACCGGATTTGCGGGGGCCCTGTCCAGCCGGGCGACGATGGAGCAGCTGACCATCGCCGACGATCAGGGTGTCTGGATCACGCTGAACGGCGTTGTGCTGGACTGGAGCCGGTCCGCGCTTCTGTCGGGCGAGTTGGAGGTCGGCGAGCTTTCGGCGCAAGAGATCATCGTCACCCGTCTGCCTGACACGGGGAACGGCGCGCCCTCGCCCGAGGCGTCGGGGTTCAGCCTGCCGGACCTGCCGGTGTCGATCAACGTTGACCGGGTCGCGGCTGAGCGGATCGAGCTGGCGGAAGCCGTGCTCGGCCAGCCGGTTACCGGGACGCTCGAAGCCTCGATGCAGCTGGCCGGCGGTGAGGGGCAGGCAAGCCTGGACCTTGTGCGCACGGGCAACGGGCCGGCGGGGCAGATCACGCTGGACGCCTCCTACTCGAACGCAACGCAGGTGCTGGGACTGAACCTGGTGGCCGAGGAGGAAGCCGAAGGCATCGTCGTGTCGCTGCTCGACGTGCCGGGCAAGCCATCGGCCTCGCTTCGCATGCAGGGCGAGGGGCCGATTGACGACTTCGTGGCCGACATCCGGCTTGCGACGGACGGGGCGGACCGCTTGCAGGGGTCTGTCGAGATCCTTGCAGCCGAGCCGTCGGGCCACCGGCTGATCGCCGATCTGTCGGGCGATCTGGCGCCAATCCTCGCGCCGGAACAGGTGGAGTTCTTCGGGACCGAGGTTGCGTTGAAGCTGGACGCGCGGCGCACGGCGGCTGGCCGGACCAGCGTGGACAACTTCGATCTGACCGCGCGGTCGCTGGCGCTGTCCGGCAAGGCCGAGATCGCGGCGGACGGGTTGCCGGAATGGTTCGACGTGACGGGCAGGCTCGCGGCCCCAGACGACGCGCCGGTCCCCCTGCCCTTCGCAAGCGATACCCGGATCAGCCGCGCTGATTTCCACCTGCGCACAACGCCCGACGATGCGGACAGCTGGTCTGCCGAGGTGTCGCTGCTGCGACTGGATACGCCCGGGTTGAAGATCGGCCAGGCGGACCTGACCGGATCGGGCCGCATTGGGCGCAGCGCGGCGGGGAACAGTTTTGGCGGGACGCTGACGCTTGCGGCCTCGGGTCTGGAACCCTCGGACCCCGGCCTTGCACAGGCGCTGGGATCACGGGTCTCGGCCTCGTGGAAGATGTTCCTGTCCGAGGGCACGGGCGGGTTGCAGCTGTCGGCCATCGACGTCCAGGGGGCGGGGCTGACCGGCACTGGCGCGGTCAGGATCGAAGGGCTGCAGGATGCCTTTCTGGCCAGCGGCAAGCTGACCGTGAAGGCCGAGGACTTCGCGCGGTTTTCGGGCCTTGCAGGAAGGCCACTGGGCGGGGCTGGGACGCTGGCGGTGGAGGGATCGGCGAGCCGGCTGTCCGGCTTCTTCGACCTGGACCTTGCCTTCGACGGCACTGGCCTGCGGCTGGACGTGCCGCAACTGGACCGGCTTCTGGCGGACCGCTCGACGCTTGTTGCCTCGATCCGCCGCGACGAAAAGGGCACGGTGCTGCGCAATCTGGACCTGGCCGCCGGAGGGCTGACAGCGCAGGCGGACGGGACGTTGTCGAGCAAAGGGTCCAACCTGTCCGGCACGGTGCGTCTGGACGACCTGTCGGCGCTGGGGCCGGGCTATGGCGGCTCGCTCGCGCTGGAGGGCAGCTTTACCGGCCTGCCGGAAGACGGTCGGCTGCAACTGACCGGCACAGGCCAGTCCCTGCGGCTGGGCAGTCCGCAAGCCGACCGGCTCCTGGCCGGAGGAAGCAGACTTGAGCTGGACCTGGGGGTCAAGGACGGGACACTCCAGATCCGCTCGGCGACGCTTGCCAATCCGCAGATCTCTGCCAGCGCACGGGGTGAACTGGCCGGAGAGCAGCGCACCATCGACCTTGAGGCCAGGCTGGCGAACCTTGGCCTTGTGGTACCGGAACTTGAGGGACCACTCACATTTTCTGGTCGCGCGACGCAGGACACCACCGGCTATCAGGTGGATCTGCAGGGCGCCGGCCCCGGCCAGATCCGCGCGACGGTCGCCGGACGCATCGCCAATGGCTTCGGCTCGGCCGATCTTGCGATCCAGGGGTCTGGGGCGGCGGGACTGGCGAACCTGTTCATCGCCCCCCGGTCCGCCAGTGGCGAGATCGGCTATGACCTGCGGTTGCAGGGGCCGTTGACCCTGGCCTCTCTGACCGGGAGGGTGACCCTGTCCGACGGTCGCATCGCTGACCCGAACCTTGGCCTGTCGCTGGAGGGTGTCGAGGCGATCGGCACCCTTCAAGGCGGCAGCCTGCGGCTTCAGGCGACCTCGGGCCTGTCCTCGGGCGGGCGGCTGCGGGTGGACGGACCGATCCAGCTGACCGGCGCCCGCAACGCAGACCTGGCCCTGACTCTGGAAGCCTTGCGCCTTTACGATCCCGAGCTTTACGATACCCGGGTCAGCGGCACCCTGGCCCTCCGCGGGCCGATCACGAACGGCGCGCTGCTTTCCGGCGCGCTGCAACTGTCGGAAACCGAGGTGCGGGTCCCCGCTTCGGGCTTCAGTTCGGCGACGGCGCTGCTGGACATCGACCACCGCCGCGAGCCGGGCCCGGTCCGCGAGACCCGGCGCAAGGCCGGTCTGCTGGGGGACGGCACGGGTCGGGGCAGCCGTGAACAGGCGCGGCCGCTGGCGCTGGACATCACCATCGCGGCCCCGTCGCAGGTCTTTGTCCGTGGTCGCGGGATTGACGCCGAACTGGGGGGCGCGCTGCGGCTTCAGGGCACGACCGAGGATGTCCGCCCCTCGGGCGCCTTCCGGTTGATCCGCGGCCGCCTGGACATTCTGGGCCGCCGCCTGGTCCTGTCGCGCGCCGACCTGACGCTGGAAGGCAGCCTCATCCCGCAGATCAGCGTCGCCGCCACGACCGAAAATGACGGCATCGTCAGCTCGGTCACTGTCGAGGGCCCGGCGGACGATCCTGTCGTCAGCTTCACGTCCTCGCCCGAACTGCCGCAAGAGGAAGTGCTGGCCCAGCTGCTGTTCGGCCGCGGCCTGGACAAGATCTCACCCCTGCAGGCGGCACAACTGGCGAATGCCGTGGCGGTTCTGGCCGGGCGCGGTGGCGAGGGGCTGGTCGGCACGCTTCGGCGCAACTTCGGGCTGGACGACCTGGACGTGACCACGTCCGAAGACGGATCGGCCGCGCTGAAGGCGGGGAAGTACCTGTCCGAGAACGTCTATACCGAGATCGAGATCGACCAGGACGGCAAGAGCCAGATCAACCTGAACCTGGACCTGCGCGAAGGTGTGACGGTGAAGGGAAAAGTCGGGGCTGACGGCGACACCGGGATCGGCGTCTTCCTCGAGCGGGACTACTAGGCCGAGATCACTCGTCCTCGTTCGATCCGCACATCACGATACAGATGACCAGCGGCACCATCAACCAAGGCAACAGTCCCTGACTGGAGGCCGCGCCCTCCTCGACGACGACGGGCGGCTCTTCGACCACAACGACGGGACCGCCGGCCAAGACTGACGTGGCAATCAGGAACAGGGACAGCACGGCTGCGCAAAGGGCCTGCATGCGCCACTCCATCCATCGGGCGGAAGACGGGCCAGGCCCCCTTCCACGTGGGAAAGCTTACCCGAAAAACCGGAGAAACGCAGCCGATTCCGCAGGGGTGGCCGCGGGCTTAGTCGACGACGCGCGCAAACTCGATGTGACCGATCCCGGAGCTGACCCATTCGCGCGACTGGCGAATCCTTGAACCCTCGATCCAGAAGTCGTTCTTGACCTTTACTCCGCTGCGGGCGCAGGTCTCGACGACGTGGGTCGTCGCATGGGCACGGCCCAGGATTTCGATCCGGTCGGGCCCGGCGATCGTGGTCACGCAGTCATAGGTGCGCTTCACGCCCTGATCGTCCCCACCAAGGAAATAGTAGATGCGGGTGTACTTCTGACCGGGCTGCATCAGTTGGGCAACCGAAGGCCCAGTGGCAGACATTAGATCGCCGCCAAGGCCGCGCGTCTGAATCAGCACACCGTTGCGCTGCGAGAAGGTGGCCCCGTCCGGGGTTGCCCAGGTAAGTACCGGCCCCTTGGCGTCGGCGATCTTGACGAAACTGGCCAGCCCCATCGCTTTGGACGAGACCCGCAGCACCGGCTTCCCGGCCTTTTCCAGCTCGGCTCGCCGTTTGGAAGGATCCGTGCCCTTGCCGCCCTTCGCCGCGCCGGTCGCAGCAGCCTTCTTTCCAGGGCTGACCTTCGCCAGGCTGTCCTTGGCGAAAGAGCCTACGGCGGACATGACCGGACTCGACCCAGTCTTATCGCTGCCGCAGGCACCCAGCAGAGCCAGGGCAAGACCCGCGACCAGAAGCTTCATCTGCACTTTCACCGCCAGACCCTTCCCCAGTCGGGATCCAGCCCGTCGCTGTGATACTCTCGGATGGGATCGTAAAGCCGATCTTCGACATTGACCCGCGCGCCGCCGTCGCCGCTGCCGGGCCTGAAGGTCAACCCGACCGCGCGGCGATTGTCGGTGCCCAGCGCCCAGTTGAACGGGATGGTCAGCCGGACGCCCTTGTCGAAGCCCGCCTCGCCGAAATCCTCGGGGCTGACGTCGGTGACGGTCGCGAAAGCCCCGACGCGCCAGCCATTCGCGAAGACCCGGTCAACCGACACCGTGGCCCCCACATCGCCCGCAAGGTAGCGGCCCACGTCAAGCTGACCCAGGTAGCCGTTGCCGAAGTCATAGTAGGCCGAGACATGGCCCGTCACGATGTCGTAGTCATATTCGCCAAAGCCCAGGCCGCCGTCGGTATCGCGCTGCTTGGTGTAGTTCACCTCGACCCCAAGGGCGAGCGGACTGTCCACCGGTTTCCACAGGACCTCGCCCGAGACGCCCGCGTGCATCCGCTCCAGGTAGCCGAAGGTGACGCGAGAGTAGAGATTCTCGCCGGGCCGCGCGAACCAGGCCAGGGTCAGACGCTCCAGCGCGGGATCGCCGAATTCGTTGTAGCGCCCGCTGTCGGTGCGGACATGCGGAAGCGGCGATTTGGACGTTCCGGGATCGCGGTTGCTGGCAATTTCCTTGTAGATCGACCCCGACAGCACAAGTCCCGGCGCGAGGTCATACGCGGCCGAAAGGCGCAGCCCGATGTCGCCCTTGATCGGCTCTCCCAGGCGGACCACCGGGCGCAGACCCCAGCGGAATTTGGGATAGAGGTTCTCATCCCCCAGCGCGTAGTCGGGAACCGGGCCTGCCTCGCCGATCGTCACCCGCTCGCGCAGAAGGGTGGAGTTGTCGGCGGTGTATTCCAGCGCCTCAAGATCACTGCGGCGAATGGTCACCTTCGACACGCCCACGCCGTTGACCACCGGCACGATCTCGAACACCTCGACCGAGGCAGGCATCACATGGCTCAGCGCGCGCGCCGTGCGGCCGATGGCCTGCGAGCCCGCGTCGATCCGGCCATTGCGGATGCGGACCTGCACCGTCGTCGCGTTGTAGGACAGGTTCTCGACCGCGATCCCATCGACGGCAAGCCGTTTGGCCAGGTTCTTGCGCAGAAGCGACCCGGCGTCGGCCTGGGTGACCCAGCCGCCGTCATAGGCCTCGGGGTCTGCCGCCCGCGCCGGGCGCGCCTTGACCGGTTCCGGCGCCCTGCCCGTCACACCGCCCGTCGGCCGGCTTTTCGGGTCCAGGATGATGTGGAAGGCCAGCGCGAATTCCTTGCCGCCCAGCGAATAGGCCCCGAACCTCGTCGCCGGGCCGCGCTGATATTCGACGCCGAAGTTGAACGGGCTGTCCCGTTCGATCAGGCCGCGCCGGTCTTCCACGACATAGGCGTCCGAAGAGTATTCGCCCTTCAACGTCCAGCTGTCGTTCAGCTTGTATTCGACACCGGCGAAAGGCGCCGCCTCGCCCCGGAACCACTGATCGGCGTTCGGCGTCCCGGTCGGATCGACCGGAGGCCTGCTGCCGAAGGGCGAGCCAATGCCGCCATCGCTGCCCAGCCGTCCCCAGCCCAGGCCCGCCGTCACCTTCAGCTTGTCGCCAAAGGTCTTGGTCGCCGCGATGTATTCCGACCCGAACAGGCCCTTCGCCGTCAGGTCCTGCAGCCCGATGGTCAGGGCCGGGGTATACTTGCCCTCTTTCAGCACCTGGTAGCGCAGGTCGATGCTGCGGTCGCTTTCCTTGTCCGGCCCCGGCAGCTCGGAATTCCAGTCGCGCCAGGTCTGGAACCGGAACGAGCCCGACAGCCGCTCCGAGAACTGGAAGCTCAGGGTCGACCGGGTGATCGGCCCCAGAAGCGTGGTGCTGAACGAAAAGGTCGAATCCCGCTGGGCATCGCCCGAAGGCATGTCGATAAGGCCGGTTGCGCCGTTCAGGTTCAACGTGCCTGACATTTCGGCCAGCGCAGGCGGGCTGACCAGTGCGGTGCCCAGGGCAAGCACGGCGACAAGACGGGACGAAAGCTGCATGGCGACCGGTTTCTTATTGTCTGCCACAGTCTATGCGAAGATACGGCTGGCAGGGCAAGGCCTATCCGGGCTGGATAGAGCGGAACCGCCGGCGCTATGGCATTTCGGACATGGCCGTCCGGTCAGCCGTCTTCCAGCTTGATCCTTAGCTCGCGCAGCACCGGCAACAGCGCGCGGAC
The DNA here is from genome assembly GCA_027489355.1 of Paracoccaceae bacterium. Lineage (GTDB taxonomy): Bacteria > Pseudomonadota > Alphaproteobacteria > Rhodobacterales > Rhodobacteraceae > Tabrizicola. The sequence goes on along the minus strand of JAIXZY010000010.1, from coordinate 26,049 downwards.
CCGGTCGGCACCGATGGCCTGCACCACTTCGGCAATCAGCGGCACGACGCTTGCCAGCGCAGACTCTCGCGCCGACCGCCCCGAGGGGCTGATCGCCACGAACTTCTGCCGCGCATCCTCCCAATCCGGGCGGATGTGGACGTGTCCGGCCCATTCCAGCTTGGTCAGCGTGTTGGTCATCGCGCCGCGCGTCACGTGGAACGACTTCGCCAGCTGCGCCGGGGTCCGTTCGTCATTGATCCGCGCCAGATGGTTCAACACGCTGAAATGCGACAGCTCCATGCCCTTGGGCAGGACCTTCGAGATGCGGTTGCGCGCCAGCTGGTCGGCCATGAACAGCTCGCCGAACAGGGCAACCGCGATGTCGTCGGCCTTCTCGGCGCTCATGGCCCGTCGAAGTCCCGGTCATGGGTCAGCGACGGCACCCGGCCGCGGGCCTTGTCAACCTCGGTCAGGTCCAGGTCCACGACGGTCACGCCCGGCTCGGTCCCCGCGTCGGCCAGGATCTCGCCCCAGGGCGCGATGGCCAGCGAATGCCCGTGGGTCCGCCGGCCCTTCCCCTGCGTCTCGGGGTGAAAGCCGGTCTGCGCCGGCGCCAGGACAAAACACCCCGTCTCGATCGCCCGGGCGCGCAGCAGCGTTTCCCAATGGGCCGCGCCGGTGATGTGGTTGAAGGCCGCCGGAACCGTGATCACCTGCGCCCCGCCCTGCGCCAGCCGCCGGTACAGCGCCGGGAAACGGACATCATAGCAGACCGACATGCCGATCTTCGCAAACGGCGTCTCGGCCACCACTGCCCTTGCGCCGGGCCGGTAGCCCTCGCTCTCGCGGTAGACCTCGGTCGCCGAGACGTTGACGTCGAACATGTGGATCTTGTCGTAGCGCGCGGCCACCGACCCGTCGGGCGCGATCAGGAAGCTGCGGTTGGCAAAGCGCCCGTCCGCATCATGGGTCAGAATGCCCAGCGACCCGATCAGCAGCCAGATGCCCGCCGCCTTCGCCTCGGCCCGCAGGGCGGCAAGGGTCGGGTCGTCCTCTTCGTGGTGGAAGACCGCCCGCTGGTGCGCGCGGCTGGAGGACAGGCCATTCGTAAGTTCGGGCGTCAGCACGAACCCCGCGCCGGCCGCAACTGCCTCGCGGACAAGGCCCAGCGTCACGGACAGGTTCGCCGCCGGATCGTCCGAGACGTTCAGCTGGATCAGGGCCACGCGCATCAGTCGGCCAGCATCGGGTCAAGCTTGCCAGCGTGGTCCAGGGCGTGCAGGTCGTCCGACCCGCCGACGTGCTGCCCTCCAATGAAGATCTGCGGCACCGTCCGGCGACCGTTCGCGCGCTGCGTCATCTTCATCCGCAGGTCCGGGTCCTGGCTGACGTCGATCTCGGTATAGGCGGCGCCCTTCTTTTGCAGAAGCCGCTTGGCGGCGTGGCAGTAGGGGCAGAACGGAGTGGTGTAGATTTCGACCGGGGGCATGGCGGATTCCTCTTCCCCGCCAGTCTACAAGGGTTCAGTCGCCTTTCGCAACGCGCGCCAGGGCCAGAACCGCAACCGAGCGGGCGCCTGCCGCAAGAAGCGCCTCGCTGGCCGCCGCGAAGGTCGCCCCACTGGTCATCACGTCGTCGACCAGCAGCACGTCACGGTCGCGGACCCTGCCCTCTCGCACCCGTGGGACAGCGAAGGCATCGACCAGATTGGCAAAGCGCGCGTCTCGGGTCTTGCCGTCCTGGTTTCCGGTCGAGCGGCGGCGCACCAGCGCGTCCGGGCAATGGTCCAGCCCCGCAGCGCGGGCAATGTTGCGCGACAGCAGCGCCGCCTGGTTGAAGCGCCTGCGGAACAGCCGCATCCAGTGCAGCGGCACCGGGACCGCGATCATCCCGGGCGTCAGGATCGGCTGGGCTGCCTTCAGCATCCACGTCGCCGCAGGTCGCGCCAGGTCCATCCGGTCGCCGTGCTTCAGCGCCAGCACCAGCCGCCGCCCGTTCTCGGCATACATCAGCGCCGCGCGGCCGCGATCCCAGGGGCGGGCGATGGCGATGCAGTCGTCGCAGGTCGCATGCTCGCCGTCGTCCTGGCCGGGAAGCGGAACGCCGCAGCGGTCGCAAACCAGACCCGAGATGAACGGCGTCTCGCGCCAGCAGTCGGCGCAAAGGCCGAAGTCGCTTTGCACGGGGGCAGAGCAGGAAATGCACTGTGGCGGGTAAAGTAGCTGTAGTGCGCCTTGCAATCCCATCCCGCCCTCCTAATGTCCGGCCGATGACCCAGCCACCCCTCCTGACCGACCGCGAGGCCCTCGCCCGCCACCGCATCCGCGCTCGCGGCCTGCCGGGCCATGACGATGCGCTGTTCCTGCACCGGCTGGCTTTCGATGACCTGCAGGAGAGACTCAGCGAGGTTAACAGAAGGTTTACGGCGCCGGCGGTCGTGTCGGGTTCGCCAGAGATTTTCGTCGATTGGGCGGCAAAGGTTGTCCCCGATGCGGACAGGATCGCGCTGGAACCTGGCGCGCACGATCTTGTCGTGCACTTCATGGCCTTGCACTGGGCTAACGATCCGGTGGGTCAGTTGGTTCAGTGCCGTCGCGCCCTGCAACCCGATGGCCTGTGCCTGGTGGTTCTACCGGCTGGACGCAGCCTGCAAGAGCTTCGCGCCGCTCTGGCCGAGGCCGAAGCCGCCGTCACCGGGGGTCTCTCACCGCGCGTCGTCCCGATGGGAGAGATCCGGGATCTGGGCGCTCTGATACAGCGAGCAGGCTTCGCCCTGCCGGTGGCGGACAGCGTTGTGCAGACCGTCGAGTACAGCAGCTTCCCCGCGCTGCTGTCCGACCTCCGGGCGGCTGGAGAGACCAATGCGCTTCAGAGCCGCCTGCGTTGCTTCACGCGCCGTGCCGTGCTGGCAGAAGCGGCACGTATCTACGCTGGTAGCTACAGCACGCCAGCGGGCCGGTTGACCGCCACGGCCGAGCTGGTCGTGCTGACCGGCTGGGCTCCGCACGAGAGCCAGCAGCAGCCCCTGCGGCCGGGTTCGGCGAAGGCAAGGCTAGCGGATGCCCTGGGCGTGCCGGAGAAGCCCCTGAAAGACGGTTGACCCCGCCGACCAACCCCTTATGTCCCGCTCTGAACCATTGGGAAGAACACCATGCTGGATGCCCGGACCACTGCCGTGACTGGGACCGACGTCACCCCCGGCGAGGGACGGTTGGCCCACGCGCCCTCCAACCATCCGCCCGTCCGCCAGGCCCGGATCGGGGTACTGCTGGCGAACCTCGGGACGCCGGACGCCTATGACTACTGGTCGATGCGGCGCTATCTGAACGAGTTCCTGTCGGACAAGCGGGTGGTCGACATCCCGGACTGGAAGTGGCAGCCGCTTCTGCAGCTGATCATCCTGTCGCGGCGGCCCTTCACCTCGGGGGCGAACTACAAGCTGATCTGGAACGAAGAGCTGAACGAGAGCCCGCTCCTCACCATCACCAAGGCCCAGACCGCGGCGATTGCGGCCTCGCTGGCCGAGAAGTACGGGGCAGAGGTCGTGGTCGACTTCTGCATGCGCTACGGCAACCCCTCGACCGAGGCGAAGGTGCGGGCGATGGTCGAGGCAGGGTGCGAGAAGGTGCTGTTCTTCCCGCTCTACCCCCATTACGCGGGCGCGACCTCGGCCACCGCGAACGACCAGTTCTTCCGGGCGCTGATGAAGGAGAAGCGGCAGCCTGCCGCGAGGACCGTGGCGGAGTACTTCGACCACCCCCTCTACATCGACGCCCTGGCGAAGTCGGTGGAGGCGGCCTATGCGAAGCTGGACCACCGGCCGGACGTGCTGGTGGCAAGCTACCACGGGATGCCGAAGCGGTACTTGATGGAGGGCGATCCCTACCACTGCCAGTGTGCCAAGACCTCGCGCCTGCTGCGGGAGCGGTTGGGGTGGGAGAAGGGGGCGATCGACACGACCTTCCAGTCGGTCTTCGGGCGCGAGGAGTGGCTGCGGCCCTACACGGTCGAGCATGTGGCGGAGCTGGCGAAGGCGGGGAAGAAGCGGATCGCGGTGATGGCTCCGGCGTTCTCGGCGGACTGCATCGAGACGCTGGAGGAGATCAACGGGGAGATCCGGGAGGCCTTCGAACATGCGGGGGGCGAGGAGTTCACCTACATCCCCTGCCTGAACGATGATCAGGCCCATATTCAGGCGCTGGTCGCGGTGATCGAGGAGAACCTGGGCGGCTGGCTGCCCCGGAAGGGGTGATGTGTCCACGGTGGACAAACGTGGACTGTCCTGAAAAATCAATTGGTTGGGTTTTTCTGTTAGGGTGGTGTTAAGGTTTGGGACGATGCGGTTGAACGGCCCTTTCCGCATTTGCGTTGACGAATTGGCCACCTTTTCGGGTCATCGTCGCGGCATGTGGTCCTTCGGCTTTCTTGTCGCCTTCCTTCTGTCCCTGACATCGCTTGGCGCGCTGCCGCTGGCGGCCGGACCCTGCATCCTGCCGGTCACGGGCGAGGAGCCGATGAGCGAGGTGGAGCTTGATCAGCCCTATCGCCTGGCCGCCAATCCGATCACAATTCCCGGACACGGGGGTTTGCTGCTGAGACCGGTGAACCGCGCGGACAATCTGCACTTCTACGAGATCGCTGGTACGACCTACCGAGCCCGTGCCAGACCAGCGCCCGGATCGAACATCATCGACCGTGACGTTCACCTTGCCGTTGGCGGCGATTACTTCCTTCCGGGCTGGGACGACCGCGTCCTTTGGCAACTGCCTGCTGGGTCGGACACCTGGCAAGAGGCCTGGCCGGGGCAGAAATGGTGGGGCGCAGCCTATGACGAAGGCACACAGGATTTCTACGTGGGCTTTGGCCCCGATGCCCCGCTACTGCGTTGGGATGGAAAAGCTTTCGTCCCGACCGGCCCGATGCCTACGGCACTTGGGGGGGCCGCGTCTCCCCTGACCGAAGGCGGATTGCCGTTGGCGATCCTGACCCTCCCCGGCGCCGGTGGCACCTTTGCCGTTGCCGTGGACTGGTCCGACGAGGACACGCGGAGTCTGTGGTTCCGGCCCAGCGGCGGGGCGTGGGCCGTGGTCGCCACACAGCAGGACCTGGACCGATTGGCACCGGGCCTGCGGTTTCCGGGGCAGTTCCGGGATGCCGACGTGTCGGAGGACGGCCAAATGGTGCGGCTGTTCTCAAATCACCTGAAGGACGCGAGCGTCTTGCTGCGACGGGGGCCGGACGGATGGACGCTGAAAGAGGCTGCGCCACACCAAGGTTGGGTCAAGCATCGCGGTTCGGGGATTCGCCTGGCCTGGTCGGGCGAGTTTTCCCAGGACCTGACAGAGCGTGTCCTTCTGTTCTTCGAACGCTCCGTCGCGTTCAAGCCACCGGTGCTGCAGGCGCTGGACCCTGGAACGCTCGTGCCGCGGCCCGTGACGGAGGTCACGCCAAAGGTGATGATGGGGGCGAAGACTGCGCTCAATCTGTCAAGCATCGTCGACGTGCCCGGCGTGGAGCCGTTGCTGGTTGAGACAGAGGCCGGCTGGATGGCGTTCGATGGCAAGGGGTTCAGGACCCTGCCAGGGTGGGAGGCCAACCGGATCGGGGGGACTGCCCGCATTTCCAGGATCGGACCGCTGGTGCTGATCCAATCGCTCAAAGGCGTATTTCGCCTGACGGATGCGCTGGGTGCGGAACTGATTCAGTCCTTTCCCGAAGGGACGTCACCCGCAGCAACGACGTCGATCACCTGGCTGGAGGATGCGGCGCTGTTCGTGGTGGTCGCGTCGAACGAGGATGCAGTCTTTACATCGCGCGACTTCGTCAGCTTTGAACGGGTTCCTTCGCCGGTTCCGATCACCAGTGCTGTTGCCGCCTTGCCGGACCGGCCGGGGATGCTGCTTGTAGGGACGGACGGGCTTTATACGCTGGAAGCGGGGTGTCCCCAAGGCGGCTAGGAACTGTGGGAGGCGGCGGCGCGTTGCGATTCCATGCGGATCGCTACCTTCAACGTCAACGGGATCAACGGGCGGTTGCCGGTGCTTCTGCGGTGGCTGGAGGAGGCCGAGCCGGACGTCGTCTGCCTGCAGGAGTTGAAGTCGGACCGCTTTCCTCTGCAGGCAATCGAGGCTGCGGGATATGGCGCGATCTGGCAGGGCCAGAAAAGCTGGAACGGGGTGGCGATCCTGGCCCGGGGGCGCGAGCCAGTGGAGACACGGCGGGGGCTGCCGGGGGTCGAGGATGGGCAGAGCCGGTATATCGAGGCGGCGGTGGGCGGGGTGCTGATCGGGGGGCTTTACCTGCCGAACGGCAATCCGGCACCCGGGCCGAAGTTCACGGCGAAGCTGGAGTGGTTCCAGCAGTTCCGGGACCACGCAGCGGACCTTTTGCGGCAGGAGGTGCCGGTGGTGCTGGCGGGCGATTACAATGTCATGCCGACCGAGCTTGACGTCTACAAGCCGGAACGCTGGAAGAAGGACGCCCTGTTCCGCCCCGAGGTGCGGGCGGAATATGCGGCTCTGCTGGAGCAAGGCTGGACGGATTGCCTGCGTCACCTGCATCCGGGAGAGCGGATCTATACATTCTGGGACTATTTCCGGAACGCCTGGGGGCGGGATGCCGGGCTGCGACTGGATCACCTGCTGATCTCTCCCGACCTGCTGCCGCGGCTGAAGGCGGCGGGGGTGGACCGGCACGTGCGGGGCTGGGAGAAGGCCAGCGATCATGCGCCGACCTGGATCGAGCTGAAGCTGCCGCGCGGACGCAAGTGACGGGTGGCTGGCCCTAGCGGCGGAAGATCGCGACCAGGTCGCTGGTGGTTTCCGCGCGGTTGCCAAGCTCCAGGTGCTCTTGGATGTGGCGGAGGTGGTCGGACATCAACCGCGCCGCCCGGTCGGCGTCGCGGGTGCGGAAGGCGTCGAAGATGTCGTCGTGATCCTCATCCCGGCAGTTCGAAACGCCGGGGCTGCCGAAGATGCCGATGATGAGCGAGGTGCGGGTGACCAGTTCCTTGACCATGCGCAGGGCGACAGAGTTGCCGGCGACCTCGGCCAGCAGGACGTGGAACTGGCCGGACAGCCGGATGGCATCGCGCCGCCGGCTGCCGTGATGCGCGGCATGTTCCAGCATGAGGTGCTGTTCCAGGCGGGCAAGGTCGGCGTCAGAGGCATTTTCGGCGGCCAGGCGGGCGACGTTCGGTTCGATCATCAGGCGGGCCTCGAACACCTCGCGCGCCTGTTCGGCAGAAGGAGAAGCGACGAAGGCGCCGCGGTTGGGCAGGAGATCCACGACCTCACGGCTGGCAAGGAGGAGGAGGCTTTGCCGGATGCGCATGCGGCCGACGCCGAAGGCTTCGCACAGGGCGGCCTCGGAAAGCTTGGTACCGGGGGGCAGGCGCTGGTCGATGATCGCCTCGAAGATGCGGTCGACGATCTCTTCCTCGGCGAGTTCCTCGTCCCGCGTGTCCTGTTCGGCGGCACTGCCGACGCTGTCCATTCCAGATGCCTTTTGCAAAGCTGACCAAAATTCACGCTACATGCGAACGCCGTGGACCAGCAAGGGGGTGATCGCAGACAGTGTTCAACATTTTTGTTGACAATTTTGTCAGCAAGCCCGTCAATCTTGTTGTCGCGGACTCGGAAGCCGCAGACCGATAACAGGGAGCACCAAAATGAACAGACGCTTTTTCCTGGCGAGCACGTCGTTCGCGCTTGCCCTTGCGGCGACGAGCGCGGCCTGGGCCGAGAATGCCAAGCTGAAGATCGGCTTCGTCGGCGTGACCTCGGGTCCGGCAGCGGCCTGGGGGATTTCCAACCAGCGCTCGATGGAAACCCGCGCGGCCTGGCTGAACGAGCTGGGCGGGGTCAAGATCGGCGAGACCACCTATGACATCGAGATCGTCCCCTTCGACGACCAGAAGGACCCCAAGCGCGCGATCGCGGGCATGGAGAAGATGGCGCAGGATGGCGTCCACTATGTCGTCGGCCCGAACGTCGATGACGGCGCGGCGGCGGTCCGCCCGGTGGCCGAGCAGAACGGGATCATGTACTTCCCCTATGCCTTCCCGAAGGAACTGTACACTCCGCCGGCCTCGAACGCGATCCTGGGGATGGTGGCGAACTACCAGTCGGGCCCGGCGATCTACAAATACCTGATGGAAAACAAGGGCGTGAAGAAGGTGGCCTTCATCGCCGGGAACGAGTCCGATCCGCTGAGCCAGCGCGACTCGGGTGCGGCTGCGGCCCGTGAGCTGGGTCTGGAGGTCGTGTCGGACACCGTGACCTACCAGATGGACACCACCGACTTCACTCCGGTGCTGCTGCCCGTCATCCAGGCCGCGCCGGACCTGCTGGTCCTGTCGGGCGTGTCGCCCGCCAACGCGCCGCAGCTGATCCGTTCGGCGCGCGAGCTGGGCTACACCGGCCTCATCTCGACCGAGACGGCGCAGGACGCGGCCGTTCTGGCGGAAGGCGCGGGCGAGCTGGCGAACGGCTTCATCTCGGTCGGTGGTGCCTCCACGCCCGAATTGGCCTCGGACACGATGAAGGAATTCGTGCAGCGCTACACGGACATGTTCGGCGAATACAACGACGAGTCGAACACCAAGGTCTACGCGCTGGAATACATCATCGAGACCCTGAAGGCGAACCCGGCGGCGATCGACAACGTCGAAGAGTTCAAGAAGACGATGGACACCTTCGAGGCTCCGAACCCCTTCATGGTCGGTGATGCGAAGCTGACATATGTCGGCACCACCTCGTTCGGGCAGAAGCGTCAAGTCTCGGTTCCGCTGGTGGTGAACGAGTTCAAGGACGGCAAGTTCGAGACCCTGTTCGTCGCCCAGGTCGACTAAGACCCGACGACGCTCCAAGGTCGCATGCAGGGTCCGGGCTTGCTCCCCGGTCCGGTCCCTGCTGTTTTCTGTCGCAAAGGACCCCCGCATGGAACAGATCCTTGCCAACGGCCTGTATCTTGGCGCGCAATACGCCCTGATCGCCCTGGGCCTGACCCTGATCTTCTCGCTGATGAACGTGCTGAACTTTGCCCATGGGCAGATGTACGTCTTCGGCGGCTTCGTGACCTATACCGTGGTCGCCCAGTTGGGCCTGCCCTTCATCGTGGGGCTGATCGCCTCGGCCGTCGTGCTGGCGGTGATGGGGGCGCTGATCGAGAAGTTCCTGTTCCGTCCGGTGATCCGAAAATCGAAGCGGGATGAATCCACCATGCTTCTGGCGGCCGGCATCGCCTTCTTCCTGGACGCGGTGATCCTGCTTCTGTTCGGCGAGAAGCAGCGCGGCGTGCCCAAGGTGGTGAACGGGGTCTTCAACTGGGACATGCGGCTGATCATGCCCTATGACCGCATCCTGATCGCCGCGCTGGCCGTGGCGCTGATCGTCGGCTTCATCCTGTTCATGCAGTATTCCCGCACCGGCCGCGCGATGCGTGCCTTGGCGCAGGACCGGGTCGCCGCCCAGCTGATGGGGGTCGATGTCGACCGCTATTCGATGATCGGCTTCGCTTTGGGAGCCATGCTGGCTGGCCTCGTCGGCGGGCTGCTGGTCACCATCACCGGCATCAACCTCGGGATGGGCGGCCCGACCTCGGTCAAGGCGTTCCTGATGATCATGATCGGCGGGGCCGGCGTCATCTCGGGCGCCATCGCCGGCGGGTTCATCCTGGGGATGATGGAGTCGGTGGGCCTCACGCTCCTCGCCGCCTATGGCGACGTCACTTACCTGGTGATCTTCGTCACGCTGATGATCTTCCTCGCCATCCGGCCGCAGGGCCTTATGGGCAAGCCGTGGGGGTGAGACCATGACCGATCAAACGCAAACCACGCCCATCGTCAAAGGCAGCGCCATGTCCATGAACCGTGTGCTGGGTGTCGGGGCCTTCCTGCTGGGCGTCTTCGTCCTGGTCCCCGTCATCATCAACCTGACCGGCCGCTGGGATTTCTACTACACGCTCACCTCGGTCGCCCTTCTCTCGGTGGCCGCTGCGGGGGTCTGGCTGACCTTTTACATCGGCCGGATCAATATCGGCCAAGGGGCTTACGCGCTGACCGGTGGCTATGTCTCGGCGGTGCTGATGACGCAGTATGGGGTCAGCTTCTGGCTGACGCTGCCCCTCGCCGGCATCTTCTGCGCGCTGGTGTCTGTCCTGATCGGCCTGCCGATCCTGCGGCTGCGGGGCGTCTACTTCGCGATGGTGACGCTGGTGTTGACCGAGGTCGCCCGCCTGACCGCCCTCGCGCTCCCCATCACCAACGGGGCCAAGGGCATCACCTCGATCCCGCTGCCGGGCGAACTGTCGATCCTTGGCCTGACCATCATCCCGGACTTCGCCACGCTCGAAAATCCGAAGCTCGCCTTCTACCTGATGGCGGCACTCCTGATGGTGCTGACCTACCTCGTCCTCTGGCGCATCGTGAACTCGCGCCTTGGGCATCTCTGCCGGTCCCTGCAACAGAACGAGGAACTCTCGGCCTCCATCGGCGTCAACACCGCGATGCTGCGGGTCCTCTCCTACGCCATCTCGTCCTTCTTCGGCGGGCTGGCAGGCGCGATCTTCGTCGCCATCTCGCAGTCGATCTACCCGTCGTCCTTCGTGGTGCAGGACAGCGTGAACTTCATGCTCTACTGCTTCCTCGGCGGCCTTGGCTATGTGTTTGGCCCGATGCTGGGCACGCTGCTCCTCTACTTCGGCTGGGACCTCCTGTCGGTCGCCAAGGAATACCAGCTCCTCATCTACTCGGGCGCGCTGATCGCGCTGATGCTGGTCCTGCCGAACGGCATCCTGAGCCTTCTGGACAAGAAGGGGGGCAACAAATGAACGCGATCCTGCAGATCAAGGGCGTCACCAAGCGCTATGGCGGGCTGACGGCCAACAACGACATCACCTTCGACGTCGCCCCGCAGGAGATCCTGTCGGTGATCGGTCCGAACGGGGCGGGCAAGTCCACCCTCTTCAAGCAGATCGCCGGGTTCGTCACGCCGACGACGGGCGAGGTGATCTACAAGGGGACGAAAATCTCCGGCCTGCCGCCGCACAAGGTGGCGCGGATGGGGGTGGTGCGGACGTTCCAGGAGACGACGATCTTCAAGTCGATGACCGTGCGCGAAAACGTCATCGTCTCGCATCACCTGCGGTCGAAGGCCTCGCTTCTGGGGTTCTTCTTCGGGACGGGCCAGGCCAAGGCGGACGAGGCGGAGTTCGGCAAGTCCGCCGATGACATCATCGACTTCCTGGGCCTGCAGGCGATCCGCAACGAGATCGCCTCGAACCTGCCACAGGGCCACCTGCGGGCGCTGGGGATGGCCATCGGTCTGGCCACGCAGCCCGAGGTGATCCTGCTGGACGAACCCTTCGCGGGGATGAACCATGACGAGACGATGCGGATGGTCGCCCTTGTCCGCCGGTTGCGGGACGAACGGGGACTGACGGTCCTTCTGGTGGAACACGACATGCCGGCGGTGATGAAGATCAGTGACCGCATCGTCTGCATCAACTTCGGCGAGAAGATCGCCGAGGGGACTCCGGCGGAAATCCAGGCCAACCCCCGCGTCATCGAGGCCTATCTGGGCAGCGAAGACGCCGCCATCGGGATGTAGGACATGACACAGACAGCGACCAAGGCCGAACCGGCCAAGAAGATGCTGAGCTTCGACAATGTCGAGCTTTACTATGACCATGTCTATGCGCTGAAGGGCGTCTCGATCGAGCTTTACGAAGGCGAAACCGTCGCGCTGATCGGCGCGAACGGGGCCGGGAAATCCTCGATCCTGCGGGCGATCACCGGGCTGCGGAAGATCAAGAGCGGGTCGATCAGCTATCTGGGCGACCGGATCGACGGTCGTCCGGCGGCCGAGATCGTCAAACGCGGCATCGCGATGGTCCCCGAAGGCCGTCGCGTCTTCCCGCTGATGAGCGTGAAGGACAACCTGCTCATGGGGGCTTTCACCCGCACCGACAAGCAGGGGATCGAACAGACGCTGGAAAGCATCCTGACCCGCTTCCCGCGCCTGAAGGAACGCTTCCACCAGCAGGCCAGCACGCTTTCGGGCGGCGAGCAGCAGATGATGGTGATCGGCCGGGCGCTGATGGCGAAGCCGAAGCTCCTGCTCCTGGACGAGCCGTCCCTGGGCATCGCGCCGAAGCTGGTGCAGGACATCGCGCGGGCCATCGTTGCGATCAGCCGGGACGAGGGCGTGTCGGTTCTGCTGGTCGAACAGAACAGCCGCATGGCGCTGTCGATCTCGAACCGGGCCTATGCGATGTCGACCGGGCAGGTGGTGCTGTCGGGCGTGTCGAAGGACCTGATGCATGACGAGCGGATCAAGGCCGCCTACCTGGGAGGAGAGCTTTGATGCGGCTTCTGGTGATAAACCCGAACTCCACCGCCTCGATGACGGAAAAGATCGGCGCGGCGGCGCGCGCGGTGGCCAGTCCGGGGACCGAGATCGTCGCGGTGAACCCGATGGACAGCCCGGTGTCGATCGAGGGCTACTACGACGAGGCGCTCTGCGTCCCGGGGCTGCTGCAGATCATCCGCGACACGCCCGAGGCAGATGCGGTGATCATCGCGTGCTTCGACGACACCGGGCTGGACGCGGCGCGCTGTCTTACCGACCGTCCGGTGATCGGCATCGGCGAGGCGGCCTACCACTTTGCCGGGATGCTTTCGAACAAGTTCTCGGTGGTGACGACGCTGGCCCGGTCGGTCCCGGCGCTGGAGCACAACCTGCACAAATACGGCCTCTCGGCGCGCTGCGCGCGGGTGCGGTCGTCGGAAGTGGCGGTGCTGGAGCTGGAGCACAAGGGCTCGGACGCGCGGCGCAGGATCAGCGCCGAGATCGGCCGGGCGGTCGCAGAGGACCGGGCCGAGGCCATCGTGCTGGGCTGCGCCGGAATGGCGGACCTGGCCGCAAGCCTGGCGACCGAACATGGCCTGCCGGTCCTGGACGGCGTGGCCTGCGCGGTGCGGCTGGCCGAGGCGATGGTCGGGCTGGGGCTGCGGACCTCGCGGCTGGGGGGCTATGCGCCGCCGCCCAAGGCAAAGGCCTTCGCCGCGGCCTGAAAAGGAAAGGACCGCGCGGTGGCCGCGCGGTCCTTTCAATATTGCAGGGTCGGGTCAGATCAGGCGGACCTGCGTGCCGACCTTGGCAAACTCGAACAGCTCTTCGATGTGCTCGTTGTACAGGCCGATGCAGCCGTTGGACGAGCGGCGGCCGATCTTGCGGGTGTCGTGGGTGCCGTGGATCCGGTAGTAGGTCCAGCCCAGATAGAGCGCGCGGCTGCCCAGCGGATTGTCCGGGGCCCCACCCTCGACCACGTCCGGCCATTCGGGGTGGCGTTCTTTCATCGACGCGGTCGGACGCCAGGTCGGGTTCACGACCTTCTGCACGACCGAGGTCACGCCGCGACGGGTCAGCTCTTCCGAGAGCGGGACCGAGGTCGGGTACAGCCGGTAGATCGACTGATCCTCGGACCAGTAATGCAGCGCGCGCGAGGTGGTGTCGGCCAGGATCGCGCCGTTGCGGGTGTTGTCGAAGTAGTCCTGCCACTGCAGGATCCGGAAGCTGGAGATGTTGCTGCGCACCGAAGCCGAGGCCGGCTGGGTGAATTCGGTGCTGCCGTCCTGCGCGAAGGCCGGCAGGGCTGCCAGACCGGCGGCGCCGACGACTCCACCCAGGACCGCGCGACGGTTGATCGGACCGTTCGCCATGGCTGATTACTCCTGAAAGACCGTGTTTCGCGCCGCCTATATCCGCTTCCTTGACCGGACGCAAATCAAAGACCTGTCAGAACCGGGACTTCGGCAAGGTCCTGTCACGGCAAAATGTCCGTCGACCCTTTGCCGATGGGCAGAAGGCCGTTTGAACCCGCCGCTCTCTTCCGTTAAGGAGAGCGCGAATGGCCGCTTCGGGCGGCTCTGATCTGGTGGACAGAATGGATAGACGCGTTTTCCTGGCTCAGGGCCTGTTCCTGACCCTTGCAGCCTGTGCGACCTCGAGCGCGCCGACCGTGGGACCGGACGGCAAGCCCCTGCCGCGTGTTTACAGGATCACGGACGAACGGGCGGTGTCCTACCGCTTCCTCGACGCGATGAACACGCTGCGCGCGGCCAAGTCGCTGCCGCCGGTGGCCTTTGACGCGAACCTGAACGCCGCGGCCGCGACCCATTCCCGCGACATGTCGGTGCAGAACCGGCCCTGGCATTTCGGATCGGACGGCTCGTCGCCGCTGCTTCGGGCGCAGCGCAGCGGGTTCACCGGGCGCGTGCTGGGCGAGAACATCTCGGAGACCTACGAGACCGAGCTGGAGACGCTGTCGTCCTGGATGGCGCAGCCCGACACCCGCGTGGTGATCATGGACCCGCTGGCGACCAAGCTGGGCTTCGCCTGGTTCCAGGAGCCGGGCGGCAAGCTGTGGTGGACGATGGTGACCGGCGCCTGAGCCTGTCCGACAGACGATGCGTCAGGGGGCCTTCGGGTCCCCTTTTGCATCACGGCAGGATGAAGATCGGGGTGCCGGGTTTGACCATCGAATAGACCCGCTCCATCTCCTTGTCGGTCAGGGCGATGCAGCCCCAGGTCCAGTCGCGTTTCGACACCTTGGTGTTGGGGCCGCCGTGGATGAAGATGTCACCCCCTGGCGATTTGCCCTGCGATTCCGCAAAGGCGATGTCGGTGGCGTTCGGGTACGAGATGCCGAGCGACAGGTGGTACTGCGAGTTCGGGTTCTTGTGGCTGATGAAGTACTGGCCTTCGGGCGTCTTGCCATCGCCTTCGAACTGCTTGTGACCCTCGGGCGCGAAGCCAAGACCGATGTCGTAAGTCTTCAGCACCCGGTCATTGTGGAGCAGATACATCCTGCGGTCGGCCTTGTGGACCTGGACCTGCGTGACTTCGGGGCCGTTGTAACGTTTGAACTTCGACCCGCAGCCTGACAGACCGATCACCGCTACCAGGATCGCCACCCAACCGAAAAACCGCATGCCCTTGTCCGCCTGTATTTTTTCCCAAGAGGTACAGGAAATCGGCTGATTTGCCTAGTGCGGCGAATGGCCGGCGGCTTCACGGATGTGTCAGGCGCGCGACAGGCGGGCGACAAGCTCGACATGGGTAGACCAGCGGAACTGGTCCACGACCTGAACCCAGTCCAGACGGTAGCCCTTGGCGACGAGCGCCTTTGCGTCCCGGGCGAAGGTGACGGGGTTGCAGGAAACGGCGGCGATCACCGGGACCGTCGATTGCGCAAGGCGGTCGGTCTGGGCTTCCGCCCCAGCGCGCGGGGGGTCGATGACCGCCCCGGTGAAGCCGCGCAGCTCGTCGGGTTCCAGGGGGCGGCGGAAGAGGTCGCGGGTTTCCGTGGAGATACGGTGCAGATCGGGCGTGTTGCGGGCGGCAAGGTCGAGGGCCCTGGTCATGGCCGCGTCGCCTTCGACGGCGTGAACCTCCATGTCCTGGGCCAGCGGCAGGCTGAAGGTCCCGACGCCGGAGAAGAGGTCGACGATGCGCTTCTGGGGGCCAAGGGCCTGTTTCACGGCGTGAAGGAGGGCGGCCTCACCCTCTTGCGTGGCTTGGAGGAAGGCCCCGGCTGGGGGCACGACGGTGGCGCTGCCCAGCGTCAGGGCAGGGCGGTCGCGCAGCGCGACGGTCTCTCCGTCCCAGGTCAGGCGAGAGAAGCCGTGGGTTTCGACCAGGCGGGCGAGGTCGAGGCGGAGGTTGGCGTCGAGCGGCTTGCCTCCGGTGACCACAACGTCGGGGCCTCCGCGCGTCAGGGTCAGTTGAAGGGAGAGTTCCATCGTGCGCGATCCTCCGGCCATGACCAGAGCCTGCAGGCCGGGGAAGGCGGCGAGGATGCCGGGGTGGAGAAGCTGGCAGTCCGGGATCTCGGCGATGGTGTCCGAGGCGCGGGCGTGGAAGCCGATGAGGACTCCACCTTTGGTGCGGCGGGCGGAGAGGGTGGCGCGGCGGCGGGAGTTCGGGGCCGAGGTCACCAGCGGGAGGAAGTCCGCCGTCAGGCCTTGCCCGGCGAGGGCGTTTGCGACGACCTCTTGCTTCCAGCCGGCGACGAAGGGCTCGGAGGCGTGTTGCAGCTGGCAGCCCCCGCAGGCGCGGGCGTGGCGGCAGGGGGGTTTCACGCGGTCGGGCGAGGGGGTGATGATCTTGGGATCGAGCAGGCGGTCGCCGTCGGGGGTGCCCTCCACGACTTCGCCGGGGAGGGTGCCGGGAACGTAGACGGGACCCGGGGCGATGCCATGCCCAAGGTGCCCAAGCCGGTCGATGGTGACGATCACTCTGCCGCTTCCGCTTCTTCGTCTTCGGTGCCGATGAAGCCGCCTGATTGCCGTTTCCAGTAGCGCGCGTAAAGCCCGTCTTTCTGGAGAAGCTCGTCATGGCTGCCGATTTCGACGATCTGGCCCCGGTCGAGGACGATGATCCGGTCCATCGCGGCGATGGTCGACAGGCGGTGGGCGATGGCCAGGACGGTCTTGCCCTGCATCACCCGGCCAAGCGCCTCCTGGATCGAGGCTTCGACTTCCGAGTCGAGGGCGGAGGTGGCTTCGTCCAGCACCAGGATCGGCGCGTCCTTCAGGAAGGCGCGGGCCAGGGCGATCCGCTGGCGCTGGCCGCCGGACAGCTTGACGCCGCGTTCGCCGAGGAAGGCGTCATAGCCCTTGCGGTTCTGGTGGTCGAGCATCCCGCTGATGAACTCATCCGCCTCGGCCGCCTTGGCTGCGGCGATGATTTCGGCCTCGGTCGCCTCGGGTCGGCCGTAGGCGATATTGTCGCGCGCGCTGCGATTGAACATCGCGGTTTCCTGCGTGACCATGCCAATCTGCTTGCGCAGCGACTCTTGCGTGACGGACCGCAAGTCGTGGCCGTCGATGGTGATGCTGCCCTGTTCGGGGTCGTAGAGCCGCAACAGCAGCGAAACGAGCGAGGACTTGCCCGCACCCGACGCGCCCACGATGCCCAGCTTCTCGCCGGCACGGATGGTCAGGTCGATATCCTGCACGCCGCCGCGCTGGCGGCCGTAGGCGAAGGTGACATGGTCGAAGCGGATCTGGCCCGTGACGCGCGGCAGCGGCTTGGCGTCGGGCGCGTCGGCAAGGGTGTGCGGGGCCGACAGGGTGCGCATCCCGTCCTCGACCTCGCCGACGGAGGTGTAGATCGACATCAACGTGAAGCTGACCCAGCCCGACATCTGCGCGATCCGCAGCGCGATGGCGCCGGCCGCCGCGATCTCGCCCGCGGTGGCGGCACCCTGTTGCCAGAGCAGGACGGTACCGCCGATCAGCAGGACGGGCAGCACCCCCGCCAGCAGCATCAGCGAGAAGCGGAACCAGGTGGAGATGACGCCGAATTCGACCGAACGTTCGCGGAAGACCTCCATCGCGTCCAGGGCGACGCGGTCCTCGAAGGCGTGGTGGGCGAACAGCTTGACGGTCTTGATGTTGGTGATCGTGTCGACGACCTGTCCCGACACCATCGCGCGCGAGGAGGCGCGGGCGGCCGAGTTGGTGCGGACCATCGGCATGAAGAAGCGGATCAGCCAGATATAGGCGATCAGCCAGACCAGCAGCGCGACGGCGACCTTGGCGTCGACGGCCACCAGGAAAGCAACCGAGCCGATGACCGAGGCAAGGGCGAAGCAGACGGTGTTGATGACTTCGGTCGCCACGTCGGTGACGGCCCGGGCGGCCTGCATCTGCTTTTGCGCGATGCGGCCAGCGAAGTCGTTGTCGAAGAAGGTGACGGCCTGGCCAAGGGTCCAGCGGTGCAGGCGGCTTAAGACCAGGGGCATCACGTTCGGGCCGATGATGATGCTGTTCGAGGCCGAGGAGACGGCAAAGGCCAGCGGCCGCAGGATCAGGTAGAAGACCAGGAACCAGACGACCAGGCTGTAATGCGCGGTGAAGAAATCGGCGGGGCCGGAATTGACGGCAGCGTCGATCACCCAGCCGAGGATCAATGCGCTGACGACCTCGGTCACGCCGGCGAGGGACGACAGCGCGCCTGCAAGGATCAGCATCGGCCAGGACCCGGCCAGCGACCAGCGCATGAACGCACCCAGCCGTTGCGGCGGGGGGCCGTCGGCGGGGCGGAAGGCGTCGATGAGGGAGCCGAGGCTTTGAAGCGCGCTCATGGGGGAGAGGTAGGCCGGTCCTTGGGCGGAAGCAAGGGTTTACGCTGTGCGGGGGTGGTCAGTTCCCTGTGTGGTGGCGGTTGATGGGGATCCCCGTCCCGGACGTGATCCGGGACCTCCTGGGCTGAAGGGAGGCCCCGGATCAAGTCCGGGGCGGGGTTTCTACTCTGCCGCTTCCTCTTCCAGGCCGATGAAGCCGCCCGATTGCCGCGCCCAGAAGCGGGCGTAAAGGCCGCCCTTGCGGAGAAGCTCGGCATGCGGGCCGTCCTCGACCACCTCGCCGTCCTCCAGCACCACGATCCGGTCCATCGCGGCGATGGTGGAGAGGCGGTGGGCGATGGCGATGACCGTTTTCCCCTCCATCACCCCGTAAAGCGCGCCCTGGATGGCGGCTTCGGCCTCGGAGTCCAAGGCGCTGGTCGCTTCGTCCAGGATCAGGATCGGGGCGTCCTTCAGGATCACGCGGGCGATGGCGACGCGCTGGCGCTGACCGCCCGACAGCTTGACCCCCCGTTCGCCGACATGGGCGTCATAGCCCTTGCGGCCCTGAGGGTCTTCGAGCGTCAGGATGAAGTCATGCGCCTCGGCCTTCTTTGCGGCGGCGATCATCTCGGCTTCCGTCGCCTCGGGTCGGCCGTAAAGGATGTTGTCGCGGACGGAGCGGTGGAGGAGCGACGAGTCCTGCTGCACCATGCCGATCTTCTGGCGGAGGCTTTCCTGCGTCACGTCGCTGATGTTCTGCCCGTCGATCAGGATCGCGCCGCTTTCGGTGTCGTAGAAGCGCAGGATCAGTTTGACCAGCGTGGATTTCCCGGCACCGGAACGGCCGACGACGCCGATCTTCTCGCCGGGGCGGATGGTCAGGCTGACGTTCTTCAACCCACCGAACCCGCGACCGTAGTGGTGCGAGACATCCTTCAGCTCCAACAGCCCTCGGCTGAAGGCCAGCGGCCTGGCGTCGGGCTTGTCGGTCAGGCTGACGGGCTGGGCGATCGTCTCCATCCCTTCGGCCAGCGTGCCGAGGTTCTGGACCAGCTGGGTCGAGGCCCACATGATCCAGTAGGTCATCGAATGCAGCCGCAAGACCAGCGCCACGGCCGAAGCGACGACGCCCACGGTCGCAAGGTCATGGGCCCAGAGCCACATGGCAAGGCCCGAGACGCCCAGGATCATCAGCCCGTTCAGCGTGGTCAGGACGATGTCCATCTTGGTGACGATCCGCATTTCCTTCTGGAAGGCGGTGCGGGCGGCCTCGATGGCTTCCTTGGCGTAGTCGAGTTCCTGGTCCTGGTGGGCGAAGAGCTTGACGGAATGGATGTTGGTGTAGCTGTCCACCACCCGGCCCGTGACGGCCGACCGCGCTTCGGACGAGGCGGTGGCGGCGGGGCCGGCGCGGCGGATGGTCCAGCGCATCAGCGACAGGTAGCCCACCAGCCAGAGGATGAGCGGGACCATCAGGCGGGGGTCGGCATCCGCCAGCATGAGCAAAGCGCCGACGAAGGTGGTGCAGGCGAAGGCCGCCATGTCGAAGACCTGGAACACCGCGTCCCCGGCGGCGGGGGGCGCCTGCATGATCCGGTTGGCGATCCGGCCCGCGAAGTCGCTTTCGAACCAGCCGACCGGCTGGCGCAGGACATGGCGGTGCGCGCGCCAGCGCATCATGGTGCCGAAATTCGTCAGGATCGTGTTGTGCAAAAGGCCCACGGCCCCGCCTGCGACAAGGGGACGGACAAAGACCACGACGAAGGCCACTACCAGGATCTCGGTCCAGTGGGCAGCGAGGAAGGCCTGCGGCGTCTGGCCGGACATCAGGTCGACAAGGCGGCCCAGGTACCAGATCAGGCCGATGTCGAGGACGCCGTTGCCGATGGAGAACACCGCCGTGACGGCAAAGACCTTGCGGAAGGCGCGCACATAGTCGCGCAGGAAGGGCCACAGCTTGCGCGGCGGGGCGTCCTGCTCGGCATAGGGCTGATAGGGATCGACGAGGTTTTCAAGGAAGCGGAACATGGGAAGACCCTGAAAGGACTGGAGCAATGGGTTCTGGCGGGGGCTGGTGAGCTACCGCCACGACGGGACCGGTCAACTCAGGCGAGCTGATGTGAGATCCCGTGTTCCATGCCTGTCTCCTTCTGGGGTGCGGTATCCGTAGCGCAGTTGCGGCAGATTGTCACGCCCCTTTCAGCAGCTCCTCGCGCGTCAGGGCAAGGTCCGATGCAAGCCAGCGGGCTTCCAGCTGCTTGAGCCGGGCGCCCAGCGCCTCGCCCTGGAGGGCGGGCATGAGGTCGGCGGCAGTGACAGGGAAGCGGGCCTTGGCGCCGCGCGTTGCTTCGACCCGCCAGTTCCCTGGCAGGGGAGACTCCAGGAGCGCCGCGCGGGCGAGGATGGCATCGCGGGCGAGATGTTCGCCAAGCCGCCAGCCCAGCGCGGCGGGGGTCGCGGGGGACTCGACGGCCGCGCGCAGGGCAGAGAGGTCGCGCATTTCGGCCTTGGACAGGCGCAGGTCGGAGGTGTCGCCCCCCAGCACCGCAAGTCGGCGCAGCCAGCGCGGGTCTTCGCCGGCCTCGAGGTGGACCAGCGGCGCAAGACCGCGCGGGTCGGCTCCGGGAAGGATGCGGGTCAGAATGCCCGCGTGGGACATGGCGGCGACGGACGGGGCCGGGTCGCGGGCAGACAGAAGCTTGCGCAACTCGGCATGAATGCGTTCGCGCGAGATGCCGTCTAGCCCTTCGGCCAGCGCGGCGCAGGCGGCAAGGCCCTCGGCATCAAGGCCCGCATCCGGGTCGCCGTAGGCCGCGTGGAAGCGGAAGAAGCGCAGGATGCGGAGGTAATCCTCGCGAATGCGCGTCTCGGCGTCGCCGACGAAGCGGACGCGGCGGGCCTGCAGGTCGGGGAGGCCGTGCAGGGGATCGATGACCTGCCCCTGCCGGTCGGCGTACAGCGCGTTCATCGTGAAGTCGCGGCGCTGCGCGTCCTCCTCAATCCGGGTCGAGAAGGCCACCACGGCGCGCCGGCCATCGGTTTCGACGTCGCGGCGGAAGGTGGTGATCTCGTGCGGTTTGCCCTGCACGACGACGGTGACGGTGCCGTGGTCGATGCCGGTGGGGACGGGCTTGAAGCCCGCGGCCGCGGCAATGGCGGTGACGGCGTCCGGCGTGGCGTCGGTGCTGATGTCCACGTCGCTGACAGGTTCGCGCAGCAGGGCGTTGCGGACGCAGCCACCGACGAAAAGCGCCTTGTATCCCGCGGCTTCCAGGCTTCGCATAAGGTCTTGCGTCCCCGGATCAGACATCCAGTCGCCCGCGATCCTGTCGGCCACGATCTTCACAGCTCCACCCGCCTGGAAAGGCCGCGCAGGATCCGCGCGGTGGCGCCCCAGATGTAGTAGGGGCCGTAGGGAACGGCATAGTAGCGCCGCCAGACGCCCATCCAGCGCCGGCGCTCGATCGCGAAGCGAGACGGCGTCAGGACGTGGGACAGGGGGACGGTGAAGACCTCGTCCACCTCGCCGGCTTCCGGCGTGGGATCGAAGGGGCCGCGGATCAGGCCGACGAAAGGGGTGACCGCGAAGCCGGTGACGGTTTCGTGGACCGGCAGGGTGCCAAGGATCTCGACACGGTCGGGCGGAAGGCCGATCTCCTCCCAGGTTTCGCGCAGGGCGGCGGCCTCGGGACCGGAATCGGTGGGGTCGACCTTCCCGCCGGGCAGCGCGATCTGGCCCGGATGGTGCTTGAGATGCGAGGACCGCTTGGTCAGGATCAGCGCGGCCCCCTCGGGTCGCAGCCAGACCGGGACCAGAACGGCGGCGGGGCGTAGGGGCTTGTCCGCCGACGGGCGGATGCCGGGGTTAAGGTCGAAATCCGAGGACGGCCCGGCCGGGCGGGCCAGTGCCGCGCGGAGGGCTGCCTCGGTCTCGGTCATTCCGGCTGGACCCCCTCGAAGCCCAGCGTCTTGGGGTCCAGCTCGTAATGCGCGCCGCAGAACTGGCAGTCGGCGGTGACGACCCCGGCCTCGGTGGTCATCTTGGCGATGTCCTTCTGGCTGTAGATCGACATGGTGTTGCGCACCTTGTCCTCGCTGCAGGAACAGCCGAAGCGGACGGGCTGGGCATCGAACACGCGGGGGCCTTCCTCGTGGAAAAGACGCACGAGCAGGTCGGTCGGGGGGACCGAGGGGCCGATCATCTCCAGCGTCTCGACGGTGTCGAGCAGCAGGTTCGCGCGGTTCCAGTCGTCCGACTCGGCCCCGCCCAGGATGTCGGCATGGGTCAGAAGCCCGCCTTCGCCGCTGCCCTGTTCGGCCGCGACCCCGCCCACGGCAGGCATGTGTTGCAGCATGATGCCCCCCGCGCGCCAGTGCAGCGGGCGGCCCGGCTCGGCGCTTTCGCCGTAGGCCAGCTGGAAGCGGGTCGGGATCTGCTCGGACTGGGCAAAGTAGGTCTGCGCGCAGTCGGACAGGCTTTTCCCGGCGATGGGGGTGAAGCCCTGGTAGGGAAGCATGCCCTCGCCCTGGTCGATCATCACGGCGAAATAGCCCTCGCCAATCTGGGAGAACGGGTCGGCGGTCGGGTCCAGCCGGTCGGCGTCGTAACTCGCGTAGGCGCGGATGCGGGCGGGCTCGCCGTCGGACGTCGGGCCGTAGTAGTCGGTCGCAATCAGCCGGGCGGCACCCTTGCCGCGGACCTGCAGCGACAGTTTCCAGCGCAGCTTGATGGTCTGGCCGATCAGCGCGGTGAGAAGTGCGGTCTCGGCCACCAGCGCCTCGATCACCGAGGGGTAGGCGTGCTGCTTCAGGACCTGGTCCAGCACACCGTCCAGCCGCGCGACACGGCCGCGGATGCCCGAGGCGTCCAGTTGGAATGGCAGGACGGTATCGTCCCAGGCGATCTGCGAACCAGTGGTCATAGGGGATTTCCTGATGGTGCCAGTTGCTGGCATACCGCGCCTATATAGGCACGGCAACCGAAGGTCCAAGGGGGTGGCATGATCCGACGCTATGGCGAGCCGGTGAAGGCGGGGCAGAGCTATCGGCGGCGTCCCGGCGTCTACGCGGTGCTGCTGCAGGGCGACCATATCCTGGCCACCCACCAGGCCCAGCCGGTGCCAGAGTTCCAGCTGCCCGGCGGCGGGATCGACAAGGGCGAACAGCCGCTCGCCGCGCTGCACCGCGAGGTCTTCGAGGAGACCGGCTGGAAAATCGCGATCCGACGGCAGCTTGGGGTGTTCCGGCGGTTCACCTACATGCCGGAATACGACATGTGGGCGGAAAAGCTGTGTACCGTCTACCTTGCCCGCCCCGTGCTGCGGCTGGGACCCCCGTCAGAGACCGGACATACCGCCGTCTGGTTGCCGGTCGAGGAGGCGCTGGTACGGCTGGGGAATGTCGGCGACCGGGCGATGCTGGCGCGGCTATTCTAGCACGTCGAGCACGATGCCCGACACGTCATCGGGAAACGAATCGGTCCCCGCCTTGGCCGTCAGGTCCCAGACCATCGCCTCCAGCAGGTCAGAGCCGGTCAGATGCGCGGATCGGTGCAGGCTGTCTATCAGGCCATCCTCGCCGAAATCCCGGCCCTCGGGCAGGGGGCATTCGGTGAAGCCGTCCGAGACCAGCACCAGCCGGTCGCCAGGAGCGACGGAGACCGTGATCTGGTCGTAAGCCGCCCCGTCGATCAGCCCGATGGGCATCCCGCCGTGGCCCAGGCGCTGCACGGCACCGTCGCGACGGATCAGCATGGGGTGCGGATGGCCGGCCTGCACGAGGTCAAGACGGCCAGCCCGGCGGTCGATCACCGCAAAGGCCATCGTGAAGTACTGTTCCGCCTGGATTTCGTCGAGCATCAGGCGATTGAAGCGGTCGACCACCGCGGCGGGCGGCAGGAGAACATGCTCCCCGTCCGGCCCGGTCTGGAAGGCGAGGTTCTGTTCAGGGGACGACCCCGTCAGGAAGCCGGCCAGCCGCGCCGTCATCATCGCCGAGGCGACGCCGTGGCCCGAGACGTCGATGGAATAGACAACGACCCGATTCTCATCCACGCGGAAGCTGCCGACCAGATCGCCGCCCACCCGGCCCGAGTTGCGCAGAATCAGCGATACCCGCGCCCAGCCATAGTCGCGCACCCGGTCGCGGATGAGCGTCTGCTGAAGCTTCCGCGCCTCGATCAGGTCGCGGTCGAGCGAATCGTAAAGTTTTTGCAGTTCCACCAGGGTCGAGACGATGACCTTGTTCTTGGCCAGCACTTCGGCCTGCATGGCCAGCATCCGCTCCCCCGCGCGCAGGCGGGCGCGCAGTTCGTTCGACGCGACGGGCTTGGTCAGGAAGTCGTCTGCCCCGGCTTCCAGCCCGTCGGCGATTTCGGTCTTTTCGGACTTGGAGGTGAGCAGGACGAAATAGCCGTAGCGTTCGCGGTCCAAGGCCCTGAATTCTCGGCAGAATTCCAGTCCATTCAGTCCGGGCATCATCCAGTCGCTGATGATGATGTCGACATCCGCGGACCGGCACAGATCCAGCGCGGCGATCCCCGATTCGCATTCGGAGACCCGGTACCCCCAGCGACGCAACTGCATCGACACCATGTGCCGTTGCGCGCGGCTGTCGTCGACGACCAGCACGTGACGCGGCACCTCGACCGCCTGCATTCCGTTTTCGATCTTCATCACACTGGCAAACACGACAGGACCTCCATTCGCCACAGACTGCGGGCGAGGTCTTAACGGCGGATGAAAGCTAAAATGCGCGGCGCTTGGCCTGCGGTCGGGTACGAATTGTTAAGGTCGATGGCGACAGGATGCGGCCTTGGGTGTGACTTGGGGTGACTGTGATGATCGACTGGAAGAGGGTTGAGGAATTGCGGGAAGAAATCGGTGCCGACGGATTTGTCGAGGTGGCCGACATGTTCCTGGACGAAGCGGAAGGTGCGGTGCGGGCGTTGGTGGCGGGCCTCCCGCCCGAGGAGGTAGAGGGGCAGCTGCACTTTCTGAAAGGCAGTGCGCTGAACCTGGGCCTGTCTGACCTGGCGGCGATCTGCCAGGAGGGCGAGCGGCGGGCCGCGACCGGGCATCCGGTGGACATGGCGCAGGTCGCGGCGGTCTGGCAGGCCTCGCGCGCAGGGCTGCTGGGCGGGCTGTCGGCCGGGCAGGCGGGCGCGGCCTAGATCAGGAATTCCGACAGCGCCTCGTCATTGGTGATGTCGCGGAAGGCAAGGCCAGCGCCCTCCATCCGGCGGCGGAAGTCGTCGAAGTGGCCGGCGGTCTTGGTCTCGATCCCGATCAGGACGGAGCCGAAGTTGCGCGCGGATTTCTTCAGATATTCGAACCGGGTGATGTCGTCGTCCGGGCCGAGCAGGTTGAGGAACTCGCGCAAGGCCCCGGGCCGCTGCGGCATCCGAAGGATGAAGTACTTCTTCAACCCAGCAAACCGCTGGGCGCGTTCCTTGACCTCGGGCAGACGCTCGAAGTCGAAGTTGCCGCCGGAGGTCACGCAGACCACCGTTTTCCCTTCGATCTGGTCCGCCAGTTCCGGCAGCACATCGACGGCGAGCGCCCCGGCCGGTTCCAGCACGATCCCCTCGATATTGAGAAACTCGAGCATCGTGACACAGATGCGATCCTCTGGCGCGAGAAGCACATGGCCCGGATCGACCCAGGACAGCCGCGCAAAGTTGTTCGCCCCGATTCGCGCAACCGCCGCCCCATCGACGAAGCTGTTGATCCGCGCCAGCGTCTCGGGCCGCCCGGCGTGCAGGGCGGCGGCAAGACTTGCGCCTCCTAAGGGCTCGACAAAGCGATACTCCGTCGCGGGCGCCGCCTCGCGCAAGTACCCGGTCACGCCCGAGGACAGCCCGCCCCCACCCACAGGCAGGATCACCAGATCCGGCGCGCGGCCAAGCTGGTCGAGCATCTCGACCCCCACGCT
>JAIXZY010000033.1 GCA_027489355.1 Paracoccaceae bacterium | reverse complement strand
GGAAGGCGGCCTTCATCTGCTCGATCTCGCCTTCGGTGATCAGGCCGTCGGCGACGAGGCGGTCGGTGTAAAGCTGGAGCGTCTTCTTCTACTTGCGGATGCGGTTGTACATCGCCGGGTTGGTGAACATCGGCTCGTCGCCTTCGTTGTGACCGAAGCGGCGGTAGCAGAAGATGTCGATGACCACGTCCTTGTGGAACTTCTGGCGGAATTCCGTGGCGACCTTGGCGGCGTGGACCACGGCCTCGGGGTCGTCGCCGTTGACGTGGAAGATCGGCGCTTCGACCATCAGGGCGATGTCGGTCGGGTAGGGCGACGTGCGGCTGAAGGCCGGGGCGGTGGTGAAGCCGATCTGGTTGTTGACGATGATGTGGATGCAGCCGCCAGTGCGGTGGCCCTTGATGCCCGACAGCTGCAGGCATTCGGCCACGACGCCCTGACCGGCGAAGGCCGCGTCGCCGTGGAGGAG
The DNA here is from genome assembly GCA_027489355.1 of Paracoccaceae bacterium. GTDB lineage: Bacteria > Pseudomonadota > Alphaproteobacteria > Rhodobacterales > Rhodobacteraceae > Tabrizicola. The sequence continues at coordinate 3,703 of JAIXZY010000033.1, read as the reverse complement.
GATCGGCAGGACCGCGATGCGTTCCGCCTGGTCGTTCATCTGGTCCTGCTTGGCGCGGGCCTTGCCGAGGACGACCGGGTTCACGGCCTCAAGGTGGCTGGGGTTCGCGGTCAGCGAGAGGTGGACCTTGTTGCCGTCGAACTCACGGTCGCTGGACGCGCCGAGGTGGTACTTCACGTCGCCGGAGCCGTCCACGTCTTCGGGCTTGTAGGAGCCGCCCTGGAATTCGTGGAAGATCGCCCGGTAGGGCTTCTGCATGACGTTGGCGAGGATGTTCAGACGCCCGCGGTGCGGCATGCCGATGATGATCTCTTTGACGCCAAGCGCGCCGCCGCGTTTGATGATCTGCTCCATCGCGGGGATCACCGCCTCGCCGCCGTCAAGGCCAAAGCGTTTGGTGCCCATGTACTTGACGTGGAGGAACTTTTCGTAGCCCTCGGCTTCGACGAGCTTGTTGAGGATGGCCTTCCGGCCCTCACGCGTGAAGGCGATTTCCTTGCCGTAGCCTTCGATGCGTTCCTTGAGCCAGGAAGCCTGCTCGGGGTCGGAGATGTGCATGTACTGCAGTGCGAAGGTGCCGCAGTAGGTGCGCTTCAGGATGTCGATGATTTCACGCATCGAGGCGTGGGTCAGGCCCAGCACGTTGTCGATGAAGATCGGACGGTCCATGTCGGCGTCCGAGAAGCCGTAGGAGGCCGGATCAAGCTCGGGGTGGTTGCCGCGTTCGGTCAGGCCCAGCGGGTCGAGGTCGGCGGCGAGGTGGCCGCGGATCCGGTAGGCGCGGATGATCATCAGGGCGCGGATGGAATCCAGGACGGCGCGCTGGATCTGGTCGTTGGAAAGCTGGACCCCGGTCTCGGCGGCCTTGGCGGCGATCTTCGCACCGGCGGCCTTGGCCTCTTTCGCCGGGGGCGCGGCCCATTCGCCGGTGAGCGCGGCTGTGAGGTCGTCGGAGGGCGTCGGCGGCCAGTCGGCCCGCGCCCAGGACGGGCCGGCGGCGGCGCGCTTGGCGTCGGTCTCGCTGTCGCCGAGGGCGCGGAAGAAGTCCGCCCAGGCGGCGTCGACCGAGGCCGGGTCCGCGGCGTAGCGAGCCTGCAGCTGGTCGACATAATCGGCGTTCGCGCCTTGCAGGAAGGACGAGGCGTGGAGTTGGGCGTTCGGGGATTGATCGGTCATCTGCCTTATCCCTTGATGGCTGAAGAGGGGGTTTCGGATACCGGCGCAGAGGCGCGGGTGATGGTGGCTGTGGTCCAGTTCAGGACCCGCATCTGTTGGGCGCGATACCAGTCATCGAAGCCCTCGCGCCCGTGGCGGAAGATCGCGATGGTGGGCCGGAAAGCCGAGAGCGCGCCGAGAAACTGGGGGAAACTGAAGCGGCGGCTGAGCAGGTCCTTGAGAAACTCGGCCAGCACCCGGCGCAGGTAACGGCGGTAATAGGCCGGGATGTCGCGGCCGGGGCGGGCACTTTTCTTGGCGACGAAGGCGGCAAGGTTCATCAGCCCCAGCGTAATTGCCTGGCGGCGCTTGATCCGGCCGGAGGCAGCCTCGAAGTGATGGACGCGGGCATCCTCGAACAGGACGTTCAGGCCGTGGCGCGAGTAGCGGTAGGACGCGTCCAGATCCTCGGCCGGGGAGTAGGAGAGCAGCGCGGGGTCGAAGGGTTCGGCCCGGGCGACACTGGCGCGGACAGTGGTCGAGAAGCCGGACAGAAGCGGCAGGCGCAGCAGGCGCATCGGGCCGACGGCGACCGTCTCGGGCTTTTCCAGGCGCGGCGGGTCGTCGTAGGGGATGAAGTGGCTGGGCGCGCTCATCATGAAGATGTGGTCCCAGACCCAGCGCAGCGCCGGGTGGTTGCGCAGGCCCGAGGCCGTGCCGATGTTTCCCGTGACCTTGCGGTCCGCATCCTCGACATGGGCCGCGCCGGGGATGTCCGGTGTGTTCACCGCCATGCCCGCGGCGATGCGCTGGTCGGCATCCGCGGCATAGGCCCGCAGCACGTTTTCAGCGCAGTCGGGGAACATCAGCGTGTCGTCGTCGAAGAAGAACAGGATGTCGCCCTGCGCATGTTCGGTGGCGATGTTGCGCTGCGCGGTCAGCGAGCGGACGGGGCTGGCGATGTAGAGAAGGCGCGGTTTCGGGCCGGGGGTTTCGGCGAAGACCGTCTCGATCCGGGCGCGGTGGTCGTCGACCCGGTTGCCCGCGTCGATGATGATGATCTCGAGCGGGGGGGAGGTCTGCGCCAGCGACAGACGGACGGCCTGCTCCAGGATGTCGATCCGGTCCAGCGTGGGGATGCAGTGCGACCAGGTGGGAAGGGTCATGGCGCGAGCTCCGCCCGTGCGGTGGCGTGGGACGCCCCCCGGATGGCGAAGGGACGGAACGGGCCGTCCCCTATGGCTCGCGCCCGTCGCATGTTACCCCTTGATCGCCTTCAGCACGGCTTCGCCAAGGCCCGCGGGGCTGTCGGCCACGACGATGCCGGCGCGCTTCATCGCCTCGATCTTGGACCCGGCGTCGCCCTTGCCACCGGCCACGATGGCGCCGGCATGGCCCATGCGGCGGCCGGGAGGCGCGGTGCGGCCGGCGATGAAACCGGCGGTGGGCTTCCAGCGGCCCTTCTTCTTTTCGTCCGCCAGGAACTGGGCGGCGTCTTCTTCGGCGCTGCCGCCGATTTCCCCGATCATGATGATCGAATGCGTGTCGGGATCGGCCAGAAACATCTCGAGCACGTCGATGTGCTCGGTCCCCTTGATCGGGTCGCCGCCGATGCCGACGGCGGTGGTCTGGCCGAGGCCGACGTCGGTGGTCTGCTTCACGGCCTCATAGGTAAGCGTCCCGGACCGCGACACAACCCCCACGGAGCCCTTGGAGAAGATCGAGCCCGGCATGATGCCGATCTTGCATTCGCCGGGGGTCAGCACGCCGGGGCAGTTCGGGCCGATGAGGCGGGACTTCGAATTGATGAGGGCGCGCTTGACCTTCATCATGTCGAGGACCGGGATGCCTTCGGTGATGCAGACGATCAGCGGGATTTCGGCGTCGATGGCCTCGAGGATCGAGTCGGCGGCGAAGGGTGGCGGGACGTAGATGGCGGTGGCGTCGGCCCCGGTTTTCTCGACTGCGTCGTGGACGCTATCGAAGACGGGGAGGCCGAGATGCTCGGTCCCGCCCTTGCCGGGGGTCACGCCGCCGACCATCTGGGTCCCGTAGGCGATGGCCTGTTCAGAGTGGAAGGTGCCTTGCGAGCCGGTGAAGCCCTGGCAGATGACTTTGGTGGCTTTGTTGACGAGGACGGACATGGGCTTCAGCCTTTCACCGCTTTGACGATCTTCTGTGCCGCATCCGACAGGTCGTCGGCGGCGATGACGTTCAGGCCGGACTTGTTGATGATGTCCTTGCCAAGGTCGACGTTGGTGCCTTCGAGGCGGACGACCAGCGGGACCTTCAGGCCGACTTCCTTGACCGCGGCGATCACGCCCTCGGCGATGATGTCGCAGCGCATGATGCCGCCGAAGATGTTGACGAGGATGCCTTTGACGTTCGGGTCCGAGGTGATGATCTTGAAGGCCTCGGTCACCTTCTCCTTCGTCGCGCCGCCGCCGACGTCCAGGAAGTTGGCCGGTTCCGCGCCGTAAAGCTTGATGATGTCCATCGTGGCCATCGCCAGGCCCGCGCCGTTGACCATGCAGCCGATCTCGCCATC
>JAIXZY010000017.1 GCA_027489355.1 Paracoccaceae bacterium | reverse complement strand
TCGCGGAGGGCGGCGGCGTCATTGGGCAGGCCGCGAAGCGCGCAGCGGTGCTGGTGCAAGAAGGCGCGCATCGCGGTCAGGAGGCGGCGGCGGTCGGCTTGGTCGGGGAGGAAGATTTCCGCCTCGCGCGCGATGCCGCGCGCGTCGGCGAGAAGCCCTCCCCAAAGGCGACGCGCCTCCCACCAGCGGTCGTAGGCGGCGTTGTTGCGGAAGCCGAGGAAGAGCGACAGCGCGACCCCGAAGACGGCCAGCGGCGCGGCCTGGACGTGGGGGAGGGTGACGACGAAGCGGTCGATGGCGACGACGGCGGTGGAGAAGAGGGCGACGAACAGAAGTTGCGGCGCGATGACCGGCAGGACCGAGCCGCGGACGGCGAAGAGGAGGGCGAGGATCCCTGGCTTGTCGCGGAGGATCATTTCGGCAGCGCGCGCCAGCCGATGTCGGACCGGCAGAAGCCCTCGGGCCAGTCGAGAAGGTCGATCATCGCATAGGCGCGGTGGTGCGCTTCTTCCAGCGTCGCGCCGCGGGCGGTGATGTTCAGGACGCGGCCGCCGTTCGCGGTGACGAGGCCGTCGCGGAGCGCGGTGCCGGCGTGGAAGACCATGTGGCGGCTATCCTCGGGCATCCGGTCGAGGCCGTTGATCGTGCTGCCCTTGGCATAGGCGCCGGGGTAGCCCTTGGCGGCCATGACCACGGTCAGCGCGTGGTCGTCGGCCCAGTTGACCTGGACTTCGTTCAGGCGGCCCTCGGCGGTGGCGAGCATCAGGTCGAGCGCCTGCGCGCCGAGGCGCATCATCAGCACCTGGCACTCCGGGTCGCCGAAGCGGGCGTTGTATTCGACAAGCCGCGCCTTGTCCCCGTCGATCATGAGGCCCGCGTAGAGCACTCCCTGATAGGGCGTGCCGCGCCGGGCCATTTCGCGGATTGTGGGCAGGACGATCTGCTCCATCGCTTGGGCTTGCAGCGCCTCGGTCAGGACGGGGGCGGGCGAATAGGCGCCCATGCCGCCGGTGTTGGGGCCGGTGTCGCCGTCGCCCACGCGCTTGTGGTCTTGCGCCGTGCCGATGGGAAGGGCGTTGGTGCCGTCGGTGAGGATGAAGAAGCTGGCTTCCTCGCCCGCCATGAATTCCTCGATCACGACCTCGGCCCCGGCCGCGCCGAATTCGCCGCCGAACATGTCATCGATGGCGGCAAGGGCTTCGGCTTCGGTCATCGCGACGATGACGCCTTTGCCTGCGGCGAGGCCGTCGGCCTTGACGACGATGGGCGCGCCTTTGGCGCGGATGTAGGCTTTCGCGGGCTCGACTGCGGTGAAGCGGGCGTAGGCGGCGGTGGGCGCGGCGCAGGCGTCGCAGATTTCCTTGGTGAAGGCCTTCGACGCCTCCAGCTTCGCGGCGGCGGCGGAGGGGCCGAAGGTCAGAAGGCCCGCGGCGCGGCAGGCGTCGGCGACACCGGCGGCGAGGGGGGCCTCGGGGCCGACGATCACGAAGTCGATGGCGTTTTCCTCGCAGAACGTCACCACGGTCGCCCCGTCCAAGATGTTCAGGTCGGCGCATTCCGCCAGCATCGCGATCCCGGCGTTCCCCGGTGCGACGATGAGGCGGTCGCACTTGGGGTTCTGCTTCACCGCCCAGGCCAGCGCATGTTCGCGGCCGCCGGAGCCGAGGATCAGGATGTTCATGGCAGCGCCCTCCCCATGTCCGGCCCATGCCGGGATGGGCCGGTGATAGGCGCTGGACCGCCCAGCCGCAAGCCTTGGGGGAACAGGCAGCGCAGGACCGCGTTGCCCCGGTCAATCCACCGTAAACAGGAGCATGACATGCCTGGTATCGAAGGCAAGCGGATCGCCGTTCTGGCCACCAACGGATTCGAACAGTCGGAACTTGAAGTTCCGGTGAACCACCTCCGCCAGGCGGGCGCTGAGGTCCACGTCGTCTCGCCCCAGGCGGGCGAGATCAAGGGCTGGAAGGACAAGGACTGGGGCAACGCGGTTCCGGTCGATGTGACCCTGACCGAGGCCAACGCTGCGGACTATGACGCGCTGGTGCTGCCGGGCGGGCAGATCAACCCGGACCTCCTGCGGGTCGAGCCGGCGGCCATTGCCTTCATCACGGCTTTCTGGGATGCCGGCAAGGTGATCGGAGCGATCTGCCATGCGCCTTGGCTGCTGGTCGAGGCGGGGATCGTGAAAGGCCGCAAGGTGACGTCTTACGGGTCGATCCAGACCGACGTGAAGAATGCGGGCGGTCTCTGGGAAGACAGCGCGGTCGTCACGGACAAGGGGCTGGTGACCAGCCGCAAGCCCGACGACCTGCCGGCCTTCTGCGCCAAGCTGGTCGAGGAGATCGCGGAGGGCAACCACCAGCGCGCGGCGGCCTGACGCATCGCCCCGATTCCGGCGCTTCATTCCCGCCCCGGGATCGGGCATGGTGGCCCGCATGAGCGAGCTTTTTGAAGACGACCGCCCTGCGGGGAACCAACCGGAATACACCGTGTCCGAACTGTCGGGCGCGGTGAAGCGCGTGATCGAAGGCGAATTCGGCCTTGTCCGCGTCCGGGGAGAGGTCGGGCGGGTGTCCCGGCCCGCCTCGGGGCATCTCTACTTCGACCTGAAGGATGACCGCGCGGTTATTGCGGCGATCAGCTGGAAGGGCCAGGTCGCGCGGATGCAGGTGCGGCCAGAAGAAGGGATGGAGGTCGTGGCCACGGGCCGGATGACCACATTTCCGGGCCAGTCGAAGTATCAGCTGATTGTCGACGACGTGGCCCCCGCCGGGGCGGGTGCGCTGATGGCGATGCTGGAAAAGCGCAAGGCGGCACTGGGCGCCGAGGGGCTGTTCGACCCGGCGCGGAAGAAGCCGATTCCCTATCTGCCAAGGGTGATCGGGGTCGTGACCTCTCCATCCGGCGCGGTGATCCGGGACATCCTGCACCGTCTGCGTGACCGCTTTCCCCGGCATGTCGTTGTCTGGCCGGTGGCGGTGCAGGGGCAGGACTGCGCGGCGCAGGTCGCGGCCGCGATCCGGGGGTTCAATGCCATTGAGCCGGGCGGCCCGATTCCGCGCCCCGATGTGCTGATCGTCGCGCGGGGCGGCGGGTCGCTGGAAGACCTCTGGGGCTTCAACGAAGAGATCGTCGTGCGCGCGGCGGCTGCGTCGCGGATCCCGCTGATCTCGGCCGTGGGGCATGAGACGGACACGACGCTGATCGACTACGCCTCGGACCTGCGCGCGCCGACGCCCACGGCGGCGGCCGAACTGGCGGTGCCGGTGCGGCTGGAGCTGCTTGCGACGCTGGACGCGCTGAGCGCACGGCTGACGCGAGGGATCGGGCAGAGCGTGACGCTTCGCCGGCAGCGCCTGCGCGACCTGTCCCGCGCGCTGCCGCGACTGGAGACGCTTCTGGCCACGCCCCGTCAGCGGCTGGATGCGGGGGCGATGCGGCTGTCGTCGGGCCTTGGTCTGGCGGTGACGAAAAAACACCGGGAGTTCGACCGCATGGCCGGGCGGTTGCAGCCGCAGGCGCTGCGGGGGTTGCTGGCGCGGCAGGGCGACCAGCTGCGCACGCGGGACGAGCGGCTAGGCCGGGCGATCCTGCTGCGGCTGGAGCGGCGCGGCGACCGGCTGGAGGCGCTTGCGGCCCGGCTTGCCCCGGCGCTGGCTCGGATGCTGGGCGAGGCCGAGCGGAAGGTGGCGGACGGGCGGCGCGAGTTGTCGCGCCTGTCCGACCGGCTGGAGGCAGCCCCGGTGCTGCGGTTCCGGCGGCTCTTCGACCGGCTGGAGGCCCTGGACCGGACCCGGGTGACGCTGGGCTATGCCGAGACGCTGAAGCGCGGCTATGCGGTCGTGCGCGGGGACGGGGCGGTGGTCACCTCGAAGGCGGGGGCCGAGAAGGCGCTGGTCCTGGAGATCGAATTCCGGGACGGACGGCTGGTCCTGGGCGGAAAGGCCGGGAAAAAGCACCGCGGCGAGGGGGAGAGCGGGCAGGGCAGCCTGTTCTGAGCGACCTCGTGGAGCTGACCCCGGTCGCAGGCCGGGGGTCGCGCCATCCGCGCTTGGCGCTGCAGCCCCAGGCTGGACAAGCTGGCAACACCCAAGCCTTGGGCCGCGCTGCGCTGCCAGGTCGTGATGGATGTCGTGCAAGAGCAACGACACCATCCGATCCGCTTCGGTGCCTCGCGACCCGCCGCGTGCAGCCGGGAGGCGGAGACCGGTGGGTAAGCCGGAACGCCACCGGAGAGGCGGCGGGACCAGCTTCTTCCTCCGGCGGGGCTTTGCCTGGTCCTATGCGCCGGGTTAACTGCAAATTCCTTGAGGAAGGAATTTGACAAATTTCTTGCTTAAGAAATTTGGCCGGGTTCTGGGTGACGCGTCCGTTCCGGAAGTCAGACGCCGAAGTAGCCCTCGCAGGTGACCACCTCTTCGGCAGGATAGAGCATGATCGGCTCGGAGCCGCGGTCGCCGTCGAGCCAGGCTTCCAGCCAGCCGCCGCGGTCATGATAGGTCCAGCAATAGGGCGTCGGGTCTCCCTGGTAGTCGAAGCAGATCAGGTTGCCCTGCGCGCGCCACCGTCCCTCCATGCATTGGGCCGCATCGCGCCAGATCGCGCGACGGCCGGGGGGGAAGGTCTCGACCCCGTATCGGCCGCTGCCGTTGTGCGTGTCGAAGGTGCGGCCCTGGACGAGGGCCTCGAACCCCTCGGCGGTCAGGGATGGATCGGCCTGAGCCAGAACGGCTACCGGGAGTAGCCAGACGGCAAAGGCGAGAGGTAGCCGCATCACACACCCACCTCGGGCCCGAAGCAGGCGAGGGGTTCCGTCGTTTCGGTCACAACCACGGGCGCCGAGTCCGGGCCTGCCCCGGCGATGCGGGCGTGCAGGATGCCATCGGCCGCCTGCGTGATTTCCCAGCAGTCGGGTTCGGGGTCGCCGTCGTACTGGAAGCAGATCAGCCGTCCCTGAGGATACCAGTGTCCGGTCTTGCAGTCGTCGCCAAGGAAGGTCCAGCGCACCTGTCGGTCGGGAAGGTACTGTTCAACGCCATAGACCTGGTCGAATTCGGCCCAGCTCATCGTGCGGCCCCGGGTGAGGGCGTCGAAAGCCTCGGCGGTCAAGGGGTCGGCCAGGGCCGGGGCGGACAGAAGGAGGACGGCCAGGAGGGTTCGCATGTCAGGGGCGCATTCTGCGGAAGAGCGGGGCGACAGAGGGGGAGAGGAGGAGGGCCGCTGGCATCAGACGCCGACATCCGGTCCGGGGCAGGGCAAGGGCTGGTCGCTGGACTCGACCTCGTGCAGCTCTTCGCCGGGCAGGCCGTCGGTGGAGAGGGCGACAAGCGCGCCCTCCCGCAGCCAGAAGGTCCAGCAGGACGGGGTCGGGTCGTATTCGTAGACGAAGCAGATGGCCTCGTCCCTGGGATACCATGTGCCGTACTGGCACTGGTCGGGCGCTGTCGACCAGCGGACCTTGCGGCCGGGCAGATATTCCTCGACCCCGAAGAGGCTGTCGAACTGGCGGTAGACCAGCGTCTTGCCGGTGACATGGGCCTCGAAGGCCTCGGGCGTGATCGGGGCTTCGGCTGCGGCAAGTGAGGGGAGCAGGGCGAAGAGGAGGAGGGCAAGGCGCATCGGTCGACCCGTCAGATCCGTGCAGATGTGGGTGGCGAACTGCGGCGCGTTCTGTCCGGGCCGGGGCGCTGAGGTCCTTTGGCCGGGGCCACCCGGTTCCGGGCGACTGTCGCGGTTCCCCGCGCGGGCGACGGGTGGTTCAGGGACGAAAGCCGCATCAGACGCCCACGTCCGGCCCTGCGCAGGGCAGGGGGCCGCCGCCCCGGGACGATTCGAGGATCTCCCAGCCACCGCCCTCGCCCATGTATTGCCCGCGGATCCGGCCGTTTTCGATGAAATACAGCCAGCAGGCCGGGCTGGGGTCGTTTTCGTAGTCGAAGCAGATCTGATCGTCCTTCTGGTACCAGGTGCCGTAGATGCACAGGTCTCCCTCGAAGGCCCAGCGGACCCGGCGGCCGTCCAGGTATTCCTCGGTCCCGAAAAGGCCGCTGCCGTAGTCATAGGTGATGGTCGCGCCGCGGGTGGCTGCGTCGAACTCGTCGGCGTTGAGCGGCGTCTCGGCCAGTGCAGGGGTCGAGGACAGGATCAGCGAGAGAAGAAGGAAACGCATCCAGGGCTCCGTTCGAAATCCAGGGGAGAGTGCCAGAGAGCGGCCCGGATGGCCAGTCAAGCCGCCGTGTCCCTGGGTCGGGTTTCCCCGATCCGGGCCAGGTGCGGCGCCATGCGCCGGCGCCAGAGGCGGGGGAAAAGCGCCATCATGCAGGCGACCGGAAGCGGCCAGGGCAGGCGGGGGGCCTCGTCCGGCAGGCGGAGCGCGGGGAAGGGGCGGGCGGGGTGGACGTGATGGTCGGAATGGCGCGGCGCGTTCAGCATCAGGGCGGAGGTGAACCAGTGCGCGGTGTTCCAGCTGTGAGCGGGGCCGACGGGCTCGGGTCGGCCGTCGGGCAGGGGTAAGCGGGTCAGGCCGTAGTGCTGGACATAGTCGGAGAGGAGGATCTGGCTTTGGGCATGAAGCGCCAGCCCTATCCAGACCAGGAGGCCCGGGAAGCCGGCAATGAGGGTGGCAAGCGCCAGGGCGGCGGCGCTTGCGGCGAGGTAAGTCGCATAGGGGTGGGGACCGCTGCGGGCGGCCCGGGCGCGCAGCGCGGTCTCGGCGCGGGCGCCCTCGCGGAAGCTGCCGATCCAGGCGCGGCGGGCAAAGCGGTAGAAGCTTTCACCCCGGCGCGCGGTGTTCGGGTCGTCGCGCGTGGCAACGGCGCGGTGATGCACAAAGCGGTGGGCGCTGGCGTGCTGGCCGAAGAGAAGCGCACAGTAGACCGCGGCGCCGAGGCGGAAGAGCGGACGTGTCGGCCGGTGGATCAGCTCATGCGCGGCGGGATGGGCCACCTGGCCCAGCCAGAAACCCGCAGCGAGGAAGGTGATGATCCGCTCGGCCGCGGTCAGCGTCGAGGGTCCGGCGATGGCCCGGATGGTCAGCGGCAGAAGGCACAGCGCCGAGACGCCGAGGGCGACGAGAAGGGCATCGGCGGCCGGAAATTCCTCGCCCTGTGAATTGCCGGGGACAAGGGGGACCAGCTGGTCGAGAAGGATCGTGAGGACGCCCATGTAAAGGAACGCCGCCCAGAGCAGGGTCCCGCCCTGCACCGCCCCGAGGCCCAGAAGCGGCAGGGGCAGGAGGGCGGCCAGCGCGAAGGCGGCGATCGGAAGCGGGCGGGTATGCATGGGCGTCGACCGGACAAGGGCAGGCGGGACGACACCTTGGGCGAAACGCGGGCGCTTGCAACTGCAATCCGTCTTCAAGCTGCCGCGGGGGGCGACCTTGCGGAGGGACTGCATCGGGCGGGGCGCGCGGCAAAGGGGACCGGGCGTGCCTGCATTGCCCGGCCTTGGCCTTCCCATGCTGCGCCAAAGCGACTAGGTGAAGGGAAACAGCGCGGAGAGCCTGCCCATGTCGTTCTTCAAGAAGCTCAAGGAGCGGATGTTCCGGTCCTCGGACAAGATCGGCGAGGGGCTTGAGGCGCTGGTGGCCGAAGGGGGCGAGGGGCCGAAGGACCCGGTCCGCGAGATCCCGCCCTCGGTCCCCGAGGTGCCGGAGCCGCTGGCGCCCGAACTGCCGGATTCGGACCTGCCGGAACTGCCCGAACCCGTCGAACCGGAGCCGGACCCGCCGATGCCCGAAGATCTGCCGCCCTCCGACAAGCGCGGGGCCGTGGTCGACCCTGAACCGTCGAAACCGGGGCTTTTGGGGCGGCTTTTCGGGCGCACGGCCACCGAGGAGCCGCGCCGCGTGCTGGACGACGCCATGCTGGAAAGCCTGGAGGAACTGCTGATCCAGGCCGACATGGGCGTCGATACGGCGGTGCGGGTGACGGCCAACATCGCGGAGGGGCGGTTCGGCCGGAAAATCTCGACCCGCGAGCTGCGCGCGGCGCTGGCGGCGGAAGTGGCGCGCATCATGGAGCCCGTGGCGCGTCCGATGCCGCTTTATCCGCAAAAGCCGCAGGTCGTGCTGGTGGTGGGCGTGAACGGCTCGGGCAAGACGACGACGATCGGCAAGCTTGCCAGCCAGTTCAAGGCAGCGGGGAAGAAAGTGGTGATCGCGGCGGGCGACACCTTCCGGGCTGCGGCCGTGGACCAGTTGAAGATCTGGGGCGAGCGTGCCGGGGTGCCGGTCCTGACCGCGCCGGAAGGGTCGGACCCTGCCTCGCTGGCCTTCGACGCGCTGACCAAGGCGCGCGCCGAGGGTGCGGACCTTCTGATGATCGACACTGCGGGGCGGTTGCAGAACCGGCAGGACCTGATGGAGGAACTGGCGAAGATCGTGCGGGTGATCCGCAAGGTCGATCCGACGGCGCCGCACAATACTCTGCTGGTCCTGGACGCCACCACCGGGCAGAACGCGGTGACGCAGGTCGATATCTTCCGCAAGATCGCCGACGTCTCGGGTCTGGTGATGACCAAGCTGGACGGGACCGCCAAGGGCGGGGTTCTGGTCGCGCTTGCCGACAAGTTCGGCCTGCCGATCCATGCCATCGGTCTGGGCGAGCAGATCGACGATCTTGCCCCCTTCGATCCCGAGGACTTCGCGAGGGCTCTGGTCGGGGCCGAGGGGTGATCCGGTCGGGCCTTGTCCTGCGGGCGCCGGCTGGACCGGCGGCGGCGCCGTCTGGTCCCGGAACCGGAGCCGGCAAGCCGGGAGGACCTGCGTGAGGGCCTGTGGCCGGGGTCCCAGGCGGCGGGGGTTCGGCAAGGCGTCACGGTCGGGGCGGTCCGGACCCACGGCGATCAGGACTGGGTTCGACCGGTGAGTGATTTCCTCCGGTCGATCGAAGGCACGCCTGCGGGGCATGACGCGGCGCTGGCGCTGGCGCTTCTGGCGGCCGTGCTGCATGCGCTGTTCGGAGCCTTGCAGAAGGGCCGCCATGACCCGTGGCTTTCCCGGGCAGCCATCGACGTGAGTTACGGGGTGATCGCTGCGCCCTTCGCGCTGTTCGTCGTGCCCTGGCCCGAGCCTCACATGTGGCCGATCTTTGCGGGCGCGGTGGTGATCCACATCGTCTACAAGGTGTTGCAGGCGATGACCTACTCGCGGGGCGCCTTCACCGTGGTCTATCCCGTGGTGCGGGGGACGGGGCCGGTCTTCACGGTGATCGGCGCGGGCGTCGTGTTTGGCGAAAGTTTCGCGCCCGGCCAATGGGCGGGGCTGGCGCTTCTGGTGGGCGGCATCCTGGGGCTGGCGGTCTGGAACCTGCGCACCGTCACGCTGGACCGGGCGACGATGGTGCCAGCCTTGTGGCTGGCGGTCGCGACCGGGGCGATGGTGGCGGTCTACACGACCTATGACGCCTACGGCATCCGGGCGACGGAGGACCCGTTCACCTTCCTGGCCTGGTTCTTCCTGCTGGACGGGATCTTCATCCCCGTGGTCACGCACCGCCGGTGGAGGCGGCTTCCTGCTGTCGAAATCCGGCCTTTGCTGAAGCGGGGTGTATTGGGCGCTTTCGTCGCCTATTTCAGCTTCGGCTCGATCATGCTGGCCACGCGGCTGGACAAGGTCGGCGAGGCGGCGGTGCTGCGCGAGACCTCGACCGTATTTGCCGCCTTGATCGGCTGGCTGGTTCTGGGCGAGAAGGTGGGGCCCGCGCGGGCGGGGCTGATGGCCCTGATCGCGGCGGGCGCGGTGATCATGGAATGGGCGGGATAATGGCCGAACGGAAGATCAACCCTATCCTGAAACAGGCGCTGGAGCTGGGGCCGACGATTCTGTTCTTCCTGATCTACATGCGGATCAAGGACGAGTCGTACAGCTTTGCCGGGACCGAGTATTCTGGCTTCATTGTGGCGGCGCTGATCCTGGTGCCGCTTCTGCTCGCCTCGACGCTGACGCTGTGGTTGTTGACGGGAACGATCAGCCGGATGCAGATCTTCGTGGCCGTCATGGTGATCTTCTTCGGCGGCCTCACCGCCTGGTTCAACGACGAGCGGTTCTTCAAGATGAAGACCACGATCGTCTACGGGACCTTCGCGGTGATCCTCGGCATCGGTCTTCTGCGCGGCAAAAGCCTGCTGCAATGGGTGATGGCGGAAGCTTTGCCAATGAAACCAGAAGGTTGGATGATCCTGACGCGGCGGTTGACGGCGATGTTCGCGGCGCTTGCCATTGCCAACGAGGTGATCTGGCGCACCCAGTCGACCGAGCTTTGGGTCAAGCTGGAAACCTTCGCCATGCCGGCTGCATTGTTTCTGTTCCTCATGCTGAACTTCATGGCGCTGCAACGCTACATGATCGAGGACGAGCCCGGGAAAGATTGACCGGCGGGGGGCAGATGCCCCGCTTGGGACCGGCTTCTGCCGCAGGTCTGCCTTGATGTGTGGCTAGACCAAGGGCAAGTCAGAAGGGTCCTGCCATGTACCGCTCGCCGCTTGATCTCGTCCGCCTCTTCCTCAGCCTGTTCCAGGACCTGCCGCCGCTGTCGCGGTCGCTTTACCTGCCGGGCGCGGTGCTGCTGGTGGGATACCCGGTCCTGTCGGTGCTGCTCGGACCGGACAGCTCGGGCCAGGCCTTCGCCACCGCCTTCCTGATGGCGCTGGCCGTGCGGATCGGCATGGGGTTCGAGGGGATGGTGCGGCGGATGCTGACGCGCTACTCGCCCACCCAGGCGGTGATCTTCGCCCTTCTTTTCGCGGGCCTGCCCCTGGCGGTGCTGGCGCTGGTCGATGATCCGCTGTGGTGCCAGCGGATGCAGAGCCTGTTCTACGTCGTCATCGCCGGCGTCTTCCTGCAGGACGTGCTGAACAAGCGCGTGTCCACCGCCGCAAGCTTCTGGCCGGATGAGGAAATGCGCGAGCATCTGCCGAACCTGACCAGGATGATGGTGGTCTACAACTTCGGCTTCCTGCTGCTGAACGAAACCATGATCCGTGCGGTCGAGCCTTCGCACTGGCTTCTGTTCTGGGCGGTGCTGCCGATCATCGGTCACACGGTGCTGCGGGCGATGGTGCTGACGGTGATCAACCTGGACGCGGGCCGCGAAGCCTGACCGCCGGAAAGGTCTGCAAAGGCAGGGCGCCCCGGGGCGCCCTTTGTCATTCGGCCATCACGCAGGCCGTCTTCTTGAGATCGATGCACCGGCGGAGCGCGGTCAGCACGGCGGTGGGCGCGTTGGACAGGGGCAGGAAACCCAGTTCCGACAGCTTGCGGGCATAGGTCTTGGACAGGGCGGCGTCGATGCCCATCGCCGCCTCGTAATTGGCATAGGCGGCGTCCATCCGGCCAAGGCTGGCGTCGATGCGGGCCAGCGTGTCGAGATACGTGGCCTCCATCCGCGCGCCGTTGGGGTTCTGGCGCAGGACCTGGGTCACCTGGTCGGCCTCCTCGGCCTTGCCGTCGGCCAGCAGGGCCGCCCCTTGCACGTTCACTGCAGCCAGGTTCTGCGGATAGCGCTGCAAGAGCGCGGCCGCTTCGGTCGCGACGGTCGCGGGCGGCGCGTATTCGCCAAGGGCCAGCAGGCGGCGGGCCAGGATGTCCTCTTCGATCGCGGGGTTCGACTCGGTCACGACACCCGGACGCAGCGCCTCGTCGGCGACGGCCACCACCTCTTCGTGCCGGCCCAGGGCGGACAGCGCGGCCAGTTTGTTGCGGTAGGCGTTCTGGTAGCCGGGAGCCAGCGAGATGGCGGTGTCGAAATAGCCGAGCGCCTGGTCCGCCTCACCAAGGTCGATCAGGCAGCGGCCCTTGATCTCGTTGGCATAGGCGTATTGCGGGTCGAGGCGCAGCGCGTTGTCGGCATCGTCCGAACACCGCTGGCCTTCGCGGAACTGCCACCAGGTCTCTGCCCGGTTGGCCCAGGCCGAGATGTAGTCCTCGACCGCCAGTGCGGCGGAGTAATGCGCCAATGCCCCGGCCGTGTCGCCCTGGTCGTAACGGACATTGCCCAGTTCGACCCAGACCCAGGCATTGGCGGGCGTGTAGCCAAGCGCCTGCTGCAAGGTTGCCGCCGCGTCGTCGAACTGGCCGAGCATCCGCTGCGCCTCGCCCTTGTAGGCCAGCGCAAGCGAGGCGTCCTCGGGCGTGCCGGCGGCTTCGAACGCCTGGTCGCACAGGGCGACCTGGTCCTCGGGCGCGGCCACGCGGTCGGTGCAGGACTGCGCCCAGGCGGGTGCGGCGGGGGACAGGGTGGCAAGCACGAAAAGAAGGCGACGCATGGGGGCCTTGGGCTTTGGAGCGATGGGTGAAGCGTCCTTCACCCGGTCCGGAAAATCAAGGGCGGCGGGCGGGTTGACCGGGACGGGGCAGAGGCGTATGCAGACGCCCGTGGCGATTTGTCCTCCGGATTGCGGGCCACGTTAAACAAGCCGCTAAAGAGGTGAAGGGCTTCAGCCCCGGCGCCTCTGATTTGGCCCGGGGTTTTTTATTGGCCGGGAGGCCCGCGAGAGATGACGAAGGACTGGAAGACCCGCACGCAACTGGTGCACGAAGGCACCCGCCGCAGCCAGTATGGCGAGATGGCCGAGGCGATCTTCCTGACGCAGGGCTTCGTCTACCCCACCGCCGAGGCCGCCGAGTCGCGCTTCATCAAGGCGGGCGAGGACGAGTTCATCTACGCCCGCTACGGCAACCCCACGACCCGGATGTTCGAGGAACGGATCGCCGCACTGGAGGGGACCGAGGACGCCTTCGCCACCGCCAGTGGCATGGCGGCGGTGTCCGGCGCGCTGACGTCGCTGTTGCGGGCGGGGGACCACGTGGTCAGCGCCCGCGCGCTATTCGGGTCCTGCCTTTATGTGCTGGAGGAAGTCCTGCAGCGGTTCGGGGTGAAGGTCACCTTCGTCGACGGCGCGGACCTGGATCAGTGGCGCAAGGCCGTGACGCCGGGGACGAAGGCCGTGTTCTTCGAATCGATGTCGAACCCGACGCTGGAGCTGGTGGACATCCGCAGCGTGTCCGAGATCGCCCATGCCGCCGGCGCGCTGGTGATCTGCGACAACGTCTTTGCCACGCCGATCTTCTCGCGCGCGGTCAGCCAGGGGGCCGATGTGGTGGTCTATTCCACGACCAAGCACATCGACGGGCAGGGGCGGGCGCTTGGCGGCGTCGTCTGCGGAACGAAAGACTTCGTCCGCAAGACGCTTGAACCCTACATGAAGCACACCGGCGGCTCGATGAGCCCGTTCACCGCCTGGATGCACCTGAACGGCATGGCGACGCTGGACCTGCGCTGCCGGGCGATGGCCGATACCGCGCTGGCGGTGGCCAAGGCGCTGTCCGACGATCCCAAGGTCACCAAGGTGATCTATCCGGGACTCGAAAGCCATCCGCAGCACGCGCTGGCAATGGAGCAGATGGGGTCGGGGGGCACTCTGGTCACCTTCGAGATCGCAGGCGGGAAGGAGGCGGCCTTCCGCTTCATGAACGCGCTGGAGATCGCCAAGATCTCGAACAACCTTGGCGATGCCAAGACCATCGCCACGCATCCGGCCACCACGACGCACCAGCGCCTGCCCCAGGACCAGAAGGACGCGCTGGGGATCACGCCGGGCCTGATCCGGCTTTCGCTGGGGCTGGAGGATGCCGCAGACGTGATCGCCGACCTGCGACAGGCGCTTTCGGTGGCGTGATCGTCGCAAACGGCGCTTGCGTCCTGCACGGGAATCCCTATCTGATGGACATCTGCCCCGGACCAGGGTGATCCGGCGGCGGTGTCTCTGCGTAAGACTATCCGGAAATTGACGGCGCAGCCTGCGGGCGCGCCTGAACCGAAAGGACCTGCCCAAATGAACATCCATACCCCCGAGATCGACCGTCTTCCGACGCGCGAGGAAGCCGAGGCGGCGCTGGCCGTGCTGCGGCAATGGGCGGGCAAGTCGTCGGATGAGGATATCGCCCGCCTGGATTCCGCCGTGGGCTTCCTGCTGCCGGGCCAGGGCTATCCGGCGCTGAGCCGGGCCTACCCCGAGGCCTTCCGCCCGGATGCGGGCTACAAGGCCTCGATGCCCGATCTGCAGAACGGGCCGTCCAGCCTGATCCGCGGCGCGAAGTCGCGCATCCAGCATGTCGGCATCTCGAACTTCCGCCTGCCCGTCCGCTTTGCGACCCGCGACGGCGCGCCCATGGTGCTGGAGACCAGCGTCACAGGGACCGTCAGCCTCGAGGCCGAAAAGAAGGGCATCAACATGAGCCGCATCATGCGGTCCTTCTATGCCCATGCCGAGAAGGAGTTTTCCTTCGGCGTGATCGAGGCCGCCCTGGACGACTACAAGGCCGATCTGGGTTCCTTCGACGCGCGGATCCAGATGCGGCTGTCGTTCCCGATGCAGATGGTCTCGCTGCGGTCGGATCTGACCGGCTGGCAGTACTACGACATCGCGCTGGAACTGGTCGAAACCGCCGGGGTCCGCAAGCGGATCGCGCATCTGGACTATGTCTACAGCTCGACCTGCCCCTGCAGCCTGGAGCTGTCCGAACACGCCCGCGCGATCCGCGGACAGTTGGCCACGCCGCATTCGCAGCGCTCGGTCGCGCGGCTGTCGGTGGAACTGACGGGCGAGATGGCGCTGGAGGACCTGGTTGAACTGGCCCGCGGCGCGGTGGTCACGGAAACGCAGGTCATGGTCAAGCGCGAGGACGAGCAGGCCTTCGCGGAACTGAACGCCGCCAACCCGATCTTCGTCGAGGACGCGGCGCGTCTCTTCTGCGAGGCGCTGCGCAAGGACGCGCGGGTGGGGGATTTCCGCGTGGTCGCCAGCCATCAGGAATCGCTGCACAGCCACGACGCCGTCAGCCTGCTGACCGAGGGCGAGACCTTCGCGGCGGAAAGCCTGGACCCGCATCTCTTCCGCACGCTGATCCACGCACGGTGAGTTGACCAAAGGCGCGGGGCCGCGTAGCCATGCCCGACCATGGTTGACTTCCGCCCCGTCGCCTATGTCATCGGCCGCATCCTGATCGTGCTTGCGATCCTGATGCTGGCCCCCGCCATCATAGATTGGCGCGCGGGGCTCGAGAACGGCTATGATTTTCTGGCCTGTGCTGCGCTGACGGGGGTCGTGGGCGCGGGCCTGACCTTGTCGACCGGCAACGCGCTGGGGCAGGGGCTGGACACGCGGCAGGCCTATCTGCTGACGGCCGGCATCTGGTTCCTGGTTCCCTTCTTCGGCGCGCTGCCGTTCTGGATCGGCGCGCCGGGGCTTTCGTTGAACAATGCCTACTTCGAGGCGGTCTCGGGGATCACCACCACGGGGTCCACGGTGATCTTCGGGCTGGACGAGCTGCCCGCAGGGATGAACCTGTGGCGGGGGATGCTGAACTGGCTTGGCGGCCTTGGCATTGCCTTCATCGCGATGATCTTCCTGCCGCTGATGCGGATCGGGGGGATGCAGTTCTTCCGCACCGAGGGGTTCGACACCTTCGGCAAGGCCCTGCCGCGGGCGACGGACATCGCGCGGCAGCTTCTGTTCGTCTATTCTGCGCTTACGGTGGCCTGCATCGTCACCTATACGGCCATCGGGATGGAGACGCTCGACGCCGTGGTCGGAGGCTTTTCCACCATTGCCACCGGCGGGTTCTTCCCGTCTGACGTGTCGTTCAACAAGTACGCGGGGGCAGGCGAATATTTCGGCGCGCTCTACATGATCCTCGGCAGCCTGCCCTATATCCGCTACGTCCAGCTGGTGAACGGGCAGGCCGGACCCTTGTGGCAGGACACGCAGGCCCGGGCCTACCTGCGATGGCTGGCCTATGCGGTGGTGTCGGTGACGCTCTGGCGGGTCTGGACCACGGGCGATCCGGTCGAGCCCGTATTCCGAGAGGCGCTGTTCAACCTGACCTCGATCATGTCCTCGACCGGGTTCTTCTCCGGCAGCTTCCCGGTCTGGGGCGGGTTCATGCTGGTCGTGGCCTTTGTCGTGGGCGTGGTGGGGGGCTGCTCGGGATCATCGGCGGCGGGTTTTTCGATCTTCCGCACCCAGCTTCTGGTGGCGGTCCTGCGGCGCGAGGTGCGGCGGATCGGCAATCCCTCTGCTGTGGACCCGATCCGCTATGACGGTCGCGCGGTGGAAGAGGACGTGCTGAACGCGCTGATCCTCTTCGTGTCGAGCTATATCCTGATCCTTGGCACGATGAGCGTGGCGCTGACCCTGATGGGGGTGGACAGCGTCTCGGCGCTGTTCGCGATCTGGACCGCGCTTGGCAACATCGGCTACGGCTTCGGCCCGCTGGTCGAGCGGACGGGGACCTTCATCGACTTCCCGCCGGCGGCCATCGCGATCATGTCGCTGTGCATGCTTCTGGGCCGGCTTGGGCTGCTGGCGATCCTGGTCCTCGTGCTGCCCAGCTTCTGGCGCCGCTGACGGTCGCCGCCGACCGCGCCCTTTTCCCGGCGGTCAGGAACAGGCGCAAGTCCTATTCCCAGCACGAAACGAGCGCGGTCATGCCGGTCGCCTGCTCGGCCAGCGCGCCGGGGGCAAGCGTCGGGCCAGCGCCAGCGCGCTGCGGCGTCAGGCCATTGGCGGCGAGCAGGCGCGTGATCTCGGAGGCCGAAAGGGCGAACGCCACGCCGGCGGGAAGCTGCTTGCCCCCAGCAGCGGCGGGCAGAAGCATCCCGACCACGGCCCCGCTTCCGTCAAGCACCGCGCCGCCGACATCGCCCGGCAGGGACTGCAGCGAGAGGCGCGAAAGCCCCGGCTCGCCGCTCAGGCCGGTCGCATCCTCGAAGGTGCCGAAGGTCAGGACCGGCGCGGGCAGGCGGTCTTCGTAGGAATAGCCGGGGACCGTAACCTCGCTGCCGGGACGGCCTGCGGCGGCAAAGCTTGCCACCGCGCGCGGCGCAAGGGGGGATTTGGGCTTCAGAACCGCCAGGCCGGTGGATGCGTCCGCCCATGCCACCTCGGCATCGGTGCTGCGGTCGATGGTCACCCGCCCGCACTGGGCGACGGCCTCGGCCGTGGTGGCCACCATGCCGTCGGCCGAGACGAAGAAGCCGGTGCGGCTGAGCTTCGGCTTGCGGACTTCAAGCCCCGACATCAGGCCAGCCTTGGTTCCCGCATCCATCGCCACCATGCCGGGGTCAAGGACGCTGTCGCCGTCCGGCGAGAAGCTGTCCTGCAACACCTTCAGGATGCGGGCATCGCGGCCCTCGTTTCCGGGGGTGGAGATCAGCATCCATCCCTTGATCCGGTCGCCGTTCAGCGCGGCATAGACGGTGGTATCGACCTTGGCCGAGGTGCCGCGGATGCGGAAGCTCCGGTCGTCCCGGTCGCGCGCACCGTCGAGCGGGACCGAGTCCAGCGTCTGAAGCACGTCGTAAAGGCCATAAAGCGCAGCCTGGTCGCCGGGCTGCGATATCAGAAGGATCCGCGGCGCGCCCTCGGTCCTGGCGCGATAGTGGACGAAGGGCGGTTCGTAATGGTCGAACTCCACCAGGTTCAGTGGCAGGGTCACGGTGATGCCGGATTCGACCTCGGTCACTTCCTGGAACCCGAAGGCGGCGATTTCGCCCTTCCAGGCGTCCAGCAGAGCGCGGCGCTGGCGGGTGGTGAGGATGCCCGTGGGCTCCAGCCCCTGCGCCTCTTGCCAGGCGGCCATCGAATTGCGGGTGCCGGGTCCGAAGGCGCCGTCGATGGCCGAGCCGTAGAAGCCGAACCATTGCAGCGCGGTTTGCAGGTCCTTGCGGTCCTCGGGCGACAGCAGCGCCTCGCTGTCGCGGGCCTGCTGACGGTCTTCGTCCGGGGCCCCGGCGGGTGCGGCACTGGGGGCGGCATCCTCGGGCACCGGATCGGCGGCCGGGTCGGGATCGGCGGGGACCGTGGCGGCTGCGGTGGGCGCGTCCTCTGCCGGCCAGAACCGGCCACGCATGTCCCGGGGATAGGCGATGAAACTGTCGGCGGGGATCAGCCGCTCGGCCTTGAGACCGCGGAGAAGTTCGGCAGCTTCCTCGGGCGGGTAGGGTCCGAGGAGGATGCCGAACCAGCCCGAACGCAGGCCGAACCCGTTGGTTTCGGGGAAAAGCGCAGCATAGCTTTGGGCGCGGGCCTGGCCTGCGGCAAGATCGGGAAGCGCCTCGACCTGGATGTAGACCTGGCCGTCCTGCGCCGCGCCGGACTTCGGATGCAGAAGAAGCAGGGCGGACACAAGCAGGGCAAGCAGGGCAACGGGTCTGAACATGGGCAGGTCCTGAAGTCGGCGTTTTGGCGACATTAGACAGTGCGTGCGCCGCGGCAAGGCGAAAGCGGTCACATTTGCGCCGGTTCTTTCCGGAATTGACCCTTTGGCGCCCAATGGATAGGGAAGGCCCGAAGTTCCGCCCCCGCCAGAGGCCCCCCATGTCCGACGCCCCCACGACGCCAAGAAGCTTCCAGGAAATCATCCTGCGGCTGCAAAGTTACTGGGCGGCGCAGGGCTGCGCGGTGCTGCAACCCTATGACATGGAGGTCGGCGCGGGCACCTTCCACCCGGCCACCACGCTGCGGTCCCTGGGGGCGAAGCCCTGGGCCGCGGCATATGTCCAGCCCTCGCGCCGGCCCACCGATGGCCGCTATGGCGAGAACCCGAACCGGCTTCAGCACTATTACCAGTACCAGGTCATCATTAAGCCCAGCCCCGCGAACCTGCAGGAGCTTTACCTCGGATCGCTCGCGGCCATCGGCATCGACCTTGGCGTCCACGACATCCGCTTCGTCGAGGATGACTGGGAAAGCCCGACACTCGGGGCCTGGGGCCTCGGCTGGGAGGTCTGGTGCGACGGGATGGAGGTCAGCCAGTTCACCTATTTCCAGCAGGTCGGCGGGCATGACTGCAAGCCGGTCTCGGGCGAGCTGACCTATGGGCTGGAACGGCTGGCGATGTACGTGATGGGCGTCGACCATGTCATGGACATGCCCTTCAACGACCCCGACAGCCCCATCCCGCTGACCTACGGCGACATCTTCCGCCAGACGGAAGAGGAATACTCCCGCCACAACTTCGACGGGGCGACGACCGAGATGCTGTTCCAGCACTTCAAGGACGCCGAGGCCGAATGCGAGCGTCTGCTTGCGTTCGACCCCCAGGACCCGAAGTCCGGCAAGCGGATCATCATGGCGCATCCCGCCTATGACCAGACGATCAAGGCAAGCCACCTGTTCAACCTTCTGGACGCCCGCGGGGTCATCAGCGTGACCGAACGCCAGGCCTATATCGGCCGGGTGCGGGCCTTGGCCAAGAAATGCGCCGATGCCTTCCGCCTCACCGAAGCGGGGGCGGATCAGTGAATGCTGGCAAGATCATCGTGGGTGCCATCGTGATCGTCGCCGCCGTCGCGGGCGGGTTCCTGTGGTACACCGCCGAGCGCGCCTTCTACGAACCCGTCGCCTTCCAGCCGGGGCAGGAGATCCGGCTTGTCCCGCTGACCGGCGACCAGCCCGAGGCGATCGTGGTCGAGGGGATCGAGGGCATCGACGCGGAAAGCTCGCCCATCAAGTTCCGCGCCTGCTTCCGCACGCCCCTGTCGCTGGCGATGCTGACCGAAACCTACCGCGAATACCCCGAGGCCGAGCCGCTTGTCACGCCGTCCGGCTTCGACTGCTTCGACGCCGCCGCCATCGGTCGCGCGCTTGAGACGGGCGAGGCGCTGGCCTTCCTGTCCGAGCCGAACATCCATCCCGGCGTCGACCGGGTCGTGGCCGTCTTCCCCGATGGCCGCGCCTATGCCTGGAATCAGCTGAACGCCGAGTACAAGGACTGATCATGCCCGACCTGCTGATCGAACTCTTCTCCGAGGAAATCCCGGCGCGGATGCAGGGCAAGGCCCGCGACGACCTGCGGAAGCTGGTCACGGACGGCCTGGTCGAGGCGGGGCTGACCTATGCCAGCGCCGGGGCGTTTTCCACGCCGCGCCGGCTGGTGCTTTCGGTCGAGGGTCTGACGGCCGAAAGCCGCCCGGTGCGCGAGGAACGCAAGGGCCCGTCGACCAATGCCCCCGCCCAGGCCATCGAGGGCTTCCTGCGGTCCACCGGCCTGACGCTGGACCAGCTGGAACGCCGGGCCGACAAGAAGGGCGAGACCTTCTATGCCGTGGTCGAAAAGCCCGGCCGTCAGGCGGCCGAGATCGTGGCCGAGGTGCTGGAAGCCACCATCCGCGCGTTCCCCTGGCCCAAGTCGATGCGCTGGGGCAGCGGGTCCCTGCGCTGGGTGCGGCCCTTGCAGTCGATCCTGTGCCTGCTGACGGATGAGACGGGCGCCCATGTGGTGCCGCTGGAGGTCGACGGGATCAAGGCCGGGAACACGACCGAGGGCCACCGCTTCATGGGCAATGGTCGCTTCGTGGTCACGGGCTTTGACGACTATGTCGTCAAGCTGAAGCGCGCGAAGGTGGTGCTGGACACGGCGGAACGTGAGGCCGCGATCTGGCAGGGCGCACAGAACCTGGCCTTCGCCTCGGGGATGGAGGTCGTTCCCGACCCTGGGTTGCTGGCCGAGGTCGCGGGGCTGGTGGAATGGCCGGTCCCCCTTATGGGCCGGATTGCCGACCAGTTCCTCGGCCTGCCGCCCGAGGTGCTGCAGACCTCGATGAAGGAACACCAGAAGTTCTTCTCGGTCAGGAACCCCAAGACCGGCCGGATCGAGGGCTTTGTCACCGTCGCCAACATCGAGGCCGCGGACGGCGGCGAGGTGATCCTGAAGGGTAACCAGAAGGTGCTGGCCGCACGCCTGTCGGACGCGAAGTTCTTCTGGGAGAATGACTTGCGCGTGGCGAAGGCCGGGATGGGTGAGTGGGTCGAGGGGCTGAAGTCCGTGACCTTCCACAACAAGCTCGGCTCTCAGGCAGAGCGGATCGAGCGGATCGCAGCGCTTGCACGCGAGATCGCGCCCTTGGTCGGTGCGGATGCGGGCGACGCCGAACGCGCCGCGCGGCTGGCGAAGCTGGACCTGCGGTCCTCGATGGTCGGTGAGTTTCCCGAGCTGCAGGGTGTGATGGGCCGCTACTATGCGCTGGAGGCCGGCGAGAAGCCTGCCGTCGCCGATGCCGCGCGGGACCACTGGCGGCCAAAGGGGGAGAGTGATGGCGTCCCAACCGAGCCGGTGTCGGTCGCCGTGGCGCTCGCGGACAAGATCGACACGCTGACCGGGTTCTGGGCAGTTCCTGACGAACCCACAGGCTCAAAAGACCCATTTGCGCTCCGTCGAGCGGCGCTTGGCGCGATCCGACTTATCCTTGCCAACGATTTGCGGATCCAACTAGCAACCGACAAACCTTTCCCCGAATCCGAAGTTATCCAGCCCGGTGAATTCTCACCCTTTGAGTTCGCTTACTTGAGCCATCTCGACTTGGAACAACCAAATCGTCTCCGCTCATACTACTGGACTGAGCGAGACTTCATGAAAGTTATCTCAAAGGCAGGAATGGACCCCTACAACCATTACTGTAAGCAAACGCTTAAGGGATTTGAGAAGGGAAATCGCGTCGCCGACCTCCTCTCCTTCTTTCACGACCGCCTCAAGGTCTACCTCAAGGACCAGGGCGTCCGGCATGATGTTATCGACGCCTGCCTTGCGATGCCGGGGAACGACGACCTGACGCTGCTCGTGAAGCGGGCCACCGCGCTGTCCGAGACGCTCAAGACCGAGGACGGGGCGAACCTGCTCCAGGGCTTCAAGCGGGCGAACAACATCCTCAGCCAAGCCGAGGCCAAGGACGGCGTCGAATACTCCTTCGGTGCTGACCCGAAGTTTGCCGAAACGGACGAGGAACGCGCACTGTTCACCGCGCTGGACAAGGCCGAGGCCGCGATCACCCCCGCCATGCAGGCCGAGGATTTCGGCACCGCGATGGCCGCGATGGCCGCCCTCCGCGCGCCCATCGACGCCTTCTTCACTGCCGTCCAGGTCAACAGCGACAATCCGGTGATCCGGCGCAACCGGCTGAACCTTCTGCACCGCATCCGCGCGGTTTGTTCCGGCGTCGCCGACCTGACCCGCATCGAGGGCTGATAGCGCCTGAAGATTCGTCACCGACACCCCATGTCGCGCTTGCGTGAAAGGGGTTTCGGCGTATTCTGCACGTGAACACAGGATGCTGCGTTGCAGAAACACGATCCCATACCGGACTTTGCCCAGATCACGCCGTCGGCGCAGATCGCGACGGCGTCGCATGGATGGCGGGCGAAATGCCTGCAAAGACTGGTGCGGCTGGATCTGCCGGTGCCGAAGTCCGTGGCGCTGCCTTCGACCACCGTGCGGGCCATCGCTGCCGGGCATGGCGTGGATGCGGCGGGAATCCTGGACCATTTCGGCGACGGCCCCCTGATCAGCGTGCGGCCCAGTCCGGCCAATCCCGACTGGGGCGGGCCGGCGACGATCCTGAACATCGGGCTCAACGCCAAGCGCCATGCCCGACTGGCCGAAACGCATGGCGAAACGGCCGCCGACGCGCTTTATCTGCGCTTCGTGCAGGCCTATGCGATCCACGTGGCGCGGCTTGACCCTGACGTGTTCGACGGGCTCAAACCCGGACCGGGGGCACTGAAGGATGCGCTGCGCGAGTACGAGGTCGAGACCGACGAACCCTTCCCTCAGGACCCGGCAAGGCAGCTTTCGGAAGTGCTCCGGTCTATGGCGCGGGCCTGGGAAGGCACGTCGGCCCGCCTGCTCCGCCAGGCCAAGGGCGCGCCGCCCGAAGCCGCGCTTGGCCTTGTCGTGCAGGAGATGGCGCAGGGCATCGGGCAGGGGATCAGCGGCTCCGGCGTGATCCAGTTCGTCGACCCGGTCACCGGCCAGCCGCAGATCACCGGGCGCTACCTGGGCCAAAGCCAGGGCCGCGACGCGCTGAAGACGACCGAGGCGCTGTACCTGACCCGCGACCCGCGCGGCCCCTCGCTTGAGGATGTCGCGCCAGAAATCTTTGCCAGGCTGGTCGAACACGGCGTCATCTGCCGCCAGCGCCTGCGCGAGGAAATGCAGATCGAATTCACCATCGAGGACGGCCGTCTGGCCGTGCTGGACGCGGTCAAGGTGCAACGCTCGGCCCGCGCGGGGCTGCGGATCGCGGTCGCGCTGGCCGAGGACGGGGTGATCCCCAAGGAAGAGGCGGTGCTGCGGGTCGAACCGCGGGCCTTGTCCGAACTTCTGCACCATCAGGTCGATCCGCGCGGGGAACGCGACGTGATCGCGCGGGGCATCGCCGCTTCGCCCGGCGCGGCGACGGGGGTGCTGGTGTTCTCCTCCTCGGCCGCCCAGGCGGCAGCGGCGCGGGGCGAGGCCTGCATCCTGGTCCGGCGCGAAACCGCGCCAGAGGATATCCGGGGCATGCATTCGGCGGCGGCGGTGCTGACCGAACGCGGCGGCATGACCAGCCACGCGGCGGTGATCGCGCGGGGGCTTGGGCTTCCTTGCGTCGTGGGGGCTTCGGAGCTGCGGCTCGACACGCGGGACAAGAAGCTCACCACAGCGGACGGCCGGGTGTTCCGCGAGGGCGACGTGGTGACTTTGGACGGGTCCAAGGGGGAGGCGCTGGCCGGCGCGGCCGAGATGCTGCCGCCCGCGCTGGACGACAGCTTCCGCCGCCTGCTCGCCTGGGCGGACGAAGTGCGCGACATCGGGGTGCGGGCCAACGCCGACACGCCGGCCGACGCCGAAACCGCCCGCAAGTTCGAGGCGCAGGGCATCGGCCTCTGCCGCACCGAACACATGTTCTTCGAGGAAGACCGCCTCATCGTCATGCGCGAGATGATCTTCGCCGACAGCCCCGGCGACCGCGCGGCGGCCCTGGCGCGGCTCTTGCCGATGCAGCGGGCGGACTTCGTGCAGCTCTTTGAAATCATGCAGGGCATGCCGGTCTGCATCCGTCTGTTCGACCCGCCGCTGCACGAATTCCTGCCCTCGGACCGCGAGGGACTGCGCGACCTGGCCGAGGCGCTGGACCGCCCGCTCTCGGAAGTCACGCGCCGCGCCGAGGCGCTGACCGAGGTCAATCCGATGCTCGGCATGCGCGGCGTCCGGCTGGGCGTCGTGCTGCCGGAAATCTACGACATGCAGGCTCAGGCCATCTTCGAGGCGACACTGGAAAGCGCCCGCCGCGGCGCCCCCGTGGTGCCCGAAATCATGATCCCCCTCGTCAGCGCCCGGCGCGAGGTCGAACTGGTGAAGACCCGCATCGACGCCGTCGCCGCGATGGTGCGCACCAAGGCCGGCGCGGGCTTCGACTACAAGCTCGGCGTCATGGTCGAGACCCCCCGCGCCGCACTCCGTGCAGGCGAGATCGCCCAGCACGCGGCCTTCCTGTCCTTCGGCACCAACGACCTGACCCAGATGACCTACGGGTTGAGTCGCGACGACGCCGGGCGGTTCATGAACACCTATGTCCGGCAGGGCGTCTTCCCCGAGGACCCGTTCCACATCCTTGACGTTGACGGAGTGGGCGAACTTCTGCACATCGGGGCCGAGCGGGGCCGCAAGACGCGGGAAGATCTCACTCTTTCCATCTGCGGCGAACATGGCGGCAACCCGGAATCCATCGCCTTCTGCCGGCAGGCGGGCTTCGACTATGTGTCCTGTTCGCCGTACCGCGTGCCGATGGCGCGGCTGGCGGCGGCGCACCTTGCGCTCAACGATAAGCTGAAAAGCATTTAAAAACAACGTTCTGCAATCATTTCTTAAGAAATTCCGCCCGATTTTCGGCGGTATCTCGCTCATGCAGCATGGAATAACGTGACATTTGGGCAACAGCGGTGGACCGGCGGGAACATGTCGCCTAGGTGGCCGGCTGCTTGCAAAGGCGGGGATACGTCCGCCACCCCAAAGACGGAAATGTGCAGATGAAACGCGTCCTGTCCCTCGTGCTGGCGATGGCACTGGCGGCCTCTACCGCCCTTGCCGACACCAGCTGGCCGGCCAGCATGTTCGGCTTCCAGTCGGCCATTACTCCCGCCCTGAAACGCTTGCCCGCGCCGGACATCAACGGCCCGCTGCCCGCCATTGCCATGACAGACGGCCTCACGCTCGACTGGCTGATGGACCAGCCCAAGCCCGAGGGCGACGCGCAATGGCAGTGCCTGACCGAGGCCCTGTATTTCGAGGCGCGCGGCGAAAGCCTGGACGGCCAGATCGCCGTGGCCGAGGTGATCCTGAACCGCACCGACAGCCCGCTGTATCCGCGCACGATCTGCGGCGTGGTCAAGCAGCGCGGGGGCGGAGGATGCCAGTTTTCCTACGTCTGCAACGGCAAGACCAGGATGCGCGAGAAGGCGGCCGCCGATCTGGCGGGCCGGATCGCCCGTGCAATGCTGGACGGCGCGCCACGGGTCCTGACCGACGGGGCCACGCATTTCCATACGCGCGGGGTACGTCCCAGCTGGTCGAAACGCTTCGCCAAGACGGCTTCCATCGGCGCGCATCTCTTCTATCGCCAGCCGGGCAGCCGGGGCTGATGTCGCCTTCGGCGGCTTCCCTGACGCCTTCTCTCTTGGCCCAAGCTGCCCACATGCTATGAGGGGCCGAACCTGCGGAGGCGCCCATGACCATGTCCGACATCGACCTTGCCTTCGCCCATCCCGAGGATCGGGCCGAGGCATCGGCCGGCGCCGCGCCGCGTGACCGCATCAGCTTGCGCGACCATGTGGTCGAGGCCGACATCGGCGCCTTCCAGAAGGAACGCGGCCACAAGCAGCGCCTGCGCTTCAACGTGGTGGTCGAGGTGCGCCCCGTCACCGAGCCGCTGGAAGATGACGTCGACCGCATCCTTTCTTACGACCGGATCACCGAAGCCATCGACGCCGAGCTCGCGGCCGAACGGCTGAACCTGCTGGAAACCTTGGCCGAACGGGTGGCCGAGCGCATCCTGGCCGAGCCTGCCGCGATGCGCGTCTTCGTGCGGATCGAAAAGCTCGACATCGGCCCTTATGCTCTGGGGGTGGAAATCGTGCGCTCCCGGGCCGAACGTCCGGTACAGAAGGCCGGGGACGACGGCATGGAAGCGGTGCATCCGCTGATCGTCTTCCTGGACAACCCCACGATCCATGCCCCCGACCTGTCCGCGCGACTGGATGCCTTGCTGGCCGAGGGCCTCCCGCTGATCCTGGCGGTGGGCCTGCCGGATCTGCCTCGCCCGGTCACCGGCCACAAGCCGACCCAGCGCCGGGTAGACCTGCTGGCGATGGAGCAGAACGCCTGGACCCTCGCCGCCCGCGACCCGCGCTGCGTGGTGGTGGCGACGCGGACGGAAATCGACTGGGCGATCAAGCGCGGGCAGTCGGTTGTCTGGGCGCCGTCGAAGCTGGTCCTCGACGCGGTCGACGGTCCGAAGGGGACCGAGCCGGTCAGCCTGGCCCTGTGGCTTGCGGAAACCATGTCGGCCACGGCGCTGGTCGTTCACGGGGACGTTGCAGTCCCGGCGGGAAGCCGCGTTCCGGTGCGGCGCGCCTGAACCTTCCCCCTTGAAAAGCGGCGGACCATCGGCCACTCCGGGGCCATGGAATACTACCGTCCCATCGCAATGACCGATCCTGCCCGACCCTCGGGCGCGCTGACGCTGGCCGGCGGCTGGTGCTGGTTCGACCGGGTCGAGGTCCTGTCCCGCGCCGCCGCCCCCCGGATCATCCCGGCGGCCGAGGTTCCGGCCCCCGTCCTCCACCGCCTGACCGCGCCGCGCGCGCCCTTCGCCGGGCTGGCAATGGACCGCCCGCGCCTGATGGGCATCCTGAACGTGACGCCGGACAGCTTCTCGGACGGCGGCCGCTTCCTGGGGGCCGAACCCGCCGTCGCCCAGGCCCGCGCCTTGGCCGAAGGGGCCGAGATCATCGACATCGGCGGCGAAAGCACCCGTCCCGGCGCGGCCGAGGTTCCGGTGGGCGAGGAAATCGCCCGCACCGTCCCGGTGATCCGGGCACTGCGCGACGGAGGGCTGACCGCGCCTATCTCCATCGACACGCGCAAGGCGCCCGTGGCCGAGGCGGCGCTCGATGCCGGCGCGACTATCGTGAATGACGTGTCCGCCTTCGACTTCGACCCGACGCTCGGGCCGCTGGTGGCCCGGACCGCGGCTCCGGTCGTCCTCATGCATGCCCAGGGCGTTCCCGAGACGATGCAGGACAACCCGCTTTACGGCGACGTGCTGCTGGACGTCTACGACGCGCTTGCGGCGCGGCTGGCGCGGGCCGAGGCGCTGGGGATCGACCGCGACCGGATCGTGCTGGATCCCGGCATCGGCTTCGGCAAGACGCAGGCCCACAACCTTTCGCTACTGCGCGGGCTGTCGCTTTTTCACGCGCTTGGTTGCGCGATCCTGCTTGGCACTTCGCGCAAGCGTTTCATCGGCACCATCGGCCGCGCGGCCGAGCCGAGCGACCGCGCGCCGGGCTCCATCGCCACGGCGCTTGCCGGCGCGGCGCAGGGGGTGCAGATCGTCCGCGTCCACGACGTGGCCGAGACCCGGCAGGCGCTGCGGCTGTGGCAGGCTTTGAACACCGATCATCTGGAGACCGAGACATGACCCGCAAGCTGTTTGGCACCGATGGAGTCCGGGGGCGGGCGAACAGCTGGCCGATGACGGCCGAGCTCGCCCTGAAACTGGGCGCAGCCGCGGGGCGGTATTTCCGCCGCGACGGCTCGTCCGCCCACCGGGTGGTGATCGGCAAGGATACCCGCCTGAGTGGCTACATGCTGGAGAACGCGCTGACTGCGGGGTTCACCTCGACGGGGATGAACGTCCTGCTCCTTGGCCCGGTGCCGACCCCGGCGGTGGGCTACCTCACCCGGTCGATGCGGGCGGACGTGGGGGTGATGATCTCGGCCAGCCACAACCCGCACCAGGACAACGGGATCAAGTTCTTCGGGCCGGACGGGTTCAAGCTGTCGGACGCCGCCGAGGCCGAGATCGAGGCGATGGTTGAGGGTGAGATCGCCCCCGCCAAGCCGGAAAACATCGGCCGCGCCAAGCGGATCGAGGACGGGCGCGGTCGCTATCAGGAGTTCGTCAAGACCAGCTTCCCGCATGGGCTGCGGCTGGACGGACTGAAAGTGGTGATCGACTGCGCGAACGGCGCTGCCTACCGCGCGGCGCCGGAGGTGCTGTGGGAGCTGGGTGCCGAGGTCATCCCGATCGGCGTCAGCCCGAACGGGACCAACATCAACGACCGCTGCGGCTCCACCCACACCGAGACCGCGGCCGAGGCCGTGGTGGCGCACGGCGCGCATGTCGGGATCAGCCTGGACGGCGACGCCGACCGGATCA
Source organism: Paracoccaceae bacterium (assembly GCA_027489355.1). GTDB lineage: Bacteria > Pseudomonadota > Alphaproteobacteria > Rhodobacterales > Rhodobacteraceae > Tabrizicola. The sequence goes on along the minus strand of JAIXZY010000017.1, from coordinate 2,422 downwards.
TGATCCTGGACGAGACGGGTCGCGTCGCGGACGGCGATCAGATCATGGCGCTTCTCGCCGCGCGGTGGGCCGAGGAGGGGCGGCTGGCCGGGGGCGCTTTGGTCGCCACAGTGATGTCGAACCTGGGCCTCGAGCGGTTCCTGCAAGCGCGCGGCCTGCGGCTGGAACGGACGGCGGTGGGGGACCGCTACGTCGTCGAACGGATGCGGGAGGGCGGGTTCAACCTGGGGGGCGAGCAGTCGGGGCACATCGTGATGACCGACTATGCGACCACCGGCGACGGCCTTGTCGCGGGGTTGCAGTTCCTGGCCGAGATGGTGCGGACGGGGCGGCCGGCGTCGGAGCTGACCCGAAGCTTCGAGACGGTGCCGCAGCTTCTGAAGAACGTCCGCTTCACCGACGGCGCGCGGCCGCTGGAGGTGGAGGCGGTTCAGGCGGCGATCCGGGCCAACGAGCAGCGGATCGAGGGGCTGGGGCGCATCCTGATCCGGAAATCCGGGACGGAGCCGCTGATCCGGGTGATGGCGGAATGCGAGGACGAGGCGCTGCTGGCGGCAGTGGTGGACGAGATCGTGGGCGCGGTGCAGGCTGCGGGCTGATCGGCTGTCCACGGTGGACAGATGCCGATAATACACGCAAAATCAGTGTCTTGCTGAATTCTGTTAGACTGGTCTTTACCATGCTCTCCGGGGCGGACGGTCAGGCTTTCCCCCTCTGGCGGCGCGTGGCGTCGACAGGCATCCTGACGCCCGACGCAGCAGCAGGGTGCAGCATGAAGACGCGGTTGGCAGGTCTTGGGGCGGTCGCGGTCCTTTTCGGGACGGCGGTCTGGGCGGAAGAGCTTCAGGTCGCGGGCCACCGGATCGGCGTGGCCGAGGATGACTTGGGGGGCGATACGCTGCTGGTCGACGGCACCGTGATGCACCAGGACGAGATGATCTTGCTGGACCCGGCGCCGCAGGTAGTGGACGGCGTCACGGTGCTGACCGGGGTCGCGGGGGCGGGCGGCAACGCCTGCAACGCCGCGCCCTTCGTGCTGGCCCTGCCCGACGGCGCCGCGCCCAAGTTCTGGGGACCGGTCGACAGCTGCGCCAGCTTCAGCCCGGCGCTGGACGGGGACAGGCTGGTCTTTACGTCCGAGGCGGTGCCGGGGGCGGCGGGGGAAAGCTGGGTCTGGACACGCGCGGGCGGTTTCGCCCCCGGTCCGGCGATCGGCTTCGTCGCGTCAAAGGACTGGGACGCCTTCGACGCGTTGGCGGGTGCCCACCCCGCAGAAGCCCTGGCCATCGCCCCGGTGCTGGAGGCCATGCAAACGGGACTCGGAGCCGATTACCCTGTCTTTGCCGAGCGCATCCCGAACCTCGGCTCGGGGGACCTGACCGCCGAAGGCTACGAGGGCCGGGCCTGCCTGAAATATTCCTGCGAGGCCGACTGGGCCGTCCTTTACCTGCATCGCGCCAGCCGGGGCGTCTTTTCGATCTGGCATGTCGAGGGCGAGATCGAGCCGCATGTCTGGCCGCAGGACACCACTCTCTGGCCGCCCGAAGCGATGGCGGCGCTTCGCGCAGCGGTGGCCGAAGAATGAGGGCGCTGGCGCTGACCGCCGCGCTGGCGGCGCTTTCCCTGCCGGCCGGGGCCGAGATGCGGGACGAACAGCTTCTGGTGGGCGACCGGGTGGTCAAGGTCTCGGTCTTCGAGACCTTCGAGATCCTGACGGTCGGGCCGGACGAGTACGACCAGATGCAGGTCCTGTCGAACGCGGATCTGGAGATCGTGGCGAGTCCGACCGAGGCCGACAGCGCATTGGTCGGTCAGCCGGTGCTGGTGGTCGAAGGCATCGGCACCCACAGCTGCGAGGCGGGCGACGCGCGGGAATACTGGGTGGTGACGCTGGGCGATCCGCCCGCTCCGCAAGGGCCGCTGACCAGTTGCGAAAGACTTGCGCCGCGGTTTGCGCAAGGGGCGGTGGTCCTGGGGGCCGACGACGCCGGGCCGGACTGGACCTGGACGCCGGGCAAGGGCTGGGCCGCGGCCGAATAGCTAGCCGCGCGGCTTGCGGGCCAGCGCGTAGTCGCCGGGATAGGCGAGGCTGCCGTGATGGGTGATCTGCGCGGTCTCATGGCACCAGATCTCGCCCCCGCAGCCCTCGATCCAGCGGCGGCAGAACGAGGTGTCCTCGCCATGCATCACCGCGCCGCCCCGGCCGCGCAGGTGGCTGAAGAAGTCGTGGAAGTCCGCGCCGGGGTAGCCGGGGCCGTTGAAGCCGGGGACGGGTTTGGCAACTCCCGCCGCGACCATGCCTTCGGGTACGGCGCGGCGGATCAGCAGGAAGCCGGTGCCGACGCCTGGGACCTTGCGGAAGTTGCCGCGCGCTTCATAGGGCCAGGGGTCGCCGGATTCGTAGACCTCGGCCACGTTATAG
>JAIXZY010000041.1 GCA_027489355.1 Paracoccaceae bacterium | reverse complement strand
GTCGAGATCACGATCCGTCCGTTCACGGGCTGAGTCCCTGCGCAACTGCAGCCTGCCGTCAGGCCGGAGCCCGCAAAGGCTCCGGCCTGCTTCGTCGATCGGCGTCGTGCGGACTTGCGCCGGCTCCACCTGCGTGCTGACTGCGCGGGGCGGCGAGGGGATTCGGGGGCGGGCTGGGCGTGGACGGCGATCGGCAGGGTTGGGTGCAGGGGGTGCGGCTGATGCTGGTTGCGGTCGTCTGCGCCGTGCTGACGGCGACGCTGGTGATCCAGGCCGGCTCCCTTATCCTCGACAACGATCGCGACGAAGCCGGATCCCGGCGGATCTCGCCGGCATCCTGGTGACGCCTCAGGCCCGTCCGATCGAACTGTAGCGGAAGCCGCGCGCCCGCAAATCCTCTGGCCGGTAGACGTTGCGCAGGTCGACCAGAACCGGCGACCGCAACGCCTGTTTGACCCGATCCAGGTCGAGGGCCCTGAACTGGTCCCATTCGGTCACGATCACGGCCGCATCCGCCCCTTGCAAGGCTCCATAGGGGCCGTCCTTGAAGGCCACCCCCGGCAGCAGCCGGCCGGCCTCGTGCATGCCTTCGGGGTCGAACGCCTGCACGGTCGCACCCGCCGCGATCAGCGCGGGCACCAGGTCCAGCGCCGGGCTGTCGCGCATGTCGTCGGTGTTGGGCTTGAAGGTCAGCCCCAGCACCCCCACCGTCTTGCCGGCAAGCTCGCCGTCCAGGGCTGCACGCACCCGTTCGACCATGGCCTTCTTGCGTGCGTCGTTGACCGCGACGGTGGTCTCCACCAGGCGAACCGGCGCGCCGGCGTCCGACGCCGTCCGCACAAGGGCGAGGGTGTCCTTGGGAAAACATGATCCGCCATAGCCGGGCCCCGCGTGCAGGAATTTGGCCCCGATGCGGTTGTCCAGACCGATGCCTCGCGCCACCTGCTGCACGTCGGCCCCCACCGCTTCGCACAGGTCGGCCATCTCGTTGATGAAGGTGATCTTCATCGCCAGGAAGGCGTTGGCGGCGTACTTTATCAGCTCCGAAGTGCGGCGGCCGACGAACAGCAAGGGGCTCTCGTTCAGGTTCAGCGGGCGATAGATCTCGCTCATCACCCGGCGGGCCCGGGCCCCCAGCGGTTCTTCCACGTCATTGATCCCGATGACCACCCGGTCGGGGCGTTTGAAGTCGCCGATCGCGGCACCCTCGCGCAGGAACTCCGGGTTGGACACCACCACGAACTGCGCGTCGGGCCTGACGCGGCGGATGATGGCCTCGACCTCGTCGCCCGTGCCGACGGGCACGGTGGACTTGGTCACGATCACAGTGAAGCCTTCGATCAATCCAGCCACCTCCTCGGCGGCGGCGTGGACATAGGACAGGTCGGCGTGACCGTCGCCGCGTCGAGTCGGCGTGCCTACTGCGATGAAGACGGCGTCCGCTTCTCGTATGGCCGCGTCGCCCTCCACGGCAAAGAACAGTCGGCCGTCACGCACATTGGCAGCGACCAGTTCCTCCAGGCCCGGCTCGAAGATCGGCATTTCGCCTCGCTCCAGCCGGTGGATCTTGTCCGCATCCTTGTCGATGCAGGTCACGACGTGGCCGAAGTCGGCGAAGCAGGCGCCCGAGACCAGCCCCACATATCCGGTCCCGATCATCGCCACACGCATGCCGACCCCTCCTTACGCTGAATGCAGCGGGATTAGCCGCCCGGTCGGGGCTTGAACAGCGTCAATCCGCGCGGCCTCTTGTCGGACGGGCCCGTCAATGTCACGCAGGCCCATGGACCAGCCCGCCCGTTGCGGCGCTCCGCTCTCGCCCCTGCTTCGGGCGCTGGAAGCGGAAAGCCTGCACATCCTTCGAGAAGTCGTCGCCGAGTGCGCGCGTCCGGTGCTGCTGTACTCCATTGGCAAGGACTCGGCGGTCCTGCTGCATCTGGCGCGCAAGGCTTTCGCGCCTGACCCCCTGCCGTTTCCGCTGCTGCACGTCGACACGATGTGGAAGTTCCGGGACATGTACGCCCTGCGCGACCGGGTGGCGGCAGATCCGGCGGTCCGCCTGATCGTCCATCGCAATCCTGAGGCCGAGGCGGGCGGGGTCAATCCGTTCACCCATGGCTCAGCCGTTCACACCGACATGTGGAAGACGCAGGGACTTAGGCAGGCGCTGGACGCGCATGGCTTTGACGCGGCGTTCGGCGGCGCGCGGCGGGATGAGGACGCCAGCCGGGCCAAGGAGCGCATCGTCTCGGTCCGAACCGTCGGTCATGGTTGGGACGCGCGCCGCCAGCGGCCGGAACTTTGGGACCTGTACAATGCCCGCGTCCGGCCGGGGGAGACGATGCGGGTGTTTCCGCTGTCCAACTGGACCGAGGTCGACGTCTGGGCCTACGTCCTGGCCGAGGCCATTCCGGTGGTGCCGCTGTATCTCGCGGCCGGGCGACCGACGGTGGAGCGCGACGGCAAGCTCATCGTCGTCGACGACGACCGCATGCCGTTGCGGCCCGGCGAGCGGCCCGTGATGCGGCGGGTCCGCTTCCGTACCTTGGGCTGCTGGCCTCTGACCGCGGCGGTGGAGAGCGAGGCCGACACCCTGGAGGCGGTCCTGGCCGAGACCCGCGGCGTCCGCACCTCGGAACGGGCCGGACGTCTGATCGACGCTGATCGGCCGGGCTCCATGGAGCGCAAGAAGCGGGAGGGCTATTTCTGATGGCCCGCCCTCCCGGCGATCGGCTGCGCTTCCTGACCTGCGGCTCCGTCGATGACGGCAAGTCGACCCTGATGGGCCGTCTG
>JAIXZY010000079.1 GCA_027489355.1 Paracoccaceae bacterium | reverse complement strand
TGGGGATGTTTCCTCTACACCCGGCGCTGTCGCCGGACGTGACTAGGATGTCGTGGGTCGCGAAACCAGCGTCCGTGATGATAGCCTGTGTTCCGGACGGCACGATGCAGGCAAGCAAGGGCATAAGTAGCGCTGGGTTCGTTTGATGAACACCTGCATTAATGAGGGACATGGCTTCGGACTGGGCATCTGCGCTCTTCCACACGAATACAGTGTCCGAACCTCCTAAGCCTACCAGCCTTCCGTCAAGGGCGAGCGCGGGACCGCTCAGCGCAATAAGAGTTGCGAGGCAAGATGCGACTACTTTCATTACAAGACCTTTAAGTTGCTTCTAGATCACAATGCAGGGTTGTCAGGCGCAATTGTGACGTGCTAGTGACGGTCGCAAGGCAAGCATCTTACCCGGTTCTGCAGGGGTATAGCTGGGGTTACGGAGTTCTACCCCAGCACCAGTTTTCCTAAGCCTTGCAATACTTTATGGCATTCTTGCAGGAGTAACTGGGGTAACTGGGATAGATATCTACATACAGAGAAGAAACATATTTTCTTGGGAAAGGGTGAGGGCATTGAGAGGGAAATGTCTGTATTTCTATAGGGCTCACCCCATCGCTACCCCGCAACCCCCGCTACCCCGGTACCTATTGAAAACAAATGTGAAATTCCGAAGGCTACCCCTGCGCACCCCTGCAGAATGAGAAGGCCGCCTGACGGCGGCCCTATCCCTCAACCTGTCTTGGTCATCCGGTAGACTGAAGTACCGGCCTTACTGTCCGTCGCTTCCGCGAACGTGACCACCTTTCCGCCGATTTGGTACGGCTTCCGGGCGAGGTTCTTCATTCCCCGACCGATGCGCGTGGCATTGGTGTACTGCCCATCAAAGTCCTTGTAACCCCATCCGTTGATCTGGATAGGGTCGGGTTTGTCCCCGGGTTCCATCTTGGCCCGTTCGTCGCCGTTCAGGATTGCCATGACGCTGACTGTCGGTTTCCCATCATACCTCCCGGTCCCGCCGGGCCGGAACACTGTTCCGTCCGGATACCCCGCCATGATCTGCACAAGCTGCGCCAGACCGTCTTCCGTGGCGTCCGTGGCCTTTGCCCGCTCTTCCGCCTGACCATCAAGGAAGCCGTGGAAACCGGCGGCGGTGAGGATACCACCCATTACCCCTGCCCAGTCTTCATATGAGGCCAGAGAGACGACTTTCTGCCGTTCCATGCCCCGGGCTACCCAGTTCTGAATAAGTGTCAGGCAGGCCCACACAAGGGCGGGGCGGTTGTCTGTCACCCACTGCCGCAGGTTCGGGTGTTGCCACCCGTTTTCCGGCTTGCGCTGTTCCGGGTCAGGCACGCCAGCGTCCAGCGGAATCAACACGAACCGCCGCAGGATTTCCCGGCTGGCTTCGATGTTGTTCGCCGTGAAGGCCCATACCGACCGAACCGGGACCATAACGAGCTGCGTCTTCCCCAGAATGCGGGCTTGGTACATGGTCCCTGTCATGGCGGACGCAAGCTCGCTACTCGCGATAGCCTGTCCGATGTTGTCGAACAGGATCACTGGCGCACCTTCCGCCAGCGCAGCCGACAGGGTTTTGCCCACCTCTTCGGCGCGTGTCGGAAAGGTCATGGCGGGGGCAGGCGAACCGCCCGCAATCGTAGTCAGCACGTCCACCAGCAATGACGCCCCGGTACCCGGTCCCGGCTTCGTATACACGTGCCCGGGCGTGGGTCCCGCGATCATGTCCCGGCAGAACGGTAGCAGGGTCATAGCAACGGCATGGGTTACAGCGTGGGCGTGGTCTGCATTCTCCCCTGCCAACGTTCCGACGATCTGCGCACGGTCCATTCCGCCCAGCGGGAAGTCCGCCAGTACCTCTTCCACGATTAGGCGCTTGGCCTCTGCCACCTCTATCGCAGTCGGTTCCCGGCTCACGCTGGGCAGTACCAAGTCACCCTTCGCCAAGTACACCTTCGCACCGGCGTGGTACCCATCTTCGTCCACCAGCCGACCTTCGGCGTCAAAGAATGGAGTCGAGGGGACCGCCAAAAGCTCGGGCAGGGTGTCTGCGAAGTCGTGATCCGTGAAGACGGCCTTGACCACAGTCTCGGGCGGGGCAACTCCCTGTGTGTTCCCGTCGCTGTCCCGGTCCTTCTCCCATCGCGTGATCTTGTGGAGGGCGGTGAACATGGTGGGCTGATCTTCGATCAGGCGGACGCGGTGCCGGACGGCGTCAGCCGTGGCATATGCCCCGCCAAACTGAAACAAGCGGGCGCGTTCGGCATTCGCTTCCACGATCCGGCGCTGTGCATATTCGACCTGATCCGCGAAGTCGTCATGAATGGATTTGGCCGGGATGCCCCCGGAAGGCTTGGAACGTCCCTGCGGTTTCTGTTTCTGGCGCGCTTCATCCTTCCACAGGTCATTGAAGGCCCTTGCCCCGATAGGAGTCCTGGCTGTCACGGCCTCTTTCAGGCGCGCCTGTACCGCCTTGTCTGCCGACGCTTTCAGAGCCAGCCGGATCACTTCGCGGATTTCGCTTTCGGACGTGTCTGCGTTGAAGTCATCCACCAGCGACAGAAGGTCATCGCGAACGCTGTCAGCTCGCTCCTTGTGCCGCGCCGCGCGATCCTTCGGCGCGTCTTCGATGACGGAGTCATCCTCGCCCGGCAGCATATAGACCGAGTCCGGCGCAAGCTGATCTTCGTTGAACCAGCCCTGCCGCAGAGCCTCTTCAAGGAACTCCAGCTTTCGACGTCCCTGACAGGAGTCATGGTGGCAGCCCCACGTCCAGTATCCGGAAGAGCTATCCAATGCATTCCTAGCGTCGCAGGCTGTACCGCCTTCGGTCGAGTGCTCGTGTTCGAATGGACATTCGATATGGACGTGCCCCGTCGCCTCGCCCCCGGCAACGCGAATGCGGTCGCTGCATAGGTCTTCCAACAGGTCCGCCATCTGAAAGCGGTCCTTTGCCGTCCGGTGCCACTCGTTTAGGGATGCCCCAGACGGGGTGAAGCATGCGGGCATACCGTCCCCATCCGCCCCAGCCCCGGCCAGTTCGAAGGGGTTCAGACTGCCCGTAGCGCGGCTGCCCGTGTAGGACGCTTTCTTGACGCCCGGAACGTCAAAGAAACGCAGCGGGTCACCCCGGACAATCGCGGCGTACCACTCTTCACCGGCTTCCTTGGGGTGGCGCGGGGTGTAGAAAAGTCGCGACGGGTCAGTACAGGACACATCAAAATGGACGTCCAGTACTTCACGGGCAAGACCAGTGATCTTGTCTTCCCAGACCGCGAGGGCGTCCGCCTGCGTCTCGGCAAGGTCAATGATCTTGACCGGTTCCGCCAGTGGAAAAATCAGCCGGTACTTGTCGAGTGGAGGTGTGGCGAGGTCGATCACGACTCCCGACTTCACCTGCCGTTTTGGCTTGTCCGGGTCCGCGAAGGTGACGGCGTCAATGAACGACTCTTCGTACCGGCTCTTGTCGTGTTCGCGAAGGAACCGCTGGACCTGTGCAAGGTCCAGCTCGGAAGGCTTGATCTTCAGCTTCCGGATGACTTCGTCGTGCTTGAGCTGAAGGCCAGACTTACCGTGGCTGTGCGTGGTGTAGACGATGCAGAAGAGCCCCAGCTCTTCCAGCCGGTCCAGCATCGCGTCCAGCGGGAAGCCCGCGTCAATATCCAGCCCCATGGCGTACATGGTGTCCATGGCGTTGGCCTTACGCGCCCCGCCAATCGAAGAGCCTAGGACGATGCAATCCCCGGCCTTGTGCTTCTTGACAGGGTGCACCGTGAAGCCTGTCACCCATTCTGCCCACGGGCGGGCCTCTGCCGTCCACTGGCCATCTTGTGTGTTGCGGCGGTCTTTCGGAGCCCAGAATACGCCCCTCAGAAAGGTGGCGGGCTGGTGAAGTATGGCGCGGTAAGCGTCGGTTTCCGCGCCGTGTAGGAATGCGTCTTGGTAGGCAGGCGTTGCGGGTTCGGCTTTGTCGAAGTCGTGAGCGTAGTTCATGTGATCTTTCGTTAGGGTTTTGCCCCCGCGAGAAGGGCCTTCACCCGCTCAGCCATGGTCCGAAGCTCCGTTTCTACGTCCTTGATGGGTCGCAGCGAGGTTTCGGCCATGGCATGGCACAGGGTAACTAGCTCCACTTCGCGCGGGTCGTTCAGGTGATGCACCGTCATTGAGTCTGTCCTTTTATGTTTGCTCACCCCGTTGTGGGGTCGTATCGCCCTTCTACCAAGCGGGCGACGAAAAGTCCAGAAAAAATTCAATAAAATCAAAAGCCTACAGTTCAGCTTGAAGCCCAAGCGACGTCTTTCGGCTTCAAGCCGCCCGGCGCGCTGCCCGGCCAGCTCGGATGCCTTCGCCCAGTCCATCTACGCCGGGTAGGTTCAAGCCGACCCAGACGCGCGCGGGGGCAAGCCGCGTTACATCTCCGGCGGCGATGCGGGCCTCAATCTCGGCTTGAAGCCTTTCGGCTTCCTCTTCGAAATCGGCTTCTGACCAACCCTCGCGGACGCGTTGAGCGGCGTACCATTTCCGCCGGTGTTCGGCGCGCCGTTCGCGGGTGCGTTTGTTGGGCTCTAGGATCGTTGACCCGTCACGCATCGCGGCCTCGCGTGAACGGCGCTAGCAGGTCGAGAGGGTCGATAGCCTTCCGGGCGCGGTTGGCTTGCGTGGCGAAGTCTTGGGGGAAGATACGTACGGTTTCATCGGTCGCCGGTCCACGAAGACGTGACCATTCGCGCCCGTCCGCAGACAGATCAAACCCCCGGCGCATCGCCGCCAGATATGCAAGCTTTTCACCGAACACGCGGTTAAGCTCGTACGCTTCGATCACGACGCGCGGCGGGGAGGGATGGCTATGGGGGTTAACAGCGTCGGCAAGGATGCCAGCATAGGCCTCTAGAAGCTGCGACTCTGTATGCGGAGTCATGGCCCCTGCAAGGCAGGGGTCTACTGTCTGTTTCATCGCTTTTCTTTCTTGGGGGGTAATGTGGCGCGTGGACGGCCCCGCCGTCACGCTGCCGGGTTCAGTCGTTTTCGCGTCGCGCGATTGCGGCAAGCAACCTGTTTCGCGCGCGCATTTCGGGGGTGATACCTTGCGAGGTGGTGGGGCGGATCATCCGCAGAACCTCCTGCCATTCTTCGGCGGTCAATACTCCGCCGTAGATCGTGGTGCGGGCCCCATCCTTACGCGGGGCCGTCACATAAGATTCCGGGTGCCCGCCTCCTTGTCTGATCCGGTTAACGAAATCGGACAGGTTCACGCTAGCCCCCATTCTCGAGCAATCGCCAGACGCTGGGCGGGGTTGCTGATCTGGCGTAGGGCCAGAAGCTTCTGGGCCTCCTCTTCGGCGGTGATCATCTGGACCGGTGGGCGCGCGGCCTCTGTCGCCTTCCGCGCCGCTTCTAGGTCATGTCCGAGAGCTGCCTTCTGATAGATGTTCAGCTTGCTGATATCCGCGTGCAGGGCCGACTCCGCGTCCTGTAGCTGCCGGGCAACTTCATTTCGCCGGACCTGCTCAGGTACAAGACGGCGAACCTCTTCCATCGCGCCTTCGTCCAACCCCAAATCAGTCAGCACAGCCATTCGCACGCTGGTCAGCCCTGCCAACTGTTCAGCCGTAACAGTCAGGCCTTCTGCGGCTGCGTCGCTGATCAACTTCGCGGTAACCGCTTCTAGCCGCGCCCTCTCGCGCGGTGTTAGTTGGTAGTCCAATCGTCGTCTTCCTCTTCATCTTTATCTGTTGAGCTCTGGCGAGCGTCGTCTTCCAAAATTGCCGCCGCTCGCTCCTTGGCGGAGAGGGCGCGGGCTTCGTTTTCGGTAAGCCCTTCGCCCCGCAACGCATGAGCGAGTGCGGACTCGTCTTCCCACATCCGCGCAAGCCGGAGCTGTGCCGCCCGGTGGGCATCGGAGTCGAACGGCAGATAGGCGTCGGCTTCAAACATGATCCATGCCCCCGGACTATCGACCAACCGCGTCCGCAGAGCGTCGAGAGCGTTGCTCATGCTGCCCGCGCCACCCGCTCATGCAGATACGCCGGGGCGGCGTGGATGAGTGCGAAGCGCCGCGCTGCCTCTGGCCAGTCGGACGGCAGGCTACTCGTTTTGCCCGTGACCAAGAACGGCAGGGCAAAATCAGTCCGAAGGATCATAAGCCGTAGACGCTCGTGATCGGCGCTGAGGTTGCTTGAACGAACCGCCCGCGATAGCGCTTCTGCGAAGGTCACCCGAAGCTTATGCAGCCTTTCTTCGGAGCCCTCCACATTGGTTTGCAACCATGCTTCAAACCGCTTGGCGGCGGGCAAGGCCTCGTCGCCTCCGACGAAGCCACATGTATCGTCTCGGTCGGGTTTTGCAGCAACCACCAGCGGACCGGCGGCGAAGGCGTATCTGGACGGCAGGACGGGCAGAAGCTCGGCAAGGGCGTACCGACGCCGCCGCCCGTCCTGTCGGAATTTGACCCCCTGTAGCAGGTCGGTTGCCGCGCGGTCCCGGAGGCCGGTTGCCGTCATGAGGTCGGCCTTTGTTACTGAGATCACTTTTTACCACATACTGCACTTTTCATATTGACAGACTGACACAAATCTCGGGTGAAGTCAATGCTGCGCGCGATTCGGCTCACGCGAATGCGGGTCGGTTCGAACCGACGCACCTAGGAAGGTCTAGACTTTGCCGGGTGGAACCGGTTGGCTGCAGGCTCACACGTTGACTTGAGGATTGAGAATGTTCTTCACGAAGGTTGGGCTTGGTGTGGCTCGATTGGCGTTTTGGCTGGGCGCGGCAAACGTACTGATTGGAATAGTTCTGAGTTTCTCGGACGGCGGTCCCACCATAATGGGCGGTCTGAGCCCGGGCCGACTGATAAATTCAGGGATTTATGGGGTATTGATTGGTATCGGCTTGGGCATTCTTGCTGAAATCTCACTGTCGGTAGCTGGGCGCAGAGACGAATAGGCCCGCTGACGCGGACTCGATCAAAGACCTAAGTAGGTTAGTACCTGACTGATATTCGCTAGAGCCCCGACCGCAGCAACACCAATGGCTCCTGCTGCAGTCAGAAGTGCATACTTCCGAGACCGCGAGCCCTTCTCAAGGATGGACGTGAGCACGTCTTTTACGGTGTTGTGATCATGTCCGGAAATGGTGATGCGCGTGCCATCCTTGAGCAGTCCGTAACCGGTGCAAACCGGGCAGGGGGAGGGCACTTGCATTCCGTCAGTCCCGGTTCTTTCTACCGTCCCGCTTCCATGACATGTTGGGCACTGTTTCATGACGCCCTCATGATGCCGCCGCTCAAAGTATTGCGCGGCGAAAGGTGTGGTTTCCAGTAAAAAATTCTCCGGACCTACGGCAGTCCAATAGGGCAGATTCATGCTGACAAAGAGGCTCGACGGTGGCCCGCTCACGCGGGCCTTACCAGTACGCGATGGCGTCCAGTGCCTTCCGCATCTGCGCCATGCCGTGCTGCGACTGCCCCAGCGGTGTCTTGTAGTGGCGCAGTTTACCCTGCCCGCCCACATGTCCAATGATTCCCCGGATCACATCATCTGTCGCGCCTTGGCGCTGCAGCCGGTCCACCAACGAGTCCTTCGTGCTATAAAGCACGTGACGATCATTCGTCAGGCCACCCGCCCGGATCACGCTGGAAAAGGCGGACGTAAAGGCGCGAGCGAGGGAGTCCGGCTTGGTTGCCTGTCCATAGACCTTTCCTTGCCGAATGGCGGTTTTCCCGGCTTCCAGTTCGGCGGCGAAACCGCCAGCCGCTAGGAAGCCTGGAAGGTCAGACAAAGCTTTCGCGAGCGGAATGCGCCGGGCAGTGGCGGTCTTGGTATACTTGATGTGGAGCTCGCCGTTCTTCGCGCTATCAGCGTTCAGGAAGAACAGTTCCACAGGGCGCATTCCTGTGTGCAATAGCACTCGGAAGCCCATCAGGAACGCAGCCCGGCGCGAGGGCGACAGCTTACTGTCCCCTTCGGGCCCCCAAGCGTCATTCAGCAAGCGCCACACCTGCTTGATCTGATCATCATCGAACGCCTGCCACCGGGTATCCTCTACCGTGGTCGTAATGTCCGGCATAACGATGTCGGGGAAGGACAGGCCAGCCAAGGCACTCTTCTCGCGGACGGCCCATCGCCAAAGCGTCTTGAGCGTTTCGAAGTGCTTTGCAATTGTTGGCGCTCCAACACCTTCCTTCACGAGCATATCGCGGTGCTCTTGAAGGCGGTCCTTCGTGTAGTAGGTCGGTGGGTGGTTGCCCTGCGCATCGGTCAAGCGGCGTACCTTGTCGATGTACGCCCGGCGGGTCTGCGGTCGCTTGGTCGCCGCGTATACTTCCATCAAGTTTAGTATACAGAGAGAGCTATCGACCCGGGTTTCCGGCATGAGTTCGGCAAGCCTTGCGTCCAGCGCTGCCTTGTATGCATCCCAGAACATAGCCCCGGTCTTGTCTACAGGCCGGGTCGGTTGCAGCGTTTCAACCAGCATATTGCCGAATGGGTCATCAACCGCCTGCGCTTCAAGGTAGGACCGATCACCGAAGGCATACGCAGCGAATAGCGCAAGCTTGTCCCGTTCGGCCTTGGCAGGCAGAGTGCGGGCTTGCTGCATGGCCTCCTCAGTCCTTCTCCACACTGACGCGGACACGTCGAGCTGCAGGCCGGGGGCGATTTGCGACGCGGCGGCGTCAGCCGCCAGCTTAAGGAGTTCGCTGGCGTCAGGCTTGCTTGCCTCGCGGGCAAGGGTCAGGGGAAGGGTGAGGGTCGCCGCTCCCACGCTTTGCTCCTGACGCCGCGCGAGCTTTTCGCGTCCATCAGGCGTGGAGAGAGTCGCTATCAGCGCGTCGTGTTCGGCAGTGTAGGCCTGCGCCCGCGCTATGGCGGCGTTGATCTCACTGCCCAGCGAGAAATCCCACACCGTCCTTCCGATGAGGCCTTGCATGGCCTTCGGGACCCGGCGGGCATACTTGTACGCCCCGCCGGGCGTCTTCATTACATGGTCTATCAGGTCGGGATTCTTGGTGCGGCGCGGGGGCATTACGAGCGGCCTTGTATGGTAAATGTATGGCAGTTTGTATGGTAAAATCGCCCGATTCCGCAAGATAGTCCGCGAAAAGATCAATAAAACAACGGATTCAAGCCTTCCTAAGAAGTTCGAATCCTCTCGCTCCGACCAATCAAAAAAATCCCGAAAAGCGTGTCGTGATCGGCCCCGCGGTGGCTTCGCAACAGTTCTCCGGTGGTCGAGACCGGACCACCAAGCCTTGACGATCTAGGTTTCCCCTCCTCCAGTCGCTCCAGTCACCCGGCTTCGTGCGTCGGTACGAGGTGTGATTCCCTTCGTTGAAGCGGCAAGGCGACCGGGTTCATTCCAGTGGCACAAAGAGTTGCGATGGAGCCGCGCGCGACCACAGCGGCCCGACCTCGGTTGCCGGCGTCTGGGCGGGCGGCCATGACGCGATGAGACTGGGGCCGAACGGGGGCCCGGCAGCCGAAGCCGTGCCGCAGATCCCGATCTTTTCCGTGCGAACCTTCCTGTCGGCCGCCGAAATGCGCCCCACGGAATATCTGCTCTGGAAGAACGACCCGGCCTGTCGGATTGTCTGATCACGGTCGGCACGGGCAACCACATTCACCAGTGTCGCAACATCCTGCTTCAGGGCATTCAGACGCATGACATCATTCCGGTTCCTTCATTCCTCGGACCTTCACCTCGGCCGGGCTTTCGGCAATTTTCCCGAAGGCATCCGCCACCGTCTGCGCGAGGCCCGGCATGGGGCGATCGGCCGTCTGGCGGCGGCGGCGCGGTCGGGCGGGGCGACGACGATCCTGCTGGCCGGTGACACGTTCGACGCCGAGACCCCGGCCCCCGACACGCTGCGCCAGGCGCTGGCGGCAATGCGCGAGGCATCCGACCTGACCTGGGTGATGTTGCCCGGCAACCACGACAGCCTCGCGGCGACCGAGCTTTGGGGGCGGATCCTGACGGATGGCCCGGCAAACCTGCGCGCGCTTCTGTCGGACGTGCCGGCAGACCTGGCGCCTGGCGTGCATCTTCTGCCCGCCCCCTGCACGCAGCGCAGACCGGGGCGCGACCTGTCCGAGGCGATGTCCGCCCCAACGCCCGAAGGTGCGCGCCGGATTGGGCTTGGACATGGGGCCATCACCGATTTCTCGGGCGAAGAAGGGGCGACCGGAATCATCCCGCCCGACCGGGCCACGCGGTCCGGCCTGGACTACCTGGCGTTGGGAGACTGGCACGGTCAGTTGCAGGTCGGTCCGGCCACCTGGTATTCCGGCACGCCCGAGCCGGACGGGTTCAAGCATGACGCGCCGGGCGCGGCCCTGCTGGTCGCTTTGGACGGCCGCGCGCCCAAGGTTACATCCGTGCCGGTTGCGGGGTTCCGCTGGATGCGGCCGGAGATCGAGCTTCTGCCGGGCGAGGACGCCCTTGCCCGCATCGCCGCGGCCCTGCCGCAGACCGGGGCGCGCGACCATCTGGTTCGCCTGACCGTGACGGGCCGCCTGCCGCTGGCCGACCGCGCCGCGCTGGAGGCCGATCTTGACCACCGCGCGCCGGACTTCGGCTGGTTCTCGCCGGATCTGACACGGCTTGCGGTCGTCGCCATGCCCGAGGATCTAAACCAGATCGACCGCGCCGGGGCGTTGCGACAGGCGGCCGAGACGCTTCTGGCCGAGGTCGGCGATGGAAGCCTCTCGCAGGCCGAACGGGACACGGCGGCGGCGGCGCTGGCGCGGCTTTACACGCTGACGCAAGAGGTCCGGGCATGAAGCTTCGCACGATCGAGCTGACCAATGTCCGCCGCTTCGCCGGGAAAAGCGCGAGGCTCTCCGGCATTGCCGACGGCATCACCGTGCTGTGCGAGCCGAACGAGTTCGGCAAGTCCACGTTCTTCGACGCGCTGCATGCGGTGTTCTTCGAACGCCACGGCAGCCGTAACGCCGGGATCAAGGCCCTTCAGCCCCATGCGGGCGGGGCTCCGGAAGTAGCCGTCGAGGTTGACCTGCCGGGAGGTCGCTTCCGCATTGCCAAACGCTGGTTGCAACGGCCGCAGGCGCAGGTCCTGGACGCTTCGGGTCGGCTTGTTGCGCAGGCGGACGAGGCGGAGGCCTGGATCGACCGGATGCTGGGCGCGGGGCTGAATGGCCCCTCGGGTCTTCTGTGGGTGCGTCAGGGGCTGATGGGGGTGGAGCCCGATGGCGCCAGCACGGATGACAAGCGCGAGCGTGAGCGCGGGCTTGCCGCAAGGCGGGATCTCTTGTCCTCGGTTGCGGGCGAGATCGACATGATGACGGGCGGCCGCCGGATGGACCTCGTGCTGGATCGGGTCGGCGCCGCGCTGGCAGAGCTGGTGACCGACAGGGGCCGTCCCAAGGCCAATGGCGAATGGAAGCGGGCGCTGGACCGGGCCGAGGCGCTGGCCGCGCAGGAGGCAGATTTGCGGCCCCGCTTGCAGCGGCTGACCGGCTATCTGGCGCGCCGGACCGACGTGCAGCGCGCGCTGGCTCGGCTGACCGACCACGAGGCGATGGCCGAGAGGGGCCGGTCTCTGGCCGAGGCCGAGGCGGCGCACGCGGCGGCGCTGGCGCATCAGGGGCAGATCGCCCAGGCCGAGACGGCTTTGCGTCTGGCCCGGCTGGATGCCGAACAGGCTGAGGGTGAGCTTGGCCGGCTTCAGGCGCTGCGGAACCGGCTGGCCGAGGCCGAGGCGGCCTTGCGCCTGGCCGAGGAAACCGCCGTGGGGGCGCGGGCGAGAAGCGAAGACCTGTCGCGACAGGAACAGGCAGCCACCCAGGCCCAGGCGGATGCCGCCGGGCAGGCGCGCGACCTGCGGCTGCGGCTGGACCGGGCCAACCGGGCCAGCGCCGCACGGATGGCCAAGGCCCAGGCCGAGGATTTGCAGCGGCGGCTGGAGCAGGCGCTTCAGGTGCAGGACGATCTCGACCGCGCCCGGGCGGGCCGCGGGCGCATCCTGTCCTCGCCCGAGCGGGTTGCAGCTGCCGAAAAGGCGCAGGCGGAACTGGATCTGGCCCAGGCAAGGGCCGAGGCCCAGGCCGTCACCATCGAGGCCCTGCCCGAGGCCGGGGCGCAGGCGCTGCTGGCGGGCCGCCCGTTACCCGGTGGTCCGCAGCCGGTGCTGGCCGTTGCCGAGGTGACCCTGCCCGGTTTCGGTCGTCTGCGGATCGATCCCGGCAGTGCCCGGATGTCCGATGCATCTGCCGCGATCCTGGCCGCACGGAAGCGGGTGGAGACCGCGTTGGCGGGCTGCGGCGCGGAAAACCTGGCCCAGGCCCGCGGCGCCCTGGCCGAGGCGCGCAGCTTCGAGGCTGGAATTGCGCAGGCGACGGCGCTTCTGGCGGCGATTGCGCCGGATGGCATTGACGCCTTGCGGTCTGCATTGGCCCGGGCCCAGGCAGACGGGTCGGCAGCTGAAGGCGAAGCAGAGGATCCCGCAGCTCTGTCCACGGCACTGGCAGACGCCGAAACCCGGGAGGCCGGAGCAAGCGCCGCCCTGCGCGTGGCGCATGACCTGCTGGTCGAGGCCAATCAGACGCGTGCCGTGTCCGAGGCCAACCGCACCTCGGCCGAGCGTCAGCTTGCGGCCGCCCGCGTGGAGGCCGGGGATGCGGCAACGCTGGACGACCGCATGGTTGCGCTGAAGGATGCGTCGCTGTCCCTTGGTGCCGCGCGCTCCGACGCGCAGGCGGCGCTGGCCGCCCTGCAGGCTTCGGCCCCTGATCTGGCCACCACCGAAGCCCGCCTTGCCCGCGCGAAAAGCGTTCTTGATCAGGCGGGGCGAGAGACGGCGAAGGCGCGCGAGGAACTTGCCGGTCTGAACGCCACCATCGCGGCCCTGGCCGACGAGGGTCTGGAGGAGCAGCTGTCCACCCTGGTGGAGGAGCGGTCCGAGGCCGAAGCGCGGGCGGCGCGCTATGAGGCCGAGGTCCGGTCCCTGACACGTCTGCGGCAGGCGCTGGAGGAGGCCCGCACCCAGGCCCGCGACGCCTATTTCGCGCCCGTCCTTCGCGAGTTGCAGCCGCTGCTGTCCGTCCTGCACCCCGGCGCGCAGTTGATGATCGACGATGCCACCCTGTTGCCGACGACCCTGACTCGCAACGGCCAGGAAGAGACGCTGGAGATCCTGTCCGGCGGCACGCGCGAGCAGCTGGCGATCCTGACCCGCCTTGCCTTCGCCCGGCTGTTCGCCGCGGCGGGTCGCCCGGTCCCGGTGATCCTTGACGATGCCCTGGTCCATTCGGACGATGACCGGATCGAGGCGATGTTCGATGCATTGCACCGGACGGCCAAGGACCAGCAGATCCTTGTCTTCACCTGCCGGCAGCGGGCCTTTGCCGCCCTGGGCGGGGAGCGGGCCGCGGTGGAGGTCTCGTCGGCCTGATCGCGCTTCCGTCCGGGTCAGATCGAGCCGGCTTCGACCATGTAGCTGTTGGCCGTGCACATCGCGGCGTCGTCGGACGCAAGGAACAGGACCATCCGGGCAACGTAGACCGGGTCGATCAGGTCCGGCAGGCATTGCCGCTTGCGATGCGCCTCCAGGGCCTCGGGCTTTGCCCAGAGCGTCTTCTGCCGCTCGGTCATGATCCAGCCCGGAACCACCGCGTTGACGCGGATGCGGTGCTTTCCCAGATCCCGCGCCATCGTGCGGGTCAGGCCATGCACGGCGGCCTTGGCGGTGGCATAGGCCGGAAACCCTCCACCCGCCTCGAACCAGCTGTTCGACCCCATGTTGATGATCGACCCGCCGCCCCGTTCGACCATGTCCGGCGCGACCGCCTGGATGGCGAAGAACTGATGCTTCAGGTTCGTATCCATCCGGTCATCCCAGTATTCGGGCGTGACTTCGGTCCAGGAGTGCCGGTCGTCCCGGGCGGCGTTGTTGACCAGCACGTCCGCCGGGCCGATCCGCGATTTCAGGGATGCGAAGGCGATGCGGAGGGCTGCGATGTCTCGCAGGTCGCAGATCTCATGCGTCACGCCCGGATTGGCCGCACAGAGAGCTGCGCTGCTTTCGGCATCCAGGTCGACGAACCCCACCCTTGCACCCTGTGCGGCGAAGGCTGTCACGATCTCGGCGCCGATCCCCGAGGCGCCGCCGGTGACGTAGACGACCTTTCCGGCAAGGCTGGGGTATCTGGCAAAGGCGTCGGACATGCGGGCATCCAATTCAGGCGACGGGTCGGGGCAATCAAGGTGGCGGCAGCGACGGGGATGGTCAAGCGCCGAAAGTGCTGTTCCCTTGGGCAGCCTTGCCCGCCCGCGCCGCCGGACCGTTGCTTTCCCGCACGCTGCCCTGCCAACACGGTTGACTCGCGGCGTTTGCACATGCTGATCTTGTAAAGCGGTTTAGTAAACCGATTCACTTGGTGGGATCGACCCATGTCAGTGGCAAGTTTGAGAGATGTCGCGCAGGCTGCCGGGGTGTCGGTCACGACCGTCTCGCGCTTTCTGAACGGAACGCTCGACCTGCCTGATCGCACGCGGACAGCGGTCGAAGCCGCAATCCAACAGTTGAACTATCAGCCCAACCCGCACGCCCGCAGGCTGAGCCGAGGCAGGTCGGATACGATTGGGCTGGTCATTCCCGACATTGCGACCCCGTTCTTTGCGACGCTCGTCGCGGCCGTCGAAACCGAGGCGGACCGGCGCGGGCTCGGGTTGACCCTTCACGCCACCCTGAACCGGGGGGAGCGCGAGTTGTCCTACCTTCAGGCCGTGCGTCGCAACCAGGTGGATGGCCTGATATTCGTCACGAACCATCCCGATGACGGCACGCTGGCTGCCGAAATCAACGCGAGCGGTCAGGTGGTTGTCCTGGACGAAGACGTGGCGGGCACTTCGGTTCCGAAACTGTTCTGCGACAACGATGAGGGCGGCTATCTTGCCGGTCGCCATCTGGCCGAGGCCGGACACCGACGGGTGCTGTTCATCGGGGGGGGCGACGCCATGCTGAGCGGCACCCGCCGCTACAAAGGCTTCCGTCGCGCCATGACAGAGGTCTGGGGCGCCGAAGCCCGGATCGAGCGTTACGAGGGCGAATATTCGACCGAGTTCGGTCGCCTGTCGGCAAGACGCATGCTGGACTCACGGCTGGACGTCACCGCCGTTTTTGCGACGTCGGACGAAATCACCATCGGAGTGATGGAGGTGCTGAACGCCGCAGGCCTCCGCGTGCCTCAGGATCTGTCGCTTGTGGGGTTCGACGATGTCGGCCCGCTTCACCTTTTCGCACCGGCCGTGACAGCGGTGCGCCAGCCGGTCCGGGACCTGGGTATCCGGGCCCTGTCCCTGCTTCTGGACACAGACTGGACCGACCCGACCAAGCTCCCGCCAGAGGAGATCATGCCTGTCACCCTGATCGCCCGGAACTCCGTTGCACCGGTGATCAGGTCCTGAACCGCAACGTCCAACATAGGGAAACGAAAATGAAAACCATGACAATGACCGCCCTTTCCCGTCGGGGGCTTGGTGTGCTGCTTGGCTCGGCCGTCATCCTGGCGGCAGTGCCGGGGCTGGCGCAGGACAAGAAGAAGTTCGCCCTCGTGCAGATCAACCAGCAGGCGCTGTTCTTCAACCAGATGAACGAAGGCGCGCAGAAGGCGGCGGATGCGGCCGGGGTCGAGCTGGTAATCTTCAATGCCAACAACGACCCGGCCGCGCAGAACAGCGCGATCGAGACCTATATCCAGGAAGGCGTGGACGGCATCGCCATCGTCGCCATCGACGTCAACGGCATCATGCCGGCGGTCGATCAGGCGGCGGCTGCGGGCATTCCGGTGGTGGCCATCGACGCGATCCTGCCCGAGGACGGCAAGCAGTCGGCGGTGATCGGCGTGGACAACGGCAAGGCCGGGGCCGACCTTGGCGCCTACTTCGTCGAATATGCCAAGGGCGCCGGTGGGGCCAAGCTGGGCGTCGTGGGCGCGCTGAACTCGTTCATCCAGAACCTGCGGATGGATGGCTTCACCGGAGTTCTGAACGGTGTCGAGGGCATCACCATCGCCGGAACCGTCGACGGCCAGAACGTGCAGGATACCGCGCTGGCGGCTGCGGAAAACCTGATGACCGCGAACCCCGACATGACGGCGATCTACGCCACGGGCGAACCGGCGCTTCTGGGTGCGGTCGCGGCGGTGGAAAGCCAGGGGCGGCAGGCGGATGTCAAGGTTTTCGGTTGGGACCTGACCGCCTCGGCCATCGCGGGGATCGACGCGGGCTATGTCGAAGCCGTGATCCAGCAGGACCCGGCAGGTATGGGCGCTGCGGCAGTCGACGCGCTGAAGACGATCACCGAAGGCGGCACGGTCGAGCGCACCATCTCGGTCCCCGTGACCATCGTCACCAAGGCGAATGTCGACGACTTCCGGTCGATGTTCCAATGATCGAAACGACGCTTCATCCCGAAGCGTCCGATGCGGGAGGGGGTCTCCCCCTTCCGCACATCGTGCCGCTGGTTTCGTTGCGGGGAATCACCCTGACCTTCGGGTCGCACCAGGCGTTGCGGGGCGTCGATCTGGACGTGATGCCGGGCGAATGCCTGGGACTGATCGGCGACAATGCCGCCGGCAAGTCGACTCTGTCGAAGGTGATTTCCGGCACTTACATCCCGGACGCGGGAACGATCACTGTCGAAGGCGAGCCTGTCCGCTTTGCCGGCCCCTCGGATGCGCGGGCGCGGAATATCGAGATGGTGTTTCAGGACCTAAGCCTTTGTGACCACGTCGACGTGGTGGGAAATCTGTTTCTGGGGCGCGAACTCACGCGAGGCCCGTTCCTGGACCAGAAGCGGATGCTGTCCGAAGGGCGGCAGATGCTGGACGCGCTGGAAATCCGCATCCCGCGCCTTACGGCCAAGGTGGAAAAGCTGTCGGGGGGGCAGCGGCAAGCCATCGCCATCGCGCGGGCCGCCAGTTTCCAACCCAAGGTGCTGATCATGGACGAGCCGACCTCGGCGCTTGCCGTGGCCGAGGTCGAGGCGGTGCTGGCGTTGATCAACCGGGTCAAGGCAAAGGGTGTCGGCGTCGTGCTGATCACCCATCGCCTGCAGGACCTGTTCCGTGTCTGCGACCGGATCGCGGTGATGTATGAAGGCACCAAGGTAGCCGAACGCAGAATAGGCGAGACCAACCTGCAGGAACTGGTCGATCTGATCGTCGGGAAGGGGTCGCACTGATGTCCGCTTATTCCGAACGCGCCAAGGGGTCTCCGCTGGCGGATTTCGTGGCCGAGAACGCGCAGGTCCTGTCGATCGCGGTGTTCTTCCTGGCCTGCATGCTTTTGTTCAGCGTTCTGACGCCCACCTTCCTGACGGCCGGCAATTTGCTGAACATCGTCCGCCAGGCGGCTCCGGTGCTGATCGTGGCGGTGGCGATGACGCTGGTGATCACCACGGCGGGGATCGACCTGTCAGTCGGTTCGACCGTGGCGCTGGTCAACGCCGTGGCGGCGATTGCGCTGGCGGCGGGATTGGACTGGATCACGGTGGTGATCCTGATGCTGGTGCTGGGTGGGCTGATCGGGGCGGTGCAGGGCTGGTTCATCGCCTATCAGGGCATCCCCGCCTTCATCGTGACGCTGGCTGGCCTGTCGATCCTGCGCGGCTATGCGCTTTACCTGACCGAGGGCTATTCGATCCCGATCAAGGACGTGCCGGGCTTCTTCTGGCTGGGTCGCGGAACGCTGGCGGGGGTTCCGGTGCCGGCGCTGATCTCGATCCTGGTGGCGATCCTTGGCTTCGTCGTGATGCTGCGCACGCGCTACGGTCGGCAGGTCGTCGCCGTCGGGTCCAACATGGAAGCCGCGCGGCGGGTGGGGATGCCGGCGCGTTGGACGGTCGCGTCGGTCTACATCGTCTCGGGCGTAGCCTGTGCGATGGCGGGCCTGCTGATCGCGGCGCGGCTGGGGTCGGGGTCATCGAACGCGGCGGTGGGGTTCGAACTGCAGGTCATCGCCGCCGTGGTTCTGGGCGGCACCTCGCTGATGGGCGGCAAGGCCAGCATGCTGGGCACCGTCCTTGGCACCATGACCATCGCCGTCATCGGCAACGGGCTGATCCTGGTCCACATCTCGCCCTTCTTCACGCAGATCGTGACGGGGACGATCATCCTTTTGGCCATCTGGATGAACACGAAGCTGTTCAGCGGTGGCTTGCGGCTTGGAAGGAGGCCGAAATGACCGAACTGTCGCAAGCGCATGTGGGCTCAGGTCTGGTGATGACCGTGAACGGCCCGATCCCCAGCACCGATCTGGGCGTGACGCTGATGCACGAACACCTGCAGAACGACTGTTCCTGCTGGTGGAACCCGCCGAAGGACCCCGACCGGCAGCATCTGGCCGAGGGGCCGGTGCGGATGGAAATCCTGTCCGAGCTGCGGCAGGACCCCTTCGTGAACAAGCACAACATCGCGCTGGACGAGTTGGACCTGTGCATCGAGGAGATCGGCGCCTTTGCGAAAGCTGGCGGGCGGACCGTGGTGGACCCGACCTGCCGCGGGATCGGGCGCGACCCGGTCAAGCTGCGGCGGATCGCTGCGGAAAGCGGGCTGAACATCGTGATGGGGGCGGGCTACTACCTTGCCTCCTCGATGCCCGAGGAGGTCGCGCGCCTGTCCGTCGATGACATCGCCCACCAGATCGTGACCGAGGCCCTGCAAGGCACCGACGGCACCGATGCCAGGATCGGTCTCATTGGCGAGATCGGCGTGTCCTCCGACTTCACCGCCGAGGAAGAGAAATCCTTGCGCGGCGCGGCGCGGGCGCAGGTGCGGACCGGCCTGCCCCTGATGGTGCATCTGCCGGGCTGGTTCCGTCTTGGCCACCGCGTCCTCGACATCGTCGAGGCCGAGGGCGGCGATCTGGCGCACACCGTCCTTTGCCACATGAACCCCTCGCACGACGACTGGGACTACCAGCGCACCATCGCCGAACGCGGGGCTTTCGTGGAATTCGACATGATCGGCATGGATTACTTCTATGCCGACCAGCAGGTGCAATGCCCCAGCGACGACGAGGTGGCGCGGGCCATCCTTCGGCTGGCGGACGCCGGGCATCTGGACCGGGTGCTGCTGTCGCAGGACGTGTTCATCAAGATGATGCTGACGCGCTATGGCGGGAACGGCTATGCCTTCGTGCAACGGCACTTCCTGCCGCGACTTGCGCGCCACGGGATGGATGCGGCGTCGCGCGACATGCTGATGACAACCAATCCGCGGCGCGTCTTTGACGCATCGCTCTGACGATATGAGGATTTCATGACCACCAAGGTGCTACTCGTCGGCGAAAGCTGGGTTTCCTCGGCCACCCATTACAAGGGCTTCGATCAGTTCGGCAGCGTCACGTTCCATCTGGGGGCCGAACCGCTGGTCGAGGCGCTGAAAGGCTCCGACTTCGAGCTGACCTACATGACGGCGCATGACGCGGTCGAGAAGTTCCCCTTCGAGATGGAGGGGCTGGACGCCTACGACGTCATCATCCTGTCCGACATCGGCGCGAATTCGTTCCTGCTGCCGCCCGCGGTCTGGCTGCGGTCGCAGACCGTGCCGAACCGGCTGCGGCTGATCAAGGCCTGGGTCGAACGCGGCGGCGGGCTTCTGATGGTGGGCGGCTACTTCAGCTTTCAGGGGATCGACGGCAAGGCGCGCTGGCGCAAGACCCCGGTCGAGGACGTGTTGCCCGTCACCTGCCTCCCGTGGGACGACCGCGTGGAAATGCCGGAAGGCGCGATTGCCGAGGTGCTGGAGCCCCGGCACCCGGTGCTGGCGGGGCTGGACGGGGCCTGGCCCTTCGTCCTTGGCGTCAACGAGGTCGAAGTTCGCCCGGACGCCCAGGTTCTGGCGCGGATTCCGCAAGATCAGGGCGGCCATCCGCTGCTGGTTCTGGGCGGGTTCGGCAAGGGCCGCACCGCCGCCTGGACCTCGGATATCGGGCCGCACTGGCTGTCGCCGGCGTTTTGCAGCTGGGAAGGTTATGGCCGCCTCTGGAAGAACCTCCTGGGTTGGCTCGCGCATGAACCAGGCTGATGGCCTTCACGGCTGGCGCAGGATCTCTGCCAGCTCGGCCCTGGTGGGGAAGGCGGTTCCGGTTCCGGGGCGCGACACGGTGATCGCCGCCGCCGCCGCCGCATGGCGCAGGGCGCGGGCGTCCAGCGCCACCCCGCGCAGCGCCGCCGAAGCGAGCGCGGTCGCCATGAAGCAATCGCCCGCGCCCGTGGTGTCGACCGGGTCGCAGGGTGCCGCCGGGACCAGCACATCCTGCCCCGCCGTCACCAGCCGCGCGCCTTCCGAGCCAAGGGTCAGCACGACCTGCGGCACGCCTTGGGTCAGCAGTCCGGCGGTTCCCCCCAGGGCGGCTGCCTCGGTCTCGTTCACGAAGGCGACGTCCACCAGCGGCCAAAGCGTGTCGAAGAAGGACCGCAGCGGCGATGGGTTCAGCGCGGTCCGCATCCCCAGCCGTCGGCCCTCGGCCAGGGCGGCGACAGTCGCCTCGGCCGACAGGTTGCCTTGCAGAACCAGCAGATCGCCGGGCCCTGCACCGGCCAGCGTCGCGCAAGCGGCACCGGCCGTCAGCCCCGAGGCCGCCGCATTGGTGGTGATGATCGCATTGTCGCCCGCCTTCGTCCGCAGGATGATCGAGAAATCGCTGGCCACGCCCGGAACGCGGACAAGGTCGGTTTCCAGCGGCTCGGCAGCCAGACGCGCCCGGATGTCGTCGGCACGACTGTCGTCCCCCACGGCGGCACAGAACCGGCAGGTCAGTCCCGCCCGGCCCAGGACGATCGCCTGGTTCGCGCCCTTTCCGCCCAGATCGATCTCCCCCGCCTGCGCGTGGATCGACGCGCCGAACGCAGGCAGGACCTCTACCGTCACGGCCTCATCCAGGGCCACGTTGCCAATCACGAAGGCGCGCATGACGTCGCCGCTCTCCACTTAAGGGTCTTCCGATGCAAACCATATCCAACCGCGGCTCTGGCGCGATAGGCGAAATCTTCGGGCGCGAGAAAGCCCTGATCGGAATGATCCACTGCCCGCCGTTTCCCGGCTCTCCGCGCTATCGGGGCGCGACGATGGACAGCATCTACGACGCCTGCCTGCGCGATGCCGAGGCGCTGGCTGCCGGCGGCATGCATGGACTGATTGTCGAGAACCACGGCGACATCCCGTTCTCGAAGCCCGAGGATATCGGCCCCGAGACGCCGGCCTTCCTGTCGGTGGTCACCGACCGCGTCAGGCGCGCCACGGGCATGCCCGTCGGCATCAACGTCCTTGCCAACGCGCCGCTGCCGGCCATAGCAACTGCAGTGGCAGGCGGGGCCGACTTTGTCCGGGTCAACCAATGGGCCAACGCCTATGTCGCCAACGAGGGATTCATGGAAGGGAGGGCGGGCGAGGCGCTGCGGTACCGATCGCTGCTGCGGGCCGAGAACGTGCGCATCTTCGCCGATGCTCATGTGAAACATGGCAGCCACGCCATCGTCGCGGACCGATCCGTCACCGAGTTGACCCGTGACCTGGCATTCTTCGACGCAGATTGCGTCATCGCAACGGGCCAACGAACGGGCCACGCCGCAAGCCCGGAGGAGATCGATGAGATCGGGGCTGCAACGCATCTCCCGGTTCTGGTGGGATCGGGCGTCACGGAAGACAACGTCCTGGCCATCCTGTCGCGCACCAATGGCGTTATTGTCGCGTCGTCACTGAAAGTGGGCGGGGTCTGGTGGAATCCGGTGGAGCCGGAACGTGTCAGGCGTTTTGTCGAACGCGCGGCAGCAGGCCTCTGACGGCATCCCGCGAAAGTGAGACGCCGTGGGCGTCTCAGCCAGAGGAGATGGACTGACGACGTGCTTGGTCGCAGGCCGTGCGAACCGTATGGGAGCAAGGAGCACGTCTCACGGACGTCGAGATGTGCGCGTCCTGCATGCGCCGTCAGCGGTTTCGGGTGTCCACCGGATAGGCGGTGGTGAACTTCATCCTTTCCATCGCGAAATGGCTGGTCACGTTCTTGATCGGCACTGCATCGGTCAGGCGTTTGTACAGCGTGTCGAAGGCAGCCATGTCCGGCACCGAAACCCGCAGGAGATAGTCCAGCTCCCCCGCCATCCGGTAGACTTCCATGATTTCCGGGATCTCGCCCACCGCCCGCGCGAAACTGTCGCGCCATTCGGGCGAGTGGTCTGGTGCCTCGATCCCGACAAAGACCGTCAGGCCGAAGCCCAGCCTGGCGGGATCGGCAAGAGCGACACGCGCCAGAAGAACGCCCGACGATTCGAGCTTCTGGATGCGTTTCCAGGCGGGGGTCTGGGACAGGCCGGCCCGGTCGGCAATCTGGGCGATGGGCAGCGTTGCATCCCGCATCAGTTCGGCGACGATCTTGCGGTCAATGAGATCAAGGTCGGTCATCGGGCCTCCTTTCTTTCGGTCTTGGGTAAGGTTGCCTGAAAACCCGTCAATGTCTACCATAATTATCGTGTTTATTGTCTGGCCCTGTCAGATGCAGGCACCCGTGTTGCCCGGCGCGGCATTCGCGACATTGATTCTCGACATTCCGGAGCGTAGCCTTTCGCCATGATCACGCAGAAGATGAAATATGCGCTGAAGGCGCTTCTGGTGCTGGGCGACGAGGCCGCGAAGGCCCAGCCGCAGGCGCTGACGATCGAGGAGATCGCGAAACGCTCGGGCACGCCGAAGCGCTTCCTGGAGCATATCCTTCTGGAAGTGCGCAATGCCGGCGTAATCGCGTCGATCCGGGGACGGTCGGGCGGCTACAGCCTGCTGAAACGGCCCTCCGAGATCTCGATCTCGGAGCTTCTGCGCACAATCGACGGACCGATCGCCCCCCTGCCCTGCCTGTCGCGCCGGGCCTACCAGCGGTGCGAGGACTGCACCGACGAGGCCACCTGCCGAATCCGCAAGGTCTTTGCCGAGGTGTTCTGGTCCTACCTGGTGATCATCGACTCGCTGACGCTGGAAGACATGCTGCGGTCCGGCGCAGTGGCCGAGCAGGTGATGGGCACAACGGCTTAAGCGACAACTCTCTGCCATTCCATCAGATTCTCCTCGTTTCCCGGACCGGTTTCGGGCAGGGGGCGGAGAAAATCCTTCTCAAATCACGACTGAATACGGCGTGAATTTTCCGTTGCAATACTCGATCCTTCCTGTCGTTATTTAGGTATCGGCAGGGCGTGGTGCCTTGCCCGGACGACAGAAGGAGATGGACGATGAGCCTTGCCGCGACGCATCGCAAGCTGGCGGATCAGGTGACCGCCCTGGCCAAGCCCCTTCGCCAGGCCTGCGCCGTCCGACTGGTGGACCGCCGCACCGGCCTGACCCACCGGGTGAACGGCAGCCCGCTGGTCCTGTTCACCAGAGATCCCGCCGAAGCCGTGGCCGAACTGCTGTCCGGTCGTGATGCCAAGGTCTGGGAGGCCCGCATCGAGCCGATCGGGGGTGCCGCATGACGGCCCTGCCCCTGCCGCAGACCATTCTGGGCCTTGCGCCCTATCGCCCCATTGCCCCGCGCAGATCGCGGGCCCCGAAGGAGACCGAGATGATTGCCACCATTACCGTCGCCGGATCGATCACCGCGCAGGGCTTTCTGGCCCAAGCGCATGACGACGGCCGCGTCACGATTGCCGACGGGCTTCGCCGCCTGACGGGCTGGCCGGTCAGCCGCCTGCGCAGCCTTGCGGCCAGCGCGGCGCTGGCGGTCCTGGGCCTGGGCGCCTCCCCCGCCCAGGTCCAGGCGGAAAGCCTGCTGAACGTCAGCTATGACCCGACGCGCGAGCTGTATCGCGAGGTCAACGAGGCTTTCGCCGCCTTCTGGACCGCGCAGGGCAACCCCGCGCCCGAGATCGAGGTCAGCCACGGCGGATCGGGGTCGCAGGCCCGCGCGGTGATCGACGGGCTTGAGGCGCAGGTGGTGACGCTGGCGTTGGCGTCCGACATCGACAAGATCGCCGAGGCCGGGAAGCTGCCCGCCGACTGGCAGACGAAGCTGCCGCACAACTCGTCGCCCTATACCTCGACCATCGTGTTCCTGGTGCGCGAGGGCAACCCGAAGGGCCTGAAGGACTGGGGCGATCTGGTGGCCGAGGGCGTGGAGGTGATCACGCCGAACCCCAAGACCAGTGGCGGGGCGCGGTGGAACTACCTGGCCGCCTGGGCCTGGGCCGAGAAGAACGGCAAGGACCCGAAAGAGTTCGTCGGCGCGCTGTACAAGAACGTTCCCGTCCTGGACCAGGGCGCACGCGGGTCGACCACCACCTTCGCCCAGCGCGGGATCGGTGACGTGCTGCTGGCCTGGGAAAACGAGGCCTACCTGGCGCTGAAGGAAATCGGTGAGGATCAGTTCGACATCGTGGTGCCGTCGGTCAGCGTCCTGGCCGAGCCGCCGGTCGCCCTGGTCGAGAGCAACATCAAGTCCGACGAGCAGCGCAAGCTGGCCGAGGCCTATCTGAACTTCCTCTACTCGCCCGAAGGCCAGGCGATTGCCTTCAAGAACTTCTACCGCGGCTGGGACAGCTCGAAAGCCGCGCCAGAGGATGTGGCCCGCTTCCCGGAGCTGGAGCTTGTGGACATCGCCAGCTTTGGCGGCTGGGCCAAGGTGCAACCCGAACACTTCGGCGACGGCGGCATCTTCGACCAGATCTACGTGCCGAAGTAAGGAGAGATGATGGGCAGACCGCTTGTGAACCGATCCCCGATGCCCGGCCTTGGCCTCAGCATGGGGATCACCCTGACGATGCTCTCTCTCGTCGTGCTTCTGCCCATCGGCGCCCTTCTTCTGAAGGGCGCCAATTACGGTTTGGTCGGCATCTGGGAGACAGTGAACCGCGAGCGTGTCTGGGCCGCGCTGTTCTTGTCCTTCCGCCTGTCGCTGATCGCGGCGCTGTTCAACCTGGTCTTCGGGGTCCTGCTGGCCTGGGTCCTGGTCCGCTACCGTTTCCCCGGCCGCCGGTTGCTGGATGCGGCGGTGGACCTGCCCTTCGCCTTGCCCACGGCCGTCGCCGGCATCTCGCTGACCGCGTTGTACGCCCCGAACGGGGCTTTCGGGGCGCTGGCCGCCGAGATCGGCTGGAAGATCGCCTACACGCAGTGGGGCATCCTGATCGCGCTTGTTTTCGTCGGCTTGCCCTTCGTGGCCCGCACGGTCCAGCCCGTGATCGAGGAGATCGACCGCGAGGTCGAGGAGGCCTCGGCCACCCTGGGTGCCTCCCGCCTGCACACGCTGCGCCACGTCGTCCTGCCGATGCTGGCACCCGCCGCGCTGACCGGCTTTGCGCTGGCGCTGGCGCGGGCGGTGGGCGAATACGGCTCGGTCATCTTCATCGCCGGGAACATCCCGCTGGTCACCGAGATCGCGCCCCTGCTGATCGTGATCCAGCTGGAAGAGTTCAACTATGACGCGGCCGCCGCCATCGGGATCGCCATGCTGCTGATCAGCTTCGCGATGCTACTGGTGATCAACCTGATCCAGGTCTGGAGCCGCAGGAGGATCGGCAATGTCTGACGCAACCTTCCGGCCTGCGACCGATGAGACCCCGCTGGCCCGCCGCGCCCTGATCGCGCTGGCGGTCACGGGGCTGTCGGTGCTGGTCCTCGCGCCCCTTGTCGCGGTTTTCGTCGAGGCGTTGCGCGACGGGATAGGGGCGGCGTTGCAAAGCCTGTCGCACAAGGACGCCTGGGCCGCGATCAAGCTGACGGTGACCATTGCGGCGATCTCGGTGCCGCTGAACGCCGCCTTCGGCATTGCGGCGGCCTGGTTCATCACCAAGTTCGACTTTCGCGGCAAGGCCTTCCTGATCACGCTGATCGACCTGCCGTTCAGCGTCTCGCCGGTCGTCGCGGGTCTGTGCATCGTGCTGACCTTCGGCGCGAATTCGGCCATCGGGGCCTGGCTGGTGGACCAGGGCTATCCCATCGTCTTCGCCATGCCGGGGATCGTCCTGGCCACGATGTTCGTGACCTTCCCCTTCGTCGCGCGGGAACTCATCCCCGTTATGATCGAACAGGGCCGGGCCGAGGAAGAGGCCGCGCTGACCCTTGGCGCGGGGGGCTGGCGGGTGTTCTGGACGGTGACGCTGCCGAACATCCGCTGGGCGCTGTTGTACGGTGTCCTTCTCTGCAACGCCCGCGCGATGGGCGAGTTCGGGGCGGTCGCCGTCGTCTCAGGCAAGATCCGCGGCCAGACCGCGACGATCCCGACCACGATCGAGATGCTGTACCAGGAATACCTCTCGGTCGCGGCCTTCACGCTGGCCGCGGTGCTGGCGCTCCTGGCGCTGGTCACGCTCTTGCTGAAGACCCTGCTGGAGCTGCGTCATGCCGACCAGCTTGCCGCCACCCATCGCCACTGAGGTCCCCATGCACATCGAAATCGACGAGATCTCCAAGCAGTTCGGCACCACGGCGGCCCTGCACCCCGTGTCGCTTGCCATCCCCTCGGGCGCGCTGGTGGCGCTTCTCGGCCCCTCGGGGTCAGGCAAGACCACGCTTCTGCGCATCCTCGGCGGGCTGGAGTTCCCGACCTCGGGCCGGGTGCTGTTCGACGGGCAGGACGCCACCGGCCTTTCGGTGCAACAGCGGCGGGCGGGGTTCGTGTTCCAGTCTTATGCGCTGTTCCGGCATATGACCGTCTTCGACAACATCGCCTACGGCCTGAACGCCCGCCCCAGCGCGACCCGCCCGCAGAAGGCGGAAATCGCGCGGCGGGTGACGAAGCTGCTGGACCTGATCCAGTTGCCCGACATCGGGTCGCGCTATCCCAGCCAGTTGTCCGGCGGCCAGCGGCAGCGGGTGGCCCTGGCGCGTGCGCTGGCCATCGAGCCGCGGATGCTGCTCCTCGACGAACCCTTCGGCGCGCTGGACGCGAAGGTGCGGAAGGAGCTGCGCCAGGGCCTGCGCGACATCCATGACACGACGGGGCTGACCACCGTTTTCGTCACGCATGACCAGGACGAGGCGATGGAGCTTGCCGACCTGGTCGTCGTCATGTCGATGGGCAAGATCGAGCAGATCGGCAAGCCGCAGGACATCCGGGCGCGGCCCGCGACGCCCTTCGTGCGCGAGTTCATCGGCGCCTGACCGATCAGGTCGCGCGAAGGCGCCAGCAGTCGGCAATGTAGGTGGCCGTCATCAGGTCCAGATGCGCGCCACCGCCGTTCTTCGCGATGGTGATCTCGTCATCGGACCGGCGGGCGTAAAGTGCTGCGTCGTCGTAGAAGTCGGCCACCACGTCCGCCTCGGTGATGGCACCAGAGGCGATGGGGTCGATCAGTTCGCCGATGTGTTGGATGGTCGTGGCGCGGCTGTCGACGAAGACGCGGGCGCGTTGCATGGCGCGGTCGTCCACTTCGCGCATGCCGGGTTTGTAGGCACCGATCAGGTCGAGGTGCTGGCCGGGTTGCAGCCAATCGCCCTTGATCAGGGGGGCGGTCGCCATCGTGGCGGAACAGATGACATCGGCCCGCCGGACCGCGGTTTCCAGGTCATCGGCCACGGGCAGGCCCATCGCCTCGGCGCTGTCGCGGGTGCGGCTCCAGACGGTGAAGCGGGCGTCGGGGAAGATCGAGGAATAGGCCTCGACCATGCTGCGGGCCACGGCCCCCGCTCCGACAAGAAGGAAGTTCCTTGCGTCCTTCCGGGCAAGACGCGAGGCGGAGAGAAGGCTGTCGCCTGCCGTCTTCCACTTGGTGACAAGGTGGAAGTCGACCAGGGCGGAAAGATCGCCGGTCTTGTCGTCGAACAGGCTGACGACCCCGTAGATCGTGGGCAGCCCCTTGGCGGCGTTCGCCGGGAAGACCGTCGCCACCTTGACCAGCGCGCCCAGCCCGTCGATCCAGGCCCCGCGGTCCAGGATAGTGTCCTGCCCGCGATACAGGAACAGGTCCTTCAGGTCGGCAAGCGGAAGCTTGTGGCCGGCCTCGAAGGCATCAAGCAGCCCGCGCCAGGTCAGATGGGCCTCGGCCTCTTTCGGAACGATTTCGGTCACAGGCCTGCCTCTTCGTTGGTCAAAAGCCCCTCGGCCACCAGGCGCGCAGCCCAGCCTTGCCAGCTTTCGAATTGATGCGTGCGCCAGCCGCGGCGGGCGGCGGCGGTGATGTTGTCGGCCCGGTCGTCGGTGAAGATCAGCCGGTCGGGGGCGATTCCGCAGTCGTCCTCGACCGCCTGGTAGATGCGTGGATCGGGCTTCGACACACGAAGGCGGCCCGAGACGTATTCGCGGTCGAACTCGCCCAGGAAGTCCAGCTTGTCGCGGGCTTCCTCGTAGGAATAGCTGCCGAAGTTGGTCAGGCAGAAGACCGGCACGCCCTTCTTTCGCAAGGCGCGGAGCAGGGCGATGGAGCCTTCGATCCGGGGGGAGGCCAGTTCGATCCAGCGGTCGTACCAGAGGCGGATTTCCGGGGCCCAGGCGGGGTGGCGGTCGGCCCAGTCATAGATCGTCTCCCGGAACAGCGCGCCGTCGTCGACCAGCGCGTTCATGTGGTGGAGGTCGACCTCGGCGAAGAGGGCGCGGCGGCGGTCCTCGCCCAGGACGCGGTCGTAGAAGGACTCGGGCTGCCAGCGGGTCAGCACGTTGCCGATGTCGAAGATCACTGCCTCAGGCTGCATCGCTGTCCCGTTTCCGCACCGTTTCGCGCCAGATGACATAAAGGCCAGAGCCGCAGATGAGTGCAATCCCCAGCCAGGAGACAGCGTCGGGAAAGGTACCAAAGACCAGAAGGCCCCAGAGGATGGCCAGCGGCATGCCGACATATTCGAAGGGTGCGATCAGCCCGGCCTCGGTGGTGCGATAGGCCTGGGTGACCATCATCCCGCCGATCCCCACGGACAGGCCGGTGGCCAGGAAGACCGGCCAGTCGTGCAGGGGTGGCCAGATCCAGGGGCGGAAGAGGAAGGCCCAGAGGCCGTCCTCCTCGGCCAGGTGGCCGTCGCCGACCCATAGGCCCATGCCAAGACTGACCAGGATGAACCCGGCCTGCACGTAGAAGGATAGCGTCATCGCGCTTTCGGTGCCGCCCATGTGGCGGACAAGGAGGTTTCCGCTGGCATACATCACCGCCGAGATCAGGACGAGCAGGGCCGCGGGCTGGATGACGCCCGCGCCCGGGCGCAGCATGACGATCACGCCGAGCATCCCGATCATCACCGCTGCCCAGCGGCGCGGCCCGACCTTTTCCCGCAGGAAGACGATGGACAGCAGGGTGATGATGATAGGGCTGACGTAGGCCACGGCCACGGCGTCGGCCAAGGGTAGCGTGGCAAGGCCGACGAAGTAGGTGACGTTCGAGATCATCACGATGCAGACCCGCGCCAGATGCGTGCTGGGGCGGCTGGTGGCAAGCTGCGAGAAGCCGCGCTCGGACCGGCTGATGACGACCAGAATGAAGGCCATCGCCACGAAGGCCCGGATCAGGATCACCTGGTGCAGCGCGTAGCCGTCCGAGAGAAACTTGATCGAGACGTCGTTGACCGAAAAGATCAGCGTGCCACCGATGGCGAAAAGGATGCCGGTCAGGGCAGGAGAACGTGCCATGCCGGGCAGAGAACCCGGAGGTCCGGGTTCCGTCTGTCCTGCCTGCGTCAAGCGATGTCGCGGGCAGGCCGGCGCTGTCAGGGATTGGCGGGGGCGGCGGCGGTCAGTTCCTCGATCCGGGCCTGCAAGGCCGTCGCCTGTTCCGTCAGGCCCGCGACCTGCTGGGAAAGTTGCGTCTTCTCGGTCTCAAGCATCATCAGCTTCTGTGAAAGCTCGGTCCGCTCGCGTTCCAGACTGGCCGCCATTTCCGCCCGGTCGGTCCGTTCCGCTTCCAACGCCGCGATCTGCTCCGCCAGGGCCGCCCTTTCGGTTTCAGCAGCGGTGGCGGCCTCGGTGGCGGCCGTCTTCATGGCGGCGATTTCTTCGGTCAATGCGGTGCGTTCGGTCTCCAGTGCCGTGACCGCTTCGCTTCTGGCAGCAAGCTCGGCTTGCAGGGCGTTGCCCTTCTGGCTGGACTGGTAGGCGAAGAAGCCAAGGATCGCGGCCACCGCGACCAGGACAATCGTCAGAAAGTTGCGCATCGCGTCACTCCCCCTGTTTCCGACAGGCTACGCGCAGTGGCGCCCGTCGCACAACAGGCATGGCGCGTGGCAGGGACAAAGGGGCGGCGAGACGGTTAAGCCTTCCTGAACGGCCACGACCAACGCACTGATTTCATTGCGCCTTGGAAAACTGTCCACTGTGGACAGGCCTCAGCCCGGAGCGGCGAAGACCTGCACCCAATAGTAGCGCAAGGGCGCCGGGTTGCCGCGGATCGGCCGGTCGTCGGGCTGGTAGACCATCGCGATGCCGGTTTCGGTCATCCGGCAGTTCAGCATGTTCCGCCGGTGGCCCGCGCTTTTCAGCCAGCCCGTCACCACCTGCGAAGCCGAGCGGTAGCCCGCCGCGATGTTCTCGGCCGCGGTGCGGTAGCTGTAGCCCTGCCGCTTGATCCGCGACGAGAACTTGCTGCCGTCCTTGCCCGCATGGCCGAAGAAGTTCTGCTGCGCCATCGCCGTGGCATGGCCCTTGGCCGCCGCCGTGAGCTTGGCGTTCAGCCGCAGCGGCTGGCAGCCGGCCTTGGCGCGGGCGGCGTTCACTGCCGACAGCACCGTCTCGGCCGGGCTGGCCGCCGCGACCGGAGAGGCCGCGACGGCAAGGGCGAGAAAGAGCACCCTAGCCCAGGAAAGCCTGGGCATGGAAGGACACATGGTCCTCCATGAAGGTCGAAACGAAGAAATAGCTGTGGTCATAGCCCTTCTGCATCCGGAACGTGCCGCCCTGGCGCGCCTGGGCCATCGCTTCGGCCAGCGCCTCGGGGCGGAGCTTGTCGAGGAACTGGTCAGCCGTCCCCTGGTCGACCAGAATCGGCCCGTCGAACCCGCGGCGCCGCATCAGCAAGGTGGCATCATGCGCCGCCCATGACGACTCGTCCGCGCCGAGATAGGCAGAAAATTGCGGACGGCCCCAATCGCTCGCCGTAGGGTTGCAGATCGGAGCGAAGGCGGAGACCGATTTGAAGCGGCCTGGGAAGCTCATCGCGATGGTCAGAGCGCCGTGGCCGCCCATGGAATGGCCGGTGATCCCCTGCGCCTCTTCGGCCAGCGGGAAGGCGTTGAAGAGGACGCGAGGCAGGTCCTCGGTGATGTAGTCCCACATGCGGAAATGCGGCGCCCAGGGGGCCTGGGTGGCGTTGACGTAGAAGCCCGCGCCCTGCCCCAGCGCGAAGTCGGGGTCGTTCGCCACGCCCTCGCCGCGGGGAGAGGTGTCGGGGAAGACCAGCGCGATCCCGGCTTCGGCCGCCCAACGCTGCGCGCCGGCCTTGACCATCGCGTTCTCGTGCGTGCAGGTCAGGCCCGAGAGGAACCACAGCAGCGGGACCGGCCCGTCCTCGGCCTGTTCGGGCAGGAAAAGGCCGAAGGTCATGTCGCAGCCCGTGGCCTGCGAGGCATGGGTGTAGACGCCCTGGACGCCGCCGAACGCCCGGTTTTCCGAGACGGTTTTCATGTGTAGCCTCCCTGGCTGATCAGGGCGATCACGGCTGTCACGGTCAGGACCGACGCGGCGGTCGACAGCAGGATCGCGGTGGAAACCCGTTGTGGCGCAACGCGGTAGTGCTGCGCAAGGATGAAGACATTGCCCGCCACCGGCAAGGCCGCCGCGGAGATCATCACGCCGGCCGGATAGCCCGTCACCCCGAACACCCAGCAGGCGACGGCAACGGCGAGGGGGTGCAGGACCAGCTTGGCAAAGGACAGCCAGGCCGCGACCTCGACCCGTTCGGCAGACCGGCCCGACAGCGATGCGCCGATCGCGAACAGCGCGCACGGGGTCGCGGCCGCCCCGAGCAGGGTCATGAACTCAGCCACCGGGCCGGGCAGTGCCAGCCCCGTCGCGCCCCAGGCGATGCCAAGCACGACCGACACGATCATCGGGTTCTTCGCCAGCCCGACCGCCAGGATGCGGAAGGTCTGCAGGCTGACCCGTCCCGCGCGCAGCCCGGTGATCGCCATGGTCAGGATCGAGGAGAAGACGATCAGGTCGACGGCCAGGACCAGCAGCACCGGCCCCACCGCCTGCGGCCCCAGCAGCAGGATGAGCATCGGGATGCCCAGGAAGCCCACGTTGCCGATGACCCCGGTATGCGCCTCGAACACCGCTTCCTCTGCGCTGGTGCGGCGGGCCAGGGCGACAGCGGCAACGACCAGCCAGACAGTCGAGGTGCCAAGCAGATAGGCGAAGACGAAGGGCCAGTTGAATATCGCCGCCACGTCCAGATTGGCCGCGAATCCGAACAGCATGGCAGAAAGCGCGAAGTAGAAGACGAAGCGGGTGAGGTAGGCCGTCGCTTCCTCGGAGAAGAACCGCGCGCGCCCGGCAAGGTAGCCGACGCCGATCAGGGCAAAGAAGGGCAGGGTCTTCAGGAAGATCGCGAGCATGTGCCCGGGATGTCACGCGAGGGGCGAAAGGACAAGGTCGCCCGCGCGGGAATCGGTCCGCGCCGGGGCCGGGACAAGGCATGAGGCAGGAAACATTCATTTCATCCGATGTGGCAAAAGCAGGGCAGCCGGAGCGGAAGGATCAAGGACGGTCGCGCCCCTTTTGTTTCCAGAAGTCGCAATATGATCGGCCTCAGCACCGTATTTTGGACGATTGGCTGCCAATCCGGCATCAGTTGCGGCGAGGGGCGACCCTGGATTGTGGCGAAAAACGAACGAGATCGCTTCACGTTTTGGCCCAACTCATCAGCTAGACGGGAGGGAACCGCAGGTCCTTCATGGGGGCACGAAGGATGCGGAACAAGGTGCTTAAAGATGACCGCTGCCGCGCGAAAGTTTGACTCTGTCGATCTCGGGACCACAGCCGACGAGCTGCCGGCCGGGACCAAGCTGCTGTTCGGTCAGTTCACCATCGAATCCTTCGTCAACAGCGGTGGCTTCGGCATCGTCTACATCGCGCGGGATTCGCTCGATCGGCAGGTCGTCATCAAGGAATGCTTCCCGTCGGCCTTCTGCCGCCGGATCGGCACCGCCGTCGGCGCCCGGTCGCGGGCGCAACAGGACGAATTCCGCGCTGCGGTGAAGCACTTCATCCAGGAAGCGGTGACGCTGTCCCAGCTGAATCACCCGAACATCATCAAGGTCCACCACGTCTTCGAAGAGAACGACACCGCCTACATGGCGATGGACTACATCGACGGTCCCGACCTGTTGCAGACGGTCGAGGGCACCGCGCGGCCGCTCACCCCGAAAGAGATCACGGCCTTGCTGCATGTCATGCTGGATGCGTTGGCGCATGTGCACGGGCAGGGCCTTCTGCACCGCGACATCTCGCCCGACAATATCCTGCTGGACAAGGCCTCGGGCCAGCCGATCCTGATCGACTTCGGCGCTTCGCGGAAGGAGGTCACCCGCAAAAGCCGGGCGGTGTCCGGTCTGCGGGTGGTCAAGGACGGCTACTCGCCGCAGGAATTCTACGTCCACGGCAGCAAGCAGGCGCCATGCAGCGATCTTTATGCGCTGGCGGCCAGCTTCTACCACCTGATCTCGGGCGAGACGCCCAAAACCGCGCAGGAGCGGCTGTCTGCGATTGCCGGGCGCGAGGGCGATCCGCTGCGTCCGCTCGCCGGGCGGTTCCGCGCCTACCCGCGCGCTTTCCTGCAGGCGATCGACAAGGCCATGGCGATCTTTCCGCGCGACCGGCTGCAATCGGTCGAGGACTGGCGCGCGATGCTGACCGGCGACGCCGCCCGCCCCGTCAGCGAAGGGGAAGTCGCGGATGCGCCGGGGCGGACCATCTCGGCCCAGTCGCCTGCCCCGCAAGCCAAGGCCCCTGGCATCCCCGTTGCGCCCGAGGCCGTGGCGGTTTCTGCACCGACCGTCGTGCAGGCCCCGCGCGGGCCGCGCGACTTCCTCTTGTCCTCGGCGGCGGCGGTTCTGCTGCTGGTCGGGCTGCTATCGCTTCCGAATGTGCGCAGTCTGGCGGGGGAGCAGGGCGCCCCCCCTGCGGTCCCGGCCGTGACCGAGGCCGGGGCGGCAACCGGTGCGCGCAAGCTGGAGGTGCTGCCGGTCACCAATGTCCTGCGCCTGCCGGGCGGGTATGCCTTCGACGTGATCGAGACCGAAACCGGGCTGCAAACGGTGGTCTCTGAGCTTCCGGCGGATCTGCAGGGCGACCTCAGGGTGGGGGACGTCCTTCTGGTCTATGCCGCAACGGGCGAGACCCTTGCCACGCCAACGGCGCTGCGGGAGATACTTCAGCGCGAGTTTTCGAACGGAATTACAACTTACAGTTTTGTTATTCGTCGCGGTGACAGTACCATGGATGCAGAGTTCGGGCTGGCGACGGCGAACTAGCCTGCCATTGCCGAACCACGAGGACGGGGAGAGAAACCTTGAAGTTCCTTCGCACGATCTTTGGCGAGAGTGAGGACTCCGGTCATCCTGCGGGCGCGGGCGAAGCCGGTCCCGATCCGGTGATGGCTGCCTTGGCGGAACTGGAGGTGAAGCGCCTGCGCGAGGCGTTGGCTGCGGCATCTCCCCCGCCGCCGCCGCCCGAGCCCGAGACCGAGCCCGCCCCGGCGGTTCAGGTCGCCCGGCCGCACCGCGTGGTCAAGGCGAAGGCTCCGCTGCCTGAGGGGATCACGGCGCCCAGCCGCAGCATCTGGGACCTTGAGGACGAACCCGCGAAACCCGCTCCGGTCACCGAGATTGCGCCCGACAGGGCCCCGCGCCGTCCGACCCGGACCAAGACCCGGGTCCTGGGATTCGAGGCGCAGCCGACCGAAATCGTCCCGCTGTTCGAGACGGCGGAAAGACTGCCCCTGCCCGAGGCGACGCCGGCACCGGGCAAAGGCTACGTCATGTTCCCGGCCGGTTGGCTGGTGGTCAAGGATGGCCCCGGCAAGGGCGCGTCCTTTGCCCTGTCGCAAGGTGTCTCGCAGATCGGGCGTGGCAGCGATCAGACGATCTCGCTGGACTATGGCGACATGGCGATCTCTCGTCAAAACCACGCCGCCATCGCCTATGACCCCGCCACGCACGAGTTCCATGTCGGGCACGGCGGCAAGTCCAACCTGGTCCGACTTAACGGCCGCCCGCTTCTGTCCACCGAACCCGCCGCCGATGGAGACGAGATCCAGATCGGCGAGACGACCCTTGTCCTTAAAGTCCTGTGTACGCCCGAGTTCAACTGGTCCTCGTACGAAGACGAAGGAGACGGGCATGATATGGCGATCGCGTGAGCCGCGCTACGACGTCGCTTCCGGCATCAGCCAGGGCGCACGGGACTACCAGGAAGATGCGATCACCGCGGACTTCCCGGTCGGCGCAGAAGCCGGCTTCGTGGTGCTGGCAGACGGCATGGGCGGACATGCCGCGGGGGATGTGGCTTCGAAGATCGTCCTGACCGAGGTCTATTCCGAGCTGAAGTTCCAGTACGCCAACGTCGAGTCCTTCGAGGCGCGTGCTCCGGAAATCCTGCGCAGCGTGGCCGATCACGCCAACGACACCCTGCGCCATCATGCCAACACGCATCCCGAGACCGACGGGATGGGGGCCACCCTTGTCGTGCCGGCACTGGTCGAGAACCGGCTCTGGTGGATCTCGGTCGGGGACTCGCCGCTGTTCTTGTACCGCAACGGCCGCCTGAGCCAGCTGAACGAAGACCACTCGATGGCTCCGCAGATCGACCTGATGGTGCAAGCGGGGCTGATCGACGCCGAAACGGCGGCTACGCATCCCGATCGAAACTGCCTGGTGTCGGTGCTGATGGGCGCGAAGATCGCCCGGGTCGACTGCCCAAGCAGGCCAGTCGAGCTGAAGGCGGGGGACATTGTCATCTGTTCGTCGGACGGGTTGCAATTCCTGACCAATGCCCAGATCGAGAAGGTGCTGGCCCGGTACCGCAAGGCCCGGTCGACCGAGATCGTGGAACGACTTCTGGACGAGCTGAACCGGCTGGACGATCCCGACCAGGACAACATCAGCTTCACCGTGATCAAGGTGAACGATGCCTCGGCCCGGCCGGTACGGGATCGTCCCGGCAACGCCCTTGCCGTGACGACCCGGCCGCGCCGGCTGACCACTGTCGCCCCCGAGCCGGTGCTGGTGCCGCTGCCAGGCGTAGAGCCGCTGACAGCTGCCACGCCGGCCTCCGGGGAACCGGCTGTCGAACCGCCAGCGGCTGACGTGCCAGAGACCGCGCCCCAGCCGGCCGTGGTGCCGCGCCGGATTGCCGCGTTGGGCTAGCGGAACACGCTGAGGATCTGGTCGAGCGGCTTCTTCCGCTTGGCCACGGCCGGGACGGTCGCCGTCTCGGCGGGATAGCCCACGGGCAGGATCATCACCGGCTTTTCATGGTCGGGTCGGCCGCAGAGCGGGCCGAGGAACTTCATCGGGTTGGGCGTGTGCTCCAGGCAGACAAGGCCCGCATGGTGGATCGCCGTGATCAGCATGCCCGTCGCGATCCCCACGCTTTCCGGCACATAGTAGTTCTTGTAGCGCGTCCCGTCGTCGGTCATCCCGTAGCGCTGCGCGAAGACCACGATCAGCCAGGGCGCGTCGGTCAGATGGGGTTTCGCCACGCCGGTCCCGATCGGCTCCAGCGCTTGCAGCCATTCATCCCCCGCGCCGCCGGAGTAGAAGGCGCGCTCCTCCTCTTCAGCGCCGTCGCGAATGCGGGACTTCATCGCCGAGTCAGAGATCGCCACGAAGTGCCAGGGCTGGTGGTTCGCGCCCGAGGGCGCCGTCCCCGCCGCCGCGATGCAGGCCGTGATCACCGCTTCGGGGACCGGACGCGGAGAGTAGTCGCGCACGGAATGACGCTTACGCATGTAGTCGCGAAAGCGTTCGGCGGCCGCCAGCGCGGCATCGTCGTCCAGCTGGACCCGGTCGGGCAGCGGCAGCGGCTGGTAGCTCACCTCACCCTTGCGATACATCAGCCGCCTCCGATCAATGCCCCCGCGGCAAAGACCAGAGCACCGCCCACGACGACCTGCAAGGCCGCGCGGAGGAAGGGCGTCTCCATGTAGCGGTTCTGGATCCAGGCGATGGCCCAAAGCTCGACGAAGACGACGATCATCGCGATGGTGGTGGCGGTCCAGAAGTCCGGGATCAGGTAGGGCAGCGCATGGCCAAGTCCGCCAACGGCGGTCATCATCCCCGAAGCCAGACCGCGTTTCAGCGGCGAGCCGCGGCCCGAGAGCACACCATCGTCATGCGCCGCCTCGGTGAAGCCCATCGAGATGCCGGCACCGACCGAAGCGGCGGACCCGACGAGGAAGGTCGTCCAGGTGTCCTGCGTGGCGAAGGCCGTCGCAAAGATCGGGGCGAGGGTGGAAACCGAGCCGTCCATCAGCCCGGCCAACCCGGGTTGCACCCAGGTCAGGATGAACTGGCGCTTGGCGGTCTGGTCCTCATCGCTTCGCGCGTCGTCCGACAGGTGGGTCTCCTCCAGCCGCTGGGCGTGGCGTTCGTGCCCGGCTTCGGCCGCGGCAAGGTCGCCCAGCAGCTTCCGGGTCGAGGCGTCCTGGGTGCGGGCCGCTGCGCGAAGGTAAAAGTCGTGCGCCGTCTTCTCCATCGCCGCCGCCTCGCCCCGCATTGTATCAAGCGACAGGGATTGCGACAGCCAGACGGGGCGGCGGGCGTAGAAGCCCGCGACATGTTCGCGGCGGATCAGCGGGATCACCTCACCGAAGCGCGCGCGGTGCAGGTCGATCAGGCGCTGGCGGTGGCCGTCCTCTTCGGCGGCCATGCCGTCGAACACCGCAGACGAGGCCGGAAAATCGCTGCGCAGGCGTTCGGCAAAGCTGCGGTAGATGCGGGCGTCATCCTCTTCCGACGAGATGGCGAGGGCCAGCACCTCCTGGTCAGAGAGATCGGAGAACCTGCGGCGGAAGGTCAGGGCAGACAGCAAGACAGCACCTTAGTTTGGAACGATTCTAATTTACCGCCCCGCTCAGAGACTGCAATGCCGTAATTTGAACTTTCAGGTTCAGATTCCGCTTGCCCAAATGAACTAGCCAGTTTAGATGACAATCTGAACCGCCGAGTTCAGAATGGAGACCAACATGCCCCGCTTCGCCATTGTCCTTGCTGCCAGTCTGGCCCTTGCCGCCCCGGTCGCCGCCGACTCGCTGGGCACGCTGCTGCCGACATTGACCTTCCCGTCGGACACGGTCGCGACCTCGACCAAGGGTTGCAATGCGCCGGCGGGCCAGCCCACCTGCCAACTGGACGAGTGACCGCTTCGCTTGCCGCGCCGGATCGCGATGGTCTATGGTCCCCGCCAGGGGGTCCGATGAACGCAATTAACGATCACGGCGTCCGGCGCGGCCGCAAGTTCGACCAGGTGCTCGAAGGCGCCAGGACGATCTTCATGCGCGACGGGTTCGAGCGCGCCTCGGTCGACGACA
The DNA here is from genome assembly GCA_027489355.1 of Paracoccaceae bacterium. Classification (GTDB taxonomy): domain Bacteria; phylum Pseudomonadota; class Alphaproteobacteria; order Rhodobacterales; family Rhodobacteraceae; genus Tabrizicola. The sequence continues at coordinate 108,477 of JAIXZY010000079.1, read as the reverse complement.
TCGCGCGGGAAGCGGGGGTGTCGAAGGCGACGATCTACGCCTATTTCCCCGACAAGCAGCTTCTGTTTCTGGAAGTCGCGCGCTGTGAGTGCCACCGCCAGACCGAAGAGGCCGAGGCGATGGTGGAAGGGGACGTGCCGGTGCGTGTGGCGCTGACGATTGCGGCCGAGCACATCGTGGCTTTCCAGTTGTCGGATTTCGGCCAGCGGATGTTTCGCATCGTGGTGGGCGAAGGCGAGCGGTTCCCTGGTCTGGGCCGCCAGTTCTACGACTTCGGGCCCGGCCTGATCCATGAGCGGCTGGTGCATCACCTGGGGGCCTACGTGCAAAGCGGAGCGTTGAAGATCGAGGACCTCGACCTGGCTGCCGACCAGTTCGCGCAGCTGTGCAAGGCGACGATCCACGAGAAGCTGATCTTCGGAATGGCCGAGACGATCACGCCGGAACTGGCCCATCGGTCAGTGCATGGCGCGGTGGACATGTTCCTGGCGCGGTATGGCGTGACTGGGATCCAAAATTCTTAAGGAAGAATTTTGTCAAATTCCTTGCTTAAGGAATTTGTTCACCCGTTCTCGCGCAGCACCGTGCCTGCCAGGTAAAGCGAGCCGCAGATCAGCACCCGCGCCTCGGGCGACTGTGCTGCGATCTCTGCCAGCGCCTCGGCCACCGATCCCGCCGTCACCGCCTCCATCCCCGCGGCCCGTGCGGCATCGCGTGTCGCCTCTGCAGGAAGCGTGTTCTTCTCGCCGGGGATCGAGACGGCATGCAGACGCGAGACCTGCGACGCGAGGGGACGCATGTAGCCTGTCACGTCCTTGGTGTTCAGCATCCCGCAGATCAGATGCGTCTCGCGCTTCGGCATCCGTGCGAGCGTCGCAGCCACGGCTTCTGCGCCAGCAGGGTTGTGGCCGCCGTCAAGCCAAAGCTCCACGTGCGGGGCGACGTCGACCAGCGGGCCTTGCCGCAGGCGCTGCATCCGGGCCGGCCAGAAGGCCCGGGTCACAGCAGCTTCGCAGGCGGCCTCGCCCTTCCCCAGCAGCCGTAGCGCGGCGATGGCCGCCCCGGCGTTCTGCACCTGATGCGGGCCGGGCAGGTTTGGCAGCGGCAGATCGAGAAGGCCGTTCTCATCCTGATAGATCAGCCGCCCGCGTTCCTCCCAGACGTTCCAGTGCTGGCCGAACGCCCAGAGCGGCGCGCCCAGTGCCGCAGCCCTGGCTTCGATCACCGCCAGCCCCTCGGGCGCCTGCGGGCCGACAATGACCGGGACTCTGCGCTTGACGATCCCGGCCTTTTCGCCCGCAATCTTGGGCAAGGTGTCGCCCAGAAAGGATTCGTGGTCCATGCTGACCGGCGTGATGATTGTCAGCCGCGGCTTTTCCACAACATTCGTTGCATCGAGCCGACCGCCAAGGCCGACCTCCAGCAGGGTCCAGTCGGCCCTCGTCCGCGCAAAGGCCAGGAAGGCTGCGCAGGTGGTGATCTCGAAGAACGTTATCTCGTCCGGACCGTTGACCCGGACGCATTCATCCAGAAGCGCGGTCAGCGCGGGTTCGGAGATCAGTTCTCCGGCCAGGCGGATGCGTTCGTGGAACCGCGCGAGGTGGGGTGAGGTGTAGGCGTGGACCGTGTCGCCCCCGGCTTCCAGCCCGGCCCGGATCATCGCCTGGGTCGACCCCTTGCCGTTTGTCCCTGCGATGTGAATCACCGGCGGTATGGCGCGTTCGGGGTGTCCCAGCGCGGCCAGAAGGCGTTCGACGCGCGCCAGTGTCAGGTCGATGACCTTGGGGTGCAGCGTCATCATCCGTTCGAGGATGACGTCGGAACCTGTGCTCATGGATCAGGTGCCCGCTTCGACCTTGGGGGCAGGTGCCTCGACCGGCGCGGGCAGGTCGCCCTTGATCGCGGGGGGTTGGCCGGTCAGCATGCGGACCAGCGTGACCAGTTCGTCCTTCATGGACTTGCGGTGCACCACGCGGTCCAGCATCCCGTGGTCCAGAAGGTATTCGGCGCGCTGGAAGCCCTCGGGCAGTTTCTCGCGGATCGTCTGTTCGATCACCCGCGCCCCCGCGAAGCCGATCTGGGCGTTCGGCTCGGCGATCTGCACGTCGCCCAGCATGGCATAGCTTGCCGTCACCCCGCCCGTGGTCGGATGGGTCAGGACGACGATGTAGGGCAGCCCCGCTTCCTTCAGCAGCTGCACCGCGACCGTCGTGCGCGGCATCTGCATCAGGGACAGCATCCCCTCCTGCATCCGCGCCCCGCCCGAGGCCGAGAACAGCACGAGCGGCCGCTTCAGCTTAACCGCACGCTCGGCGGCGGCGATGATCGCATTGCCGACGTACATGCCCATCGAACCGGCCATGAAGCTGAAGTCCTGCGCGGCCGCCACGATCGGGGTGCGGGAAATCTCGCCCTCGGCCACCAACATTGCGTCCTTTTCGCCGCTGGCCTTCTGCGCCGCCTTGATCCGGTCGGTGTACTTCTTCTGGTCGCGGAAGTGCAGCGGGTCGACCACGGGTTCCGGAACCTTCACCTCGGTAAAGATCCCGCCGTCGAACAGCGCCGCGAAGCGTTCGCGCGGGCTGATCGCCATGTGGTGTTCGCAGGTCGTGCAGACGTTCAGGTTGGCCGCAAGCTCGCGGTGGAACAGCATCGTGCCGCATTCCGGGCACTTCGTCCAAAGGTTCTCGGGCACCTCGCGACGCGAGAAAAGCGAGTTGATCTTCGGACGGACGTAGTTGGTGATCCAGTTCATGCGCGCCTGCTGCCCTTTGGGTCAGACTTCGAAATAAGCCGGGGGGCGGCGAAATGCAATCTGCGCCGCGGCGCACCGGCAGGGGCCGGATCAGCCCCAGGTCGGGTGGAACTTGCCAGCGGGGGACAGCGTGAAGATCTCACAGCCCGTCGCGGTCACGCCGACCGAATGCTCGAACTGCGCCGAGAGCGACTTGTCACGGGTTACCGCCGTCCAGTCGTCGGCCAGCACCTTCGTCTCGGGCCGGCCCAGGTTCACCATCGGTTCGATGGTGAAGAACATGCCTTCCTCCAGCACCGGACCCGAGCCTGCGCGGCCGTAGTGCAGCACGTTCGGCGGCGCGTGGAACACCCGGCCCAGACCGTGGCCGCAGAAATCGCGCACGACGGACATCCGCTGCGCCTCGACATAGGCCTGGATCGCGTGGCCGATGTCGCCAAAGGTGTTGCCCGGCTTCACCGCAGCGATCCCGCGCATCAGGCCTTCGTGCGTGACCTCGATCAGCCGTTCGGCCTTGCGCGCCAACTGCCCCGCCACGTACATCCGGCTGGTATCGCCATACCAGCCATCGACGATCACCGTGACGTCGATGTTCAGGATGTCGCCGTCCATCAGCACCTTCGTCCCCGGAATCCCGTGGCAGACCACGTGGTTCACGCTGATGCAGGACGCGTGCTTGTAGCCCTTGTAGCCGACGGTGGCCGAGGTGACGCCGCGGCGCTTAATCTCTTCGGTGATGAAGTCGTCGATGGCCCCCGTGGTCGTCCCCGGCACCACCAGGGGCGCCACGGCGTCCAGGATCTCGGCCGCGACGCGACCGGCCGTGCGCATGCCGGCAAAATCCGCATCCTCGTAGATGCGGATGCCGTCCTTGGTGATGCGGGCGCGAACGTCGTCCAATCCGGGTCTCCTTTGTGCCCTACATAATAATCTTGCGCGGAAATGGCCAGAGGCCGGGGTTTGAAACGGCGGCCCCGAAGGCTATACCCGCGATTGTGAATGCACGGAGGCTTTGATGACGAACCCGACAGCCGCGATCCTTGTGATCGGCGACGAGATCCTTTCGGGCCGCACCCGCGATTCGAACATGCATTTCCTGGCCGGAGAGCTGACCCGCGTCGGCATCACGCTCCGCGAGGCGCGGGTCGTGGCGGACGTCCATGCCGAGATCGTGGAGGCCGTTCGCGCGCTTTCGGCCAAATACACCCATGTCTTCACCAGCGGGGGGATTGGCCCCACGCATGATGACATCACCGCCGACGCCGTCGCCGAGGCGATGGGTGCGAAGATCGGCCACCGTGCCGACGCGATGGCGCTGCTGCAGGCGCACTACGACCGCGCGGGGCTTCCTTTCAACGAAGCCCGCCAGCGCATGGCCCGCATCCCCGACGGCGCGGCGCTCATCGACAACCCGGTCTCGACTGCCCCGGGGTTCATCATCGGCAACGTCCATGTCATGGCCGGCGTCCCGAAGATCTTCGAAGCCATGGTGGCCTCGGTCCTGCCGAAGCTGACCGGCGGCCCGCCGCTTCTGTCGCAGAGCCTGCGCGTCAACCGGGGTGAGGGCGAGATCGCCGCCGAGTTCGGCGCGCTGGCGGCCGAATTTCCGGAGCTGTCGATGGGGTCCTATCCCTTCATCCAGAACGGCGCGCATGGCACCAACCTGGTTATCCGCGGCACCGACCCGGGGCGGCTGGATCAGGCGATGGTCAAGCTGACGCGGTTGTTCGGATGACGCCCGACGCGCTGGCCAAGGTGATGGATGCAACCTGGCCGCCTGCCGCCTGTCGCAGTCTTGGTCCCTTCATCCTGCGCGAGGGGGCTGGCGGCGGCAAGCGCGTGTCCGCCGCCAGCCTTGCGGGGGTTTTCACCGAAGGGGACATCGACGCTCTTGAAGCGGAAATGGCTGCGCCGCTGATTCAGGTTCGCGCCGGAGAGGGCGCGCTGGACACGGCGCTGGATGCCCGCGGCTGGCGCGTCGTCGACCCCGTGGTCGCCTATGCCGCTCCCGTCGCGAAGCTGACCGCCGAGTTGCCTGACCTGACCGCCTTTGCCCACTGGCCCCCGCTGGAAATTGCGCGCTCGATCTGGGCCGAGGGCGGGATCGGACCGGAGCGGATCGCGGTCATGGAGAGAGCGGATGGCCCGAAGGCCGCGCTCCTGGGTCGAAACGGCGACCGTCCGGCGGGTGTCGCCTTCGTTGCATGCCACGGGTCGGAAGCGATGCTGCATGCGCTGGAGGTGCGGGACAGTCACCGCCGTCACGGTTTGGGGATGAGCCTTCTGCGTGCGGCGGCGAACTGGGCGGCGGAGCAGGGGGCGACCCGGCTGTCGCTGGTCGTCACCCGGCAGAACACCGCCGCTCGCGCGCTCTATGCTCGCCTTGGCATGGAAGTTGTGGGAGAGTACCACTACCGAATGAAATGATCGCGGAAAGCGACCCGGGCAGTGCTGAAGGCTTATATCCCGCTTATCCTTGCTGCCGCACTGGCCGATCCGTCCGCCGCCCTGACCCTCGATCTGCCCGGCAAGGTCCTGGCCGAGGAGACGCGGTCCGAGCTTCCTGGCAGCTATGCGCTTCCCACGGCGGCCTTCGACGGAACCAGCGTGCCCGCACGCCAGGTCGAGGGGGCGCTTGACCAGCGCGCGTTCCGGCTGGACGCACCGGATGCCACGACCCTTGCCCTGATCGACCCGCTGCGGGATCAGGTGATTGCAGCGGGATACGAGATCGTCTTCGAATGCGAGACGCGGTCCTGCGGCGGCTTCGACTTCCGCTTCGGAACCGAGGTCATGCCCGAACCCGACATGCACGTCGACCTGGGGGATTTCCGGTTCCTGTCGGCCTTGCGCGGGGACGAGGCCGTTTCGATCCTCGTCAGCCGCAGCGCCGGTGCGGCCTATGTCCAACTCACGCGGGTCAGCTCGGCGCCAGACGTGGCCGCATCCGTAGAGACTCCGGTCAACCTGGACGAGGCAGAGGCGCAGCGCGGGGCCACGGTGCCGGCCCAGCCCTCGGCGATCGGTTCGGCGCTGGACGAGACCGGCTCTGCGGTGCTGGAGGACCTGGTGTTCGCCAGCGGCGCGGCAACCCTGACCGAGGGCGACTACCCCTCGCTGGCGGCGGTCGCCGCGTGGCTTGAGGCCAATCCCGAAGGCACCGTCGCCCTGGTGGGGCATACCGACGCTTCTGGCAGTCTCGCGGCCAACAAAGCCCTGTCCGAACGTCGCGCCGAAGCGGTGGCTGAAGCGCTTGTGCAGCGTTACTCCGCGGACCCGGCCCGCATCACCTCGGACGGAGTGGGATTCCTGTCCCCGCGCGCGACGAACCAGACCGAAGAGGGGCGGCAGAAGAACAGACGGGTCGAAGTGGTTGTCACTTCGACCCGCTAAGGCACGACCCGAGAGGGGGGAGGGCCGTTACCAGTTGTCGGGACCCTTGTCGGCATAGCGCCGCGCAAGGAAGTCGATGAAGGCCCGCACCTTGGGCTGCGTGAAGCGGCCCGGCGGGTAGACGGCGTAGATGCCCAGAACCTCGACCGGGAGGCCGGGAATGGCCTCTTCGACCAGGCCCTGCCGCATTGCGTCGGCATAAAGGAAGCTTGGCAGATAGGCGATCCCAAGGCCCGAGATCGCGGCGTTCAGCAATGACTGCCCGTCGTTCACGGTCAGCCAACCGACGGACCGGACCTGCCGCTTTTCGCCCGAAGGGGCGGTGATCTTCCAGACATTGCCGTTGGCCTGGTTGGAATAATGCAAGAGCTTATGGTCGTTCAGATCGTCGATCTTCTGCGGCCGTCCGAAGCGCTGGAAATAGCTGGGCGCACCGATCATGCGCTTGGTCGTCTCGGTCAGCTTGCGGGCGCGCAGCGTGCTGTCCTCCAGCTCGCCCAAGCGAATCGCCATGTCGAAACCTTCGCTGATCAGTTCGACATAGCGGTTGTTCAGCACCATGTTCACGGTAATGTCGGGGTATTCCAGCAGGAAATCCCCCAGGATCGGCGACAGCAGGTTCACGCCGAAATCCGTGGCCACCGAAACGCGCAACAGGCCCGAGGGTGCCGACTGCATCGAGGTGACCAGCGCATCCGCCTCGCCCGCGTCGTTCAGCACGCGGCGCGCACGGTCGTAATAGGCAAGGCCGATTTCCGTCGGAGACACCCGGCGGGTGGTGCGGTTCAGCAGGCGCGCGCCAAGACGGGCTTCCAGGGCAGACACATGTTTCGAAACGGCGGATTTGGAGATCCCCATCTTCTTGGCTGCATCGGTGAAGCCGCCCTGATCCACTACCGTGGCGAAGGCCTCCATCTCTGTCAGTCGATCCATATTGTCCTCTTCGGGAGCAGACACGCCGATTTTGTTACAAAGAGGTTTCACTTCCAAATCGGGCAGGAAGGCGGCAATCAGGCGTCCGATCCGGGGTATTGTGGGGGATCGTTCATGGCAGCGAAACGGGCGGAGGTCCGGGCCGATGGGCATCCCTTCGCCGAACTGCCGGGGCCGCTTGCGCAAGGAAAGGCACGGAGCGACGCCATCGGCGGGAAAATGTTCCATTGAAGGTTGAGAAATAGCAGACGATTGCCACAAAAGATCGGGATTGTTTCCGTGGTATGGAATGTCCTCCCGCCACCCGTTAGGTCGGTCCGGCGGCGGGGAAACCCGCGCCGTGCAATCGTGGATAGAAAAAGGAGACTTCCATGAAACGCTTCGCAATCGTGCTGGCACCGCTTGCCCTGGCCTCGGCCGCCTTCGCGCAGACCCTGCCGGACGTGCCGGACACCGACGAAAGCGGCAGCTGGTCGCTGGTCGAGCTTCAGGCGGTCTGGAGCGATCTGACCGAGGACACCTTCAAGTCCATCGACACGAGCGCCGACGGCGCGGTGGATGCGACCGAGCTTCAGGCCGCGCTGGACGGCGGCGTTATCAAGGCGCCGGGCGAGGCTTCGTCGGGCGGCTGACGCCCCGGGGGGGCTGCCGGACGGCGGCCCCCTAAAGCCGTGCCGCCAAGCGCGCCGCCTGATCAATGGCGCGCTTGGCGTCCAGCTCGGCGGCCACATCCGCCCCGCCGATGCGGTGATGCCGGATGCCCCGCCGCTCCAGCTCGGCGCTGAGCCCGCGCTCGGGCTCTTGTCCCGAGCAGAGGACCACGGCATCCACCGCCAGAAGCTCGACCTGGTCGCGGGCCGGCCCGTGGCTGATCCACAGCCCCTCGGGCGTGATCCGTTCGTAATTCACCCCGCCCTGCATCCGCACCCTCTTCATCGCCAGGCTCGCCCGGTGGATCCAGCCGGTCGTCTTGCCCAGATGCCGTCCCGGCTTTTCGGCCTTGCGCTGCAACAGATGCACTTGCCGCGCCGGCGGGTGCGGCTTCGGCCCCTCGGGGTCAAGTCCCCCGCGGTCCTCCCACGGCGCGCTCACCCCCCACTCCTCGCGCCAGAGCCCGGCATCGAGCGTCGGGCTGACGCCGTCCTGCACAAGGGTTTCGGCCACGTCGAAGCCGATACCGCCCGCGCCGACCACGGCAACACGAGGTCCCACCGGCGCGCCCCTCAACACGTCGATGTAGGACAGCACCGTGGACCCCGCCTCGACCGGAATGCCCGGATCGCGGGGAGTGACGCCGGTTGCGATCACCACCTCGTCGAAGCCCGCCAGATCGTCGGCCTGGACCTGTTGCCCCAGCCGCAGCGCGATCCCGGACGCATTCAGCATCGTTGCGAACCAGTCCACAAGGCCGTGGAACTCTTCCTTGCCCGGCACTTGACTGGCGAGATTCAGTTGCCCGCCCACCTGGTCGGCCTTGTCGAAAAGAGTGACCTTGTGCCCTCGGCCCGCTGCGACGATGGCCGTCATCATCCCCGCCGGTCCCGCCCCGACCACGGCCACCTGCTTCGGCACGTCCGCGGCCGTATATACAAGCTCCGTCTCATGACAGGCGCGGGGGTTCACGAGGCATGAGGTCAGCTTGCCCGAGAAGGTGTGATCGAGGCAGGCCTGGTTGCAGGCGATGCAGGGCGCGATTTCCTTCGCCCGCCCGCCGGCCGCCTTGACGATGAAGTCGGCATCGGCCAGCCACGGCCGAGCCATCGAAACCATGTCGGCGGCCCCCTCGGCCAGCAGCCTCTCTGCCACGTCCGGCGCGTTGATCCGATTGGAAGTGATGACCGGAATCCCCACCTCCGGCCTCAGCCGCGCCGTCAGATGTGCGAACCCAGCCCGCGGGACCGAGGTCGCAATCGTCGGCACCCGCGCCTCGTGCCAGCCGATTCCGGTGTTCAGGACCGAGGCCCCAGCCTCCTCGACCGCCTTTGCCAGCGCCACGACCTCGTCCCAGGTCGAGCCGTCCGGCACCAGGTCGATCAGCGAGATGCGGTAAATCAGGACGGGCCTTGCACCCAGTGCGGCCCGCACCCGGCGCACCACCTCGACCGGAAGGCGCATCCGGTTCTCGTAGCTGCCGCCCCAACGGTCGGTGCGGCGGTTGGTGTGGGTGACTAGGAACTGGTTCAGGAAATAGCCCTCGGACCCCATCACCTCGACGCCGTCATAACCCGCCTCGACGGCCCGCGTGGCTGCGGTGGCGATCGCGGCAATCTGCGCCTCGATCCCCTCCTCGTCCAGCTCCCGCGGCGGGAAGGGAGAGATCGGCGACTTCAGCGCCGACGGCGCCACGCAGTCCTTGGAATAGGCATAACGCCCCGCATGCAGGATCTGCATCGCGATATGCCCGCCCTCGGCATGGACGGCCTCGGTCACCCGGCGGTGGTTGGCGGTGTCCTTGTCGCTGAACAGCCCCGCCGCCCCCGGGAACACCCCGCCCTCGCGGTTCGGCGCCATGCCCCCGGTGACGATCAGCCCCGCCCCGCCCTTCGCCCGTGCGGCATAGAAGGCCGCGACCCGGCCCCAGTCGCCCGTCTCCTCCAGCCCCGTGTGCATCGAGCCCATCAGGCTGCGGTTTCTCAGCGTCACACCGGCAAGCGTGATTGGCGACAAAAGATGCGGATAGTCGGTCATGCGGGTCTCCCTTGCCGCACAGAATGGCGAAGCACGTCCCGCGCGTCATCCGAAACGCGGCGTCAGATCGCGCGCCTCCCCTCCCCCTCCGTGGGGAGGGGATGGGGGTGGGGGCCTACAACACCACCACCTGCGCCGGGTCCAGAAGCCAGGGTGCGATGATCCCGCAGGTGTCGGCCAGCGGCAGAAGGCTCTCCGGCACCTCCATCCCGATCACCCGGCGCATGAATTCGGCCCGCAAGGCACAGCGCCGGGCCGCATTCGGGTGCTTCCGCGCCAGCTCATCCCGCAGGCCCTCGTCGGCGATGACATAGCCATCCTCCATCCGGGTCGACCCCCAGGTCGGATGCGCGGGGATCACGTCCATCTGCATCGCCATGCCCGAGGCAAGCGGTATCCCCGACTCCGGCGTGATGGGAGAGGACATCCATTCGTCCAGCCCGATCAGGTGGCCCGGGTTCAGCGTCACCCCGAACTCCGGCGGCAGGCGGTCATGGATCATCGCCCAGACCGCGCCCCCCGCCACGCCCGGCCGCATCATCCCGCACCAGTCCGACATGGCCTGCATGTAGGGATAGACGAATTCTTCCAGATAGCCCGCCGCGCTGGCCGGAAGGTCCTCTTCCCCCCGCGCCATCCAGCCGGCGCGGCAGATGTTGGACCCCCAATGGGCGATGTTGAAGCTGGCGGGAACCCCGCGCCGGATGCGGTCGCCGATGGGGCCGGACAGGCCGGGCGTCGCTCCCATCGCGAAAGTCACGTGGCAGCCAAGGGGGAGCCCGCCCATCCGCGCAGCCTCGATGGCGACGAAATCGGTCATTCCCTCCTGGAAGGAAAACACCATCCGCCTCAACGCGCTTGCGGCCATGTGGTTCGAAAACTCCAGCCGCGCGATGTCGTCGACGCCCACGCGCGCCCGAAGGCCTTGGCCGGGATGCATGAAAAGTGCGGTCGCATTCTCGACCCGTCCCGCCCGCTGGCGCAGCGGATCCGCCAGAAATGCGGGAATGTCCAGCGCCAGCGCCGGGTCCTGGCCGGGGGGAAGCTCATCCGAACCGTACCATTTCCACCCTACCGCGCCGATCCTGGCTCCAGCCGGGACGACATCATCCAGCCACTCCCACAACCGCCGGCTGCCCCGGGGCTGGCTTGGCAAGGAGAGCGAGGCGCAATGCCCGATCCTGACGCAACCCGCCGCGACCAGGGGAGAGATTCCCGTATAGGCCAGGCATTCGTTTCCCACGATGAGGAGCGCATCGGCCTCGGTGACAACCAGAACGGCTTCTTCGAAGCGCGGATCGAAGCCGGTCAGCCAATGGAGGTTTGCCGCATGTTCTCGGTCGGCATAGATGACCAAGGCGGCTTGGCCTGCCTTGGCCATTGCTGCCCGCACTGACGCCAGCCGCGCTTCGGCCTCCTCAAGTGCAAAGGCCGGTGGCAGGTCCGGCGTGCCGTGGTCCTGCCAGTCCAGGCGCTGCAGTCGTGTCATGGCAGGTCCCCCCAGATCTGTGAGGATGGCATTCCCGGGTGCAGCGCGTCGAGCCTTTCCTGCGGGCGATCTTGCCCACCGTCCCGCGGGGGTCCCCAATGACGTGATGGCCGGAGAGCTTCCTTGCGAATCCCGCCGACGGCCCCTATATGAGCGCTTGAGAGGTTGGCGCGGGCAGGCGCCTCGCCAACCCGGTCAGGTCCGGAAGGAAGCAGCCGTAACGAGCCCCGCTTGGGTCGTTGTCCAGCCTCTCACCCAGCCACCCCATAGGTCCATCAGTTCCAGGAACTCCTTGGATTCAAGGGGTTGGGGCCGGTTTGTCCGCCAGACATGGCGGCGCGCGTCAGTTGTTCCCGATCCGCCGCCTGTCCGGCCCTGCCCGGTGGCCCGTATCACTGCGCCGCCCAGCGCCCGCCTGACTCAGCGGAGGAAGTCGCGGAACCGCCGCAGCGCAATGGAAAACAGCACCGCTCCAATCACTGCGAGCGCCATAAGCTGCGGCCAGACCACTGAAAGGCCCGCGCCGCGGAACAGGACCGCCTGCGCCAGCGCGATGAAATGCGTGTTGGGCGCGGCGAGCATGACGTATTGCACCACTTCGGGCATCGACTCTCGCGGGGTCATCCCGCCGGACAGGATTTCCAGCGGCAGAAGCACCAGCAGCAGAAGCATGGCGAACTGTGGCATCGACCCCGAGATCGTCGCCAACAGGATCCCCAGCGAGGTGGTGGCAAACAACATCAGCGCCGCGCCCACCAGGAACAGCGCGACCGAGCCCGCGACCGGCACCCCCAGAACGCCCTGCACCATGAAGGTCAGCGACAGCCCGGTCGCCACCAGCACCACCGCCCCCATGCTGAGCACCTTGCTGGTCATGATCTCGGCGGCCGTCACCGGCATGACCAGCAGGTGTTCGACCGTGCCGTGTTCGCGTTCCCGGATCAGCGCCGCGCCCGACAGGATGATCGACAGCATCGTGACGGCGCTGATCACCGCGGTGATCGCGCCGAACCAGCCCGGATCCAGGCCCGGGTTGAACCGCGCGCGCAGGGCCAGGTCGACCGGCACCGTGTGCTGCTGCCCCGACCAGCCGGTGATTTCCTGGTCGACGATGCCCTGGATGTAGCCCACGCCGGTGAAGGCCTGACTGATCCGGGTGGCATCGACATTCAGTTGCAGCGCGGGGACTTCACCCGCCAGCAGATCCCGTTGAAACTCGGGCGGGATGACCAGCGAGAAGGTATCCACACCGGCATCCATCCGGGCATCCATCTGGGCAAGGTCGATCTGGGAGGGCGTCACGAAATAGGGCGACAGGAACGCATCCGACACCCGCCGCGACAGGGGCGAGGCATCCTCATCCACGATCGCGATGGTCGCGCGGTTCAGCGTCTCGGGCATGGCGGTGGCGTGGGTGTAGATGTCCAGCGTGAAGGAATAGAGGACAAGCACCAGCAAGAGCGGCTCTCGCCACAGGCCACGCAGTTCTTTCACCGCCAGATGCGCCACATGCCTTGCCCGCATCGCCTATTTCTCCTGCTTGCGGACGAAGACCGCGCCAAGGGCAACCAGCACCGGCACCAGCGCCAGCAACGGCAGGAACGATGCGCCGAGGTCGCCAAGATCCAGCGCCTTCGCAAAGGCCCCGCGCGAGATGGTGACGAAGTGGCTGGTCGGGAAAATCTCGCCGATCACCCGGCCCATGCCATCAAGCGACGAGACCGGGTCGATGATCCCGCCATATTGCACGGCCGGAATCAGCGTGGCGAGCGCGGTAAAGAACAGCGCCGTGACCTGGCTGCGGGTGAAGGCGGAAATCAGAAGGCCCATCCCCGTGGACAGCACGACAAAGACCGCCGCGCCCGCCGATAGCGCAAGAAGGCTGCCCTGCACCGGCACGCCGAAAACGAACACTGCCAGGGCCAGCAACAAGCCGAAATTCAGAAACCCCAGAAGGGCATAAGGCAGCTGCTTGCCCAACAGGAATTCCAGCCGCCGCGCGGGGGTCACGTAGAGGTTGACGATCGATCCGCTCTCCTTCTCGCGCGCAACCGACAGCACCGCCAGCATCGCCGGGATCAGCATCAGCAGGAGAGGGATGACCGCCGGCACCATGGCTGCCAGACTTTCCACATCGGGGTTGTAACGATAGCGCACCTCAAGGTCGTAGGTGCCGGCCACGGCCCTGTCGCCGTAGATCTGGCGCATCTGCTCGGTCAGCCAGTGCTGGTGCATCCCCAGCACATAGCCGCGCACGGTATCGGCGCGCATCGGCATGGCGCCATCGAACCAGGCGCCGACTTCCACCGGGCGGCCACGTTCGACATCCGCCGCAAAACCGGGCGGGATTTCCAGCGCCAGGCTGATCTCGCCCGCGCGCATCCGCGCATCCAGATCCTCGTGACTGACGAGGGGTGGTTGTTCATCGAAATACCGCGACCCGGCCAGATCGTTGACATAGGACTGGCTGGCGATGGTCTGGTCGAGGTCGAGAACGGCGAATTTCAGGTTCTGAACATCCATCGAGATGCCATAGCCCAGCACGATCATCAGGATCACGCTGCCCAGGCTGGCCAATGTCAGCCGGATCGGATCGCGGCGGAGTTCCAGCGCCTCGCGCCAGGAAAAGCTGAGCAGGCGGGCCAGGCTGAGGCGGCCCTGCGGTCGGGCAAGTGCAGCCGTCTCAAGGCTGACTGGTGCCGCAGGGGCCGGTCCGTCCGGGTTCGCGGCCTTGCGCAGGTGATGGACGAAGGAATCATCCAGCGTGGCCGAGCCCGCCTCGGCCCGGATCGCTTCGGGCGTGCCTGAGACCAGCACGCGGCCCGCATGCATCAGCGAGATGCGGTCGCAGCGCGCGGCCTCGGACATGTAATGGGTGGACAGGAAGATCGTGACCCCGTCCTTGCGCGACAGATCGATCAGCGCCTGCCAGAACGCATCCCGCGCCACCGGATCGACGCCCGAGGTCGGCTCGTCAAGGATCAGGATCTCGGGCCGGTGGATCAGCGCCACCGCGAGGGACAGACGCTGCCGGATGCCAAGCGGCAGGCGCAAGGGCAGGCTGTCCAGCACGTCGATCAGGTCAAAGCGCGTGGCGAGCTCTTCGATGCGCGGCGCGATCTCGGCAGGGGCCATGTCGAACAGGCGCGCGTGAAGTTCAAGGTTCTGCCGCACCGTCAGCTCGGAGTAGAGCGAGAACGACTGCGTCATGTAGCCGATGCGCTTGCGCGTGGCCATGTCGCGGGCATCGACCTTCTGGCCATAGATCCGCGTGCTGCCCTCGGAAGGTTCCAGAAGGCCTGTCAGCACCTTCATCGTGGTGGTCTTGCCGCAGCCGTTCGATCCGAGGAAGCCGAAGATTTCCCCCGGCTGGATGCGGAAGCTCACGTCGTCAACGGCGGTGAAATTGCCAAAGCGGACCGACAGATTCTCTGCCTCGATGACCGGGCCGGTTTCCAGATCGGCGCCGCGCGGCGGGATGATCAGCTCGCGGTGGTGCGCGCGTTCGTCATCGGGCAAAAGCGCGATGAAAGTTGCATCCAGATCGGCCGCCCCGGTGCGCGCCATCAGTTCGGCCGGGCTGCCGGTTGCCAGAACGCGCCCGGCATCCATCGCCACCAGATGATCGAAGCCTGCCGCTTCCTCCATGTAGGCGCTGGAGACCAGAAGGCTCATGCCCGGACGGCTGGCGCGGATACGCTCGATCAGCGCCCAGAACTCGCGCCGCGACAACGGGTCCACGCCGGTCGTGGGCTCGTCCAGGATCAACAGGTCGGGGTCATGGATCAGCGCGCAGCACAAGCCCAGTTTCTGCTTCATCCCACCCGAAAGCTTGGCTGCAGGCCGGTCGGCAAAGGCATCAAGGTCGGTCGCGGCCAGCAAATCGGCGATGCGGCGGTCACGTTCGGCCCGCGTCTCGCCGAACAGCCTGCCGAAGAATTCGACATTCTCGCGCACGGAGAGGGTTGGATAAAGGTTCCGCCCCAGCCCCTGCGGCATGTAGGCGATGCGTGGGCAGATCCGAGCGCGGTGACCGGCACGGGCCATGTCCCCACCCAGCACTTCCAAAGTGCCTTCCTGCATCTTGCGCGCGCCCGCAATCAACGCCAGGAGGCTGGATTTTCCCACCCCGTCCGGCCCGATCAACCCGACGACACAGCCCGCTGGCAGATCAACCGTCACATCGTCCAGCGCCGCGACTTTGCCATAGCGCAGCCCCAGCCCCTGCGTCCGCACCACCGGCGGCGGGGCGGTCATTCCAGCACCCGGCCCCCGGCGGCTTCTGGCCAGGGCGCGGACGGATCAAGCCGCACCCAGGCGACACCGGGCAGGCCGGTCTTGATGTGGTCGAGGTATTTGGCCAGCAACTCCGGCGCGATACGGGCGCGGACGCGGAACATCAGCTTTTCGCGCTCCACCTCGGTTTCCACCGTCTTCGGCGTGAATTGCGCCACGTCCGAGACGAAAGATATGCCGGCCGGGATCGCGATGTCGGGCGCGGCGTCCAGCAGCAATCGCACCTCGGTGCCAAGGCCGGCCCGGCCGGCGTCCGCGGTTTGCAGGAAGAAGGTCATGTAGACCTCGTTCAGGTCGACCATGTTCACGACCCGGCCACCGGCGGCAACCACTTCGCCCTCACGGGCCACGATATACTGCACGCGGCCCTTGCGCGGTGCCTTCAGGGTGCTGTCCTCGATCTGCACGTCGATCGCCTCGATCGCCGCCTTCGCAGCGGCAACAGCCGCCTCGGAACCGACTGCCGACGCTTCCGCCGCGGCCACGCCGGCCTTGGCGGCCGCCAGCGCAGCTTCGGCCGAGGCGACCGCAGCTGTCGCGCCAAGTGCGTTCGAGCGGTCAACTTCCAGTGTACGTTCCGACGCGACCGAGCTTTCGGCCAATGAGATGGAACGCTCCAGCTGGCGCTGAGCCACCACGTCGGCGGCCCGGCTTTGCGCCACCACCGCTTCGGCCGCGCGCACTTCGGACTTGCGTTGTTCGATCAGCAGACGCGCGATCTCGACTGAGATCTCGGCGCGCCGCAATTCGGCCTCTGCCTGATGGCGCGACGCCTGGATCTGACGAATGTCCAGTTGCACCAAAGGTTCGCCGGCTTCGACCAATTGACCTTCCTGCACCAGAACCGCATCGATACGTCCGGCATATTTCGAGGCAACGTCGATCTCAACGGCTTCGATCCGCCCATTGCCGCGCGCAAAACCCTCGGGCAACGCATCCGTTCCGTTGTCGCGCCAGAACAGGAACCCGACCACCCCGATAACAACGGCGAGGACTGCAATTACAAGAGAACGGGATTTGGGCATCGTCGTGTTTTCGGGTGCAAGGCTGGCGTCAGAGACGTCGTCAGCACGTTTTCCTTAATCAATGAAATCGTTGGATAGTGCGGGTTTGTTAGCAACCGCCGCATCGGATGTCCACCGGGTCGCGGGGCGTCGATACAATCGCTTCTGGGCTGCCTCGCTGTTTTCGCCTGCATGCTCCACGCCAGCCGCTTTTGGCCTGCTTGCCTCAATGTTAGTGGAAAGAGCGTCTACGGTTTCAAAGGCATCTCGCTTAGCCGTCGCGCGGCAAGCCAGCTTGCCAGTGCCATTGTGCCTGCGGTCGCGAGGCAAAGGGGAAGGCCGCCGATCTGATAGCTTAGGCCGGACAAAAGGGTGCCAATCAGGCGACCGGCGGCATTGGCCATGTAGTAGAAGCCGACGTCGCGGGTGATGCGGTCGGCCGATCCGAAGGCAAGGATCAGGTAGGAATGCACCGAGGAATTGACCGCGAAGACAAAGCCGAAAAGAAGGAGGCCGAATATCAGCCCTCCTGTCAGCCACGGCCCCGATGCGTCTGCGAGCCAGGCAGCCCCTGCAAGCAGAAAGGGAATTGGCACCAGAAGCCCGGCCCAGCGGATCGCCTTGCGCACCATAACTGCCTCCGGCTGGTGCTTCGCACCGAGGAGGCGCGGGGCAAGGGCTTGCACCACGCCGTAGGCGATGATCCAAAGGGCGAGGAAGCCCCCGATCAGGAAGAACGCCTCGCGCCGCCCCTCGGGCGATCCATCGGAGAGAATGGCCTGGAAGTAGACGGGCACCCCGACCACGAACCAGACATCCCGGGCGCCAAACAGGAACAGGCGCGCCAGCGAAAGGCGGTTTACCCGGGAATCGCGCGAACGCCAGCCGCCCCAGGCTTCCTCGGCGTTCATCCGGCCGGGCAGGCCCGCCGGCAGGAACGTCCCTACGGCAGCAAGGATCGCCGCCAGCACGGCTGCCATGACCCAGACCGCCGCCTGGAACCCCGCCAGCGCCAGAAGCCCGGCCCCCAGGAAAAAGCCAACGCCCTTCACCGCGTTCTTCGATCCGGTCAGCACGGCCACCCAGCGGAAGAGGCCGCCCTGCCCGGCCGGAGCCAGAAGCTTGACCGCAGACTTCGAGGACATCTTGGCCAGGTCCTTGGCAATCCCCGATAGCCCTTGCACGGCCATGACGAAGGCGACCGAGACGGGAATGCTCCAACTGGGCTCAAGCTGGGCCAGCGCAACAAGCGCGGCAATCTGCAGTGCCAGGCCCCCGTAAAGTGTCGCCGCAAGGCCGAACCGTGCCGCCAGCCAGCCGGCAGCCAGGTTGGTGACGATCCCCGCCACCTCGTACAGAAGGAACAGCCAGGCCAGCTGCACGGGCGAGAAGCCGAGGGCGTTGAAATGCAGAAGCACCAGCATCCGCAGCGCCCCGTCCGACAGCATGAAGGCCCAGTAGGCCGCCGTGACGGCGGCATAGGCGCGGAGCGGATTTGGCACGGTCACAGCCGGCCCGCCACCATCCGAACGATGTCCGCCAGGCGGCAGGCATAGCCCCATTCGTTGTCATACCAGGAGAAGATCTTCACCTGGGTCCCATTCACCACCATCGTCGACTGCGCGTCGGTGATCGCGGACCGCCGGTCGTTGGTGAAGTCCGACGACACCAGCGCGCGCGTCTCATGGCCGAGGATTCCCTTCAGTGCACCCTCGGCGGCGGCTTGGAACAGCGCGTTCACCTCCTCGACGGTGGTCGGCCGCTCGACTTCGAACACGCAGTCGGTGAGCGAGGCGTTCAAAAGCGGCACCCGGACCGCGTGGCCGTTCAGCCGGCCCTTCAGCTCGGGATAGATCAGCGTGATCGCCGTGGCACTGCCGGTCGTCGTGGGTATCAGGTTCATCAGCGCCGACCGCGCGCGGCGCATGTCCTTGGCCGGGCGATCGACGATGGTCTGGGTGTTCGTCACGTCATGGATCGTGGTGATCGAGCCGTGCCGGATGCCCAGGCTTTCGTGGATCACCTTCACCACCGGGGCTAGGCAGTTCGTCGTGCACGAAGCCGCTGTCACCAGTGCCTGCGACCCATCGTAAAGGTGATGGTTCACGCCGTAGACCAGGTTCAGCGCCCCGCCATCCTTGACGGGAGCCGACACCACTACCTTTGTCACCCCGGCCGCAAAATAGGGCGCCACCTTCGCGGCGGTCTTGAAGACTCCGGTGCAGTCGATGACCACGTCCACCCCCAGCGCAGCCAGCGGCAGGGAGTCGATGGTCTTCTCATGCGTCAGGCGGATCGGCTGGTTGTTCAGGATCAGGATCCCGTCGCCATGACCGACAGGCGTGGCCCAGCGGCCATGAACGCTGTCGAACTCCATCAGCAGCGCATGCTGTTCGGCATCGCCCACGGGGTCGTTGACCAGCACGATCTCGCCCCCTGCCCCCGTGTCGATCAGGTCGCGCAGGACGAGCTTGCCGATGCGGCCGAGGCCGTTGAGTGCGATGCGGGTCATGTCGGTGACCCCTTTGCTTCGGACGCGCTGCCGATCGCGTCGACACGGGATTGCAGAGACATCCGGCTGAGTTTGTCGAAAGGCAGCTCCACGAAGGCGGCGATCCGGCGGCGCAACGCGGCGTAGGTCTGGGCAAAGACCAGCGCCTTCTCGGCATCCGTGCCGATAGCCCTCACAGGGTCCGGCAGACCCCAGTGCCCCGTGATCGGTTGACCCGGCCAAGGCGGGCATTCCTCGGCAGCCGAGGTGTCGCAGACGGTGAAGACGAAATCCATTACAGGAGAGCCGGGCTGCTGGAATTCCGAGATGTGCTTCGACCGCAGGTCCGATGTGTCGTGTCCGTTCCGCTCCAGCACTTCCAGCGCGAAGGGATTCAAACCGGTGTCAGGACGGAAACCGGCCGAATGCGCCCGGAACCGGCCCTTGCCAAGGTCGCGCAGCAGGGCCTCGGCAAAGATCGAGCGGGCAGAGTTGCCCGAGCAGATGAAAAGCACGTCGAAATCGGCGTCGGGCATGGACTTGTCCTTCCGGGCAGAGAGCAAGGGAGCGAGGAGATCCGGTCGCGCGCGACCCACGTCAAGAACGAGGTAGCCGATCAGTCCTTCGGTGACGCAGAGATCGACGGAATAGAAAAGCGAACGTCCCTCGCGCCGGACCATGACCAGCCCCGAAGCCGCCAGATCGGCCAGATGGTGTGACAGCGTGTTCTGCTTCAGACCCAGCGCCTCGGCGATCTCGGTCGGTCGGACCCCTTGCGGGGCAAAGCGCATGAGCAGGCGAAAGACGGCCAGTCGATCGGGATGACCCAGCGTCGCGAATGCGTGGATGGCGCGGCTTTGTTCCATATTTCCCGAATATAGGAAATATGGAGGCTGTCCAGTGAAGGTTATGTAACAGTGCAGGCACGACAAGGTCAGGCGCGCCCCGGCGCCTGTCTTCCAGCTGTGCAAAAGAGGATGTACCGGCGCGGCCAGTGCAAGTCGCAGACAGGTGTCCGCCCGTCTGACTGCCGTCCGGATCGATCAGGTCAGAGCAAGCAATCTGGGAACCCCCACCGGCGGCTCCTTCAGGTAGGGCAGCAGGTACAGCCGCTCGGCCAATCCGCTTCGGATGCGCGCAATCTGCGCGGCCTCGCCCCGGATACGCTTCTGCAACAACGGATCATGCGTGCCCGTTCGGGCAAGCGACCGGTTCACGACCCAGGCCCAAGGCTCGATCTGCGCCCGGCGCAGGTCGTTCTGCAGGCTCGCCGCCTCGGACACCGGTGTCGTCTCCGGCAAGGTCACAAGGACGACCCTGGTGTAGTCAGGATCCTGCAGCCGCATCAGCGGGGTGACGATCCTGCCCTGGACCGGCCCCATGTCCCTGGTCATCTGACGATGGTAAGCCCCCGTCGCGTCCAGCAACAGCAGTGTGTGCCCGGTCGGCGCGGTATCCATGACCACGAACGCCCCCCGTGCTTCGGCCACTGTGCGCGAGAAGGCGTGGAACACCGCCACCTCCTCGGTGCAGGGCGAGGCGAGGTCTTCGCGCATCAGGGCGCGATCTGCCTCGTCGAGATCGCGGCCCTTCGTGGCCATCACCTTTTCCACATAACGCGCGGTCTCGATCACAGGGTCGATCCGGTCGATGACCAGCCCGTCGAGCGTGCCATCGACCACCAGCGACACATGTGCGGCCGGGTCCGTCGTGGTCAGATGCACGGAATGTCCGCGTTTCACCAGACCCACGGCAATCGCTGCCGCTACGGTGGTCTTGCCGACGCCGCCCTTGCCCATCACCATGATCAACCCGCGCCCGGCGCGGGCCAGGTCATCCACCATCGCCGAAAGTCCGGGTGCATCCAGGTCGACAGCGGTCGGCATCGGCTCGCCCCGGGGTTCTCCGCCCTCCAGAAGCGCCCGCAATGCCGACAGCCCGACCATGTCGAAGGACCGCAGAGGCACATCGGTTCTGGGCAGTGCGGCAAGGTCTTCCGGCAGGGCGGCGATCACCGCCGCATGGTCCCGCGCCAGCGCATCTGCCACGGCATCGCCCGGCGAGAAGGCCCGGAACACGCCATTTACGACAAGTTGCTGGTTGCCAAGCCCCAGAAGCCGCAACTCGTCCGAAGTCCGGGCCGCTTCGCGCACGGCACCGCGGTCTGCACGTGTGACCAGGACAATGCAGGTCCTTGCCGGATCGCCCAGTGTCTCCAGGGCAGAGCGAAACCGCTTCTCCTGCATCTTCAGACCCGAATGCGGGCCAAGGCAGGACGCGCCGCGGTCGTTGCCCTGCAGAAAGCCCGTCCACGCCCGTGGCAGGTTGAGGAGGCGCAGGGTATGACCGGTCGGAGCGGTATCGAAGATGACGTGGTCATACCCGGCGGCATCTCCGGCCAGAAGCCCAACGAACTCGTCGAAGGCGGCAATCTCGGTGGTGCAGGCACCTGAAAGCTGTTCGCGCACCGTGGCTCGTTCGGCCTCTCCTGCCCCGGGACCAAGCTGGTCCAGCACTCGGTTGCGATACTCCTCGGCCGCCAGTTCGGGATCGATGTTCATCGCAAAGAGCGTCTTGGTACCCGGGATGGCGACGGGGTGATCCGACAGAGGCGCGCCCAGCATTTCGTCCAGGTTGGAGGCGGGGTCGGTGCTGACAAGCAGCACCTTCTTTCCCTGATCGGAAAGGCTCAGGGCATAGGCGCAACTGAGCGAGGTCTTTCCCACCCCGCCCTTGCCGGTGAAGAACAGAAAGCGCGTGGGCTTTTGCAGAAGTGATGAAACCATGATGGCAGGATACTCCTCATCCAACCTGGATACTGCATCGGGTCCGGCGCCGTCATGATGTGCATCAATGCAGTACGCACTCTTCGCAACGCGGGATCGCCTGGACACGGCGCATTGCGCCGATCCTCACCGGTCGGGCAGGCGTGGCTGATCGCCATGCTGAGGTCCCGGGGCTTCTTCCCGATGATGCCGTGCGCCAGTGCAGCAGACGGTCGCCCTGCGACCGCCTCAGGCCACATCGGACGCGGCGGATCTTCCAGCATGTCCACATCGGCCCTTCCAAACGCCCGGGTGTCCCGTCACATTGCGGCATCCGACCCGGGGTCCACCGACGCCGCCCGGAAGCAGGGAGACATGCCGATGACCACGATGACCGACCGTCCGCAAGGCACGACATTCCTGACGCTTCTGGTGATCCTCGGGCTTTCGCATCTTCTGAACGACCTCATCCAGGCTCTGATCCCGGCGATCTACCCGATCCTGCGGGCCGAGTTTGCGCTGGACCTGGTGCAGATCGGGATGATCACCCTCACCTTCCAGATCGCCGGATCGCTGTTTCAGCCCATCGTCGGGCTATACACCGACAAGCACCCGCTGCCCTATTCCTCGGCGGTCGGAATGGGTTTCACACTGGCCGGCATCACGTCCCTGGCCTTCGCGCCCAGCTACGGGATGATTCTGGCCTCGGTGGCCTGCATCGGCATCGGATCCTCGATCTTCCACCCCGAGGCGACGCGGATGGCGCGCTATGCCGCTCATGGCCGTGCCGGTCTGGCGCAAGGGATCTTCCAGGTCGGCGGCCAGGTCGGGGGCGCAGTGGCCCCGCTTGCGGCGGCTCTGATCATCGTCCCCCTGGGGCAGACAAGCCTTGCCGGATTTGCCATCGCCCCGATCGTCGCAATGCTGCTTCTCGCCCGCATCGCGGCCCAGCACGACCGCCTGCGCGACGCCTTCCACACCGCGGCCAAGGCCGCACGGTCGCGCGCCTCCATATCCCTGACGCCGGGACAAGTCAGGTTGGGCCTGGCGATCCTGGTCGTGTTGATGACCTCGAAGCTGGCCTACCAGGAAAGCTTCCGGTCCTTCTACACCTTCTACGTGATCGAGACCTTTGGCGTCTCGATTCCGCAATCCCAGGTCCTGCTCTTCGTGACCTTCATCTCGTCGGCGATCGGTGTGCTGCTGGGCGGGATGGTAGGAGACCGGATCGGGCGGCACCGCATCATCTGGATCTCGATTCTCGGCCCCCTGCCGCTGACGCTGGCCCTTCCGCATGTCGGACTGGGCGGAACCGTTGCATTGACCGTGGCCATCAACCTGATCATGGCAAGTGCCTTCGCATCGATCATGCTCTACGCGATGGAGTTGATGCCAGGCCGTATCGGGCTGATCGGCGGGGTTTTCTACGGGCTGAACTTCGCTCTCGGGGGGCTGGCCGCCGCCCTTCTGGGCGCGCTGGCCGACCGGATCGGACTTCACGAGGTGTACGTCCTGTGTTCCTTCCTGCCGGTCGTCGGACTGGTCACCTGGTTCCTGCCGAAGACGTCGGCCTAGCGCGACGTCAGGCCGAAGCAGCCGGAAGGCCGCTCGCCCCGGACTTTTACCCCTGCGATCTGTAAAATGGTCGCGGCAACCGTTCGACAGCCGCGTGGTCGTCGGACGAAGCCGCACCGCCTCCATCGCCCGACGCGATCTGTTGCGCCGGGTCTGGCAGCACCATCAAAGTTATCTGTAGACAAATTGTATTCTTAAAGGCTACAACTGATCGAACCCCCTGATTCATCCCACCCAGTCAGGCAGGAGACATTCCGTGGACACCGATTCCCGCAGCAGGAAGACCCAGTGCATCGAGGACTTGCGCCGCAAGGTCCTGACCGAGGCATTGGAGCCGGGCGTCTATTTGGACGAGACGGAACTTGCTGAAATCTACGGCATTTCCCGCCCCCCGCTGCGCGAGGTGCTGCGCCAGCTTGCGGGCGAGGGCTATCTGGTCCTGCACGAAAACCGCGGCGCGCAGGTCGCGCCGATGACGCACAAGACGATGCGGAATTTCTTCGTGGCGGCCCCGATGATCTATGCCGCGACCACGCGGCTGGCGGCGGAAAATGCCACCCCGGCCCAGATCGCGAAGCTGAAGGAATCGCAGTGGGCCTTCCGGCAAGCCATCAAGAACGGCGACGCGGCGGAACGCGCTCTGGGCAACGAGCGCTTCCATTCGATCATCGGCGAGATGGCCGACAACGAATACCTGACGCCCTCGCTGCGCCGGTTGCTGATCGACCATACCCGGATCGGGATGACCTTCTACAACCCGCGCAAGTTGCACCTTGCACCCCAGCGCGAGCTGGCCGCGGACCAGCATGACCAGTTCATCGCCCTGATCGAAGCCGGCGACGCCGACGCCGCCGCCGACCTGGCCGTCGCGCATTGGGAACTCAGCCGCGCCCAGATCGAAAGCTTCGTCACCCCCGAAAGCATCACCATCCCCCTTGGCCGCGCGCCCGGGGTTGCCGAGACACGAGGAGCCTCATGAGATTCGAAGGCATCTACACGCCCGCCATCACCCCGCACCGTGAGGACGGGTCGATCGACCGCGACGCCTTTGTCGCGCATCTGGAAAGCCTCATGGCCGCCGGGGTCCACGGGATCATCAACGGCGGGTCCACCGGCGAATACTATGCGCAGTCGATGGACGAACGCCGCGAGATGGCAACGCTCGCGCGCGAGGTCACCAAGGGCCGCACGCATCTGATGGTCGGCACCGTTGCGATCCGGCTGGAGGACAGCCAGTCGATGGCCGAACACGCCGCAAAGATCGGGGCGGATTCGATCCTCGTCGGCTCGCCGCCCTATTCGGTCCCCACCGAACGCGAGAACGCGCTGAACGCGCTGGCCATCGACCGCGCCGCCGACCTGCCGATCATGCTCTACAACTACCCCGGCCGGATGGGCATCAACATGGGCGAGGAGTTCCTGGACCGCGTGGGCCGCAGCCGCAACTTCTGCGCCATCAAGGAAAGCTCGGGCGACATCAACCGCGTGCACCTTCTGGCCCGCGACTACCCGCATATCCAGATGTCCTGCGGCATGGACGACCAGGCGCTTGAGTTCTTCGCCTGGGGCGCGCGCAGCTGGGTCTGCGGCGGGTCGAACTTCCTGCCGGGCGAGCATATCGCCCTCTACAAGGCCTGCGCCGTCGAGGGCAACTTCGACAAGGGCCGCCGGATCATGTCGGCGCTGATGCCCTTGATGCGCGTCCTCGAACAGGGCGGCAAGTTCATCCAGTGCATCAAGCACGGCTGCGAGATGATGGGCCAATACGCCGGTCCCCCGCGCCCGCCCTTGAAGCCCCTGAACAAGGACGACAAGCGCCAGCTGGAACAGACTGTGCGCGTGTTGAAAACCACCATCGCCCAGATCGTTGCGGAGTGAACCGATGAGCCTCCTGACCACCGAAGAATACAAGGCCATCGCCGCAGGTCTGTCCTTCCCCACGACCGCCTTCATCGACGGCCATTTCCGCCCCGCGATCAGCGGCAAGACCTTCGACACTGTGAACCCCGCCACCGGGGACGTGCTGGCCAAGGTCGCCGCCTGCGGACCCGAGGATGTGGACCTCGCCGTGCAGAAAGCCCGCGACGCCTTCGAGGACGGCCGCTGGTCGCGCCTGCATCCGAAGGAACGGAAGGAGGTGCTGATCAAGCTCGCCAAGCTGGTCAAGCGCAACGCCCGCGAGTTGGCGGTGCTGGAGTCGCTCGACAGCGGCAAGACTATCTACGACTGCGAACAGGTCGACGTCCCCGAAACGATCAACTGCCTCACCTGGCACGCCGAGCTGATCGACAAGATATACGACCAGGTCTCCCCGGCCTCCGACAACCACATCGCCATGATCGTGCGGGAGCCGGTGGGCGTCGTGGGCCTGGTCCTGCCGTGGAACTTCCCGCTCCTCATGCTCGCCTGGAAGATCGGCCCCGCACTCGCCGCAGGCTGCTCGGTCATCGTCAAACCGGCCGAGGAAACCCCGCTCACCACGCTGCGGATGGCCGAACTGGCGATGGAAGCGGGCATCCCGGCAGGCGTCTTCAACGTCATCCCCGGCACCGGTCCCGACGTGGGCGAGCCCATCGGCCGCCACATGGACATCGACGCGGTGTCCTTCACCGGCTCGACCGAGACCGGCCGCCGCTTCCTGCGCTATGCCGCCGAGTCCAACCTCAAGGAAGTCACGCTCGAGATGGGCGGCAAGAACCCCGCCGTAGTCCTCGACGATGCCGAGAACCTCGACCGCGTGGCCGCCCATATCGTCAACGGGGCCTTCTGGAACATGGGCGAGAACTGCTCGGCTTCCAGCCGCCTGATCGTGCAGAAGGGCGTGAAGGAAGAACTGCTCAAGCGCATCGTCGCGCACGCCCGCGAATGGCCGATGGGCGACCCGCTGGACCCGGTGAACCGCGTCGGCGCGTTGGTGTCGAAGGGGCATTACGAGAAGGTCTGCTCCTACCTGGAGAAAGGCCCCAAGGTCATTCTCGGCGGCAAGGCCGAGAAGGGCTTTGTCGAACCCACGATCCTCGAAGTCTCGCGCGATGCGAAACAGGCGCGGGAGGAAATCTTCGGCCCCGTCCTCTCGGTCCTCACCGTCGACAGCTTCGACGAGGCCATCGCGCTGGCGAACGCCACCGAATACGGCCTTGCCGCCAGTATCTTCACCTCCAACGTCAAGCGCGCCCTGCGCGGTGCCCGCGCCTTGCGCGCCGGGACCGTCACCGTGAACTCCTTCGGCGAGGGCGACATCTCCACCCCCTTCGGCGGGTTCAAGCAATCGGGCTTCGGCGGTCGCGACAACGGCATCCACGCCCACGACCAGTATACCCAGGTGAAGACCATCTGGGTCGACCTGGCGGACGACGCCGACGAAGCGGTAGACTGATGCGGCTCGGCTTCATCGGCACCGGAGAGATCACGACGGCC
Organism: Paracoccaceae bacterium; assembly: GCA_027489355.1. GTDB lineage: Bacteria > Pseudomonadota > Alphaproteobacteria > Rhodobacterales > Rhodobacteraceae > Tabrizicola. The sequence goes on along the minus strand of JAIXZY010000079.1, from coordinate 81,671 downwards.
CTCGTGCGCGGGCTGCAGGGCCAGGATCACCAGATCCTGGTCTCGCCCCGCAACGCGGACGTGGCGGCCATGCTCGCTGCCGAGGTGCCGGGCCTGACCGTCGCCCCGAACCCGGATGTGGTGACGGGGTCGGACGTGGTCTTCCTCTGCCTCCTCGCCCGCACGGCGTGGGAGGTCCTGCCGGGCCTGCCCTTCCGGGCGGACCAGACGATCATCTCGGTGATGGTCGACGCGCCACTTTCGAAGTTGCGCGCCGTCTGCGCCCCGGCGACGGACATCGCGATCACCATCCCGCTGCCCCCCATTGCCGGGGGCGGCTGCCCGCTTCCGGTCTATCCCGCCTCCTCGGTCCTCGACACCCTCTACGGCGCGCGAAACCTGATCCTGCCGCAACCCTCCGAGGCTGCGCTGAACGCCCATCTGGGGGCCTCGGCCCTCTGCTCGCCGATCCTCGACCAGCTGCTGACCGCCATAGACTGGCTTGCCGCCCACACCGGCGATGCGGCGCAGGCCGAGGCCTACATCGCCGCGATGATCCGCGGCTACCTGCCCGAACGGGCGCAACAAGGCGAGCTTGCCGCGGCGCTGAAAAGCCTGTCCACCGAGGGCGGCCTCAACGCCACCTTGCGCGCGGCGATGGCCCCCGCCAAGGATGCGCTTCGCCACGGCCTTGACGGGTTCCACGCCCGGCTTGGACTGACTGACACCAAGGGAAGGACATGACCACCCACACCGCCCGCCGAACGCCCGTGCAGAAGGGCCCCGCCGCCTGGTCGGCGATCCTCCCCGGCCAGCCCGCGCCCGTTCATCTGCCCGGGGACCAGATCGTTGACGTCGCCATCATCGGCGGCGGCTTCGCGGGCCTTGCCGCCGCACGTCGCTTGCGTGAACTGGACCCGACGCTGAAGGTGGCCGTGCTGGAGGCCTCGCGCCTGGCCGAGGGCGCCTCGGGCCGGAACTCCGGCTTCATGATCGACCTCCCACACGAGCTGACCTCGGACGACTACGCAGGCCATGGCGACGACCGGGGGATGATCGCGCTGAACCGCCAGGCCATCGCCTTCGCGCGCGGGGCGGTGCAGGACTATGGCATCAAGGCCGACTACTTCGATCCCGTGGGCAAGGTGAACGGAGCGGCGTCAGACACGGCGGATGCGCTGAACCGCAGCTACGCCGAGCACCTGACCTCGCTGGGCGAGCCCAACGAGCGGCTGGACGCGCAGGGCATGTTCCAGCTGACGGGCAGCCGCCACTACGTCTCGGGCCTCTACACGCCCGGCACGGTGATGCTGCAACCCGCAGGCTTCGTACGCGGCTTTGGCGAGGGGCTGCGCGCGAGCGGAGTCGGCATCTGGGAGCAGACCCCAGTCACGGCGTTCAGCAGGCAGGGCAGCGGCTGGACCCTGACCACGCCCCGGGGACGTGTCACGGCGGGGACGGTGATCCTGGCGAACAACGGCCACCTCGAAAGTTTCGGCTTCGCGGCAAACCGGCTGATGCATGTCTTCCTCTACGCCTCGATGACGGTGGACCTGCCGTCCGACGCGCTGGCGAAACTCGGCGGCCAGCCGCGCTGGGGCGTCACGCCCTCGGACCCGATGGGCACGACGATGCGCCGGATCGACACCGGCCTTGGCGGCAACCGCATCATCACCCGCACCTGCGCAAGCTTCCTGCCAAGGATGGAGGCCTCGGACTCCGCCCTGCGTCGCACCGCCGCCGTCCATGCCCGGAAGTTCGCCGACCGCTTCCCCCTGCTTGCAGGCGTGAAACAGGAATACACCTGGGCCGGCCACCTCTGCCTGACCCGCAACGGCACCTCCATCGCGCGTGAGCTGGAGCCGGGCCTCTATGCCGCCACGGTCTGCAACGGCCTTGGCACCGCACGATCGACGCTCACCGGCATCGCCGCGGCCGAGCTGGCGATGGGGCTGACCACCGACGTGACCCGCCACTTCGCCGCCGAGGCGGAGCCGGTAAAGCTGCCGCCGAAACCCTTCTCCACCCTCGGCGCGAATGCCTTCCTGCGGTTCAAGGAATGGCGGGCGGGGCGGGAGTGACCCATCAGGTAGGGTGGGCGATATCGCCCACCCTACGAACGAGGACCAGAGAATGACTTTCAAGCGCATGATCACCGCCGTCGACACCCATTCCGGCATCCCGATGCGGGTGATTACCGGGGGCGTCGGGCATATTCCGGGTGCCTCGGTCTACGACAAGATGAAATGGTTGGAGGCCAACGACGACCAGCTCCGCCAGCTCGTCCTGCGCGAACCGCGGGGCTATCCGGCGCATTGCTGCAACCTCCTCGTCCCGCCCGCCCACCGCGAGGCGCAGGCGGGCTATATCATCATGGAGCAGATCGAGTACCCGATGATGTCGGGGGAAACACGATCTCGGTCGCAACGGTGCTGTTGGAGACCGGGATCATCCCGATGCAGGAGCCTGTGACCGAGCTGGTGCTGGAAGCCCCGGCGGGCCTGATCCGGGTCCGGGCGGAATGTGCGGGCGGCAAGGTCAAGTCGGTGACCTTCCGCAATGTGCCCGCCTTCGCCGCGCACCTGGACGCGGAAATCGACGTGCCGCATCTGGGCCGTGTCCGGGTCGACGTTGGCTGGGGCGGGATGTTCTACGTCATCGCCGACGTCCGCCAGTTCAAGGGGCTGGAGCTGAAGCCCGAACATGGCGGTGAGATCGCCCGTATCTCCTCGATGATCCGCGAGGCCGCCATCGAGCAGTTGCCCGTCGCCCACCCGGATTACCCCGGTGTCGGCATCACGATCTCGCAGTTGTCGGGGCCAAGCGAGGACCCCCAGGTCGACTGGAAGAACGCTGTCACGATGGCGACCGGTCCCTTCTCCTGGGACGACCCTTCCACCTGGACCGGGGCGCTGGACCGCTGTCCCTGCGGGACGGGGACCTGCGCGAAGATGGCGGTCCTGCATGCCAAGGGGGAACTGCCGCTGGAGCGGGACTTCCGGCATCAGGGGATCCTGGGGACGGTCTTCACCGGGCGGCTGGTGGAGAGGGCGACAGTCGGGGACCGCGACGCTGTCGTCCCGACGATCTCGGGGAGAAGCTGGATCTATGGGTTCAATACCCTCGTCCTTGACCCCGAGGACCCGCTGCCGAACGGCTACACGATGGGGGATATCTGGGCCTGACCGCAGAAGTGTCCACGGTGGACATATTCTGAAAAGTTCAAGATATCAATGTCTTGATCGCGGGCGTTTACCGTTCCTTAACCCGTCCCGGCAGGCTCTGTTTGACCATCCGCCTGCCGAGGACGTCAAAGACCCACACGGCCACGAACGCCGCCTGCGCCAGCCGCTCACCTGCAGGAAACCCGGTCAGACCGTCGCCGGAGCCCTGTTGCCGCGGCCTTGTTGCCGAAGCGAAAATCGGAGGGCGGGCAAGAACAGGTCATCCCGTCGTCGGCCCGCCATCCTGCAGTCGGATGTCGGCGCAGGCGGCAGTGTTGGCGATGTGCCGCCGCATCGCCTCGCAGGCCGAAGGACCATCCCGCCGGGACAGCGCCGCGATGACCTCCCGGTGTTCAGACAGCGAGGCCCGCATCCGGGTCGGGTTGGTCCGCGGGATCGGTTGGCGCTGCGTCTCGGTCAGGAGGCCCTGAACCGTCTCGTAAACCGATTGCAGCATCCGGTTCGGACAGGACGCGGCGATGGTGCGGTGAAAGCGCAGGTCGGCCTCGACGTTCGCCAGCAAGTCCCCGGCTTCCCAGCAACGCTCCATCTCGTCCGTAGCATCCGCCAGCTCGGCCAGCGCCGCCTGGTCCATGACCGCAGCCGCGGCCATCACGATGCGGCCCTCCAGCATGTGACGCGTCTCGAAGACGTCCTGCATGGAATAGCTGTCCGAATAGCGCCACTTCAACGCCGCTGCCGGATCCGGGCGCCCGGCGGTGACAAAGGTGCCCCGACCCGGTTCGGTCTTCACCAGGCCCAGCGTCTCCAGCGTCAGCAGCGCCTCGCGCAGCGATGCACGGCTGACATTGAACTGTTCCGCCAGCAGGCGCTGCGAGGGTATCGCGTCCCCGGCGCGCAACTCTCCGTCCAGAATCATCTTCTGCAGACGGCGTGCAACGACCTGTGGCAAAGGCGTCCAGCCTGGCAAAGCCGAATTGTTAAGCGACACCATGTTGTCTCCCGTGGCGGCGAGCGTGCCGGACGTGTCATCAACCATGTAGCGCCTTGCTTTCGAAAGCGCATCATGCTTGGCTCAGCATAACTGGTCAGACCGGTCTGACCAGTCGGTAATTGATAATCGACAGGGAAAGGACCAGAACATGATGAAGAAACTGCTTGCCGCAGCGGCTTTCGGAAGCGCGCTCGGCTTCGCCGCGATGGCGCAGGCCGAGGATCTGACGGTCGGCGCGAACGTCGGCAACGTCCCGTGGGAGTTCCAGGACGATTCCGGCGCCATCGTCGGCTTCGAGGTGGACCTTGCAACCGAGGTGGCCAAGCGCCTGGGTCGCGACATCAAGATCGAGAACATCCCGTTCAACGGCCTGTTCTCGGCGGTGCAGTCGGGTCGCATCGACATGGCCATGTCCTCGATCACCATCACCGAAAAGCGCCTGGCCGAAGTCAGCTTTGCCCAGCCCTACTATGACAGCGACCAGTCGTTGACCGTCACGGCGGCAAGCGGCCTGAAGGGCCTGGCCGACATGTCGGGCAAGATCATCGGCGTGGACACCGGCTCGACCGGCGACATGTGGGCGACCGAGAACCAGGCGAAGTATGGCTTCGCCGAGATCCGCCGCTTCGAGGGCCTTGCCCCGGCGATGCTCGACCTCGGCAACGGCCGGATCGACGGCTACATCAGCGACATTCCGGCCCTGCAGTATTACTCCAAGGACAAGCCGGAATTCGCGGTGGTGGAGCGGATTCCGACCGGCGAGCAGTATTCGATGATGTTCGCCAAGGACGCGCCCCTCGCGGCCGAGGTCAGCGCGATCATCACCACCCTGAAGGAAGAGGGCTTCGTCCAGGCCACGCACAAGAAGTGGTTCGGTTCGGACCCCGAGGCCACCACGTCGACCGCGACCGTCATGGACATGCCGGCGCTGAAGTAAAAGCATCGGGGGCGGCGGGCAAAGGTCCGCCGTCCCTTGCGTCCAAGCGGTAGGCCCATGGAAATCTTCGACACCTTCTTCAACGTGCCGGTCCTGATCCGCACGTTCCCCCTTCTGATGCAGGGCTTGTGGGTCACGCTGCAGATCGGCGTGGTCAGCATCGTGGCTGGCCTGGTCCTTGGCCTCGCGCTGGCCCTCGTGCGGCTTTACGGGCCGTTCTGGGTGCAGCTTCTGGCGCGGGCCTACATCAACTTCATGCGGTCGATCCCGCTGCTGGTCCTGCTGATCATCATCTACTACGCGCTTCCGTTCGTCGGCATCCGCCTGTCGCCCTTCCTGTCCGCCGTCTCGGCCCTGTCGCTGGTCTCGGCCGCCTATACCGCCGAGATCTTCCGCGCCGGCATCGAAGCCATCCCCCGCGGCCAGTTCGAGGCCTCGTCCGCGCTGGGGCTGTCCTATCGACACATGATGGTGGACGTGATCCTGCCGCAGGCGATCCGCATCGTCATTCCGCCCCTGACCAACAACTGCATCAACGTGATGAAGGACACGGCGCTCGCCTCGGTGGTGGCGATGCCCGACCTTCTGAAACAGGCGACCCAGGCGCAGGCGCTGGCCGCCAACCCAAGCCCGCTGATCGGCGCGGCGATCATTTATGTCGCGTTCCTGCTGCCGCTTGTTGCAGCCGTGTCGAAACTGGAACGCAGCTACGCGAAGGCGGACCGCTGATGCCCGGCTATATCGAAATCCGCAATCTGCAGAAGAAGTTCGGCAGTTTCACCGCTTTGCACGGCATCGACCTCGACATCGCCGAGGGCGAGGTGGTCTGCGTCATCGGCCCCTCCGGCTCGGGCAAGTCCACGCTGATCCGCTGCATCAACCTGCTTGAACCCTTCGAGCCCACCAGCCGGATCACGGTCGGCGGCACCACGGTGGAACGCGGTCACAACCTGGAAAAGGTCCGCGCCGATGTGGGCATGGTGTTCCAGTCCTTCAACCTGTTCCCGCACCTGACCGTACTGCGCAACGTCATGCTCGCCCCGATGCGCGTGCGCGGCACCTCGCCCGAGGCGGCCGAAAAGCGCGCGCGCGAGCTTCTGGCGCGCGTGGGGATCGGCGAACAGGCCGACAAGTATCCCGGCAAGCTGTCCGGCGGCCAGCAGCAGCGTGTGGCCATCGCCCGCGCCCTGGCGATGGACCCAAAGGTCATGCTCTTCGACGAACCCACCAGCGCGCTTGACCCCGAAATGGTGGGCGAGGTGCTGGACGTGATGAAATCGCTCGCCGGGACCGGCGTCACCATGGTCGTCGTCACGCACGAGATGGGTTTCGCCCGCCAGGTCGCCGACCGCGTGATCTTCATGGACGGCGGGCGGATCATCGAATCCGGCACGCCCGCCCAGATCTTCGACACCCCGCAGGAAGAGCGCACGCGCAACTTCCTTGGCGCGGTCCTGAACCACTGATTCCCGGAGCCCCCGATGCAAACCCCTGCGCTTGATCTCGACACCGTCCGCAGCCACTTCCCCGGCCTGTCCCGCGGCTGGACCCTTTTCGACAATGCCGGCGGCTCGCAGATCCTGCGCGGCGCCGTGGACCGGATGACCGAGTTCCTGTTCGAGAAGAACGTGCAGATCGGCGGCAGCTACGAGATCTCGCTTGCCGCGGCCGAGGCCCTGCGCGACGCCCGCGCCGCCGCCGCCACGCTGATGAACGCCTCCCGCCCCGAGGAGATCGTCTTCGGCCCCTCGACCACGGTTCTTCTCCAGAACCTCGCCCGCGCCATGCGCAGCCAGCTTCGTCCGGGGGACGAGGTCATCGTCACCATGTCGGACCACGAATCCAATATCGGCCCCTGGGTCAGCCTGCAGGAATTCGGCATCGTGCTGAAATTCTGGCCGCTGAACCACGACAGCCTGTCGCTGGAGCTTGACGACCTTGCCCCGCTGATGACCGACCGCACAAAGCTGGTCGCGGTGACGCATGTCTCGAACATCCTGGGCCAGGTGAACCCGGTGGCCGAGATCGCCCGATTCGTCCACGACCGCGGCGCGCGGATCTGCGTGGACGCCGTGGCCTACGCCCCGCACCGCGCCATCGACGTGCAGGCCTGGGACGTCGATTACTATGTCTTCAGTCTCTACAAGACCTACGGACCGCATTACGCGGTGATGTATGGCAAGCACGAACACCTGCTCGAACTCGACACGCTGTATCACTACTTCTACGGCAAGGACAAAGTGCCGGGGAAACTGGAACCCGGAAATCCCAGCTATGAATGCGCCTATTCCACCCTGGCGATCCGTGACTATTTCGCGGGACTCGGCGGGGCGGCCGCATCCCCCCGCGCGGCGCTTGAGGCCGGGTTCACCGCGATTACCGCGCAGGAAGATGCGCTTGTCGACCGGCTTCTGTCCTACCTGACCGCCCGCAACGACTGCCGGGTCTTCGGAGCCACAAAGAACGTCGACTCGAAACGCATCCCCACGGTGGCCTTCCGCTTCGACGGTCGCGATTCAGGCGCTTTGGCCAAGGCGATGGACGCCCACAAGATCGCCATTCGCCACGGCGATTTCCATTCCCGCCGGCTGGTCGAGGACCTGGGCCAGATGGGCGATGGGGGCCTTCTGCGGGTGTCGATGGTGCATTACAACACGCTGGACGAGGTCGACCGCCTCTGCGCCGCGCTGGACAGCATCCTGCGGAAGGCGGCCTGAGATGTTCGATCTGGTGGTGCGGGGCGGAACGGTGGTGACGGCCTCGGACGTCACTCGCTGCGACATCGGCATCCGTGACGGGCGGATCGTGATGCTGGGCGAAGGCCTGCCCCCCGGCCGGGAAGAGATCGACGCGACCGGGCTTTACGTCCTGCCGGGCGGCATCGACAGCCATGTCCACCTCGCCCAGCCTTCTGGCGACGGGATCGTCATGGCCGACGGTTTCGAAAGCGGCACCCGCTCGTCCCTGTTCGGCGGCAACACCACCGTTCTGCCCTTCTGCCTGCAACAGAAGGGCCAGACCCTGCGCGAGGCGCTGACCGCCTATCACGCGCTGGCCGATGGCAACTGCCTGACCGACGTCAGCTTCCACCTGATCGTCACCGACCCCACCCCCGGCGTCCTTGGCCAGGAGATCCCCGCCCTGGTCGAGGACGGCTATACCTCGCTCAAGGTCTTCATGACCTACGAGGGACTGCGGCTCCACGACAATGAGATCCTCGCCACGCTGGACGCCGCCCGCACCTCGGGCGCGCTGGTCATGGTGCATTGCGAGAACGAGGATGCGATCCGCTTCCTGATCGGCAAGCACGAAGCGGCGGGGGACGTGGCCCCCCTCGCCCATGCGACGACCCGCCCGGTCGCGGCGGAACGCGAAGCCACCCACCGCGCCCTGTCGCTGGCCGAGATCGTCGCCGTGCCGATCGTCATCGTCCACGTCTCGAACCGCGAGGCGATGGAAGAGATCGACCGCGCCCGCAAGCGCGGGGTGAAGGTCGTGGGCGAGACCTGCCCGCAATACCTGATGCTCACCGCCGACGACCTGGACCGCGACGGCTGGGAAGGCGCGAAATACGTCTGCTCGCCCCCGCCAAGGGACGAGGCCAGCAAGGCCGCCTGCTGGCAGGGGCTGGAGCAGGGGATCTTCGACCTGTACTCTTCGGACCACTGCCCCTTCCGGTTCGAGGATGAGGCCGGAAAGCTGAACGAAAAGGGCAAGACCAGCTTCCGCTGGATCCCGAACGGCATTCCGGGGGTCGAAACACGGCTGCCGATCCTGTTCTCGGAGGGGGTGATGAAGGGCCGGATCGACCTGCCCCGATTTGCGGCGCTGACGGCCACCAACCATGCAAAGCTGTACGGCCTGTATCCGCGGAAGGGGACGATCGCCGTGGGCTCGGACGCCGACCTGACGCTGTGGAACCCGCAGGACCGGCGCGTCATCCGGAACGACCATCTCCACCACGGCGCGGACTACACCCCCTACGAGGGGCTGGAGGTGCAAGGCTGGCCCGTCACCGTGATCCTGCGCGGTCGGGTTGCGATCCGCGACGGCGTATTGCAAGGGCGACCCGAAGGACGCTACCTGCCCCGCGCGCGCAGTCCGCTGACGTCGGGGCGTCAGGGGCAGGACGCGTAATCGCGCGGAGGGATGCCCGCCGGGCGACACCCCGGCGAGCCTTTGGGCGGCCTCAGTGCAGCCCGAACTCCTGCATAAGCCGTCTGCGCAGGGCGACGAACCGGTCTTCGCTGCGGTCCCTCGGGCGCGGCAGGTCGACGTCGATCAGGCGGGGAGGAGTCGTGCCCCCCTTCTGCATCACCATGACCCGATCCGCGAGGAAGATCGCTTCCTCCAGATCGTGCGTGACAAGGATCATCGTCACCTGCTCTTCGCGCCAGATCCGGGTCAGCTCCTCCTGCATGGCCTGCTTGGTCATCGCATCCAGCGCACCAAGCGGCTCGTCCAGAAGCAGGATCTCCGGTTGCACGGTCAGGGCGCGGGCGATGCCCACCCGCTGCGCCATGCCGCCGGAAAGCTGGCGGGGATAGGCGTCCTCGAAGTCGGCAAGGCCCACAAGGCGGATGCAGTGGCGGGCGCGCGCCTCGGCCTCGGCGGCAGATTTCCCACGGACCTGCAGCCCGAAGCTTACGTTGCCCAGCACGGTCAGCCAGGGCAGAAGCCGAGGCTCCTGAAAGATGATCGCGCGTTCGGTACCGACGCCCTGGACGGCATGACCGTCGATCAGAACTTCGCCCCGGTCGGGCTGTTCAAGGCCCGCCAGCACCCGCAGAAGCGTGGTCTTGCCACAGCCCGAGGGGCCGACGATGGCCAGAACCTCACCGCTGCGGACATCCAGCGACAGATTGCGCAGGACCTGCAGCGGCTGGCCGTTCAGCCGGAAGGACTTGGAGAGGTCACGCAGGGTGACCTCTCCACGGCGGGTCTGCTGCGCCACGGACATCAGTTGGTAACCGCGGCGTCGCCGGTGACGTAAAGAATGTCCTTGGCGACAAGCTTGCCCTTTGGCACCGCGCCCTGGCGTTCCAGCACGTCGATCCAGAACTGGACGTCGCGTTCCTCGGGCAGGCCACCCTCGCGCACGCCGTAGCCTGCGAAGTACTGTGCCACCTCGGCATTCTCGCCGCGTTCGGCCAGGACACGCGCGAAGATCTCTTTCGTTTCCTCGGGGTGCTCGCGGGCGTAGTCCAGCGCCTTGATCGAACCGTCGAAGAAGGCCTTTGCTTCCTCCGGGTGCGCCTCGATCCAGTCACGGCGCAGGACGATGAACCCGCCCGCGATCTCGCCCAGCACGTCGGTGTCGTCGAAGACCGCCCGCAGACCGCCGTTCTTCTGTGCGGCGCCGGTGAACGTCGTCTGCCAGTAGCCGAAGGCCGAGACATCGACCTGCCCGGACCGCAGCACCTGTTCAAGCTGCGGACCCGGAACGACGATCAGGTTGGCGCTGTCCTCGGGCAGGCCCTTCTGGTGCAGGGCCTCGCGGACGACGAAATCCAGGTGCGCGCCCAGCGTGTTCACCGCGATGGTCTTGCCGGCGAGGTCCTCGATGGATTTGATCGGGCTGTCTTCCAGCACGTAGAAGATCGACTGTGCGTCGTCGTTGATCCCGTTCGAGGGGAAGGCCGCGACGAAGTCGTTGCCCGCGGCGATCGAGTTCAGGACGGCGGCCGTGGCGGCCGAGCCGATCTCGACACTGCCCCCGGCCAGCGCCACCAGCGAGGCAGGGCCGCCCTGTGCGTAGCCTACGTTTTCCAGCGTGATGCCGGTGCCGTCGAAATAGCCAAGCTCGGCGGCAAGCTCGTGGGGGGACAGGCCGCCCTGGCTTGCAAGGTAGCGGAGGGTGACCTCGGCGAAGGCGGGGGTCAGGGTCAGGCCAAGCGCGGTCGACAGCGCGAGGGTGCGGAAGAGTTTCATGGCAGTTTCCTTTGGATTCAAGAGGTCAGCGGGTCAGGTCGGCCCAGCGGCACAGGCGGCGCTGCAGCGTCACAAGCAGGGCATTGGCGGCCAGGCCAAGCGCGGCAAGAAGGAGGATCGCCGCGAACATTTGCGGGATCTGGAAGTTGTACTGGGCGTTCATCACCTGGAAGCCCAGGCCCTTGTTCGCCCCGATCATCTCGGCCGCGATCAGGAGGAGCAGCGCCGTGGTCGCCGACAGGCGCAGGCCGACGAAGATCGACGGCACGCTGGCGGGAAGCACGACCCGGCGGAAGATCGTCGTGCGCGAGGCACCGAAGGTCGCGGCCATCTCGATCAGCTTGCGGTCCACGTCCTTCACCCCGCCAGTGGTCGCCAGAAGGATCGGGAAAAGCGTGGCCCAGAAGATCACGAAGACCTTCGACGCCTCGCCCAGGCCCAGAAGCAGGATGAACACGGGATAAAGCGCCAGCGCCGAGGTCTGGCGAAAGAACTGCAGGATCGGGTCCAGCGCCTGTTCGACCGCACGGATCTGGCCCATGAAAAGCCCAAGCGGGATGCCGACGGCGACGGCGGCGGCGAAGGCAAGGCCGGACCGTTGCAGGCTGATCGCGATGTCGTCCAGCAGCGCGCCGCCCGTCAGCCCCTCCCATAGCGCGGACAGGATCGCGTCCAGCGGCGGGAAGACGGTGGCGTTGATCCAGCCCTGGGTCGATCCGATCTGCCACAGGGCCAGGAATGCGGCCAGAAGGCCATAGCGGCGCAGGCCCGAGCGGGCCGCTCCCATCCCCCGGCGCAACAGGGCCACGCCGGGGGGGACTTCGACAGAACCGACGGGGGAGCTATCGAGGCTCTGGAAGGTCATCGGACTACTCCGCAGCTACCGCAGACCGGCGCGCGGCCGCCCAGCGGGTTTCAGGGAAGGGCAGGCCCAGGTTCTCGCGCAGCGTCCGGCCCTCGTAGGCGGTGCGGAACAGGCCGCGGCGCTGCAGCTCCGGGACGACCAGATCGACGAAATCGGTCAGGCCGGTGGGCAGCCAGGGCGGCAGGATGTTGAAGCCGTCGGCACCTTCGTTCTTGAACCACTCCTCGAGGATGTCGACGATCTGCGTAGCCGTGCCGACCACGGTAAAGTGGCCCCGAGCCGACGCGACATGCTGGTAAAGCTGGCGGATGGTGAAGCCGTTCTCGTCCGCGATCTGGCGGATCAGGGCCTGGCGCGACTTCATCCCTTCGGTCGGTCCCACCGGCGGCAGCGGGCCGTCAAGGTCCACGCCCGTCAGGTCGAGCGTCCCGCCGGTCAGGCCCTTAATCAGGGCGATGCCGTCCTCTTCCAGGATCAGGCTGGTCAGGCGGTCATACTTCTCACGCGCTTCGGCCTCGGTGCGGCCGACGAAGGGCGACACGCCGGGCATGATCAGAACATGGTCGGGGTTCCGCCCCAGCCCGCGCGCCCGGGACTTGATGTCGCGGTAGAACTCCTGCGCGGTGTCCAGCTTCTGGTGCGCGGTGAAGATGACCTCGGCCGTCGCCGCCGCCAGACCGCGCCCGTCCTCGGACTGCCCGGCCTGAACGATCACCGGATGCCCCTGTGGCGAGCGGCTGACGTTGAGCGGCCCCTTCACCTTGAAATGCTCGCCCTTGTGGTCGGTGTAGTGCACCTTGTCGGGATCGAAGAACCGCCCGGACTCCTTGTCGCGCAGGAAGACGTCGTCCTCGAAACTGTCCCACAGCTTCTTCACCACCTCGACATGCTCGGCCGCACGGCGATAGCGGAAGGCATGCGGGTGCTGCTGGTCGAGGTTGAAGTTGTGCGCGGCGGAGTCGGTGGCCGTCGTCACCACGTTCCACCCGGCCCTGCCGTCCGAGATCAGGTCCAGCGAGGCGAACTTGCGCGCAAGGTTGTAGGGCTCTTCATAGGTCGTGGACGCCGTGGCGATGAAGCCGAGGTTCTTCGTCAGCGGGGCCAGCGCCGAGAACAGCGTGACGGGTTCAAAGCCTGCGACCTTGGCGTTGCCGCCCTCGATCCCGCCGCCGAAGGCGATGGCCAGTCCGTCGGCCAGGAAATAGGCGTCGAACAGGCCCCTCTCGGCCTCTTGCGCCAGCTTCACATGGAACTCGAAGCTCGTCGCCCCGTCGGCGGGGCTGTCCGGGTGGCGCCAGGCGGCGATGTGCTGGCCGCCGCCGGGAAGGAAGGCACCAAGGCGGATCTTGCGGGTCATGGGATGTCCTTTCAGCAGGCAAGGGAAGGCCATTCGCCGCCTGATCGGGGCGACGTCGGCAGGTAAGGATCAGGTGGCTTCAGGCGCCTAGGAGGTAGACCTCTGGCAGCGGGCGCCGGTCGAAGACGGGGGCGAACTGGCCGACGGCGCGCGACAGCCGGTCAAGCAGAGCGGGCGAGGCCGGTTGCCCATCGGTAAAGTCGCGGTCGGCAGCGTAAAGCCCGGTGGGCAGGGTCTGCGCCTCGAAGAAGCCGAACAGCGGGCGGATCTGGTGCTCGATCACCAGCGCATGCCGGTCTCCGCCGCCGGTCGCGGTCAGAAGCACGGGCTTTCCCGCCAGCGCCAGAGGGTCGATCAGGTCGATCAGGTGCTTGAAAAGTCCCGTGTAGCTACCCTTGTAGACCGGGCTTCCCACCACCAGCGCGTCGGCCGACAGGATCACGTTCAGCGCCGCGCGGGCCGAGGCATCCAGGTCCCCGGCCCGGCGCGCCGAACCCAGCGAGGGGAAGAAATCGGCCAGGTCATAAACCGTCCCTGCCGCGTCGAACTGGCTTGCGACCGCTGCGACGACCGTCTGCACAAGGGCCCGGGTCTTGGACGGCCGGTCCAGGTTGCCCGATAGTCCGATGATGGTGCGCGTCATTGGCTGGACCTTATCTCGATTCTGTTTGTCGTGATTAATCATGCGCGGGAACGCCGCTTTCCGCCATTCCAAATGCGGTCCCGAAAACAGAAGGTTTCCCTGCAATCCGGGAGGGAGGGAGAGCAAGTTTCTCCTCCCCGCCCCTCGCGCGCGTAGGAAAGCGGCAAGGCGGCCCGGCTTGACGCCACCCGGCATGGACCCCCCGGAATCCCGGTCGGAATCCCCGCAGAGCCTTGTCCACGAAAAGCCTGTTCCCTTTTGCGGGCCGTCTTTGGAAACCCAATCACGACAAACATGGTAGTGTTTACCTGCAACAAGGAGACCGCCATGACCAAGACCCTGATCCTGCCGGGCCTAGACGGCTCTCCCGACCCGCACTGGCAACAGTGGTGGGCGGCAATCGACCCGACGGCCCTGACCGTCGAACAGCACGACTGGGCCAACCCCACACACGAGGCCTGGGAGGCCGAGCTGGCCGGGGCAATCCTCCAGCACCCGAACTGCATCCTGGTCGGCCACAGCCTTGGCGCCATCCTCGCCGCGCGCATCCTGACCCGCTGGCCGCAGCTCAAGGTGTCTGCGGCCCTGCTTGTGGCGCCCGCAAACCCGGACCGCAGCCCCCGTCTCGCCTCGTTCGCGGGCATCCCCTCGCGGCCTCTTGGCGTGCCGTCGATCCTGGTTGCCAGCCGCAACGACCCTTGGATGAGCTTTGCCCAAAGCAGCTCGCTGGCCGGGACCTGGGGTTCAGAGCTGGTGGACCTGGGCTTCGCTGGCCATGTGAACATCGCCAGCGGTTTCGGACCCTGGCCCGCTGGTCTTGTCCTGCGCGACAGACTTGCCGACCGGGCGCTTTCCCGATCGCGGCGGCGCACCGCCCGCGGGGACCAGAGGGCCACGGCCTGACATCACCCGCGCTTGACACTCAACGACCCACGCCTTCAACCATGACGGAGACCCGCATGTACTGCTGCTATCATGACCCCGGCATCGCGCTTTTCCTGTCGGAAACGGAAAGCGACGGCCTGAACACCGGCTGGATGGAATGGGTGGCGCTGGCGGCCACCGTTCTTCTTGCCTGCGTGACCTTTGCAGTCCTGCCTTGACGGACTTCGCGGGGGCCGAGTGTCCCGGGCGTGCCGACTGATCCGTCACGCGGCGCGGCCCGCCCTGGATCAGAACGGCCCGGCCAAGGTCACGGACCTTGGTGGGACGGCTCTTCTGGTCGCCCGCGGCACCCGCATCCTTTGACCGGAGCAGCGGCTCCGACACACCGGGCAGCATTGGAAACCCGGCAGGCAAAGGCCGCGCCGGTTGACAGGCGCCAAGACGACCCGCAGGCTGGGTCCCTCGTGCCCCGGGGACCAAACCATGTCCGATCCTCTCCGCGTCTACCGCAAGCTGGCCCAGGGCAACCGACTGGCGAACGCCCGCCTGCATCGCGCCTGCGCGCGGCTTGACGCGGCCGAACTTGCCCTGCAACGCCCCGCTTTCTTCGGGACGATCCAGAAGACGCTGAACCACATCCTGATGGTCGACCGCTTCTACCTGAACGCTCTCCTGGGCCGACCGCTCGACCGGGCGGCGCTGGACGAGGCGTCCTTCTGTCCCGACCTGCCCACCCTCGCCGCGTGGCAGGCCGACTGCGACCTCGCCCTCCTGGCCCATGTCCAGGCGCTGACGCCCGAGGACCTGGCCCGCATCGTCCCCGTAGACCGGGGCGAGCGCATCCAGCACGACCGCCGCGACGACATCCTGAGCCACCTCTTCCAGCATCAGACCCACCACCGCGGCCAGGTCCACGGGATGCTCTCGGCCACCAGGGTCAAGCCGCCGCAACTGGACGAATTCATCGTCGGCGACGACGCCCCGGCCCGCGTCGAGGACATGGCGGCCCTCGGCTGGTCCGAAACCGACCTGATGCGCTAGTCCAGGATCGCGGGCCACAGGACCGCGTTGCGCCGGGCAAAGGGCGGGATGTGGCCGATGCACGTCAAGCCGAAGTCCGCCGGTCGCAGCACCTTCTGCTCCTTCATCGCCTCGGGATAGAGCGCCCGCGCCCGCCACACGGCCTGCGGAGGCACCAGATCGTCGTCCGCGACCGCGATCATGCGCAGCCGCGCCTTGACGCGCGAAGGATCGGGCAGCGGCAGGCTCCGCCCCACGTCCGAAAGGTGCCAGCCCCGCGTCGTGCACCAGCGCCGCCAGTCCTCATAGACGCCGCGCGGCAGGTCGGCACCCAATCCCACCAGCTTTCCCGGCAGATAACCCGCCGTCGCCGCCAGCGCCCGGACCGGGGGCGACCAGAATACCCGTGCCTTCCACTGATAGCGCCAGGGGTGGTCGCTGACATGGGTCAGCCCCGCCCCGACGGTGATGGCCCGACTGACCCGCTCCATCGCAGGATGCCAGCCCATCCACAGGCCTCCAACCGAATGGCCCAGCACCCACAGCGGCGTGTCCGGGTACATCCGCCCCAGCACCGCCAGCGCCGCCGCCTGATCCAGCCGCCCCCAATCCGACAGCCTGGCCGTCGACCCGCGCATCGGTCGCCGCAGGGACGACGCGAAATCCCGGTAGTCATAGGTCAAGACCGCCAGGTCCCGCTCCCGCGATGCCCATTCGGCGAAGGCCCGGTAGAAACCGGCCGGAGCCCCGGTCGCCCCATGCAGCACCAGCGCCGCACGCGGGGAGCCCTTCGGCCGCAGGATCCGCCCGCGCAAGACCGCGCCGTCGCTGCGGATCTCCAGGTCCTCACCGCTTACGCCCACCGGGATCGCTGCATCCAGCATCGCTGCCTCCGCCATTAGACCGCTTGGTCTAGTAGCATTGTTAGACCGATCGGTCTAGTCTTTCCGCGCAAGGCCGGACCGCCTATGTTTCCTCCATGACCGAGGAACTTCCTACCCGCGACCGTCTGATCCAGGCCGCCACGCGCCTTTTCCGTCAGCGCGGTTATGATGGCACCGGCCTGACCGAGATCCTGACCGAGGCCGGGGTTCCCAAGGGTTCGCTCTACCACCACTTCCCGGACGGCAAGGCCGACCTCGCCTGCGCCGCTGCGGACTGGACCGCGTCCGAAATCATCCGGGTGATCGACGACAGCTTCCGCACCGCGCCCGACTGGCGGCACGGCGTGACGACCTTCTGCTACAAGATGGCCAAGCTCTTCGATATCCTGGACAGCGCCGACGCCTGCCCGATCTTCGGCCTGCTGTTCGAGGGTCCTGACCACGACCGCTTCCGCACGCAGGCCGAACGGTCCTTCGACCGCATCATCGCCGCCGCCGCCCGCTATGGACAGGCGCTGGGCATGGCGCCGGACACCGCCCAGGATGCTGCCGAGACCTTCATCATCGGCTTCCAGGGCTGCTGGACGCTCGCCCGGACCCGCCGCAAAAGCGACATCCTCCGCAGCCTTCCGAGCCGCCTTTATGGAGCCCCTTCGCAGTAGCCCCCCGACCGTATATCGCCGCTATAGACACGTCTATATAGCGACGCTATACAGGCGTCATGGACACTCGCGATCTGATTCTTACCCATGCCCTCGCAGCCCTCGAAGCGAATGGTATCGCCGGGTTTTCGACCCGGGCGGTCTGCGCGCTGGCCGGGGTCACCGCGCCGACGCTCTATCACCACTTCGGCAGCGCCGACGGCCTGCTCAGCGCGGCGGTGGCACGGGGTTTCGAACAGTTCCTGGCCAGGAAGACGTCCCGCGCGGCGATCGGCGATCCGGCCGCCGACCTCCTGGACGGTTGGGACGACTATGTCGCCTTCGCGCAGGAAAGGCCCCATCTTTACGCCGCGATGACCGCCCGGATGCTGTCGGGCGCGGACATTCCTGCGGCGACCCTGTCCCGCCAGCACCTTGACGCGAAGCTCGCGGCACTTGCCGCCCGCAACGCTCTTGCGACCGAGGTTTCCACGGCGGCAGACCTGCTGTGGTCCACGGCCCACGCCGCGGCTCTGCTTCATGTCGCCGGAACCGGCCCCCCTGACCAGGCGGTTCTGGCCGCCCTGCGAAAGACCGCGGCCAGCGTTCTGCGCAATCCCCCCACAGATTGAGGAAGCCATGACAACTTTCGTCACTGGCGGGTCCGGGTTTCTCGGACGCCGCATCGTTCCTGCATTGGTCGAGGCAGGCCACATGGTCTATGCGCTGTCCCGGTCCGAGGCATCGGACCGCACGCTCGCGGGGCTTGGGGCCGTTCCCGTCCGCGGCGACCTGGGGCAGGACATGCCGCAGCTGCCGCGGGTCGACACGGTCGTCCATGCGGCGGCGCATTTCCGCCTGGCCGGTCCGCGCGCGCCCTATTTCGAGACCAACGTCGAAGGCACCAACCGCCTGCTTCAGGCCGCGCGCGAGGCCGGGGCCGGAACCTTCATCTTTGTCAGCGCCGCCGCGGTCGTGATGGACGATGCGGGAACGCCCGCCCGTGGGATGACGGAGGCCGCCATGACCTACCCGTACAGCAGCATGCCCTACATCGCCTCGAAAGCCCAAGCCGAAGCCGCCGTCCTGTCCGCAAACGCCCCCGGCTTACGGACGCTGGCGCTGCGCCCCCCGGCGATCTGGGGTACGGGCGATGCCTTTTCCGTCGCGCTCCCGGCCCTTCTCCGACGCCGCATGTTCGGCTTCATCGACAAGGGACAGTTTCCCTGCGTCACCTGCCATGCCGACAATGTCGTCGAAGCCGTGCTCTGCGCCATCCGGGCCGAGGCCGGAGGGAAGGCCTATTTCATCAACGACCGCGAGCCGACAACCTTCCGCACCTTCGTCATCGAGGTCGCGCGAAGCCTGGGTCAGGATGCAAGCCGTGCGCCCTCGATGCCCTACGGGGTCGCTCGCCGGATGGGCGGACTGATGGAAGCGCTCTGGTCGCTTGTCGGCGCCTCGGGCGATCCGCCGCTGTCGCGCACGATGGTCCGGCTGATCGGACGCGCGTTCACCACCTCGGACGCGGCCGCCCGGCGCGACCTGGGATACGTCGGCAAGCGCACGCGCGCCGCAGGTCTGGCCCAGTACGGCTGACCGGAAGGGCGCTTCCCGGTGGACCTTCCGCCCCCCGCGCCCTAATCTGCCCCGGACTGACCGAGGATTCCATGTCCGACGAGAAAGCCTACCAGGTCCTTGCCCGCAAGTACCGCCCGCAGACCTTTGCCGACCTGATCGGGCAAGAGGCGATGGTCCGCACCCTGAAGAACGCCTTTGCGGCGGACCGGATCGCCCATGCCTTCGTGATGACCGGGGTCCGTGGGGTGGGCAAGACCACCACGGCGCGGATCATCGCCAAGGGGTTGAACTGCGTCGGCCCCGACGGCACTGGCGGCCCGACGACCGAACCTTGCGGCGTCTGCGAACCCTGCCGCGCCATCGCCGAAGGCCGCCACGTCGACGTGATGGAGATGGACGCCGCCTCCCGCACCGGCGTGAACGACATCCGTGAGATCATCGACAGCGTCCACTACCGGGCGGCCTCTGCGCGGTTCAAGGTCTACATCATCGACGAAGTCCACATGCTGTCCACGGCGGCCTTCAACGCGCTTCTGAAGACGCTGGAAGAACCCCCCGCCCACGTCAAATTCATCTTCGCCACCACTGAAATCCGCAAGGTCCCGGTCACGGTCCTGTCCCGTTGCCAGCGTTTCGACCTGAAGCGGATCGAACCCGAGGTGATGATGGCCCACCTGGCGAAGGTGGCCGACCTGGAAGGCGCGAAGCTCGCCCCCGACGCGCTTGCCCTGATCACCCGCGCCGCCGAGGGCTCGGTCCGCGACGCGATGAGCCTGATGGACCAGGCCATTGCCCACGGGGCGGGCGAGACGACGGGGGATCAAGTCCGCGCCATGCTGGGCCTTGCCGACCGGGGCCGGACGCTCGACCTCTTCGACCTGATCATGAAGGGCGACGCAGCAACCGCGCTGGCCGAGCTTTCCTCGCAATACGCCGACGGCGCCGACCCGATGGCCGTCCTGCGCGACCTGGCCGAGATCACGCACTGGATTTCGGTCATCAAGATCAACCCCTCCGCCGCCGAAGACCCGACCACGCCCCCCGACGAACAGAGCCGGGGTCAGGACATGGCCAGCCGCCTGCCGATGCGGGCGCTGACGCGGATGTGGCAGATGCTGCTCAAGGCCATCGAAGAGGTCAGCCTTGCCCCCAACGCGATGATGGCGGCCGAGATGGCCGTCATCCGCCTGACCCATGTGGCCGACCTGCCCGACCCCGAAACGCTGGTGAAGAAGCTGCAGGAAAGCCCGCGCCCGCCGACCGGCGGTGGCGGCGGCAGCATCGCCGGCGGCGCCCCCGCCGGTGGCGCGACGGTCCACACGCCCCGCATGGCGCCGATGCACGCGGCCCCCACCCGCGGGCCCACGATGACCGCCGCCGCCCCCGCCCTTGCCGAGGGCCAGCTTCAGGTCTACGCCACCTTCGAGCAGGTGATCGAGCTGATCCGGGCGAAGCGGGACATGCTCCTTTTGAACGAGGTCGAGACCGGCCTCCGCCTTGCGCGCTATGCCCCCGGCCGGATCGAGTTCGAGCCCGCACCCGGCGCCAAGCCTGACCTCGCCGCCCGCCTCGGCCAGCGCCTGCAAGGCTGGACCGGCGCGCGCTGGGGGGTTTCGGTCGTATCCTCGGGTGGCCAGCAGACGATTGCAGAGGCGCGGAATGCCGAACTTGCCCAGGTCAAGGCAGAAGCGGCCGAAAACCCCCTTGTGCAGGCGATCCTGACCGCCTTCCCCGGCGCGAAGATCGCGCAGGTCCGCAGTCCCGAGGCGATCACCGCCCAGGCTGCCGAGACCGCCCTGCCCGTGGCAGAGCCCGAGGTCGACGACGACTGGGACCCGTTCGAGGAATGACGCCCCGCCGCGCCACGCTGGCCGATGCGCCAACCCTGGCGCGGCTGAATGCCCATGTGCAAGGCTGGCACGCGGCCCGCTACCCCGACGTGTTCTATCCCACGCCAGACCCGCAGGCCCTGACGCAGTACTTCGCCGACCGGCTGAGCGACCCCGGCTGCACCGCCTTCCTGATGGGCGAACCGGCCACCGCCTACGCCCTCTGCCAGCTCCAGACGCGCGAGGCCTCGATCTTCTCGCCCGCCATCCGTCGCCTGATGATCGACCACATCGCCGTCGCGCCCGAGGCCCGTCGCCAGGGCCAGGGCCGCGCGCTGCTGGACGCCGCCCGGCAGCTGGCCGGGGACCTGAAGGTCGACGAAATCCTTCTCGACACCTGGGAAGGCAATCACGACGCCCACGCCTTCTTCCGCGCCGCCGGCTTCCTGCCGCGCAGAATGCTGTTCCGCGCCACGCCCTGAGCTTGCGCCCCGGCCCTCCAGCCCGTATCTCAGACAAAACCACGGGAGATCGACATGCTGAAGGGTTTGGGCGCACTGGGCGACATGGGCAAGATGATGAAGGCCGCGCAGGAAATGCAGGGCCGTCTTGCCGAGCTGCAGGAAGAGCTGGGCCGGATCATCGTCATCGGTGAAGCGGGTGGCGGCGCGGTCAAGGCGCGCGTCACCGCCAAGGGCGGCGTGACCGGGCTGGACATCGACCCCAGCCTCCTTGACCCGTCGCAGAAGGAAGTGGTGGAGGACCTGATCGTCGCCGCGATCCGCGACGCCCAGATCCGCGGCAACGACCGCGCGCAAAGCGAAATGGCCCGCATCGCCGAAGAGCTTGGCCTGCCCGCGGGAATGCGGCCTCCGGTCTGATGACGCGGGACGAAACCGGCATCGAGGCGCTGATCGAGCTGATGGCCCGCCTGCCGGGCCTTGGTCCACGCTCAGCCCGCCGGGCCGTCCTGACGCTGTTGAAGAAGCGCGGCCAGCTCATGGCCCCGCTGGCCCAGGCCCTGGCCGAGGTCGCGCTCTCGGCCAAGGACTGCCGCATCTGCGGCAACATCTCCACCACCGAAGTCTGCGGCATCTGCGCCGACCCCGCCCGCGCCACGGGCGAGATCTGCGTGGTCGAGGACGTGGCCGACCTCTGGGCGATGGAACGCGGCCAGGTGTTCAAGGGCCGCTACCACGTGCTTGGCGGCACCCTCTCGGCGCTTGACGCCATTGGCCCCGAGGAACTGGGCATCCCCCGCCTCGTCGCCCGCGTGGCCGAGGAGGCCACCCGCGAGGTGATCCTTGCGCTGAACGCCACAGTCGACGGCCAGACCACCGCGCATTACATCGCCGACGCCCTCTCCGGGACCGACGTCCAGATCACCACGCTGGCCCAGGGTGTCCCGATCGGGGGCGAGCTGGACTACCTTGACGACGGAACCATCGGCGCCGCTCTTCGCGCCCGGCGCCGGATCTGAGGACCGCGTCAGACGCTTTCCAACCCCAGCAGCGCCGGAAGCTCTTCCATCCGGTGAAACAGCGGCACCCCCAAGGCGGCCAGGCTCTGCGCGGTTGCCGTTCCCGCCCCATGTGGCGCATATCCCAGCACCCGCGCCCCTGCCGCAAGCCCCGCCCGCGCGCCCTGGGCGCTGTCCTCGATCACCACGCAGGCCCCGGGCCGCGCGCCACAGGCTGCAGCTGCCGCCAGATAGACGTCCGGCGCGGGCTTTGGCCGACCCAGCGCCTGCCCCGACAGGACCGCCCGGAACCTCCCTTCGATCCCGTGCTGTCCCAGCGTGATCTGCATCTTGGCAAGCGACCCGTTCGACGCCATCGCAAAAGGAATCCCCGCCGCATCCAGCCGGTCGAGCACCCCCAGCACCCCTGCAACCAGCGGCACCCCGGCCCTCAGCATCTCGTTCATGCGGGCGTAGAACTGCGCCACCCAGCCCTCGGGCAGCCGCGCCCCGGCCCGTGTCGCCTGCTGTGCCACCATCTCGACCGTCAGGCCAAGATAGCCGGCCTCAAAGGCCTCCAGCGTCAGCGGCAGGCCATGCGCAGTCAATTCCTCGACAAACAGCGCCAGGGTCGGGCGCTCACTGTCCACGACCACCCCGTCGCAGTCGAACAGAACCGCGACCGGACGGGTCATTCCGGGGCCTGCAGCAACGTCACCACCGTGTCCCCATACTTCCGCTGATCCACCTGCCGGAATCCCTCAGGTACGGTAACCGCAACGCCTTCTTCCCAGACGACCATCGCGCCGGGGGCCAGCCACCCGCCCTTGCGCGCCGCCGTCAGGGCCGCCTCGCCCAACGCCTTCCCATAGGGCGGGTCCAGGAAAACCAGCCCGAAAGGCGCACCCGGGTTCGGTCCCAACCGGACCGCGTCCTGCCGCAGCACCTGCGTCTCGCCCTCGGCCCGCATCTTCGCGATGTTCGCCCGGATCAAGCCCACCGCCTTTGCCCCGTCATCCACGAAGGTCGCGTGCACGGCCCCCCGGCTCAGCGCCTCCAGCCCCAGCGCCCCTGTCCCGGCGAAGAGGTCCAGCACGCGCGCCCCCGCGACCGGGTTGCCATGCGCGTTGATCAGCAGGTTGAAGATCGCCTCGCGCACCCGGTCCGAGGTGGGGCGCAGATGCGCCGCTGCGTCGCCCTCGCCCACTTCGGCAAGCTTCAGTCCGCGTCGGCTGCCACCAATGATCCGCATCAGGTCTCCGCGTTCCGCTCCCCCTCCCGTTCGGGGAAAGGCAGTTTGAGGGGGCTCACGCCTTGAGCAAGGGCTTCAGGTCGGGGGCGGTCTCGATCACCTCGGGGGCGGGCGACTTGCCCATCTCGATCAGCCGCTTGCCGACCATGTAGGCCCGGCTGTCGTTCATCGCATCCACCGCCAGAAGCTCTGCGCCCCGGTAATACCAGAAGCTGACCACGTCGCCCTCGCCCTTGCGGGTGACGATCCGGTCGTAACCCGTGTTCAGCCCAGCGATCTGCAGCTTGAGGTCGTACTGGTCCGACCAGAACCAGGGCTTCGCCTCATAGGGCGCACCCGCGCCCAGGATGTTCGCCGCCACCGCCTCGGCCTGGTCGATCGCGTTGCCCACCGACTCCAGCCGGATGCGGCCGCCCTTCCACGGGAAGGACGCGCAGTCCCCCGCCGACCAGATCGCCGGATCCGAGGTGCGGCCCATCTCATCCGTGGCGATCCCGTTGTCGAGCGTCAGCCCGGCTCCCTCGGCCAGCTGCGTGTTCGGTGTGATCCCAACCCCCGCGATGACGAAGTCCGCCGGCAGTTCGCGCCCGTCGGTCAGAAGCGCCCCGGTGACGCGGTCGTCGCCCAGAAGCCGGTTCAGCCCGGTGGACTCCAGCACCTTGACGCCATGCGCCTGGTGGAGCGCCCGGACATAGTCCGAGGTCTCGGGCGCAGCGACCCTTTGCAGGATGCGCGGGGCCATTTCCAGCACGGTGACATCCAGCCCCAGCTTCGACGCCACTGCGGCCGCTTCCAGCCCGATATAGCCGCCGCCGACGATGATGACCCTGCGGCCCGGCAGGAACTCGGCGCGCATCGAGTCGACATCCGCCAGCGTCCGCACCGTGTAGACGCCCTCCAGCGCCCCGCCGATGGCCGCCGGCAACCGCCGAGGCGTGGACCCCGTCGTCAGCGCCAGATGGTCATAGGACAGCACCTCGCCATCCACCGTGACCGTCTTCGCCACCGGATCGATCCCCGTCACCGCCTGGCCCAGCCGCAGCTCGACCCCCTGCTCGGCCCAGAACTCCGGCGCGCGCAGCCAGAGCCGGTCCTCCTCCATCTCGCCCAGGAGATAGGCCTTGGACAGCGGCGGGCGCTGGTAGGGCGGCGCGGGTTCATCGCCCAGCATGACGATCTCGCCCTGGTGCCCCAGTGCCCGCAGCTTCGCCGCCAGCGCCGCCCCGGCCTGTCCGGCCCCCACGATCACCACCCGCATCGCGCCCCCCTCTGGCATGTTCCGCGCCGGACCCTATAACCCAAGCGGCAACAGGTGCAACGCACCATCAGGAAAGGACAGGACATGACGATCGCAGAAGGGGTGAAACTGCCCGAGGCCACGCTCTTGCACATGGGCGACAACGGTGCCGAGGCGGTGGCGCTTGCCGAACGGCTCAAGGGCCGCAAGGTCGTGATCTTCGGCCTGCCCGGTGCCTACACTGGCACCTGCTCGACCGCCCACGTCCCCAGCTTCATCCGCACCGCGAAGAAATTCGCCGACAAGGGCGTGGACGAGATCATCTGCGTGTCGGTCAACGACCCCTTCGTGATGAAGGCCTGGGGCGAGGCAACCGGGGCCACCGCCGCCGGGATCACCATGCTGGCCGACGCCGACGCCAGCTTCACCAAGGCGCTTGGCCTGACCTTCGACGTCCCGCACCTGGGGTTCTTCAACCGCTCCAAACGCTATTCGCTGCTGGCCGAGGACGGCGTGGTCACCCGCTACAACCCGGAAACGGGGACCGGCTGCGAGATTTCGGCCGGCGAGCACCTGCTCTCGCAACTCTGACCTCCGGTCATTCCGGGCTTCCTCCTTGCGAACGGAAGGGGGAAGCCCGCCGCGGCTCAGCTTTCGCGGACGTGGCGCTGGAAGGCGCGCTTCAGCAGGTCCAGCTCGGCACGCAGCAGACCCAGCTCCGCGCGGATGTCTTCCTCCAGCGGCTGCCCGGCGACCAGAGTGACCGCCGCCAGCCGAGCACCGCCAGCCTGCACCAGGATCGTCTGCACGCCGTCATTCAGCACCCAGGCCGGGATCGGCACCCGCACCGCGTAGCGATCCGTCGTACCGGCGACCGGGGCGACGCTTACACCCTCGATCTGCCGCCCGTCGCGCATCGCCTCGACCGTAAGAGGCTCTGCGGCCGTCACCACCGCCTCCCAGACGCCGCCGGCAATCCGGGCCTGTTCGACCTTCATCTCCATCTTATAGCTCTGCCCTTGGACGACGGCTTGCCACCACGTCGCGGATCACGATCCGGGTCATCGCGGGTTCGTTCAGGATCAGGTCCAGCCAGGCCCTCTCGATCCGCCGGTCGTTGAGATCGGTATAGGCCAGGTCGAATTCGGCCAGCTTCTCGCGCCCCTCGGCGGGAAGGGCACTGACGGGCTGGGCCAGGTTGGGGCCGTGCTTGATGTTCAGCCGGGCATAGGCCTTCACCGGGCGGTCGCTGTCGATCACCAGTTCCACCCGCACCAGGTGCCGTGCCTTGAGCCCGTCGATGGCGGCCTCGGGCAGGGTCAGGGACAGAGACAGGAAGCTGCCGCGGAAGCCGAAGACATCCAGGGCCAGCCCATAGGGCGCCCGGTCCTCGGGCGCGCCGTTGCGCAACTGGCGCACCACCACCTCGCCCAGGGGGCAGTCGTGGTAGACGGCCAGCCCTTCGCCCAGGGCCGTGCGGTCGCCCGCGCAGACCGCGCCAGTGTCGGGCAGCGCCCCGCGCCAGGCATCCGGCCGCCAGCTCCAGTCGGTGCCAAGCGGCATCTGCGGCAGGCCCGCGCCCAAGGGCGGAACCGCAAGCCGCGCATCCGCCGCCTGCAGTACCCGGTCAAGCTGCCGCCGCATCCCCCGCGCCTCGGCCCGCAAGGCCCTCAGCTCAAAGCTTTCCAGCCCCGGAGCCGTCTCAGCCAGACGCATCCAGCGCTCTTCGGTGCGGCGCTGGTGCCAGCCCAGCAGAGCTTGCGCGATGCGTCCGGCCATCGGACCTTACTGGTCCATGTAGACGTGGCTTTCTTCCTTCGCGCCCGGATGCGTCACCGCCCCCCAGCGCGCGCCGCCCACCAGCCGCGCGAACTTGTGGACCGCCCCGCTGGTGTATTGGGTCTTGCGCGGCCCTTTCCATTCGGCCTTGCGCTTCGCCAGTTCCTCGTCGGACAGCGCCACCGAAAGCTCGCCGGTCAGCGCGTTCAGGCTGATCACGTCGCCGTTCTTCAACAGCGCGATCGGCCCGCCATGCGCAGCTTCCGGTCCCACGTGGCCCACGCAGAAGCCCCGCGTCGCGCCCGAGAAGCGGCCGTCGGTGATCAGCGCCACCTTCTTGCCCATGCCCTGACCCGACAGCGCCGCCGTGGTCGCCAGCATCTCGCGCATCCCCGGCCCGCCTGCGGGGCCTTCGTTGCGGATGACGATGACCTCGCCTTCCTTGTACTCGCGCTTCTTCACCGCCTCGAAGGCGTCTTCCTCGCATTCGAAGACCCGCGCCGGGCCAGTGAAGACCTGCTCGGCCTCGGTCATGCCCGCGACCTTCACGATGGCCCCGTCGGGCGCGAGGTTGCCGCGCAAGCTGACAACGCCACCCGTCTTGGTGATGGGCGAGTTGATGTGATAGATCACCCGGCCGTCCGCCTCGCCGCGGATTTCATCCAGGCTTTCGCCCAGCGTCTTGCCGCTCGCGGTCAAGCAGTCCAGGTGCAGAAGGCCCGCCTTCGCCAGTTCCTTCATCACCACGGCCACGCCGCCGACCTCGTGCAGGTCCTTGGCGACATATTTGCCGCCGGGACGCAGGTCGACGAAGTACGGCGTGTCCTTCATGATCGCGGCCACGTCGAAGAGATCGAAGTCGATCCCCGCCTCGTTCGCCAAGGCCGGGAGGTGCAGCGCCGCGTTGGTGGAACCACCCGTGCAGCCCACGACCCGCGCCGCGTTTTCCAGCGCCTTGCGGGTCACGATGTCCCGGGCGCGGATGTTCTTCTCGATCAGGTTCATCACCGCCACGCCCGAGGCCTCGCCATACTGGTCGCGGCTTTCATAGGGCGCCGGGGCGCTGGAGGAGTTCAGCAGCGCCAGACCGATGGCTTCCGACACGCAAGCCATCGTGTTCGCCGTGTACTGCGCCCCGCAGGCGCCCGAGGACGGGCAGGCCACCCGCTCCATGATCTCAAGCTCCGCGTCCGACAGGTTGCCGGCCTGGTGCTTGCCCACGGCCTCGAACATGTCCTGCACGGTGATGTCCTGGCCGTTGTAGCGGCCCGGCAGGATCGACCCGCCGTAGATGAAGACCGACGGCACGTTCAGCCGCACCATCGCCATCATCATCCCCGGCAGCGACTTGTCGCAGCCCGCAAGGCCCACGATGGCGTCATAGCAATGCCCGCGCATCGTCAGTTCGACAGTGTCCGCGATGGCATCGCGCGACGCGAGCGAGGACCGCATCCCCTCGTGCCCCATGGCGATGCCGTCGGTCACGGTGATCGTCGTGAACTCGCGCGGGGTGCCGCCGCCCTTCTTCACGCCCTGCTTCACGATCTGCGCCTGACGGTTCAGCGCGATGTTGCAGGGGGCCGCCTCGTTCCAGCAGGTCGCGACGCCGACCCAGGGCTGGTGGATTTCCTCTTCCGTGATGCCCATCGCGTAGAAGTAGCTGCGATGCGGCGCGCGGGCGGGGCCTTCGGTCACATGGCGGCTGGGAAGCTTCGACTTGTCGAAACGGGCATTTGTCATGGCGGATTCCTCGCGGTCTGGCTTGGCCGCAAGGGATAATGGCCCGCCCGCTCAGGGGCAAGCCGAAACGGTTTCTCAGTTGCCGTTGATCGCCACGGTTGCGCTTTGCATCAGCCCGTCCAGCTGCAGCCGCAGGCTGTCCACGAAGGCGACGTAGCCCTGCAGCGGACCTGCAAGCGCCGGCACCGCCTCGGCAATCGCGTCCGCGCTGGCATAAATGGCCGAGCCGAGGATCGCCACGGTCAGCACCAGAAGGAACCCGCTGCGGAAGCTGCTCCGCCCGTCCGCCGCGGTCGGGATCGCCTCGGGGGCGATATCCTCTGCCGCCACATCTGAAGGCCGGAGCGTCGAGTTGATCTCTTCGACATCCGGCAGGCGGGTCCGGCGCGCCACCAGCGCCGGGTCCTCCGCCACGACGTCGGGAACCTTCGCCGCGACCGGCATCGCCTGGTCGATCCCCAGATCCGGCTGGGTCTCCAGCGGCCGCGCGGCCTCGGCCTGGCGGGCGCGGGCCTCGCGCTCGGCCTCCTCGCGCAGGATCGCAAGGACCGAGTCGTCCACCGCATAGCCCGCCGCCCCGGCCACCGCCGCAGCGGCCGGCGCCTCGGGGGCAACGTCGTCGTCGATCCCGGCATCGGCTTCGACCACGGCCGGCGGGGCCTCGGCCACGACCGCGACGACCGGTTCGGGCGCGGGCTCCGGAACCGGAGCAGGCTCTTCTGCCACCGGGGCGACCGCCTCGGGTTCGGGTCCAGGCTGGGGCTCGGGTTCGGGCGCGGGGACGACCACCGTTTCGGCGACAGGCGCGACCGGCTCGGCCACGGGTTCGGCAACGACGGGCTCCGGCTCTGCCACTGGCGGCGCGGGGGGCGTCACCGGGGCCGCGACCACCGGCGCTGCCGCCGTCTCGACCCGGGGCCGCATCTGGAACCACGCGTGGCCGCAATTGGCGCACTGGACGTCGCGCCCGGTCTCGGGGATCGCATCCTCGGGGACCTCGTACTTGGCCTCACAGTTCGGACAAACCAACCGCATCATCGTCCCTCCAGCCCGTTTCCTCTGGCTGCCGCGATTGTTGTAGACCCTAATTCCAGTCGTTCCAAGGGTTTGTCGCTCGCTCTTGTGCAATCGTTTCGGCCTGTGCGATGGAAAGCGCAATGAAGGCACATGTGCCGCTTTCCGGGTCCAGCAGGGGATGACCGTGATCACCTTCGAGAACGTGGCCTACAGCTATGGCGGGGGCGAGCTTCTGACCGACGTCTCGCTGAAACTGGCGCCGGGGTCCTTCCACTTCCTCACCGGCCCGTCCGGGGCGGGGAAATCGACCTTCCTCAAGCTGGCCTATGCCGAGCTGCGCCCGACCTCGGGCCGCGTGACGCTGTTCGACAACGACGTCACCAAGCTGTCCCGCGACGACATCGCCCGCACCCGCCGCCGCATCGGCATCGTCCATCAGGACTGCAAGTTCCTGGACCACATGAGCCTTGCCGCCAACATGGCGCTGCCCTTCACCGTGTCCGACCGCGAAAGCTCGCCGCAGGACATGGACGATCTTCTGGGCTGGGTCGGCCTGAAACACCTGGCCGACGCGCTGCCCCCGCAACTGTCGGGCGGAGAACGCCAGCGCGCTGCCCTGGCCCGCGCCGTGATCGTCGACCCGGACGTGATCCTCGCCGACGAACCCACCGGCAACGTCGACTGGGAGATGTCGCTCCGCATCCTCACCCTGCTGGTCGAGCTGAACAAGATGGGCAAGACCATCCTGGTCGCCACCCACGACCTGAACCTGATCCGCCAGGCCAAGGCGCAGATCCAGGCCCGCGTGCTGCGCATCGCCAAGCACCGCGTCCAGCTTGCGGGGGCCGACCTGTGAGGCTCCCGACCGCCAAGCCCGCCTCGCCCGCCACCCGCGCGCTGGAGGTCGTCCCGCCCTCCGGCCCCACCGCCTGGCTCACCACCTTCACCGCGGGCGCGATGACCTTCCTCTGCGTCTTCGCGCTCGCCCTCTCGCTGGCCTCCGGCCGCCTCGCCACCCGCTGGTCCGAGGCGCTGGCCAAGACCGCCACCATCCGCCTGTCCGCGCCCGAGGAGCAGGTCCAGATCCAGACCGACGCCATCCTCACCGCGCTGGCCTCCACTCCCGGCATCAAGAGCTACCGGTTGATCGAGGATGCCGAGACGAAACAGCTTCTCGAACCCTGGTTCGGCCCCGACCTGCCCGTCGAGGCCCTGCCGATCCCCCGCCTGATCGAAGTCGTGGAAGCCGACCCGCCCTACGACGCCGAGGGCCTGAAGCAGCGCCTGACGGCCGAGGCCCCGGGCGCCGTCCTCGACGACCACACCCGCTGGCGCCGCCCCCTGGCCGAGGCCGCCCAACGCATCCGCCTCCTCGGCGTCCTCTCCATCGCGCTGATTGGCGCCGCGATGGCCGCGATGATCACCCTTGCCGCCCGCGCGGCGCTGGCCACCAATGCCGAGGTGATCCGCGTCCTCCGCCTCGTCGGCGCCAAGGACAGCTACATCGCCCGCGCCTTCGTCCGCCGCTTCACGCTGCGCGCCCTGACCGGGGCGGCCATCGGGGCCGCCGCGGGCCTTGTCGGCGTCGCCGCCCTTCCCGCCGCCGACGCCGCCGGCGGCTTCCTGACCGGCCTCGGCTTCACGGGCGCGGGCTGGCTCTGGCCCTTGGCGCTGCCGCCGCTGGCCGCTATCGTGGCCTTCCTCGCCACCCGCCGCGCCGCCTTCCAGAAGCTGAGAGAGCTGACATGACCCCGATCCGCTGGCTGCTCTCGCTGATCTTCATCGTCCAGATGTACCTGGCGATGGCGGTGATCGCCGTCCTTTTCGCGCCCTGGGCGCTGGTCTCGCGCTACGGGGCGCGTGTCGCCTGCAAGACCTTCTGCCGCTGGACGCTGGCCTCGCTCCGCGTCCTCACCGGCCTGAAATCCGAGGTCCGCGGCACGCCGCCCACGGGCGAATGCGTGATCGCGGCCAAGCATCAAAGCTTCCTCGACATCATCATGATCTTCAACGCGGTTCCCGCGGGCAAGTTCATCATGAAGCGGGAACTCATGTTCACCCCCTTCCTCGGCCAATACGCCCTGCGCATCGGCTGCGTCCCGGTGGATCGCGGCAAGCGCGGCGCAGCCATCGCCAGGATGAAATCCGACGTGGCCAGGGGCGCGGCGGAACCGGGCCAACTCATCATCTACCCGCAAGGCACCCGCGTCGCGCCGGGGGCAAAGCTGCCCTACAAGGTCGGCACGGGCCTCCTCTACGACCAGCTGGCGCAGCCCTGCGTCCCGGTCGCCGCGAACGTGGGCCTCTTCTGGCCGAAACGTGGCATCCGGCGCAAACCCGGGACCGCCGTAGTGGAATTCCTGGCCCCGATCGATCCCGGACTCAAGGTGCAGGCGTTCATGGCGAAGCTGGAAGCCGAGGTCGAGACGAACTCGAACCGGCTGATGGCCGAAGCCGGGTTCCGTCCCTGACGCCCGGCCGTCCTGGGGCTGTCCTGCTCTTTTCAGAAATACTCCACGGGGGTCTGGGGGTGTGAAACCCCCAGCCGCCGGCCCCACGCGAACCCACCGACCCCCAGGGCGCCGCGGTAGGGTGGGCGTATCGCCCACCCTACGATGCCGTCAGCTCAGCGGACAGTCCGCGACCTCGATATCCAGCGCCAGCCGGGAGTCCGGCCCGTAGCCCAGGCCCGAGACGTTGATGAAAAGCGCCCCGGTCTCTGCCCAGACCTCCGTGACCTTCATCGTCGTCCCCACAGGGTCGATGGCAACCTTGTCGAACAGCGCGCATTCCGTCTCGAAGCGCAGCACATAGCCGTTGAACCTTGCCTGGTAGAACCGGCCGATGCCGCGCGGATAGCTCAGCTCGATCCGGTTCGGCCCGATCTCCACCGCCACCGGCACCACTTCGAGACCGCCGGTGAACCCCTCCGGCCCCAGCCCGAACTCGGTGCCCTGCCCCACGGCCACCGTCCGCCCCCGCGCGACCAGCAGCGGGGCGGCGCGGTCGTCCCAGGTCTCGACCGTGAAGGTCACCAGCCGCCCCTCCAGCGTCCCCGCCGCGACCCGCGTCGCGAGCAGGGCCGCGACGAGCAGCCAGGGCCTCATGCGAATTTCAGCGCCACGATCCCGGCAAGGATCAGTAGCACCCCCGTCACCCGCATGACGTTGACCGGCTCCTGGAACAGGAACACCGCCGCGACGGCGGTGCCGATGGCGCCAATGCCCACCCAGACCGCATAGGCCGTGCCGACCGGCAGGCTCTTCATCGCGGCAGAGAGCAGGTAGAACGACCCCAGCGCCAGAACCACCGTGATCACCGACGGCACCAGCTTGGTGAAGCCTTCCGAATACTTCAGTCCCAGCGCCCAGCCGGTCTCCATCAGCCCTGCGATGGCAACGATCAGCCAGGGATTCAAGCGGCAAGCCCTTTCGAACCCATGTCCAGGAACTTCTGCCGCCGGTCCTTCACCAGCGCCTCGGGCTTCTTCGAGGTCAGCTCGCCCAGCATCGCCTCGATCGCCTTGCCCACCGCCTCGACCGCCTCTTTCGGCGACCGCTGCGCCCCGCCCAGCGGCTCTTTCACGATCCGGTCGATGATCCCAAGCTTCTGCAGATCCTGCGCCGTCAGTCGCAGCGCCTCGGCCGCCTCGCGCATCTTCTCGGCGTCCTTCCACAGGATACTCGCGCAGCCCTCGGGGCTGATCACCGAGTAGATCGAATGCTCCAGCATCGCCACCCGGTTCGCCGTCGCAAAGGCCACCGCCCCGCCCGAGCCGCCCTCGCCGATGACGACCGAGATCAGCGGCACCCGGATGGCGAGGCACTTTTCGGTCGACCGCGCGATGGCCTCGGCCTGCCCCCGCTCCTCGGCCCCCTTGCCGGGATAGGCCCCGGCAGTGTCGATCAGCGTGATGACCGGAATGCGGAACCGGTCCGCCAGGTCCATCAGCCGGATCGCCTTGCGATAGCCCTCGGGCCGCGCCATGCCGAAGTTGCGCTGGATGCGGGACTTGGTGTCGTTGCCCTTCTCATGCCCGATCACCATGACCGGCTGGTCGTTGAACCGCGCAAGCCCGCCGATCACCGCATGGTCGTCGGCAAAGGCCCGGTCCCCGGCCAGCGAGGTGAATTCGGTGAACAGCTGTTCGATGTAATCCTGACAATGCGGCCGGTCCGGGTGGCGGGCCACCTGGCATT
This sequence comes from Paracoccaceae bacterium, assembly GCA_027489355.1. Taxonomy (GTDB): domain Bacteria; phylum Pseudomonadota; class Alphaproteobacteria; order Rhodobacterales; family Rhodobacteraceae; genus Tabrizicola. Next base: position 48,257 of record JAIXZY010000079.1, on the reverse strand, counting down.
TCTGCCAGGCCGTCAGGTTCTTGTAGAGATCGCGCAGCGCTGCGTCCGCCTTCCGGTCCAGCGCCTCGGCCTCCCTGGACACATCCATGCCGGAGCCGGTCTTCGCCATCGCGCGAAGCTCTTCCGCCTTGCCTTCGATGTCGGCGAGGGGCTTTTCAAAATCGAGATACTGCATGGCGCTTCCTTTTCGGGACCGCATCTATATGCCCGCGCGCCCCGCCTGATGCAACTCGGCAGGCCCGGGAGCGGCCCGGCCTAGCGGCTTGCCTCCTGCTCCAGCCGCTGGCGGGCGATGGATTCGTGCCTTTCGGCGCGCATCTGGTCGTGGAAGGCCGTCTCGACATAGGCCATGTGCGCCCCCACCGCCTCGCGCGCAGCAGCGGGGTCGCGGGCCTGGATCGCGGCGTTGATTGCGCGGTGCTGGTCCAGAAGCTGGTCCCGCGTCATGCGGTTCTTGAACATCACCTGCCGATTGTAGAACACGCCCTGCCGCAGAAGGTCGAACATCGACCGCAGCATGTGCAGCATGATCACGTTGTGGCTGGCCTCGATGATCGCCATGTGGAACTCGGCATCCAGCTGCGCCTCGTCCGAGGGATCGCGCTTCTGGTGCGCCAGCTCCATCTTGCGGAAGATCGTGTCGATCAGCTTCAGGTCCGTCTCCGACCCGTAGACCGCCGCCCGTTCGGCCGCCAACCCCTCCATGTCGCGGCGGAAGCTGATATAGTCGAAGACCGCCTCTTCATGCGTCGAGAACAGTTGCGCCAGCGCGGGCGAGAAGGCCGATCCCAATACCTCGGCCACGAAGATCCCCGACCCGGCCCGGCTGACCAGCAGCCCCCGCTCGGCCAGGTCCGCGATCGCCTCGCGCAGGGACGGGCGCGAGACGCCCATCTTCTCGGCCAGGTCGCGTTCCGACGGCAGCCGCTCCCCAGGACGCAGGACGCCGCGCAGGATCAGCTGCTCGATCTGACGGACGACGGAATTCGACAGCTTCTCGGGCGTGACTTTCAGGAATGGCATGGCGGACCCTGGTTATTGGTCCGGAAATATGACCGATTCTGGCCGGATCGCCAAGCAAAAGGGGGCCAGCCGCGGCTGACCCCCTTTCCCGATGCCGACTGGATCAGCGGATCGGGCGGATGATGATTTCCACGCGACGGTTCTGGGCGCGGCCCTCGGCCGTCAGGTTCGACGCGATGGGCTGGTCCTCGCCCCGGCCATAGGCGGCAATGCGGTTGCCCGGCACGCCATTCTCGCGCAGGACGCTGGCGACCGCGACCGCGCGGCGCTGCGACAGGTCCTGGTTGTAGGCGGCCGACCCGGTGTTGTCGGTGTGGCCGATCACCTCGATCCGGCTGTTCGGGTACTTCAGCAGGCTCGACGATACGGTCGACAGGTCAGCCCGCAGGTCCGGGCGGACCGAGGCGCTGTCGGTCGCGAACAGCAGGTCCTGCGGCATGTTCACGATCAGGTATTCGCCGGTGTTGGTGACCGAGATGTTCGAGTTCAGCGAGCCGCGCAGTTCGGCGGCCTGACGGTCGAGGTCGGCACCGATCAGCGCGCCGGTCCCGGCACCCAGGGCGCCGCCGATGATCGCGCCCTTCAGCTTGTCGTCGCCGTCCGACACCGAAGCGCCGGCCACCGCGCCGACGAGACCGCCAATCACCGCGCCATTGCGCTGGCGGGCGTTCGGGTCATTCGGATAGGCGTTCGGATCGACGCAGGCGGTCAGCGCCAGCGCGCCAGCCACGGCCAGGAACAGGGGGGTCTTCATCATCATCTTTGCTCTCGCCTCGTAATTCGCCCTTTGGTGGGCCTGTGCTCAGACCCGTGCCACAATACACCAACGGCGTCGAGAGGCAGGCGGTTCCCTGCACCTCGGCAGGGTTCCGCCCATCACAGATCTGTGCGCGCCGCTTCCCAGGCCAGCATGGCGCGCTTGCGGGGCAGGCCCCAGTGGTACCCCCCAAGGCCTCCGTCCCGCCGCAGCGCGCGGTGGCAGGGAATCAGGAAGCTGATCGGGTTGCGTCCGACGGCCGTTCCCACCGCCCGGTGCGCCTGCGGGTGGCCGATGGCCTCGGCAATGTCGGCATAGGTGGTGACATGGCCGGTGGGGATCGCCAGCAACGCCTCCCAGACCTTGATCTGGAACGGCGCACCGATCAGGTGAAGGCTGGTCGCCTGCCCGCCGAAGGCCGCGTCGACCAGCGGACGGATCGCGGTCGGGTCCTCGACGTAAGCCGCCTTGGGCCAGCGGCGGACCAGATCCTCCAGCGCGGCCTCGGCGCCGACCTCGTCGGCAAAGCCGATGCCGCAGATGCCCTTGGCCGTGGCCATGACCAGCGCCGGACCGAAGGGGCTTTCGAACCAGCCCCAGCGGATCTCCAGCCCCGCGCCGCCGCGTGCATAATCCCCCGGCGACATCGCCTCCCAGGTCAGGAACAGGTCATGCAGGCGGCCCGTCCCCGACAGGCCGGTTTCCAGCGCCGTTCCCAGAAGGGTGTGACGCTCGGCCAGAAGGCGGCGGGCATGGCCCAGCGTCAGGTATTGCTGATACCGCTTCGGACTGACGCCGACCCATTGGCTGAACACCCGCTGGAAATGCGCGGGGCTCATGTTCATCCGCTGCGCCAGCTGGTCCAGCGTCAGGGCGGGGCCTTCAGCGTCGATCACCTGCAAGGCGCGGCCGATCACCTGGTAATGGTAGGACGGGGATTGGTCGGTCATCTGCGCTTCCTCGGCTATGCGCTTCATCTAATCGCGCCGCCCGCGTGCCGCGACCCGTTTCCTGCGGCTTGTCGGCCCGCGCCATTCGTGCTGCATAGGGCCATGACCGCGCAACTGCCCTATGCCACGCTGAAACAGATCTTCGCCCGCTTCGCGGAAGCCGAGCCGCATCCGAAGGGCGAGCTGGACCATACCAATGCCTTCACCCTGTTGGTGGCCGTGGCGCTGTCGGCGCAGGCGACCGATGCCGGGGTGAACAAGGCGACGCGCCGGCTTTTCCAGATCGCCGACACGCCGGAAAGGATGCTCGCCCTGGGCGAAGAGGGGCTGATCGAGCACATCAAGACCATCGGCCTGTTCCGCAACAAGGCGAAGAACGTCATCAAGCTTTCGCGTCTGCTGATCGAGAATTTCGGGGGCGAGGTCCCCTCGTCCCGCGCCGCGCTCGTCACCCTGCCTGGGGTGGGTCGCAAGACCGCGAACGTGGTGCTGAACATGTGGTTCCACCATCCCGCGCAGGCCGTCGACACCCACATCTTCCGCGTCGGCAACCGCACCGGCATCGCCCCCGGCCGCGACGAGACCGCCGTCGAACGCGCGATCGAGGACAACGTCCCCGCCGAATACCAGCTGCACGCGCATCACTGGCTTATCCTGCATGGCCGGTATATCTGCGTCGCGCGCAAACCCAAATGCGGCATCTGCCCGATCCGGGACTGGTGCCTTTACCCGGAGAAGACCGCATGAAGTCCTACCAGGTCGTCGGCATCGGCAATGCCATCGTCGATGTGTTTTCCTCGGCCGACGACTCGTTCCTCGACCTGATGGGCATCCAGAAGGGCATCATGCAGCTGGTGGAGCGGGAGCGGGGCGAGCTTCTCTACGGCGCGATGACCAACCGCCAGCAGGCCCCCGGCGGGTCGGTGGCGAACACGCTGGCGGGTCTGGGAAACCTGGGCCTGACGACCGCCTTCATCGGCCGCGTCCACGACGACGCCTTGGGCCGCTTCTACGCCCAGACGATGGCCAAGGAAGGCACCGACTTCGTCAACCCCCCCGTCCCCGGCGGCGAACTCCCCACCTCCCGCTCGATGATCTTCGTTTCCCCCGACGGCGAGCGGTCGATGAACACCTACCTTGGCATCTCCTCCGAACTCGGCCCCGACGACGTGTCGGACAGCGTTGCCGGCAGCGCCGATATCCTGTTCCTTGAAGGCTATCTCTACGACAAGCCCAAGGGCAAACAGGCCTTCGAACGCGCCGTGGAACTCTGCCACCGCGCGGGCGGCAAGGCCGGCATCGCGCTCTCCGACCCGTTCTGCGTCGACCGCCACCGCGACGACTTCCGCCGTCTGGTCAAGTCGCTCGACTACGTGATCGGCAACGAACACGAATGGTCGTCCCTGTACCAGACCGACCTCTCCGCCGCGCTGGAGCAGGCGGCGCAGGACGCGGGTCTCGTCGTCTGCACCCGGTCGGGCCACGACGTGATCGTCGTCCGCGGCGAGGAGGAAGCCATCGTTCCGGTCAACCGAGTCGTCCCCGTCGACGCGACCGGAGCCGGCGACCAGTTCGCCGCGGGCTTCCTCTACGGCCTCGCCACCGGCCAGTCGCTCGCCACCGCCGGCCGCATGGGCTGCGTCGCGGCCGCCGAGGTCATCTCCCACTTCGGCGCACGGCCCGAGACCGATCTGAAAGCCCTCTTCCGCAAGGAAGGCCTGATCTAGACCACGGTCAGGCGCGGCTCCCCGGCAACGATCTCCCCGATCACCGCCGCCTGATGCCCGGCCTCCCTCAGCCGCGCGACCAGCGCCGCCGCCTGATCGGCAGGCACCGAGGCCAACAGCCCCCCGCAGGTCTGCGGGTCCGTCAGCAGCGCCACGCGGCCGTCCTGCGGCGCATCCATTCGCCAGCTCACCGCCGCCAGATTTGCCGGTTGCAGCGACGAGCCCACACCGGCCGCCGCCAACTCCACCGCGCCCGGAATCACCGGCACATCGGCCAGCCGCAGCCGCGCCGCCACGCCTGAGGCCTCAAGCATCTCCAACAGATGCCCGGCCAGCCCGAACCCCGTCACATCCGTCATCGCCCGCGCCACCGGTGCCAGGATCGCCGAGGCCGAGCCCTGCGCCACCGACATCTGCGCAATGCACGCCGCCCAGACCTCGCCCAGCAGCAGCCCCGACACCCGCGACAACGCCATCTCGGCTGCGAGGATCGTGCCCGACCCGAGGGGCTTCGTCAGTACCAGAGCGTCACCAACCTGCGCCCCACCCTTGCCGATGGGCCGGTCGGCCAGGCCCGTCACCGTGAACCCGACGGTCAGCTCGGCCCCTTCGGTCGAATGCCCGCCCACCACGTCGGCCCCCGCCGCGCGGAAGACCGACGCCGCCTCCTCCATCACCTCGGCCAGCATCCGCGCCTGCAACTTTGGCCCGAGCGCCGGCAGCGTCACCTGCGCCAGCGCCACCTGTGGCGCGGCCCCCATCGCCCAGACGTCGCCCAGCGCATGGATCGCCGTCAACCGCGCCATCAACCGGGGATCATGGCAGAACGCCCGCAAATGGTCGGTCGTCAGCACCTGCACGCCCGCCCCCGCCGCCAGCACCGCCGCATCGTCCCCCGGCCCCGAAAGCACCTCGGCCCGGACCGGAGCCGGCACCGCCCCCAGCGCCTGCGACAGCACCCCCGGCCCCAGCTTCGCGCCGCAGCCGCCACAGAGGGGCCGCCCCGCCAGATGCTCCGCCAAGCCCGCGGTCGCCGCCGCCGGAACCGCCCGCGCCGCCATCGCCGGGTAATCCTCGAACTTCGCCATGAACTTCCGGTCGATCCGGTCCTTCAGCCGCCACCAGCGCGGACCATGGGCGACAAGCCCCCATTTCTCGGCCACCGCCGCCTGCGCGCCCAGCGAGATGAGCTTGAGGTAGTCCGACTGCGGCCGGAACGCCTGCAAAGGCTTGCCCGCCAGAGCCGCCCGCAGGTTCTTGTGCAACACCTTCGCAGCCCGCACCGCGAAGACCCCCGCCTTGGGCCGCGGATCGCCTTCGATGCCGGCACAATCCCCGCTGGCGAAGATCGACGGGTCCGAGGTCCGCAAGGTCGTATCGGTGAGAAGGAAGCCGCCCTCCTGCCGCAGCCCGGTCTCGGCCAGCCAGCCATGCGGCCGCGCGCCTGTGGCGGTCAGCGTGAAGTCCGACGCGACCTCCTCGCCGCCCTCCAAGCGCACCGAATCCCGTCCGATCGCGACCACCCGGACCCCCAGCCGCAGGACCACGCCCGCTGCCTGAAGCCGTGCCTGCAACACCCCCCGCGCCTTGCCAGAAAGTGCAGGCAGGAACTCTGCCGCCTGGTCGAGAAGTGTGACCACTGCATCCCGCCCCCGCAGCCGGTGCGCCGAGGCAAGCGCCAGCTCCACTCCGCCAAGGCCCGCCCCCAGGATCACCACACGGGGCTTGGCGGGTGGTGCGGCCACGAATGCTTGCCAAGCCTCGGCATAGCGCCCGAGGGGCTTGGCGGCGACCGCATGCTCCAAAGCCCCCGGCAAGGACGGCAGGTCCGAGGTGATGCCCACGTCGATCGCCGCAAGGTCGTAGGGCAGCGGCGGACGCCCGGCCAGATGGATCAGCCGCGCCTCCCGGTCGATGCCCGTCGCGCGGTCCAGGATCACGCGCGCCCCGGCGAAACGGGCGAGACGCACCAGGTCGATCATCAGTTCGTCGCGCCGGTAATGCCCGGCGATCAGCCCGGGCAGCATGCCGGTATAGGGGGCCACGGGGTCCGGGTTGATCACCGTCAGCCGCGTGCCGGGCAAGGGGTCCATCCCCCACATCCGCAGGACCAGCGCATGGGCATGGCCGCCGCCGATCAGCACAAGGTCGCGGATCTGGGGATATGCGGGGGTCATCGTCGCCTCCTCTGTGGTCGGCGCAGGTCTAGCCCAGCCGGTGCGGAATGACGAGCGGGGACGGTGGGCGGATCGCCCACCCTACGCGGCTCCGGGTCCTGCAGGCGCGGCGCTCCCGACACAGGTGGGAGCCTCCGGCGGGAGTATTTTTCAAAAGAGCAAGGTGCATCCAGGGTTTCTTAACCATTCCCGGCTTTGCTTGGCATGCGGTACAGGGAGGAGTCCCGATGACCGCAAAAGGGCAAGTCGTCCCGGCGGCGTGGGAAGCTCTCCCTTCGCACTGTAAGAGGTGCCGACCGCCGGGGCGCATTGTCGTGCTGCCTGGTCAGACTGCGTGGCTGGCGCGGATGCCGGGGACATCAGGGAACGCGCTCCTTAAGATTTGTGGGGCAATGACTGTAATGGCGGCAGGGGGCCAGCCGAAGGTAAGGGCAGGAAAGCGTACCCTTCGGACAGTCTGCCACCGCGTCGCTCTTCCTGATTTGCTCTTTTCCTCAAATACTCCCCGCGGAGCGTCCGCACTCTCTACCCGCGCCAACGCCCGGATTTCGGGGGCATCCTCGGGGACAACGCTGCGGGGATCTGCGCGGTCAGGCCGCGTTGAGTGGGCGGCCGGAGCCGATGGGGCTTCAGATCGCCTCGGCTGCAACAGCCATTTGCCGTGGACTTTCCCGGCCGCGCGCGCCCGGTCTTTGCGCACCCCGCATGCCCGTTTTCCGTGGCAACGCCGTTGACGGGGGCTCGATGCCCCCGGCGACGGCTTCTCCGTCTGAATATCCAGCGCAGGGTGCGTCCAGGACCGGACGCAGCAGCGCCATCGGATGCGACCGCAGCGTCAGGCGCATCGCCACGTAATCCTCGACCACCGCCTCGCCCGTGGTCATCTCCCGGAACCGCACCTCGGGCTCCACGATGCCCTCGCCGTCCATGTCGGCGGCGAAAAGTGGCAAGGGCGCGCCTTGCACCAGAGCGCCCGCTGCCCAGAGCGCATCGCGGCGGGAAATGCCCAGAGAGGCGAAGGCGTCGGCTTCGGCCAGGCGCGACAGGACCTGCGGACCGACCCCGGCGCGGCGCCAGACGTCCTGCACGGTCTGGTATCCGTTGCCCCGCGCGCCCGTGATCCAGCGCGCCTCCTCCTCGGCGATGCCCTTGATCTGCCGGAACCCCAGCCGCAGCGCCAGTTCCGGAGCCTTCTGCGGCCGGTCGAGCCACTCCATCCGGTTGTCCCAATCGCTGCGCTGGATGCAGGGTGGCAGGACCGTCACCCCATGCTCTCGCGCGTCCCGCACGATCTGGGCCGGGGCATAGAAGCCCATCGGTTGCGAGTTCAGCAGCGCGCAGGCGAAGATCCCGGGGTGGTGCCGCTTCACCCAAGCCGAGGCATAGACCAGAAGCGCAAAGCTCGCGGCATGGCTTTCGGGGAAGCCGTAACTGCCGAACCCCTCGATCTGGGCAAAGCAGCGCCGCGCGAAGTCCTCGTCATAGCCCCTCGCCAGCATGCCGCCGATGAACCGGTCGCTGAACTCGCTGACATTGCCGTGCTTCTTGAACGTCGCCAGCGACCTGCGCAGCCGGTCGGCCTCGTCCGGAGTGAACCCGGCCCCCACGATGGCGATCTGCATCGCCTGCTCCTGGAACAAGGGCACCCCCAGGGTCTTGCCCAGCACCCGGCCCAGCTCGTCCGAGGGGAAACTCACCTGCTCCTGTCCGTTCCGCCGCCGCAGGAAGGGATGCACCATGTCGCCCTGGATCGGTCCCGGCCGGATGATCGCCACCTGGATCACCAGGTCGTAGAAGCACTTCGGCCGCATCCGGGGCAGGAAGTTCATCTGGGCGCGTGATTCCACCTGGAACACCCCAAGCGAATCCGCCCGGCAGAGCATCCGGTAGGTCTCCGGGTCCTCGGGCGGCAGCGTCGCCAGGGTCATCCGCTGGTGGTGGTGTTTCTCCAGCAAATCGAACGCCTTGCGGATGCAGGACAGCATCCCCAAGGCCAGGATATCCACCTTCAGGATCTTCAGCGTGTCGATGTCGTCCTTGTCCCAGGGGATGACCGTCCGGTCCTCCATCGTCGCGTTCTCCACCGGACACAGCTCATCCAGCCGGCCTTCGGTGATGATGAACCCGCCCACGTGCTGCGACAGGTGGCGCGGAAAGCCCTGGATCTCGTCCACCAGCTCCATCGTCTGCACCAGCCGCGCATCCGTCGGGTCCAGCCCGATCTCGCGCAGCCGCGTCTCCGTCACCGCCCCAGGTCCGCCCCAGCCCCAGATCTGGCTGGACATGGCGGCAAGCGTATCCTCCGACAGGCCCATCGCCCGGCCCACCTCGCGCACCGCCCGCTTGCCGCGATAATGGATCACCGTCGCGCAGAGCCCCGCCCGGTGCCGGCCGTATTTCTCGTAGATGTGCTGGATCACCTCCTCGCGCCGCTCATGCTCGAAATCGACGTCGATGTCCGGCGGCTCGTTCCGCGCCTCGGAGATGAAGCGTTCGAACACCATCGTCCCGATCTCGGGGCTGACCGAGGTCACGCCCAGCGCATAGCAGACCACCGAGTTCGCTGCCGACCCCCGCCCCTGGCACAGGATCCCGCGCTTCCGGGCAAAGTCGACGATGTCGTGGACGGTCAGGAAATAGGGCTCATACCGCAGCTTCCCGATCAGCGCCAACTCATGCGCCATCTGCGCCCGCACCCGCTCTGGCACGCCTTCGGGATAGCGTCCCTCCAGCCCTGCCTCGGCCAACCGCGCCAGCCGGTCCGAGGCCGTCTCGCCCCCCGTCACCTCGGAGGGATATTCATACTGCAACTCGTCCAGCGAAAAGGCCGCCCGCGCCGCCATCTCTCCGGCCCGCGCCACCGCCGCCTCTTGCCCGGCGAACAGCCGCAGCATCTCGCCTTCGGACCGCAAGCGCCCCTCGTTGTTCGGCAAGGCCTTCCGCCCCAGCCTGTCCACCGGCACGCCCAGTCGGATCGCCGTCAGCACATCCGCCAGCCGCCGCCGCCGCCCGTGGTGCAGGAACGGCAGCGCGGTGGCCACCACCGGCACCCCCAGCGCCGAGGCCGCCTTCGCCAGCCGCTGGAACCGCCCCTGGTCCTGCCCGTCATAGCGCGGCGCCAGCCCAAGGCTCACCTGGCCGGGAAACCGCACCGTCAGCCGCGCGACATGCGCGCGCCACAGCCGCCCCTCCATCACCTCGCCCACCGCCGCCAGCGTCAGCCGCTGGTCAGGCGGCAGGACCAGAAGCTCCATCCCTTCGCCCCATTCCAGAAGGTCCGCCAGGTCCAGCCGACAGGCCCCCTTCACCGCGCGCAGCCGTCCCAGGCTCAACAGTCTGCTCAGCCGCCCCCAGGCCGCCCGATCCCTCGGCAGGCAGGTCACCTGGAACCCGTCCTCCAGCACCACCCTGGCCGCCGGGATCAGCCGCAGCTTCGGCCCCCCGTCCCGCGCCAGCTCGCGGCACTTGGTATGCGCACGGACGATCCCCGCGACCGAGTTCACATCGGCCACCGCGATCGCCTCCATTCCCATCTCGGCGGCGCGCAGGACCATTTCCTCGGGGTGCGAAGCCCCGGTAAGGAAGGTGAAATTGGTCAGCGCCGAAAGCTCGACGAAGGGCATGGCAGCGACTCGCGATGTGAACAAAGGCAGAACATTCTGCCACGTTCCGACGCGTCAGGCCAGCCGCTTCACCGCCGCCGCCACCGCCTCGGCGATCCCCGGCAGCGCCTCGGGCCGCAGGTCGGATGCGCCAACCTCTTGAACAGGAACGGCCATCCGCGCCCGGTGCTTGCCGTAGCGCGGGTCATAATGCCGCTCCATCAGGCTGTCGGCCAGGGCCGCGTGCTGGCCCGAGGCCGCCAGGGCCAGCCATTCCTCGATCACCTCGGCCGCATGCATCGGCTTCAAAAGCCCGACCGTGGCCGCCAGCCGATCCGCGTCGCAGGTCAGGTCGGCATAGGCCCGCGCCAGATACTCCGCCCGGGCCGCGCGCGGGGCCGCAATCGCCACCCGGGGCGCGGCGACCATCGCCTTCCAGATTTCCGGCGGCAGGCGGCAGTTGCCGATCTTGGAGCTTTCCGCCTCGACCACCACCGGCCGCGTCGGGTCCAGCTGCGCCAGGGCCAGCGCCAGGGCCCCCTCGAACGCCTTCTGCGACGGCTGCGGCCCGACATTGCCAAACAGCGAGCCGCGATGCCGAGCGAGACCCTCCAGGTCGATCACCTGCACCCCGAAACGCGGCAGCAGGTTCAGCACCTCGGTCTTGGCCGAGCCCGTGTTCCCGTCCAGCACCACCACCGGCGCCCTCACCGGAGTGTCGTAGACCTCGCGCACCACCAGCCCGCGCCAGGTCTTGTAGCTGCCGACCAGCGTCTCGACCCGCCAGCCGATCTGGCCCAGGATCGTCGCGAAGGACCCCGACCGCTGCCCGCCCCGCCAGCAATAGACCAAGGGCCGCCAGCCCCCCGGCTTGTCGGCCAGGGGCCCCTGCAGATGCAAAGCGGCGTTCTTTGCCACCAGGGCCGCGCCGATCTTGCGGGCGGAAAAGGGCGAAACCTGCTTGTAGATCGTCCCCACCCGCGCCCGTTCCTCGTCATCCAGCACGGGAAGCGAGATCGCGCCGGGCAGATGATCCTCGGCGAATTCCGCAGGCGCGCGGACGTCGATGATGTCATCGAAGCCATGCGTCGCAAGATCGGCAAGGGAGGTGAGTGTAACAGCCATCACGGAACTCTTACCGACCCCGGCGGAAAGGTGCCAGCCCGTGCAGATCACGGGAAATCCGGACTACCCACGGCAGCGTGAAGCAGGCATGATTCGGCACATGCGGTCCATTGCCCTGATCCTGTCCCTGGTGCTTGCGCTCCCTGCCTTCGCGGGGTCGGAACCCTCGCGGCTGACCGCCGCCGCGCGGGCGCAGATCGGCGTCACCCTGAGCTACGATCCCGGCTATGCGGCGCTGGCCTTCCCCGGCGGCGACGTTCCCCGCGACCGCGGGGTCTGCACCGACGTGGTCATCCGCGCCCTGCGCGACGCCTGGGGGATCGACCTGCAAGCCGCGGTGAACCGCGACATGACCGCCGATTTCCCGGCCTATCCGGCGCTCTGGGGCCTCGACCACACCGACCGCAACATCGACCACCGCCGGGTGCCGAACCTGCAGACGCTCTTCACCCGGATCGGCGCGTCCCTGCCGCTCGACGAAGGCCCGACGCCCTACCTTCCCGGCGACATCATCACCTGGAAGCTGCCCGGCAACCTCGACCACATCGGCATCGTCTCCGACCGGCGCACGGCCGAGGGTGTGCCGCTGATCCTGCACAACATCGGCCGCGGCGCGCAGGAGGAAGACATCCTCTTCGCCTACCCGATGACCGGCCATTACCGGATCGGCCAGGCAGAAGCCGCGCAGCTGAAGGCGCTGCAATAGGCGGTCGCACGACACGCCCCCTGGCCGCCGCCACCGCCAAATGCCCAAGATTTAAATCAAATTTTCCTTGCTCTTTTCGCAAATACTCCACGGGGGGTCCGGGGGGTGTGAAACCCCCCGGGGTCAGTCAAGAAGCCCGGACCCCTGGTTAACAAACCCTTGCCGCCCACGGCCAACCCATTGGCTGAAAACGGCAATCCGGAAATGTCCACCGTGGACAGACCGGCTAGAACCCAGCCTCCAGCCGATCCACCAGCGCCGCCAGCATCCCCCGGCACCGCTCCACCTGCTCGACCGAGACAAATTCGTCCGGCTTGTGACCCTGGGCCATCGACCCCGGCCCGCAGATCACCGTCGGCACCCCAAGACGGGCATCGAACAGCCCGCCCTCGGTCCCGAAGGCAACCTTGATCGTTCCGTTCGCCCCGGTCAGCCCCTTCACGAAGCGCACCACCTCGGCGTCCGAGGGGGTGCCGAGGCCGGGGTAGTCCCAGAGCCGCTCCACCCGGATCGCCGCCTCCGGGAACTCGGCCCGCAGGGGCGCCACGATCGCCTCCGCCTCATCCTCCAGCCGCCGGATCAGCCCGGCCACGTCCTCGCCAGCCAGAGAGCGGATCTCGAAATCCATCGCCGCATGGTTCGGCACGATGTTGACCTGCACGCCGCCGGCCATCTTACCCACGTGCAGCGTCGAATACGGCACGTCGTAGTCCCCGTCGCGCAGCCCGCTTTCCGCCACCTCGGCCTGCACCCGCCGCACCGCCGCCAGGAAATCCCCCGCCAGGTGCAGGGCATTCAAGGCCAGCGGAGCCAGCGCCGAATGCCCCTCCCGCCCCACGCAGGTCGCCCTCAGTGCGACCTTGCCCTTGTGGCCGGTCGCGACCTGCATTCCCGTCGGCTCCCCCACGATGCAGAAGCGGGGCCTTACCGGGGCGGTGGCAAGCAGGTCGATCAGGCTCCGCACCCCCATGCAGCCGATCTCCTCGTCATAAGACAGCGCCAGATGCAGCGGGACCTTCAGCGGGCGGCGCGCGGCCAGCAGCATCGCCTCGATCGCGCCGGCGCCGACGCCCTTCATGTCCGCCGCCCCGCGCCCGTAGTAGCGCCCCTCCGCCTCGGTCAAGGCGAAGGGCGGTCTGGTCCAGTGCTGCCCTTCGACCGGCACGACATCCGTGTGGCCGGACAGCATGACGCCCCCCACCCCATCGGGGCCGGTGGAGGCAAAAAGGTTCGCCTTGCCGCCCGAGGCGTCCGGAACCAGAAGAACCCGCAGGCCCGCCGCCTCGAGCAGGCCCTTCACATAGTCCAGCAAGGCCATGTTGGGCCTGGAACTCACGGTGTCGAAGGCCAGCAGCCTGTCCAGGATATCGCGCATGTGTCACCTCTCTGGACACCTGCTAACGTGAAACGGGCGGGGCGAAAAGCTTTCCGGCTTGTTCCTTCCGCGCCGCTTTGCCAGACTCGCATCTCACATCAAGAAGTTGCCATGCGCGCCGCCCTCCTGACTTTCCTGCTGCTTGTCCTGAGCCTGCCTGCCCGGGCCGAGACCCCCAATCTTTCCGCCGACCAGAGCGGGTCGCCGGGTGCAGCCGCGCAGCTGATCCTTGCGCAGAGAGCCTATGAACAGGCCCTTGCCGTAGGAGACCCGGTGCTTCTCATCACCGCGATCCGCCTTGCGAGAGAGGTCACGCTGCGCCCGCCGGCGGGATGGAGGCGCACCACGGCCGGGGCATCCTCGCCCGATCAGCCTGAGGGGGCCGCGACCGCGCCCGATCCGGCCGGCAGCGCCGCAATCGCCCTGGCGCAAGGTCTTGCGGGGGACGATCCCGATCTGCAGGACCTGGTGTACGATCTGGACGCCCAGCTTCCGCATGGGCGGCGTCCGACGGCCATCAGCACCTCGGCGACGCTGGACGGCGGCCAGAGCGACAGTTGGCTGCTGGTGCTGCCGGGTGAAACGCTGGCCGAGATCGGGCTGATCGGGGACGGGGATAGCGGCCTTGGCATGACGGTCACCGACGACGGCGGAGGTGTGGTCTGCGCCGTGCCCGCGACTGCCTCGCCCTCGCTCTGCCGGTTTTCACCGGCGCGCAACGGCTTCTTCCAGGTCACGATCCACAACGGGGGCGCGGCGCGTAACAGCTATCGTCTGCTGGGAAACTGATCCAAGTGACGGAATTTGTCACGGAAACCCGACTTCTCAACTTCGTGAACACCTGCGATGATCCGCCCATTCCGTCCCTGGCAGGACGGCCAACCGATAGAGGCCGACATGACGCTTAAAGGAATTTCGTTCGCCCTTGCCACCACTGCCCTGGCTGCCGTGGCGCTTCCCTCACTCGCCCAGGACAAGAGCGGTCCGAACGTCGGCGCCGTGGCCGAGGGCGCAGCGCCGGGGGCGGCCTCGACCGTGGGCCTTGCGCAAGAACTTTATGCCGTGGGCGGGGCTCAGGGTGATGCAGTGACGGTCCTGGCAGCGGCCAAGCTTGCCGCGTCGGTCGAGGTCAAGACGGCAGAGGCCGCCGCCCTGGACCCGGCGAAGGTCACGGTCGACCAGGCCGCCTTTGCGAAGAAGGCGGCCCCTGCCGCCCCGGCCGCGCCGGCACCGATGATGAACGACGGCACCCCGCGCGCTGTGGCCAAGGCTACCTTCTTCAGCGCCGCGAACGAGGACGAAGGCGCTGCCGACGCCCCGGTGACCGCGGATGCGATGTTCGCCAAGGCCAAGGAGCTGGCAGCCGACGACGAGGCGCTGCTGGGCGTGATCGAGGACGCGATGGCCGAAACCGGCCGGGGCAGGATCGGTGGTGCGGTCGAATGGCTCTCGCGGCTGCCGGCCGGGCAGACCGATGTCTGGGAGATCCCGTATTACGGCAACTCCTACGCCGAGGTTGCGGTGGTGGGCGACGGGGACGCGAACCTCGACGTTGCGGTCACGGACGAGAACGGCAATGTGATCTGCTACGACGTGAGTTGGTCGGACAAGCTGTATTGCGACTGGACCCCGGCATGGGACGGCTATTTCTATGTGACCGTGCAGAACATGGGCGGGTCGCGGAACAGCTATTACCTGCTGACCAACTGAGCCCATCGGTGCTGGGACGGGCCAGGGGCGCAAGCCGCTGGCCCTTTCCGTTTGCAGCCGCAGGCCGGGTCTTCCGGCCAGCAGGCGCTGTCATCAGTCGGCAGGGGCCGCCCGCAGCGGATGAAGCAAGAACCCTTGCTTACCTCGCGTCACCCCGCGGCTGCATGCCGCCGTGTTTCACGATGAAGTCGACCACCTCTTGCACGCCGATCCCGTGCCGCAGCTGGGCCATTGCATAGGGCCGATTGCCGCGCGCCTTTGCCGTGTCGGCCTCGAGCAGGTCCAGATCGACTCCGACATGCGGGGCGAGGTCGGTCTTGTTCACGACCAGAAGGTCCGATTTCGTCACCCCGGGCCCGCGCTTGCGCGGAATGTCCTGTCCGGCCGCCGTGTCGATGACATAGATCGTCAGGTCCGCAAGCTCTGGGCTGAAGGTGGCAGCAAGGTTGTCACCCCCGCTCTCGATCAAGATCAGGTCGAGGTCGGGGAAAGCGCGGTTCAGGTCGGCCACGGCGGCGAGGTTGATCGAGGCGTCCTCGCGGATCGCGGTATGGGGACAGCCGCCGGTTTCGACGCCCCGGATGCGGGACGCGGGCAGGACCTGGGCGCGGGTCAGCGCCTCGGCATCCTCGCGGGTGTAGATGTCGTTGGTGATGACAGCCATCGATAGCCGGGAGCCAAGCGCGCGGGCAAGCTTTTCGGTCAGCGTGGTTTTCCCCGCCCCCACCGGCCCGCCGATTCCCACCCGCAACGGTCCATGCGTCGTCATGTCCGGAAAATCCTCACATCCATGATCTCATGCTGAAACGCCGCAAGGTCCGCGGCCAGAGCCGAACTTCCCAGATCCTCCAGCGAGGCAACGGCCGCCCAGCTTCCCAGCACTTCGATTTCCGGCAGGAGCCGCGCCAGCACGCCTTGTCCTTCGCTTTGGCCAAGAGGCACATGCCGCGTGGCAAGCGTACACAGGTTGCCGGCAAAACCCTGCAGGTATAACTGCGCCACCTGACCGGCCGGCAGGCCCAGCGGCGCGGCCGCCTCGCCAACTGCCACCGGCAGCATCCGCGCCGGCAGCGCCCGTCCGGTCAGCCCAGACAGCATCCGCGCCAGTGCTGCACCCTGTTCTGCGCTTTCCTGCAACCGCTCGGCCGACGGCGCCAAGGCGCGCGCGAGCGCATCGAGTGCCGCATGATCCGCGCCTGCGGCCAGCGCGTGGGTGAGCAGCACCGCATCCTGCCACCCCGCGCCGTAGTGCAGGACATTCCTAAGCCACGTCTCAAGACTTGCTGCATCGGTCACGTCCCCGCCGGCGATCACCCGTTCCAGCCCGTGGCTGTAGGCGAAGGCCCCGGTCGGGAAGGCGGGGGAGAGCCACTGCACTAGGGTGAGGAGCGCGGTCACTTTGCGCTCTTCGGCGCATGGAAATGCATCTGCCCGTCGCCGTGGTGGTGCCAGCCGAACTGCTCGGCGTCATGGTGGTCGTCGCCATGCGAATGGCCCATCGTTCGGCCGTGGCCATAGGCCCCGCCCTCGGGCTTGAACGGCAGGCTCTCGCGCCGGATCGTGGCACCTAGACCTTGAAGCATGCGCTCCAGCACGTGATCCTCGCGGATGACCAAGCGGTCGGGGTGGATCTGGCAGGGCGTGTGGCGGTTGCCGATGTGCCAGGCGAGGCGCGTGAGGTCCCCGGTGATGACCAGCACGGATTCGGGGGCGGGGACGATCTCGATGTTCAACCCGTCGACCTGGAAGCCCCAGTAGTCGTCGAGGTTGGTGACCGACGGCAGGTCCACAAGGAACTCGCGCCCTCCCGCCGTGGTCAGCAGCTTCCGCCGCAACAGGCGCTGGTCGTAGTCCAGGACGACCCGGTCATGGGCGAGGGGCGGGGCGGATTTCAGAAGCGTGGTCATGTCAGAACAGGAAATAGCGCTGCGCGAGGGGAAGCTCCTTCGCGGGGGCGCAGGTGATGACTTCGCCGTCGGCGCGGACTTCGTAGGTTTCGGGGTGTATCTCGACCTTGGGGGTGGTCGAGTTGTGGATCATGTCGCGCTTCTGGATGTTCCGGGTGTTCTCGACCGCCAGCGTATCCTTGGCGATGCCCAGCCGCCCGCGAAGATCATCCTCCTGCGCGGCTTTCGAGACGAACATCACGGCGGAGCGTTCCACCGCCCGCCCCTGCGCGCCGAACATGGGCCGGGAATACATCGGCTGCACCGGGATCGACCCGTTCGGGTCGCCCATCTGCGCCTCGGTGATCATGCCGCCGATCAGCACCATCTCGGGCTTGGCGCCGAAGAAGGCGGGGTTCCAGAGCACCAGATCGGCGCGCTTGCCGACCTCGACGCTGCCGATGTGCTGGCTGATCCCGTGCACGATGGCCGGGTTGATCGTGTACTTGGCGATGTAGCGGCGGACACGGAGGTTGTCGTTCTGCCCCTGCTCTTCCGCCAGCCGCCCGCGCTGGACCTTCATCTTGTGCGCGGTCTGCCAGGTGCGGGTGATCACCTCGCCCACCCGGCCCATCGCTTGGCTGTCCGACGAGATCACTGAGAAGGCCCCCATGTCGTGCAGCACATCCTCGGCCGCGATCGTCTCGCGCCGGATGCGGCTTTCGGCAAAGGCGACGTCCTCGGGGATGCGCTTGTCGAGGTGGTGGCAGACCATCAGCATGTCGAGATGTTCCTCCACGGTGTTCACCGTGTAGTGCATCGTCGGGTTGGTCGAGGACGGCAGCACGTTCTGCCAGCCCACCACCTTCATGATGTCCGGCGCATGGCCGCCGCCTGCGCCTTCGGTGTGGAAGGCGTGGATCGTGCGGCCCTTGAAGGCGGCGAGGGTGTTTTCGACGAACCCGCTTTCGTTCAGCGTGTCGGTGTGGATCATCACCTGCACGTCCATCTCGTCGGCGACGGAAAGGCAGCAGTCGATGGCCCCAGGGGTGGTCCCCCAATCCTCATGCAGCTTTAGTGCCGCCGCGCCGCCACGCACCTGCTCGACGATCCCCTCGGGCAGGCTGGCGTTGCCCTTCCCGGCAAAGGCCAGGTTCATCGGCAACCCATCCGCCGCC
This sequence comes from Paracoccaceae bacterium, assembly GCA_027489355.1. GTDB lineage: Bacteria > Pseudomonadota > Alphaproteobacteria > Rhodobacterales > Rhodobacteraceae > Tabrizicola. The sequence goes on along the minus strand of JAIXZY010000079.1, from coordinate 30,041 downwards.
TGGATCATCCGCCCCAGATGCCAGGGGCCGGGGGTGCAGGTCGTCGCCAAAGTCCCATGCGCCGGGCCGGTGCCGCCGCCGAGCATCGTGGTGATGCCGGAATGCAGCGCATCCTCGACCTGCTGGGGGCAGATGAAATGGATATGCGCGTCCATCCCGCCTGCGGTCAGGATGCGCCCCTCGCCCGCGATGATCTCGGTCCCCGGGCCGATGACGATGGTCACGCCGGGCTGGGTGTCCGGGTTCCCGGCCTTGCCAATGGCCGCGATCCGCCCGTCGCGCAGGCCCACGTCGGCCTTGTAGATGCCGGTATGGTCGATGATCAGCGCGTTGGTGATCACCGTGTCCATCGCGCCCCGTGCGCGGGAGACCTGCGACTGCCCCATCCCGTCGCGGATCACCTTGCCGCCGCCGAACTTCACCTCCTCGCCATAGGTGGTAAGGTCGCGCTCCACCTCGACGATCAGGTCGGTATCGCCCAGCCGCAGCCGGTCGCCGGTGGTGGGGCCGTACATGCTGGCATAGGCGGCGCGCGAGATCAGGGCGGGCATCGGGACCTCTCAGGGCTGGCCGGGGCCACGGGCGGCCAGGCGCTTGACATTGGACTTGGTGGCCCGGGCGACGGGTTTCAGCGCGGCTTCGGCGATCAATGCAGGCGGCTTTCCGGCCATGACGGCCTGCGTCGCCGCCGCTGCTGACTGCCCCATCACCTTGACCTTCTCGGAGGACATCCGGGCATTTTCGGACGGGGTGACGCGCCAGAGGCCCGCCATCCCCATCATCCGCATCCCGATCACCATCTGCGCTTCGGCCAGCATGAACCCGGTCTTGAAGGACAGGCTGATCAGCTGGGCGGGGGTCATCATCGGGAACATGGTTGGCTCCTTGGCAAGGGGCGGGCTGAGGCGCCCGGGTACCGCACCAACGCACAACCACCTGACAGTGGCGCGACAGCAATTGCAGGCCCGGCGGAAAGCGGCCAGCGGATCATAGCGGCCCCATGACTTTCTGATTGAACCCGTAGACCACCCGCGCCCCGCCAAAGGGCACCAGCCGCACCTCACGGCTCTGCCCCGGCTCGAACCGCACCGCCGTTCCCGCCGCGATGTCCAGCCGCTGGCCCCGCGCCGTGTCCCGGTCGAAGGACAGGGCTGCGTTCGTCTCGGCAAAATGATAGTGGCTACCCACCTGCACGGGACGGTCGCCGGTGTTGGCCACCATCAGCACCGTGACGGGCGCACCCGCGTTCAGCTCGATGTCGCCCTCGGCGGGCAGGACCTCGCCGGGGATCATGACCGGACCCGGCGATAGATGGCATAGCCAAGGACGGCCACGACCAGGGCGATCATTGCCAGGTGGTCCGGCTCGGTCAGAAGGTGGAGGAGTCCCGTCGCGTGGTGGTCCCCGGGATGGGCCAGCGCGGCAGAGGGCAGCAGCATCAAAACGGGAACAAGACGTTTCATCAGGGGCCTCTCAGCGGATCGGGTGGTGGACGGTGACAAGCTTGGTGCCATCGGGGAACGTTGCCTCGACCTGGACGGAGTGGATCATCTCGGGGATGCCCTCCATGCACTGATCGGCGCGGATCACATGCGCGCCTGCCTCCATCAGGTCGGCCACGCTGCGACCATCACGCGCGCCTTCGACGACGAAATCGGTGATCAGCGCCACCGCTTCGGGGTGGTTCAGCTTGACGCCACGGGCCAGCCGGCCGCGCGCCACCATGGCTGCCACGCTGACCAGAAGCTTTTCCCGCTCACGGGGGGTCAGGTTCATCGCATGTCCTCACATCTGCCAAACGCGGGGCAGGGGTGCGTCGCGCAGCACCGCCAGCACCCGCAGGATTTGCCGCCGCATCGGCCAGCCATCCGCCGCCATCAGCCGCACCGTCAGCCTGCCATCGAAGCCCGAGGCCCCGCCGGACACGCCCGGTTCATCCAGAACTGACCGCACCGACTGCAGGCGCGCTTCGGCGCCCTCGGCTACCAGCGCAAGGCTGGCAAAAGCCCTGGCGTCCTGCAAGACGCCCAACCCTGCCTGCAGCATCGCATCGGCCAGACGCAAGGGCTCGACCAGCACAGGCACGTCGCCCCGGATCACCTGCCGTCTGTCCGTCAGACTGACCCGCCGCACCACTTCGCCCATCGCCGCGCGGCCCAGGACTACCGCTTCGAGCGTCAGGCAGGATGCGCCCGGTCCCAGCCGCACTGTTGTCACCCTGTCCAGGGCGGATCCATCAAACAGGATCGTCTCTTGCGGCAACCAGTCGAGATGTGCGCCCGGTCCGACCTCGTGCTCGACCGACACCTGCGCCACGCCCGCCTCGGACCGATAGGCCCGCTCGGCCGTCTGCGTCGCCGCCGTCACCCGGCAGCCCGCCTCCAGCGACAGCGCATAGGACAAGCGGTCCCCGCCCGTCATTCCGCCCGATGTGTTCAACAGAATGACGTCCAGCCCCTTGTGCGACGGGTGGACGAACGCCTTGGCCGAGCCGGACTGATGCAGCCGCTCCAACCGGGTCCGGACGCCATCCTGCCGGAAGGAAAGCCGGGCAAGGCCGTGGCTCCGTTCAAGGGAAAGTGGGGAGTTGGCGATCATGGGGATCCGGACCTTCCGCACTGCCGGGGTAAGTCGATCCGGTGCCGAGGTCATTCGCGAAGACCTCACTGGGCCGACGTTGCCGGCAAGAACGGGCGCATCTGCACGATGGGCAGGCAGTCTGCCCAATTCCGCGCCGTTCACGGAACTACCATCCGCGGCCGGGGATATCTCGTACAGTCGTTTCTTCCATGTCGTCACAGTCGCTGCGCCAAGGCATCGGCTTTTGGCAGGTGCAGCATTCGCGGACCGGCGGGACCGTTCAGCTGCAAGCCTGGGGCAGCAGCCACGGGCCGCTTTTCGGGGCCGAGTTCAGGGCGATCCGGCACCTGTATGCGGCCTCCAGCACATCCGTCCGCATCACGTCCAGGGGCGAACCGCTGGCCGCCAGCCGTCCGCCGATCAGAAAGGCCATCCTGTCGGCAAACATAGCAGAAAGGTTCAGGTCATGCATGATCGCAACCACCCCTCCCCCTGCATCGGCATAGCTGCGGGCAAGGCGCATGATCTGCAGCTGGTGCCCAAGGTCCAGACTTGCCACCGGCTCGTCAAGCATCAGCCAGCGGGGGCCGCGCGGACCGACCGGCTCCCAGACCTGGGCAAGTGCGCGGGCCAGATGGCCACGCTGACGCTCGCCGCCAGAGAGGTTGCGAATGTCCTCGGCCTGCCGGTGCTCCAGGCCGACGGCGGCAAGGGCCAGGTCCGTCACTTCGGGCCGTGTTGCGAAATCTCCGGCCTCACGGCCCATGCTGACGATCTCGCCCAGGGTGAATCCGAAGGCCACCTCGCTTTCCTGTGGCAGGACCGCCCGCAGACGAGCCAGATGTGCGGCCTTCGCCCGCAAGACGTCATGGCCGCCCAGCCGGATGGAACCGGTCGCCGGCAACTCGCCGAGAAGAGCCTTCAGGAGCGTGCTCTTGCCCGCACCATTCGCACCGCAGATCGCCAGCAGTTCACCCGGGCGGACAGTCAGCGAGATGCCCTCCAGCACCCGCCGCCGGCCCAGCCGGACACAGACATCCGCCAGTTCCAGCATGCTACCCCCTGTGTCCTGCGCGTTGCAGAAGCATCCATAGGAAGACCGGCGCACCGATCAATGCGGTCAGGATGCCGATCGGCAGTTCCGCCGGCGCGACGATACTGCGCGAGACAAGGTCGGCCAGCACCAGAAGCGCGGCTCCGAGCAGCGCGGCATTCGGGACAAGCTGGCGGTGATCCGGTCCCTGGACCTGACGCAACAGATGCGGCACGACGATACCGATGAAGCCGATCCCGCCCGATACCGCCACGGCCGCACCCGTTGCTGCTGCGGCGGAAAGGATCGTCAGGCGCTTCAGAACCTGAACGTCGGTGCCCATGTGGGCGGCCTGCGCCTCGCCCAGCGCGAGGGCGTTCAGCCCCGGCGCCAGCCGCGGAGCGACCAGCAGCGCCAGCGCCACAAGAGGCAGGGCGGCGGCAAGGCTGGTCCAGGTCGCCCCGGCGAGGGACCCCATGCTCCAGAACGTGAGGTCTCGCAGTTGCCGGTCGTCGGCAAGGTAGGTCAGCACCCCCGTCCCTGCGCCGGCCAGGGCCGCAAGCGCGATGCCGGCAAGCAGCATCAGGGCGACGTCGGTGCGCCGGCCCGAGGTCGCTATGCGGTATAGCAAGATCGTGGTCCCCCAGCCGCCCAGCCCCGCTGCCAGAGGAACCAGCGCCGGTCCAAAGGCAGTGGTCAGCGCCGCCGGAAGGAGGCCGCCCAGAACTATGGCCAGGACCGCGCCCAATCCCGCCCCGGCGCTGACGCCCACGATGCCCGGATCGGCCAGCGGATTGCGGAAAAGGCCCTGAAGCAGGACGCCGGACACGGCCAGCGCGGCGCCGACGGTCATGCCAAGCGCCAGACGCGGCAAGCGGATGTCGAACAGGACGACCTTGTCACGGGGGCTTAGCCCTTCCCCCCACAGGGCAGCAAGAAGGTCGTCCGGACCAAGGCCCGCCGCTCCCGAAGTCAGGGACAGCATCGAGGCTGCAAGCAGCAACCCGGTCATGGCCAGCGACAGGGTCGGGCCGGACAGGCGGCGCTGCACTGATGGCAGAGAAAGCTCGACCATCACCTGCCATCACCGTAAAGCGCGTCATGCAGTGTCCGGGCTGCCTCGGGGGTACGGGGGCCGAAGCCCAGAAGCAGCGCGCCGTCCATGCGGAGGATCGCACCCGTGATCGCCGCCGGGGTCTGCGACAAGGCCGGCTGGGCCAGCACATCCGCATCCGAGATCGACAGGGTTCCTTCCCGGTCCATCATCAGGATCGCGTCCGGCTGTGCGGCCAGCACCGCTTCGTCCGTCATCGGCTTGTAGCCCTGGAAACCCGCCCCGGCGTTGACTCCGCCGGCGAGGCGGATGATCCCTTCCGCCTCGGTCCCCTCGCCCCCAGCCATCACCCGACCGCCCTGCAGCGACAGGATGAAGAGGACGCGCTTGGGCTGCGAGACATCGGCAGCCCGCCCGGCGGCGGCGTCAAGCCCGGCCCGCACTTCGGCTGCAAGCGCATCACCGGGCAGGTCCAGCGCATCGGCGACAGCGGCAATCTTCGCGATGACGCCGGCGGGATCCGTCGCCTCGGGAACGAGGACGAAGGGGATACCGGCCGACCTCAGCACCTCGACGGCCGCGGGGGGACCTGCATCTCCTTCCGCAATGATCAGTGCGGGATCGAGTGCCAGGATATTCTCGGGCGACAATGCCCGGATATAGCCGACATCCGGCAGGGACAGGACACTCTCCGGGAAAGTGGAAGTCGTGTCACGCGCGACAAGACGATCCTCGGCCCCCAGGGCCACGGCAATTTCGGTGACCGAGCCGCCAAGCGTTATGACGCGCGGGCCGTCTTCGGCCCGGGCGGATGCGGCCAGGACCAGAAACAGGACCAGAATACGGATCATGCCGTCACCGCTTCCAGAGTCGGCAGCGCAGCGACAAGGGCATTCCAGGGTTCGGCAGGCGTGTCCTTGCGGTATCCGAAGATCTGCAGGATCAGCTCGCCATCCGCCGCGAAGGCCTCGACGCTGAACACGTCGCCCGTGCGCGTGGGCTTCCAGACGCGGTAGACCTCGGCCAGACGGTCGGCGCGCAGGTGCAGATTGAAGCGCGGGTCCATCACGTTGATCCACGGTCCCATCGGCACGATCTTCTCGATCAGTCCACCGTGAATCTGGATGCAGCCCGCGTTGCCGACGAAGATCATCACGGGGACCCGGCTGTCCGCCGCCTGGCGCAGGGTCAGCGTCACGGCCTCGGGGTCCAGTCGCTGAACATAGGGAGCGCCCGCGATGCGGTAGGCCCCCAGACGATTCATCCCGTGGTCCTTCACAAGGCCCAGGAACTGGTGCGTGTCGGTCATCCGGTCCCAGGCCGTGCGCAAGGCGGCGGCACAGGCGGCGTCTGTCCTCGCGGGCTGGACAGGCAGGCGGGGCGTTAGGCCGAGCGGCCGCGCCGCAATACGCATGTTGCCCAGCAAGTCCGCCCAAAGCTCGTGCCGCGACACCGGCTTCAGATGCACCTTGTGCACGGCATCCCCCGCCCCGTCGAAGACCTGCAGGCTGCGCTTCGGACCGTCCTCCGTGGGCTCCTCGACCGCGAAGGCATGGACCCAGTGCTTTGGAAAGATGCGCAGGTCGATCTCGGGGTCGAGCACCATCGACGCGAAGGCGCCGGTGCGGTAGTCGGAATAGGTGCCCCTGCGTTCGTGGACGCAATGGTCGTTCCGCGTCAGAGCCAGGACGTCGCCCAGACGTCCCGCCCAGGGCATCAGCCGGTCGGGATCGGCCACAATGGGTGTTGCACCGTGGCCGACATGCGCTGCCAGCAGTTCCGCCTCGGTGATCTGGTGCAATGCGGCAAAATCGCGAGCGCGCGCCTTGGGGTTTTCGGCGCGCAATGCGCGAATGTCTTGGGGGCCAAGCAGGGCCATGAGCATCCTTCCATCTGTTCTGGGGACGCGCGTCACTGGCTTCAAGCTGGGGCGCGAAGGCTTTGTCACCTGCAAGCGTATACTTGACAGTAACTGTCGGACTTTCTAGAAGCCAATTCCTGACAGTTCAAGTCAGAATCTTCTGCCGCCAGCCCACGCCCTCCAGCGCATGGCCAGCCCTTTCGCAGACCGACCCGAAGGGATGACCATGACCACACCGCTCTGGCCCGCACGACGCGGGCTTGTCCTGACCACCGCCATCGCGCTGACGCTTGCCGCCCCGGTCGCGGCTCAGGAGGCCCAGGAAGGCTTCTTCCAGATGCTGGGCCGCATCATCCTTGGCACGGGCACCGGCCGCGTCGCCATCGACACGCCGCAGGCGGTCACCGCGCTTGGGGAAGAGGACCTTGCCATCCGCCAGCCGAAGACGCTGGCAGACGTTTTCAAGGCCATCCCGGGCGTGCAGACCGCCGGTGCCTCGGCCCGGATGTTGGGACAGGCCCTGAACATCCGCGGCATCGGCAATGCCGAGCAGGTGGCATCTGAAGAGCGCATCAAGGTCACCGTCGACGGCGCGCCCAAGTTCTTCGAGGCCTACCGGGTGGGTTCGTTCTTCTCTGATCTCGACCTTTACAAGCGGGTGGAGGTACTGCGGGGACCGGCGTCGTCCACCCTTTACGGCTCGGGCGTGATCGGCGGCGTCATCGCCTTCACGACCCGCGACGCTTCGGACTACCTGGAGGATGGAGAGAGCGCGGCGCTGAAGTTCCGACTGGGAACGGCCACGAACGGCGACACGACGACGGGCGGAGTGACCTTCGCGCAGCGGGCGGGGAACGCCGAATTCCTTGCGGCGCTGAACCGGACGCGCGGCGATGTGATGCAGGACGGATCGGGCGACGACATCCTTGGGACCGAGCACAACGCGACGTCCGGCCTGGTGAAGGGCAGGCTTACCTTCGGCAACGACGGCGACCAGGACCTGACACTGGCCTATTCCCGCACCGAGACCAGCCTTGAGGATTCACCCGTCACTCCGACAGGAGGAGCGACGATACCGGTCTTCGGCATCGCCGATGTCGCCTCGCGCGACGAGACCCTGACGCTGACCTGGCGCAACGGCTTTGCCGACAGCGACCTTCTGGATCTGACGGTGCAACTGTCCTGGACCGACACCTGGCTGGAAAAGACCAATATCCGCCCCGGCCCGGGCCTGTTCTGCGCCCCCGGGCGCAGCCAGGTGGTTTGCCCCAGCGAGTATGAATACGAAGCCGTGGCGCTGAAGATCGAGAACAAGGCCGACCTGTCGTCCGGCGCATGGGCGAATACCCTGACCCTGGGCCTGCAACTTTCCGAGCAGGACCGCAGCTCGGCTTCTTCCGTGGGCGAGATCGGCTTTCACCCGCAGGGCACCGACCGCAAGCTGGGCCTCTATGCCCTGGGAGAGTTCGTCCATGACGACAGGCTGACCCTGATCCCCGGGCTGCGCGTCGATTTCGGCGATCGCAGCGGCCGGAACCTGCCTCCCTCCGCCGAGGGAGGGGACACGTCGGACACGGCCGTCTCGGCCTCTTTCGCCGCGATGTACGACCTCAGCGACAGCCTCTCGGTCTTTGGCTCGCTTGCCAGCACCGAGCGGATGCCGACGCTGGACGAGCTCTATTCCTCGGACCCGCAGGTCGCGAGTCTGGACCTGAAGAAAGAGACCGCCCGGACCATCGAGCTTGGGGCGACCTGGCAGCGCGAGGGCGTGCTTGCCGCGGACGACAGCCTGCAGATGAAGCTGACGGGGTTCCACAACGCCATCGACCAGATGATCGTCCGCAACTCTACCGGCGTGCCGGGGGTCGACCCGTATTTCATCAACCTTCGGTCCGCCGAAATCTGGGGTGCGGAGTTGGAGGCGTCATACGACGCCGAACGCTGGTTCGCCGGGCTGGCCTGGAGCAAGGTGAAGTCGAAGGATGGAACCACCGGCCTGCAACTCTCTGACACGCCAGCCGAAAACGTGGCGCTGACGGTCGGGGCCAAGTTTCCCGATCGCGGCCTGATCCTCGGATGGCGCGCGCAGTATTTCGACGGCATCACCAACTATACCCCTGGCGCGACCGAGGTGAATACAAGCGCCTCGGGACCCGCTTACGACACGCATGATCTCTTCGTGACCTGGTCCCCGACCGAAGGTGCCCTGGCGGGGCTGGAACTGAACCTGACCGTCGAGAACGTTTTCGACGCCACCTACCGCAACAACCTTGCGCTGGACCTCGCCCCCGGGGTCAATGCCAAGCTTTCGGTCGGGAAGAGCCTGACATGGTAAGGGCCTGGGCCGTAGTCTGCGCACTGTGCCTTGCCGGTGCGGCCTCTGCGCAGGACAGTGTGCCACCGGTGGTGACAAGCGAAGCTTCCGTCCCAGGCGATGGCTCGACGGTTGGCGGTGCAGAAACGGCCCTGTCAGGCACATATGACCTGCCGGAGGCCTTGCACGCCAACGCCTCCGGCCCGGTCGAGACCAAGCTTGTCGGACTTGTCGCCAAGGCGCATTGGGTCGTCCAGGCGGTGATGGCGGCGCTGGCCCTCGGCTTTGCCGCCGTCCTGGCGGTATTCCTCTTCAAGTCGGTGGAATTCGCCCTCGCCTTTGCGCGGCTGCGTCGGGCGCACCGGACGGTGGCGGCCGAACCCGGCCTTGTCGCGCTTTCCGGCACATGCCCGCTCGCCCTGACCTCTCAGGCAGTGCGGGACGAAGCGGCGCAGCTGCCGACCGTCCTGTCCGCCGACCTCCGCGCCGCCGTCCGCGAACGTCTGGACCTGCGTCTTGACCGGATCGAGGCGGGGGCCATCCGCCGGCTGCGGTCGGGCAGCGGGCTTCTGGCCTCGATCGGATCGGTAGGACCCTTCATCGGCCTCTTCGGCACCGTCTTCGGCATCATGAACAGCTTTCTCGCCATTGCCGAGACCAAGACCACGAACCTGTCCGTTGTCGCACCGGGCATAGCCGAGGCTCTACTTGCCACCGGCATCGGCCTTGTCGCCGCGATCCCGGCAGTGCTGCTCTACAATGTCGTGGTGCGGCGGGTGGCGGCCTTTCGGCACGCGCTGGCGGATGCACGGACCGAGCTGCTCCTGCGCTTCAGCCGCGAGTTGGACGCCCATATGAGAGAGGGCTGAAGAATGGCGCTGCGGCCGGACGACGATGACACGGAACTTGGCGAAATCAACGTGACGCCCTTCATCGACGTGATTCTTGTCCTGCTGATCGTCTTCATGGTGGCGGCCCCGCTTTCGACGGTCGATGTGCCGGTAAGCCTGCCCGGCTCCTCTGCCCCGGCGGGAGAGCGTCCCCCGGATCCACTGTGGCTGACCGTGACGGCGGACCGCGCCGTCCTGATCGATGACAGGCCTGTCGCGGCAGAGGTCCTTGGCACGGCCCTTGACGCGCAAAGCGGCGGCCAGCGCGAGACGCCCGTGTTCCTGCGTGCGGACAAGTCCGTCGGTTATGGTGATCTGATGCAGGTTCTGGACCGCCTCCGCGAGGCGGGTTACCTGAAGGTCGCTCTCGTCGGGCTTGAGACCGCGCCGTGACCAGTCCGCGGTCCAGCGCACGGTTCGCAGGCTGGCTTTTCGCCGGCACGGCTGCCTTGGGCCTGCTTGGTGGCGCGGCGGCCTTTGCCCTTGCGGCCCAGCATCGGACGAAGGCCATCGTCCTGGATCTTGCCCCCCTTCCTTCGTCCACCCCCGCGATCACCGCGGTCGTCGAAACCGCACCTGACGCCGTCTTGTCCGAGCCCGCCCCGACCGCCCCTGCCCAGGTGACAGATCCGGCCCCGGTCCTGCCCGATAATGTGGTACCTCCCCCACTGCGGAAGCTTGTCACCCCAAGGCTTTCCGATCTGTCCCTCAAGCAGCCAGATCAAGACGCGGCGGAGACGATCGACTCGACGCCGCGGCCAAAGCCGAAACCGACGAAGTCCGCGCCGAAATCCGCCCCCGAGCCGGAGCGGCCGAAAAAGCCGGAAGAGCCGCGCGCGGAGGAAGGCGCGTCCAGCCCTGTGACGACGGCCAGTTCTGCTGGCTCCCGGGCAAAGGCGACGGGGGGCGAACTGTCGCCTCGTGCCTACGCGAAGGCCATTCTGAAGAAGGTCCGCGCAACGGGACGGAAACTCGGCGCAGGCAAGGGGACGGCGATCGTGGGCTTCAGCATCTCCCCGAACGGCGGCCTTTCAGCGGTACAGGTCCTGAAAAGCTCCGGGAACGCTGCCCTTGACGAGATCGCGATGGACCACATCCGCCGCTCCGCGCCCTTCCCGGCCCCGCCGCCCGACGCAGGGCGTGACTTTTCCTTCGAGTTCGTCGGGAAGTGAGGCCAGCTTTCAGGCCGAAGTCATTTCCTGAATTCAATGGCACGTGACGGCGTGCATCGACATCACAGCCTCTGCCCTGTCGCATCGTCGAACAGGTGGGATCTTTCATAGTCCCAGGATAGCATTATTCTTTGCCCCGGTCGAAAATCGTGCCGCTCGGTAAACACAGCACAAAGCGGCGACCCGGCGACCTTGGCGTAGACCTGGATATTGGCTCCGGTCGGCTCGACCACCTCCACTTCGGCGGCGAGGTTACGGCTATCTTCGGATAGAACCAGATGCTCGGGCCGGATGCCGAAGACCACTTTCTGCCCCAAGGTGCCCCGGCCGACTTTCTCCAGCGGCAAGAGGGTGCCATCCGCAAGCCGAAGCCCGCCGTTATCCAGCGTACCGCGCAGGAAGTTCATCGACGGCGATCCGATGAAATCCGCCACGAAGAGATTGGCCGGCGTGTCGTAAAGTTCCAGCGGCGTGCCGATCTGCTCGATACGGCCGGCGTTCATCACCACGATCCGGTCGGCCATGGTCATCGCCTCGATCTGGTCATGCGTCACGTAGACCGAGGTTGTCTGCAGCCGCTGGTGCAGCGCCTTGATCTCGGTCCGCATGACCACGCGCAGCTTGGCATCGAGGTTCGACAGCGGCTCGTCGAAGAGAAACACCTGCGCGTCGCGCACCAGGGCCCGCCCCATCGCTACCCGCTGGCGCTGGCCGCCGGACAACTGCCGGGGCGAGCGATCGAGGAACTTGGACAGGTTCAGGATTTCGGCCGCCTCACGCACCTTGCGGTCGATCACGTCCTTGGTCATGCGCTTCAGGCGCAGGCTGAAGCTCATGTTCTCGTAGACCGACATGTGCGGGTAAAGCGCGTAGTTCTGGAACACCATGGCGATGTCGCGCGCCTTGGCCGGGACATCGTTGACCACGCGGTCGCCGATCAGGATGTCCCCGGCCGAGATGCTTTCCAGCCCAGCGATCATGCGAAGCAGCGTGGATTTCCCGCAGCCCGACGGGCCGACCAGCACGACGAATTCGCGGTCACGGATTTCCAGGTCGATCCCGTGCAGCACATCCATTGCGCCGTACTTCTTCCTGACCCCGCGGATGGTGACAGAGGACATCGTTCAATCCTTGTAAGACAGTCTGGTCATTTGACGGCACCCAGCGCCATGCCCCGGATCAGGTAGCGCTGCAGCCACGAGAACACGATGGCGACTGGAACGGTGGCGAGGACTGTCGCGGCCATGACATGGTGCCATTCCACCTGATATCGTCCGGCAACCTGCGCGTAGATCTGGACCGGCAGGGTGAAGTCCTCGGACGAGCGCATCATGGTCAGCGCCAGCACGAATTCGTTCCAGCTGTTGATGAAGGTGAAGATCGCCGTCACCACCATTGCCGGCACGGCCAGCGGCAGGAAGATGCGCACAAGGCTGGTCAGGTGGCTGGCCCCGTCCATCCAGGCGGCCTCTTCCAGGTCGCGGGGGATGGAGTTGAAGTAGCTTTGCAGCATCCAGATGGTGAAGGCCATGTTGAAGGCGGCATAGGTCAACACCAGCGAGTTCAGGTCGTTGACCAGGCCCAGCGCCATCATCAGCCGGAACAGGCCCAGGACCAGCACGATGGGCGACATCATCTGCGTCATCAGCAGGAAGGTGCGGTAGGCCCCCTTGCCCGCGAAGCGATAGCGCGACATCGCGTAGGCCGCCGGGATCGACAGCACAAGCGCGACCACCGTCGCCGAGATGCTGACGTAAAGGCTGTTCAGCAGCGCCCCGCCGAAGTTGGTCTTGACCCACATCTCCGAGAAGTTTTCCCAGCGGAATTCGCTGAAGCCCCAGGTCGGCGGGTAGGTGAACAACTCGGCCCGTGGGCGGACGGCGGTGACGAACATGACGCCGAACGGAAACAGGATCACCACCATCAGCGGCGAAAGGATCGCCCAGTAGAGGATGCTGCGCGTCGTCTTGCTGGTCATGTCAGACCTCCTCTTCCGGCGCGGCATCGTCGCGGTCGTTGCGGCTGACCAGGGCGACATACAGCATGGTGAATGCCAAAAGGACGAAGAACATGATCAGCGAGATCGCCGAGGCCTTGCCCAGCTGGCCGAAGCGGAAGGCGAGCTTGTACAGGTAAGTGACCAGGATGTCGGTGCCATTGGCCGGCCCGCCTTCGGTCATCACCCAGATGATCGGCAGCGAGTTGAAGACGTAGATCACGTTCAACACGATGGCGATGTTGATGAAAGGCTTCATCAGCGGCAGCGTGATGTAGCGGAACTGGTGCCAACCCGAGGCACCGTCCACCACGGCGGCCTCGTAAGCGTCCTGCGGCATGGACGACAGCCCGCCCAGCAGGATCGTCGTGGTGAACGGGATCGAGACCAGGATGCCCACCAAAATCTCGACGACGAAGGCGGTCGAAGCGGTGGCGAGCCATTCAATTGGCTGGTCGATGATGCCCGCGTTCATCAGCGTTGCGTTCAAAAGGCCCGCGCGCCCGTTCAGCGCCCAGCGCCAGACCACGGCCGTCATGGTCAGCGAGATGGCCCAGGGCAGCATGATGATCACCCGCGCCAGGCCCCGGCCGTAGAAATCGTCGTTCAGGATCATCGCCACCGGCATCGAGATCGCCAGCGTCCCCAGCACGACGGCCAGCGTCCAGATTCCGGTCCGCCAGAGCGATTCCCAGAACAGCGGGTCGCCGAAGACCTCGGCGTAGTTCTCGCCGCCGTTGAACCCGGTCAGCTTTCCGAAGCGGCTGACATCCTGCAACGAGGTCCAGGCCAGGTCGAAAATCGGATAGCCGATGATCGCAACCGCCAGGGCAAGACCCGGCAGGATCATCATCAAAGGCACGGATTTCTGGATGCGGTTAGCCATCGTTCCCCCGGCCCGGCATTCCACTGGGCGCAACTTCGCCGTCAAATCGAAGAGAGCGGCGCGCGGCCGCTCTCTTCTGCGTCGGGATCAAAGACCGCGGATCTTGTTGATCTCGCCCGCGGCCGACTTCAGACCTTCTTCGGCGGTAACCTCGCCCAGATAGATCTGCTGAAGGGTACGAACGGTCACATCGGCGATCTCTTCCCAGTTCGCGATGGTGGGGGCGAACTTGGCGTAGGGCAAGCCCGCCGCGAAGCCGGCCACGTCCGGGTCTTCGGTGAAGTAGGGCAGCGCCGCCACGTTCTTCGTCACCGGAAGGAAGCCTTCGCCCATGTCGAACTTCTCGCGCCATTCGTCCTTGTAGGCGAACTCGATGAACTTCCACGCGGCTTCCTTGGCATCCGAGTCCGCGAACATCATCAGCGTGTCGGTGACGCCGTAGGTCGCCTTCGACTTGCCTTCCGGGAAGGGCAGGATCTGGTACTTCAGGTCCGGCGCCTCGGCCTTGATCTGCGGGATCAGCATCGGGAAGGTGAAGATCGTGCCGACCTTGCCCTGCTTGAACAGGTTGAACACATCCTCGCGGGTGTAGTTCGTGGGCGAGGGCTGGGTCAGGCCTTCGTCGATCATCTTCTTGTAGAGGGTCGCCGCCTCAAGCGCCTCGGGGCTGTCCAGCCCGCTGGTGCCGTCGGCCTTGAGAATGTCGCCCCCGTGGGTCCAGAGCGCGTAGTAGAAATAGGCGTCGGTCTCGATTTCCTTGCCCTGCAGGCCGAAGGCGAAGGTTTCCGGCAGCGTGGCGATCTTCTTCGAGGCTTCGTAAAGCTCGTCCCAGGTCTTGGGCGGGGTAGCCCCGGCCTTGTCGTACAGGTCCTTGTTGATCATCATCGCCCGAGCCGAGGCCGCGACCGGAAGGCCCATGATCTTGCCGTCGATGACGCCGGGCGCCATGAAGGTGTCGATGAACGTGCCCTTGAATTCAGGCGTCAGGTAGCCGTCGATCGGCTCGGCCACGCCCTGCGAGGCGAAGTCCAGCAGCCAGCGGGTGCCGATGATCGAGATGTCGGGCGCGCTGCCCCCGGCGACGTCGGTGGTCAGGCGCTGCAGAAGCGTGTCCCACGGAACGACTTCGATGTTGATCTTGATGTCGGGGTTCTCGGCCTGGAAGGCGTCGGCGACCTCCTGGAAATAGGGGCCGGTCTTCGAGCTGTACTCGGCGACGGTGAAATCGACGACGGTTTCGGCCGAAGCCAGGCCCGCCATGCCAAGGCTGAGGGCCAGGATCGCCGTCGACGTCCGGAAGGGATGGGTCATGTGGAGGAGTCTCCTGTTGGTGTTACGGATCTGCAGTGGTGTTCCGATGCGGCATCTGGCGGCCGTTCTTGATGGACCCACTGTGAAGCCCAAAATGACGCAACTGAAATTGAATAAACGCATGGGGGTATGTTGGCCCTGCATAGCATTGAAGGGCAACGCATAAGCGGGTTCCCAGAACGGAGAAGGGGCGCCCTGCCATGCAGCAGGGCGCCCCGGCATTCGCCATAAAGCGAAAAGGTTCAGCCCTTCGGACCCGGCCAGTCATGTTCGGGCGCGTAGCCCAGAACCTTTCGCGCCTTGTCGATGGACAGAAGCGTTGCGCGCCCCGTCACGTTGCCGCGCAGTTCGACCCCCGGGTAGACTTCGGCCATAAGGTCGGCGCTGTCGCGGGTCATCACGGTGTTGCCGTTGGCGATGATGAAATGGTCCGCCCCTTCCATGTCGACATGCAGCGACCGGCGCACCGCCTGGGCGGAGTCGCGGGCGTCGATGTAGCCCCAGAGGTTCCATTCGCGGAAGCGCGGGGTCTCCTGCCAGCCGGCAAACCGGGCATAGTCCTGCGGCTCCATCACGTTGGACAGGCGAAGGCCGATGAAGGTCGTGCCCGGGTTCCAGCGCGCCATCTGGCGGGCCATCTCCTCGGACAGATCCTTCGACAGGGAATAGGCGCTTTCGGGACGCATCGGGTGATCTTCGTCGACCGGGGCATAGGCGGGCGGGTTCGCCGGACTGAACGGCAGGCCCAGCGTCGTCTCGGACGAGGCCCAGACGATCCGCCGCACGCCTGCGCGAAGCGCCGCGTCGAAGACGTTGTACGTCGAGACGATGTTGGTGCGGAAGGTCAGTTGCTCGGGCGTGGTATCGGGCACCGGGATCGCGGCCAGGTGGACGACAGCGTCCGGGGTGCGGAACTGGCGGAAGGGATGGTCCTTGCCGCCGGTCCATTGCATCGCGTCCATCACCTGGCCGAAATCGGTCAGGTCCACCTTCAGCAGCGGGCAGACCGGATCGGGCGAGGCCGTCATGTCCACGTTCAGCACGGTATAGCCGCGCTCGACCAGGTGACGGCAGACTGCACGGCCTGCCTTGCCGCTGCCCCCGGTGACGACGATGTTCTTCATGCTGCGCATCTCCCCTGGATCAATTGCGCATCGCTCAAGCCAGCATTGCCGGGCGTTCCCCGGCCGTCCGGCATCGGCGGCGAGCGATGCACAAGTCTTGCTTAGCCCGCACCCGGCCCGCAAGGCGAATGCGTTTCCCGAATGCCGCCATGCCCGCATGGCATTGGCCGCCCTCCCACGCCAGCGGTAGCTTCGGATCAGGAAGTGGGGCCTTGCGCCTTTTTAGCCCTGCGCGCGATGGAGGCCACCGATGCTGCGCGGCATGTTCGTCTACCCCTGGGACCTGCAGGATGAAGGCACTCCCAAGGTCGCGGCCCGGTTGCGGGGTGCAGGGCTGAACTGGGTCTCTCTGGCCACCGCCTATCACGCCGGGAAATTCCTGCGCCCGCACAGCCCGCGCGGACGGGTGATCTTCCCCGAAGACGGCACCGTCTATTTCCGCCCGGACCCCGCGCGCTATGGCCTGCTGCAACCGCAGGCGGCGCGGATGGTCGTGGAACATGACGCACTTGCCGAACTTGCGCGCCACGCGCCGGACCTTCAGGTGACCGCCTGGACCGTGGGCCTGCACAATTCCCGGCTGGGAGCGGCGCATCCCGACCTGGCATGCCAGACGCCCTTCGGCGACGTGCTTGTGAACGCGCTCTGCCCTTCGCAGCCCGAGGTCCGGCGCTATCTGACGGCTCTCTGCCTGGACACCGCCGCGCAGCCGGGCGTGCGCGAGGTGGCGATCGAGACGCCGGGCTTTCAGACCTATCGCCACGGGCATCACCACGAGTTCGAGCTGGTGGACCTGCCCCCGGCGGCCGAGACGCTGCTGGGCAGTTGTTTCTGCCCCGCCTGCCTGGTCCGGGCCCGCGAGGCCGGGCTGGACGGCGCGGCGCTGGCGGACCGGGCGCGGCAGGATCTGGACACCTTCCTGGCCGATGGCAGCGCCCCCCTGCCCGACCCACAGGCAGACCCGGACTGGGCAGCATGGCAGGACATGCGGGCTCAAACCGTGACCAGCCTGATCGCCGAGATCCGCGACGCCCTGCCGCGCGAAACCGGGCTTTCGGTCATCCCGTCGGTCCAGACCCCGAACAACCTGTGCTGGCGCGAAGGCAGCGATCTTGCCGCCCTGAGCCGCACGGCCGACCGGCTGGACGTGACGGCCTACCAGCGCGGAATTGAAGCCATTGCCGCCGACATCGCCGAGGTGCGCGCCACGGTGGGCGAAAACGCCGCGCTTGGCTTCATCCTGCGCCCCACCTGGCCGCATGTAACCGGCGCCGACGAGCTTGCCGCCTGCGTCAGGGCGGCGCGGGACGCCGGGGCGGACCGGATTTCCTTCTACAATTACGGGCACATGCGGCTTCAGTCGCTGGACTGGATCGCCCGCGCCCTGTGACAGAACCGACCGGAGGACACCTTGCCCAGACATGACACGACCACCGCCCTGTTGACCGGCGCCGCGCATGGCATCGGGCGCGCGATTGCCCTGCACCTGGCGCGGGAGGGCGCTGCGGTGGCGGTGCTTGACCTTGATGCGCAGGGCGCCGAGGCGACGGCCCGACTGATCCGCGACGCGGGCGGCACCGCCTTTCCAGCCAGGGCGGACATCACAGACATGGCTGCGCTCACGGCGGCGCTGGACGCCTGCGAGGCGGCGCTTGGCCCGCTGACGCTTCTGGTCAACAACGCCGCTTTCACCGAGGCGGGCGACCTGGCCGGGATCGGGCTTGAGACCTGGCACAAGGAGATCGACGTCAACCTGAACGGCACCTACCACTGCCTGCGCGCGGTCCTGCCGCGGATGCAGGCGCGGGGCGGCGGGGCGGTGGTCAACATCTCCTCGGTCAACGGGGTGCGCTACTTTGGCAACCCGGCCTATAGCGCCGCGAAGGCCGCGCTGATCAACCTGACGCAATCGGTCGCCTCGGAATACGGTCGCCACGGCATCCGCTGCAACGCGGTTTTGCCGGGGTCGGTCCGCACCGACAACATCACCTGGAAGATCCGGCAGGAGAAGGACCCGCAGGTCTTTGAAAAGCTTGCCCGCTGGTATCCGCTGGGCCGCGTGGCCGAGCCCGAGGACATCGCCAAGGCGGTCGCGTTCCTGGGCTCGGCCGAGGCGAGCTACATCACCGGCGTCGCCCTGCCGGTGGATGGCGGGCTTCTGGCCGGGATGAACGTCATGATCGGCGAATTCATCCTGGAATCGCAATAGGAAGGCGGCCATGCTGATCATCTCTGAACACCTCGCGCAGAAGCTTGTCGGCGTGGAAGACGCCATCGAGGCGGTCGCCGCGACCTTCACCGCCATGGCACGCGGCGAGGCGCGGAATTATCCGGTGGTGCGCGAGGTCGTGGGCCACGCCGACGCGGTCTACGGCGTGAAGGCCGGAGGCGATGTTTCCGTGCCTTTCCTGGGACTTAAGGCAGGCGGCTACTGGCCGCACAACCTGGGCCGGGGACTGACCAACCACCAGTCCTCGACCCTGCTCTTCGACCCCGACACCGGCCGCGCCGCGGCGCTGGTCAGCGCGAACTACCTGACCGGCATCCGCACCGGAGCGGCCTCGGCGCTGGCGACACGGGCGCTGGCGCGCAAGGATGCCTCGGTCCTGGGCATCATCGGCACTGGAGGCCAGTCGATGCACCAGTTGCGCGCCACGATGTCGGTGCGGCGGATCGACAAGGTCCACGCCTGGGACATGAACCCCGACAGCAGCGCCCGCTTTGCCCGGGCGCTGCGCGATATGGGCATCGACTGCGTGGCCGAAGCCACCGCCGAGGCCGTCGCCCGTGCAGCCGAAATCATCGTGACCGTCACCCCCTCGCAGCGGCCGATCCTGATGCGCGACTGGATTCGCCCCGGCACCCACATCAGCGCGATGGGCGCGGACACCAGGGGCAAGCAGGAACTGGACCCCGCCCTGTTGGCGGCGGCCCGCGTCTTCGTGGACGAGGCGGCGCAGGCGGTCAGCATCGGCGATTGCCAGCACGCCTTTGCCGCGGGCCTGATCACTCAAGCCGACCTGACCCCACTGGGCGAAGTGCTTGCGGGGATGGCGCAGGGCCGGCAGTCGGACGCGGAGATCACGATCTTCGACGGCACCGGCGTCGCGCTGCAGGATCTGGTCGTTGCCGACCTGGCGGTCCGGCGGGCAAGGGAAAAGGCGCTGGGAACCGAGGTCGACTACTGAGCCACTCTGTCCGGCGCGTCGTTCCTCCCGCGCGCGGGGACGGAAAAGCCCCGTCTCCCCTGCGGAGGCGGGGTTCTTTCCGTTGAATCAGTCCTGCGGCGGGGTCCAGTCGACCACCTCGTCGATCGGAAAGACCGGGCGCGGCATCGAGCGGAAATCGAAGCGGGTCAGGACGGGCGAGGTCAGGCCGGGCACGTCGACCTCGATCACCTGGTCCGGCTGGAAGAATTCATCGAAGCCCGCGCGGAAATGGCCGCGGGACTTGACCACCACAGCCCGGGCCTTGCCGATGTCGAGCCCCATCATTTCAAGGAAGATCGGATCGGCGCACTGCGTGCGGATCGAGATCACCACCACCTGAATACCGCCCAGGTCGAGAAGCGCCGATAGGCCCAGGTTCATCCGCCGCCCGGCATAAAAGCCGCGACGGCCGACACAATCGCCGTCGCGGATCGCTGCCACGCGGGCGTCCGCCTCGAACCGGCGCGAGAAGTCATCGGGCGGCACCCGGTTGAACACGGCACGGAAGCGGGCGCCCTGCCCCAGGGTTGCCGCTTCTTGCGCCAGCGCGGGGTCGTTGATCACCCCCACGATCACTCCGGTCGCGCCCGCCTTGTGCAAGGCTTCGAGAATCCACATCGTGTTGCCGTTGCCGCCACCGCCCGGATTGTCCGACACATCGGCCAGGATCACCGCGGGAAGCGTCGGGTCGGCGCCGACCTCCAGCACCCGCTTCACCGTGTCGTCCAGTCCGGTCAGCTTCGGCACGAAGCGCCTGTGCTGGTTCCAGGCGAAGCGCGCGATCCGGTTCGCCGCCCGCCGCGCGCTGCCGTCGCGGACCCGCGAGGTGACGATGATCGCCAGCCCGTTCTTCGGCGTGTCACTGTAGGCAAATCCGCCCAGGATCGAGACGTTGATCACCTTGTCGTCCAGCTGCGACTGGCCGAAGTTCATGATGTCGGCATAGGGCCCAGCCTCGGTCAGAAGCGTGACGGTCGGCGGCACCACGGGCAGGCGCAGGAAGGCAACCTCGGGTTTCATGCCGGCGAAAAGTTCATGCAGGATCGAGGCGGCATCGCGCCCGCGTTCCAGCATGTCGACATGCGGGTTGGTCTGGTAGGCGACGATGGCATCCGCGCTTTCAACCATCCGCTCGGAAACGTTGCCATGCAGGTCCAGGGTCGCGACAACCGGCACATCCGGCCCGACGATCTTGCGCACGGCCGCGAAGATCTCGCCGTCGGGGTCGGTGTTGGCCGTGGTGATCATCGCCCCGTGGTTCGAGATGTAGACCGCATCCACGGGCAACGCAGCCGTCAGGCGGCTGCGGATCTCCTGCATCGCGGTTTCGAAGAAGGCGTGGTCGAGCGGTCCGCCCGCCTCGACCAGCCCGACGAGGATCGGCACCGGGGTCCAGTCGTCGCGGCTGTCCATCTCGGCCCGGAAGCCGCGGATTTCGGTGGGCAGCTTCGGGTCGGGGCAATAGAGATCCTCAAGGATCTCTTCCCCCGCCAGATAGACGCGTTTGAGATAGTCTTCCTCGGTGATGACGGGGGCAAAGCGGTTGCTCTCCAGCATCAGGCCAAGGATCGCGACGCGGCGGGGGGCGGTCTGGGGCATTGCTGTAATCCCGGTCAGGTATCTTCCCGGACGATAGGCCGCGCCAACCTCTGGCCGCCAATGCAAGGTCGGTCTAGGCTGATGCGCCTGAGGCATGGTGGCCGGGTCACATGCGTTTGTGGCATGGCGGTATCGGCTTTCGGCATTCGCCACGCCTGGCGGATGCCGGAATACTGCGCCGGACGGCGAAGGTGGAACGCATGACACAGACGGTACGGCCCTACTGGCAGAACTACATCGACGGCGCCTGGGTCGACGGCGGCGACGGCGGGCGGATCACCGTGACCGACCCCGCACTGGACGAGCCCATTGCCGAGGTCGCGAGCGGCACCGCCGACGACATAGACCGCGCCGTCGCGGCGGCACGGCGCTGTTTCGACAGCCGCGTGTTGCGCGATCTGCGCCCGCATCGCCGGGGCGACCTGATGGTCGAGGTCGCGCGCCATCTGGGCGACCTGGCCGACGAGATCGCGCTGGTCGAATGCCGCGACAACGGCAAGACCTTGGCCGCGGGCCGGGCCGAGGTGGCCCTGACCCAGCGCTACCTTCAATATTACGCGGGCCTCGCCGACAAGCTTGAGGGCCGGCAGATCCCGCTTGGCGCGGGCTACATCGACTATACCACCCACGAACCCTACGGCGTTTCGGCCCAGATCGTTCCCTGGAACGGCCCCCTGCCGGTCGGCGCGCGTTCGGTCGCCTGCGCCATCGTCACCGGAAATACCGTCGTTCTGAAATCGCCGGAGGATTCGCCGCTCAGCCTGTTCCTGCTGGCCGAGGCCTGCCACCGTGCGGGGGTCCCGGCGGGCGCGGTGAACATCGTCTGTGGCTATGGCTACGAGGCCGGGGCCGCGCTGGTCAGCCACCCCGACATCGACCACATCGTCTTCACCGGCTCGGTCGAGACGGGGAAAAGCGTCCTGCGCGCCGCAGCCGAACGGGTCATTCCCTGCGTGATGGAGCTTGGCGGCAAGTCCGGTGCCATTGTCTACGCCGACGCCGATCTGGAACGGACGGCCGCCTCGGCGACCCGTGGCATCTTCCACCATGCCGGCCAGATCTGCTCGGCCGGGGCGCGGCTGATCGTGCATCGCTCGATCCATGACGAACTGGTAGAGCGCATCCGGACACTCGCAGCGCAGCGCAGCGTCGGGCCCGGGATCGACGGCTGCGACATGGGGCCGCTGATCAACGCCCGCCAGCTTGACCGGGTCGAAGCGCTTTGCCGTGCGGGCGTCGCCGAGGGCGCGACCCTCGTGATGGGCGGCGCGCGCGTGGCGGATCACAAGGGGCATTTCATGGCCCCCACCATCTTCACCGGCGTCCGCCCGGACATGCGGATCGCGCAAGAGGAATTCTTCGGCCCCGTGCTGGTCGTCCTGCCCTTCGACACGCCGGAAGAGGCGATCGCCATCGCCAATGGCACCGATTACGGTCTGGCAGCGGGCGTTTACACCCGCGATCTGCGGTTGGCGCACTGGACCGCCGACCGCCTTGTCGCGGGCCAGATCTACGTCAACGAATGGTGGGCGGGCGGCGTGGAAACCCCGTTCGGCGGCATGAAACGGTCCGGCTATGGCCGCGAGAAGGGGCAAGAGGCGCTGCTCGGCTATGTGCAGACCAAGAATGTCGGCATCCGCTACTGACAGGAGAATTCCATGTATGACCTGCTTCTGAAGGGCGGCCGGGTGATCGACCCGGAGCAGGACCTTGACGGCGTAATGGACGTGGCCTTCGAGGGCGGCAGGGTCGCCGCGCTTGGCCCGGACCTCGGACAAGAGGCGCGCGAGGTCCGCACCGTTTCGGGCCGTATCGTGACCCCGGGACTGATCGACATGCACAGTCATGTCTACTGGGGCGGCACCTCGCTGGGCGTCGATGCCGAAACCATCGCCAAGCGCAGTGGCACCACCACCTTCGTCGACGCAGGCAGCGCGGGGGCGGGCAACTTCGCGGGCCTGCGCAAGTTCATCGTCGAACCCGCCGCCCCGCGCATCCTGGCCTATCTGAACATCTCCTTTCCCGGCATCTTCGCCTTCTCGAAGACCGTGATGATGGGCGAATGCGAGGATCTTCGGCTTCTCGACAACCGCGAATGCCTGGACCTGGCCGAAAAGAACCTGGACCTGATCGTCGGGATCAAGGCCCGCGTCGGCGCCCGCGCCGGCGGCAGCTCGGGCCTTGCGCCGCTCCTCCTCGCCATCGAGGTGGCCGAAGAGCTGGACCTGCCCGTCATGGCGCATATCGACTTTCCCCCGCCCGGCCGGAAAGAGGTGCTCGAGGCGCTACGCCCCGGCGACGTGCTGACCCATTGCTTCCGCCCGTTCCCCAACGCGCCGGTCACCCGTGGCAGCCGGATCCGCGAGGATATTCTGGAGGCCCGCCGCCGTGGGATCATCTTCGACATCGGTCACGGTTTCGGCGGCTTTGCCTTCAAGTCCGCCCGCCCGATGCTGGCCGAGGGCATCCTTCCCGACGTGATCTCGTCCGACGTCCATGTCCTGTGCTGCGACGGCCCGGCACATGACGTGCTGGCCGTCATGTCGAAGTTCATGGCGCTTGGCATGTCCCTGACCGAGGTGATCCGGGCCACCACCCAGAACCCCGCCCGCGCCCTGCGGCGGCCCGAGCTTGGCTCGCTGAAGCCCGGTACGCCCGGCGATGCGACGATCCTGGAACTGGCCCAGGGCCGGTTCGAGCATGTCGACGTGTCGGGCGAGGTGATCGTGGCGGAGACCGGCCTCGTCAGCCGCGGCATGGTCCTGCGCGGCAGCTGGTGGTCCGAAGGTGGCGAGGGCTGAGGCCCCCGCCCCTCACTTACAGACAGGTATATCCGCCGTCGATCACCAGCCCGGCGCCCGTCATGTAGCGGGCCGCGTCGCTGGCCAGATAGACGGCGAGCGGGCCCAGATCCTCGGGCTCGCCCAGCTTGCGCATCGGGATGGTCTGGACATAGCCCTCGATGATCGCCGGGTTCTTTTCGGCCCAGATCCGGTTCGGTTCGGTCCCGAAGATGCCGGGGCAAATCGCGTTGACCGTGATCCCGTGTTTGGCCCAGTCCACCGCCAATGACCGCGTTAGCATCAGCACGGCCGCCTTCGCGGCCTCGTAATGCCGGCCGTGGATGTTGCGCCCCGCGACCATCGCGTTGATCGAGGCGAGGTTGATGATCCGCCCGCCCCTGCCCCGCCGGATCATCGCGCCGCCCATATGCTTGCAGCAGAGGTAGGTCGAGGTCAGGTTCAGGTCCAGCAGCTGCTGCCACTGGTCCAGCGCCATCTCCTCCAGCCCGACGTTCACCCGTCGCCCGCCGATGTTGTTGACCAGGATGTCGAAGCAGCCCGCCTCCTCCACCGCGCGGGCGCATGCCGTCTCGCAGGTGGCGGGGTCGGCCATGTCGGCCACGATCGTCGTCACCTTGCGGCCAAGCGACCGGATGTCGGCGGCCGTCCGCTCCAGGCTTTCCTCGGTGCGGGCGGCCAGGGTGATGTCGGCGCCGGCCTCGGCCAGTGCCAGCGCGATCTCGCGCCCCAGGCCCCGGCTTCCGCCGGTGATGAAAACCGTCTTGCCGTCAAGACGGAGGCGGTCGAAGACGCCCATCTCTGCGCTCCCTTTGGATTGAAGTGGTGTCACCAGCCGTTGACGCGGGGCCAGAAGTCCGCGACGCGGCGCGGATCGGCCGGGTCCAGCACCCGGTAGCCGTCATACATCGCCGCCGTCATGCAGACATGGTTCGGCAGCACCCTGACCCGCGCCCCCACCGGCAGCTCGTCAAACGGGAACGGTCCGTCGCTGACCAGCATCCCGTGTTCCTGGTAGACATGCCCCACCCGCACCCTTCCGATCCGGCGCGAGCAGCTTTCGTCCATGATCATGCCGAAACCGACGTCCTCGGGCAGGCCCGGCGCGCCGGTGCTGCGGTCCTTGGACAGCGCCAGCCCCCCCGCGTCGATCAGCGCGGCGTTCAGGTCGGGCCGGTGGCCGATTACGGTCGCCAGCACGGAAACCGCGATATCTTCCAGCCCGTGGGATCCGATCTCGTGCTGGAAGACGTCGCCGAACATGTAGACGCCGCAGCGCATCTCGGTCAGTCCCTTGAAGTTCTGTCCGTGCACCGCAGTGGGGGTCGAGCCGACACTGACCACCGGACAGGTCAATCCGGCGGCGCGCAGCTGCTCTGCCGCAGTGACGGCGACCAGCCGCTCAGCTTCGGCGACCTCGTGCAGCGCGTCGAAGCTGCGGCACTGGTAGGAATTGCCGGCATGGGTCAGCACGCCGGACAGTCGCGTCCCCGGCAGGTCATTCAGCGCGCGGCCAAGCGCGACGACCTCTGCGCTCCCGGCCAAAAGGCCCCCACGCCGTTCGCCGGAGTCGAGTTCGATCAGCATATCGACGACCACGCCCTCGGCCTCGGCGGCGCGGCTGATCGCTTCGGCCATCGCGGGACTGTCGGTTATCCCGGTCAGCTGCACCCCGCGCCGCAAGAGCCGGGCGACGCGCGGGATCTTCTCGGGGACCAGGCCCACGGCATAGGTGATGTCTTCGATGCCATGATCGGCGAAGTACTCGGCCTCTTTCAGGGTTGAAACGGTGATGCCGCCGAAATTGCCGGTCAGCGCAATGCGGGCCACGTCGATCGACTTGGCCGTCTTCATGTGCGGCCGCAGCTTGACCCCGGTCCCGGCATAGCGGGCCGTCATCCTGGCCGCGTTCCGTTCCAGTCGGCCCCGGTCAAGGATCAGGCAGGGCGTTTCCAGGCTGGCAAGGGTTGTCATCGCGCGCTCCGGGCAGGGTCGGCCCGGTGGGATCGCGGGCGTGCCGGCAAGTCAACCACAGCGGTCCGGCCGAGGCCAATGCAAGCTGCGCCACCCGCCATGCCGCTGACGCATCAACCCCAGCCGCAGTCCTCTTCCCCTGGCAGCAGGCTCCAGAGTTCTTCGGCCATGTCGGGCAGCGGATCGCGCGAGCGGATCATCCGCACCTCGACCGGAATATCCCAGCGAGCGTCGCCGGCGCGGACAAGAGAGCCATCTGCGAATTCCCGCGTCAGGTGGCTCTCGGGAAGCCATGCGGTGCCCCGCCCCTCGGAGCTCATCGCCTTCAGCACCGCCGCCATGTGCGAGACGAAGACCCGGTTCAAGTGCAAGGGCTCCTCCCAGGCAGCGATCATGTGCTCCACCACCTTGCCGATCGCCGACGTCTCGGCATACGCAAGGTAATGGACGGGCTCTTCCTCGGTGCCGGGCAGCTGGTCGACCGGATGTCCCTCGGTGTCGGGCAAAGTGACGGGCACCAGCTGATCGTGCATGACTACCTTCGACGTGAAATGTTCGGGCGGCAGGTGCATCGGAATGACGGCGTGGGTGTAGCTGATCAGGAACTGGCACTCGCCGCGCTGCAGCATGTGGATGCATTCGTTGAACTGGCTGGTGTCCAGACGCGTGTTGAATGTGTGGCTGCGCAGCTCCAGCGCCCGCAGCCAAGCCGGGAAGAAGTTCAGCGACAGGCTATGCGTCGCGGCAAAACGGATCGTCTGCGAGTTGACGTCGCCGATCCGCCGCGCCTCCTCGCGCCCCTGGTACAGCCGGCGCAGGACGTCCTCGGCAACCGGACGAAATCGCTCTCCGGACAGGGTCAGGGTGATGGGCTGCGTGGTCCGGTTGAACAACTGGGCACCAACCCATTCCTCCAGGCTCTTGATCCTGCGGCTGAACGCGGGTTGCGTCGTGTAGCGCGCCTGGGCGGACCGCGAGAAGTTGCGCGTGTCGACAAGGCTCAGGAAATCTTCCAGCCAGCGGCTTTCCATACCGTAAGCTCCATGTGGTCGCATGGCGCACTAGATCAAGCAGTTGGCCGCAAGTCTACCGCAGCTTGCGCTCGGCGCTCAGGTCACGCGACCGCGCGCGTCGACCGCCGCTTCTTCCAGCATCCCGTCCGCGTGTTCGATCCAGATCCGGTCGAACAGGTTCGACACGACACAGACGTGGTTAGGGACGATGCGGACCCTTTCGCCGACGTTCAGCGGACGCGCGGGATCGACGGCCAGCACGCCATGTTCCTCGCTCAGCCCCGTGATGCGGATGTCCGGCCGTCCAAGGACGTGTCCGTAATCGGTCAGCCCCAGAAGGTCGGAACTCAGCGCCTTGGACCCGGCGTCGATCACGGCGCGGCCGGGCGTCGGAGTGCTGACCACCGTTGCCAGCACATGCCCCGCGCAATCGTCCCAGCCGCAGGTGCCGCGCTGGACCAGCGAACGGTCGTTATAGATGTAGGTTCCAGCCCGGTATTCGGTGAGCACGCCGCCCGACTGTGCCGTCCACATGTCAGGCGTCCCGCCCGAGGTCACGACGGAACAGTCCAGCCCATCGCGCAATAGCATGTCCCGCGCCTGCGACAGAAAGGCGGCCGCGTCCGACGCACCGCCCGCCGCCGGATAGGTCATCAGCCCCCCAAGGCGGATGCCTGCCGACGCCGCAATCCGCCGGGCCAGCGCCAGGGCCTCGGCCGGGGTCTGCACGCCGCACCGTCTTCCGCCGGTGTCGCATTCCACCAGAACTGTCAGGGGCCGGTCAGCATCGGCAAAGACCTGCGACAGGCCGTCGACCACGGTATCGTTGTCGGCCACGACCGAAAGGCGCGGCACCCGGTCGGACAGCGCCCGAAGCCGCGTCAGCTTTTCGGGGCCAAGGATGTTGTAGGTGATCAGGATGTCATCGATGCTGCCGTCGGCCATGACCTCGGCCTCGCCGATCTTCTGGCAGGTGATGCCCCTGGCGCCTGCTTCGATCTGTGCCTTCGCATAGCGGACCAGCTTGTGCGTCTTCACATGTGGACGCAGCGCCAGCCCCTGCCGGTCGCAATAGGACTGAAAGGCCGCGATATTCCGGCGGACGACGGCATCGCGCACGACGAAGGCGGGGGTCTCGATCCATTCAAGGGCGTCGGACATCATGGTTCCTTTCCGGGCGGCTCCACCTTGGCGCAGAGGTGATCAGGGCTTCAACCCCTCCTTGAACAGCTCGCCCTATTCCGGGTGCCAGCGAGACGGCTGAAACGCTCGTCTAGGGGCCTGCATCGGTTTGCTTGGTGCGATGTACTGCCACTAGGTGTGTGATCCCGTGGTTTGATGGTGCGATCCTTCTGAAGGAATCCAAGGAAGCACCATGGGACAAGTTCGTCAGGGGAGCGCCACCACCACGCACGCCGTCCGAGCAGCAATACAGCGATCGCAAGCTTCGCTCGCGCAGCTGAGCCGGGAGTTGGGGATGGACTTGCCCAAGTTGTGTGGAGAGCGTTTAGCTTACTTCCCGGACTTTTCGCCCGAAGGCGATGCGGGTCTGGAAGCCGAGTGACGAATGCCCCCTGATGGGGTTATAGAACCCGTCGATGTATCTGGCGACGGCGTTTTCGGCCTGCAGGCGGGATTTCCAGGCGACCGTCCAAACCAACTCGGACTTGATGGTCTTGAAGAACGTCTCGACTATTGCGTTATCGAAGCAGTTTCCGCGCCCGCTCGTCGAGATCAGGATGCCGCGTTTGCGGAGCAGCGCCTGGTAGTCGACAGAGCATTATTGCGATCCGCGGTCCGAACGAACCAGTCCTGGGACGGGGCTGCGCGCCGCGAGAGCACGGCGCAGCGCTTCGACGGCGAGGTCCCGCTTCGGCGGTCACTCGTGACCCAGCCGACGACGCGACGAGAGAAGAGGTCCAAGACGACGGCGAGGTGGATCCAGCCCTCGGCCGTCCAGATGTAGGAGATGTCGGCCCCCCACTTCCGGTCCGGGCCGTCCGCCATTAAGTCCTGCGCCACAAGGTTCGGTGCGACCGGCCAGGCATGCTCGCTGTCCGTCGTCCGTTTGAAGCGCCGCTTCTGCCGCGCGATCAACTGGTTCTCGCGCATCAGCCGCGCTGTGCGATGCCGCTCGATCTCATGTCCCTCATCGACGAGATCTCGGTGCATGCGGGCTTTGGTTGACCTCGGGGACACAACACATCCGGCTGATCGGCAAGCTGGCCTTCTCCGCTTCGAGGAAGCCGAAGGTCATCGACTTCCCTCCTTCGCGAAGAAGGCCGCGGCCTTTTTTAAGATGTCGCGCTCCTGCTTCAGAACCGCATTCTGCTTCAACTCGGCATGGACATCGACCGGTGCCTCACTCGGCTCCCTGACACCCCCGTTCCTAGTGAAGCCACCGCGTCAGCGTCGACAAGCCGATGCCCAGATCCTCCGCAATCTCCCGCCGCGTCCGGCCACTGGGCGGTGCAAGCCGCACCGCTTCACGCCGAAACTCCGGCGTCGGTCCGTTCCCGTTTCCCATAGAACGCCTCTTGGTTTCTCACTTGGTGCTCTCCACATTTTCCGGCAAGTCCAGCAGCGCCCGCAAGGTGATCCGGCGTTAGGTGCTCGAAGATGTCGTGCTGGACCTTCTGAAGACCCGCCTGATGCAATTCGAAGCGGTGGCGGCCTTCGTGAAGGACTTCGCTCACCTCAGAAACTTGCAACGCGCGGAACACGCACAGGAGGGCCTGCGCCTAGACACAGAGAGGAAGGCTCTCAAGCGCAAGCTGGAAGGTCTCTACGCCGCCGTCGCCGAAGGCCTGCGTTCGCCCGAGCTCAAGGAGAAGCTCCTGGATCTGGTAGCCCGCGTGGGTGCCATCGAAGAAGCGTTGGAACGCCCTGCCCCCGGAATTGGCGATCACACTGGCTTATCCTGCGATTTCCGGGCCTGGGCGGGAGGTCGTCCGGGGCCTGATCGAGCGGGTTTCCGTGACTTGGGAGGACGGTCAGGCGGTTGTAGCCTTGGACGGGGCGCTGACGGCTTTGATTGGCCTGGCGCAAAACGCAAAAAGCCCCGGGGTGGCGGGGCGTTCGGGTATCGATGTGAGTTCGGTGAAGATGGTTGCGGGGGCAGGATTTGAACCTGCGGCCTTCAGGTTATGAGCCTGACGAGCTACCGGGCTGCTCCACCCCGCGCCGGTGTACCTTGGATTGGTACGGTATGCCCCGAGGGTGTT
>JAIXZY010000020.1 GCA_027489355.1 Paracoccaceae bacterium | reverse complement strand
TACATGGACGGCAAGATCGAGATCGACAGCATGATCACCCACATCCTGCCCTTGGAGGACATCAACAAGGGCTTCGACCTCATGCACGAGGGCAAGTCCATCCGCGCCGTCGTGGTCTATTGACCCAAGCCAAGGCCCATGTGACCGCGGCCCCGCGACCGGGGCCGTGGAAACGCCGGCAGGTCCGGGTACTGGGCTGGCTGGCCGGGTTCTGGCTGGTCTCGGACCTGGGCTACTATTTCGGCCTGCCCGCGCTGGGGATCGGCACCGACTACAATGCAAACCCGATGCCGATCGCGACCTTCTACCTTTTCTGGTCCGGCCTTGCCGCCATCGTGTTCTGGCCGCTCTACACCCGCTGGAACGCAGACGGCCCCTGGCCCACGTTGCGGAACCGCGTTCTGGCCGCGCTGATCTGGACTGCGACCTTCGCGGCGATCCTGGCCTTCCTGCACTGGGGCCTGCCTGCGCTGCCCCAGGCCAGCTGGCCCGCCGACTTGGGCCGGCCGCCGGACCTTCTGATGGCCACGCCCGCCTATTTCTTCCCGAAGACCGTCGAGATCCTGTTCCAGCAGCTTCTGGTGCTGGCGATGATCGTAAGTCTGTCCATCGACGGGCTGCCGCTGCGCACCATTTCACTTTTCGCGGCGCTGCTGTTCGGAGGGATGCACGTCCTTCTTGCCTTCTCGGGCATCCCGCCCCGCGCCGTGATCATGTTCCTCGTCGCCTCGACGGCTTTCGGCCTGCTTCTGCCCCGGCTGATCCTGAAGACCCGTTTCGGCCTTGCTGCCGCCTTCGCGCTGCACTGGACCTTCTACGCCGCCGTCCTGGCCCAGGCCCGCATCTTCGGCCCGCATGTCGCCCAGACGGTTGTCGGCTGATGGCTTCGACTCCCGCCCTTCGTGCCCTTGCCGCCCTGGGGATCGAGGTCACGCTCCATCCCTACGCCTATGACCCCAAGGCCGAGGCGACCGGCCTTCAGGCGGCCGAGGCGCTGGGGATCGACCCCGCCGTCATGCTGAAGACCCTGATGGTCGAGGTGGACGGCAAACCCGCCTGCTGCGTCATTCCGTCGGACCGGCAGCTGTCGATGAAAAGGGTCGCCGCAGCTTTCGGCGGCAAGACCGCCGCGATGATGCCCGCGCCCAGGGCCGAGAAGCTGACCGGCTACCACGTCGGCGGCATCTCTCCCTTTGGGCAGAAGCGCGCCGTCCCGACCGCAATCGAGGCCAGCGCCGCCACCGCGCCGCGCGTCTGGATCAACGCGGGCCAGCGCGGGCTTCTCCTGTCGCTGCCGCCCGGGGACGCGCTTACCGCCCTGTCGGCACGGGCGCTTCCGCTGATCGCCTGACGGCGCGGCCGCGCGTCCAGTCGCGGTAGGGACGCTCGACCCAGACCGTCGCGGCCACCGACACCGCCGTGGCCAGTGCCGCCAGCGCCAGCATCACGGGAACCGAGCCATAGGGCGCGATCCCGGCCAGCTTCAGCACCGTCCCCGCGACCGAAAACACCAGGAGGTGCAGGAGATACAGCAGATAGGACGCCTCGCCCCAGACCAGCGCCCAGCCCGGCATCCGCCACCCCCCGGCGGCAAAGCCGTAGACCAGCGCGGCCGCCGGCAGGCCCGCCACCCACTCGCGCCCCCAGGTCAGCGGCACCAGCCCCGCGACCACCGCGCCAAGGCCCAGCGTCCCGGCCACCACCGCCACGACCGCCCCCCGACGCCAGCCCGCCGCAAGCGCCTGGGCGATCAGCCCACCAAACAGGAACTCGATCACCCCGGAGTAAAGCACCAGCCCCAGCCAGCCCGGCAGTCCCAGCGGCACCCTTAGGACAAGCTGCGTCACCACCGCCCAAAGCGCCAGCGCCCCCAGCGCCCCGCGTGCCCCGAACCGGAAGAAGGTCGCCGCGAAGAGCAGGTAGAACAGCCCCTCGACCGTCAGCGTCCAGGCCACCGCCATCACCTGCTCGGGCAGGGGCAACAGCAGGACCGACAGCGCGATCCGCCAGGACGAGGGCCAGTCGCCCCAGTCGCCGCGCATCACCCCCAGCGCCGCAAGCGCCGCCAGCGTCAGCGCCAGCGCGGCCCAATAGGGCGGCACGATCCGCCAGAACCGCTGCCGCAGGAACCAGCCCGCGCCCCGGTCCTGTCGGCCTTGCGCGGCGTGGAAGATGACGAAGCCCGACAGGACGAAGAACACGTCCACCCCAACCTCGCCCCCCTGGAACCAGCGCAGGATGCCGGGGTCGTGCCCCTCGCCGGCCGAGGCCCCCTGCAGATGGAACAGCACGACCAGCGTCGCCGCCAATCCGCGCAACATCTGCAAGCCGCCGATCATTCGCCACTCCCGCCCGATCCGGCGTCGATACTGCCCGCCCGCCCGGCCAAGTCAAACCGCTTTCCGCTTTCCCCGCCCCGCCGGATGCGCCACTCTCGCCGTCGAAGGAGACCGCCATGCCCGCCGATGCCCGCGCCCCCCGTCTTGCCGTCCTGATCGACGCCGACAACGTCCCTGCTGGCTATGCCGAGGCGATCTTCGAGGAAATCGCCGCCCTGGGCGAGGCGTCGGTCCGCCGCATCTACGGCGACTGGTCGGCGCAGCGGCTGGCGGGCTGGGCCAAGAAGGTCGCGGCCCTGGGCCTGGTCGCGGACCAGCAGTTTTCCAACACCAAGGGCAAGAACGCCTCGGACATCGGCCTTGTCATCGCCGCGATGGACTTCCTGCACTCCGGCCTGTTCGACGGCTTCGTCCTCGTCTCCTCGGACAGCGATTTCACCCGCCTTGCCGCGCGCATCCGCGAACAGGGCCTGGACGTCTATGGCATCGGCGAGAAGAAGACCCCCGAGGCCTTCCGCATGGCCTGCAAGCGCTTCATCTACGTGGAAAACCTGGGCGCCCCGGCGGAAGAGACGCCGAAGCCCGCCCCCGACGCCGCCCTTCCCGTCGCCGAACCGAAGTCTGGCACCAAGGAGGCCCCCGCCAAGGCCATTCCGCTGATCGTCGCCGCGATGCGCGCCATCGACCCCGAGGGCGAATGGTTCTCGATGGGGCAGATCGGCCAGTACATCACGCAGGGCAACCCGGACTTCGACACCCGCACCTACGGCGCGGCCAAGTTGTCTGACCTGATCCGCAAGCTGCCGCGCTTCGAGGTCCGGCAAGAGGGCAACCAGCTTCAGGTGCGCGACAAGGCCTAGAATATGGTCCGCAGCCAGGCCGCGAAGGCCTGGACCGCCGGCCGTCGCGGGCCCCGGGGAAGGACCACGGCATAGGTCACCACCGGCAGACCCGTCAGAGGCAGCTCAACCAGACGGCCCGCCTCCAGATCGTCGCGGCAGATGATCTCGGTCGCGGTCCCGGCGCCAAGACCCTGACGGCAGGCCTGCAGCTCCAGGTGCGGGCTGCCCATGTCCACCCGCTTCAGCCGGGCGATGTCCAGACCCGTCCCGGCGATCTCGGCCAGTTCCCAATGGTTCGCGTTGCCGATCACCCAGGGCATGTCCTGCGGCGCAAGGCCCGAGGCCGCAAGCGACGGCGCGCAGACCGCCACCACCCGCGACCGGCAAAGCGGGCGGATTTCCTCGTCCGGCATCTCGACCCAGCCGTCGGTCAGCGCCCGGATTGCCATGTCGAACCCCTCGCGGCCCAGGTCGATCTTCTCGGGGCTTGGCGACAGGGCGACCTCGACGCCAGGATGCTTCGCCCAGAACCCCGGCAGGCGCGGCATGACATAGGTCTCGGCGATATAGGTCGTGGTCGTGACCCGCACCACGCGTCGCGCCTCGGCCTCGCGCAAGGCTGCGACGCCCGCCTCCACCGCGCCGAAGCCCGCGTCAAGCGCCTTCGCCAGCCGTTCGCCCGCCTCTGTCAACACCACCGTCCGCCCCGCCCGCCGGACCAGCGCGACGCTCAGTTCCGCCTCCAGCCCGCGCACCGCCTGGGTCACTGCGGCATGGGTCACGTTCAGCATGCGCCCGGCTTCGGCGAAACTGCCGCTTTGCGCCGTGGCATCAAAGGCCCTGAGGGCCGAGAGAGACGGCAGGTCCCGCCAACGCGACATGTAAGACCAACTTTCGTTCCACGGATTTTCCTGATTCGGCTTATCCCATGCTTTGTGGCATTTCCAAAGGGCAACCTCGCCACGGGACGTAAGCCATGCACGGCGTCAACCTCGACCTTCTCCGCACCCTGCCGCATCACGCCGACGGTCGGCCGAAAGATCCGCACGCCCACCACCGGGCCGAGGCCGCCGCCCTGGCCCGCGCTGCCCGCAAAGGCCTCTGGCAGGCGCGCCTGACCCGGGTGTTGCGCCTCCTTGCCGCGCGCGCCGAGCCGATGCAGCGCTGTGCGGACCCGCGGCCCTGACTTGCTCTTTTCAGAAATACTCCACGGGGGGTCCGGGGGGTGTGAAACCCCCCGGAGTGTATCACGGGCCGCACCGCCCGCACTGAATCCGCGTCACTCCACCTCGACCGTGACCCAGGTCTCGAAGCAGACCCCGTTCGCCAGTGCCACCACCCCGACCGTCGCCCGGCCGCCCAGGCCGCGCTCGCGCCCGAACACCTCGACGAACAGGTCCGACAAGCCGCTGGACACCTTGTGGACCTCCTCGAACTCTGGCGTGCAGACGACGAAATTCAGGCTGCGGACGATCCCCTTCACCCGGTCCAGCGAGCCGACGGCCTGCCGGATGCCGCCCAGCACGTTCAGCCCCGTCTGCCGGGCCGCAAGATAGCCCTGCTCCACCGTGACGTTCTGCCCAAGGCGGCCCTTGTGGGTGATCTCTGATCCGATCTGCGCCACATGTCCGGACAGGAACAGAAGGGTCCCCACCCGATGATAGGGCTTCATCGTGCCGTAGTCCGCGCCGTAATAGCCGTCGCGGTCGAAGTCGGGGATATCCAGGCCCATGTCGAGGGCCAGCCGTTCGGCTGAGGTCATGTGGGTCTCCTTCCCCGCCACCCTGCCCCAGGCCGCCGATTCGCAGCTATCGTTAATCGCTTGCGCATCACCCGCGCGTATGGCCGCGACCCATACGCTTTCCATACCGAAACCGGATGCAGAAAACGACCTGCTCCGGGCCCATTAATCCTGCGGTCGCAAGCACTTGTCCCGCCCCGTGCGCTTCCGAACCGAACCTCTCTCGAAATCCGCGTTCAATTTCCGGGTCCCTGACCCTACCTTGTTGCCAAAGGAGCTTTCCATGCCCCCCATCTCCCTTGGCCTCGACACTTTCGGCGACGTCTCCCACGGCCCCGACGGTCAGCCGCAATCGATGGACGCGACCCTGCGCGAGGTTCTGGACCAGGCGATCCTCGCCGACGAAATCGGCATAGATTTCATCGGTTTGGGCGAACACCACCGGGCCGACTTTGCCATCTCCGCACCCGAGATCGTGCTTGCTGCCATCGCCGGCCGTACGCAGCGGATCAAGCTTGGCACCGCCGTCACGGTCCTGTCCACCGACGACCCGGTCCGCGTCTTCCAGCGATTTTCCACCCTGAACGCGCTGTCGAACGGGCGGGCAGAGCCGATCCTGGGCCGCGGGTCCTTTACCGAAAGCTATCCGCTGTTCGGCCACGACCTGCAGGACTACGACCAGCTGTTCGAGGAACGCCTTGAGATCTTTGCGAAACTCCTGCGCGAACCCCGTATCACATGGTCAGGCCAGACCCGCAGCCCGCTGACAAACCAGCCGGTGTTCCCGCCGCTTGGGCAACCGATGACCACTTGGGTCGGCGTCGGCGGCAGCCCCGAAAGCGTGGTCCGCGTCGTCCGGCAGGACCTGCAGCTGATGCTTGCCATCATCGGCGGCGACGCCAGCCGCTTTGCACCTTACGTCGACCTTTATCAACGTGCCTGCGCGCAGCTGGGCAAGCCGGTGCGACCCGTCGGCGTCCACTCTCCCGGCTTCGTCGCGGAAACCGATGAAATTGCACAGGAAAAGCTTTGGCCGCACTACGCCGACATGTTCGGCCGCATCGGGCGCGAGCGTGGCTGGCCGCCCGTCACCAAGGATCGCTATCTTAACGAAGTCCACCACGGGGCGCTGTATGTTGGCAGTCCGGAAACGGTGGCGCGGAAGATCGCAAGGACGGTGAAGGTGCTGGGCATCCAGCGGTTCGATATGAAATACGCAACCGGTCCCGTGCCGCACGCCGACCTGATGGAGTGCATCCGCCTTTACGGCGAGAAGGTGATCCCGATGGTGCAGGACATGCTGGCCGACCAGGCCGCGTGACTTTGGCGTAGGGTGGGCGAATCGCCCACCTTACTCGGGGGTCTGCCCCAGATGTTGTGTGCCGCGCTTCGCGGCTAGCAGCATCTGGTGGTGCCGCTCGCGAAACCGGTCCCGGTCGGTCGCCGAATACTCGTCCGCACAGGCCGGGCAGCAAACGCCCTCTTCGTATACCCGGTCCGCCTGATCCGCTTCGGTCACCGGACGCCGGCAGGCCCCGCAGACCTTTAGGCCTCCGGGCACCAGACCATGTCCCACCGAGACGCGGTCGTCGAAGACGAAGCATTGACCCTGCCAGAGGCTTGCCTCCTGGGGTATCTCCTCCAGATACTTCAGGATCCCGCCCTTAAGGTGGTAAACTTGGTTAACCCCTTGGCCCAGAAGGTAATTCGTGGATTTCTCGCAGCGGATGCCGCCCGTGCAGAACATTGCGATCCGCTTGCCGGCGAACCTTTCGCGGTTCTCCTGCCACCAGGCCGGAAACGCGCCGAAGGACTTCGTGCCGGGATCCACCGCGCCCTGGAAGGTGCCGATGGCCACCTCGTAGTCGTTCCGCGTGTCGATCACCACGGTATCCGGGTCCGAGATCAACGCGTTCCAATCCCGGGCCGAGACATAGTTCCCCACCCTCGCCAACGGGTCAACGTCGGGCTGACCCATCGTCACGATCTCGCGCTTAAGCTTGACCTTCATTCGCCCGAAAGGCATTGATTCTGCGAAGCTTTCCTTCCACTCCAGTCCCTCGCACCCCGGCAAAGCCCGCACCGCCCCCAAGGCCGCGTCGATCCCCTCGCGCGACCCCGCGATGGTGCCGTTGATCCCCTCGGGCGCAAGCAGAAGCGAGCCTTTCACCCCATGCGCCACGCAGACCTCCAGCAGCCCCGGCTTCAATGCAGCAGGGTCAGGAAAGCGGGTGAAATGGTAAAGCGCGGCAACGGTCAGCATGGCCTCCCTTTGCGCCCATCCCCCCGGAATTTCAAGCGCTTCGCTTGACGCACCCCGGGCCCGCCCTTACGCAAGGAAGAACACCACGAGGAGGCCGCCATGAGACCCGCAACCGATGCGCTGATCGTGATCGACGTGCAGAACGATTTCTGCCCCGGCGGCGCGCTCGCGGTGGCGGGCGGAGATGAAATCATCAGCCGGATCAACGGGTTGATGGATAATTTCGCGACGGTCGTCCTGACGCAGGACTGGCACCCGGCAAACCATGCCTCCTTCGCCGCGAACCACCCCGGCGCCGCGCCGTTCAGCCTGACCCAGATGCCCTACGGTCCGCAGGTCCTCTGGCCCACCCACTGCGTGCAGGGAACCACGGGGGCAGAGTTCCACGGAGCCTTGCGGACGGACCCCGCGCAACTGGTCATTCGAAAGGGCTTTCGCCCCGAGATCGACAGCTATTCGGCCTTTTTCGAGAACGACCGGACGACGCCGACGGGGCTTGAGGGTTACCTGCGCAGCCGGGGGGTGACTTCGGTCACGCTGGTCGGACTCGCCACGGATTACTGCGTCGCCTATTCCGCGCTGGACGCGGCCCGGCTGGGGTTCGCGGCGCGGGTCCTTGAAGGGGCAGCCCGGACCATCGACCTGAACGGAAGCCTTGCCGAGGCCCGGTCGCAGATGCGCGCAGCAGGCGTCGCGCTGGAGGAGTGAGATGGTCGACATCGCGACCCGTGTCTGGAACCACAAGTGGAAGATCGACCCGATCGTGCGGTCGCTGATCGACACGGACTTCTACAAGCTGTTGATGTGCCAGTCGATTTTCCGCAACAAGCCGGATACGACGGTGGTCTTCTCCCTTATCAACCGGTCCAGCAAGGTGCGACTGGCCGAGCTGATCGACGAGGGCGAACTCCGCGAACAGCTGGACCATGTGCGGTCGCTGTCGCTGACGCGGGGGGAAAGCACCTGGCTGCGCGGGAACACCTTCTACGGCAAGCGGCAGATGTTCCGGTCGGACTTCATGGAGTGGTTCGAAGGTCTGCGCCTGCCCGCCTACCACCTGGAAAAGCGCGACGGCCAGTTCGAGCTGACCTTCGAGGGCCGCTGGCCAGAGGTCATGCTCTGGGAGATCCCGGCCCTGTCGGTGCTGATGGAGCTGCGCTCGCGCGCGGTGCTGCACCATATGGGGCGTTTCGAGCTGCAGGTGCTGTACGCCCGCGCCATGACCCGGCTCTGGGAAAAGATCGAGCGGTTGCGGGCCATCGACGGGCTGAAGATCGCGGACTTCGGCACGCGGCGGCGGCACGGGTTCCTGTGGCAGGACTGGTGCGTACAGGCAATGCAGGAAGGCCTGGGGTCCAAGTTCATCGGCACTTCGAACTGCCTGATCGCCAAGAACCGCGACGTGGAGGCCATCGGAACCAACGCGCATGAATTGCCGATGGTCTACAGCGCCCTGGCCGACACAGACGAGGAACTGCGCGAGGCGCCTTACCGGGTGCTGGCCGACTGGCAGGAAGAGCACGAGGGCAACCTGCGGATCATCCTGCCGGACACCTATGGTACCGAGGGGTTTCTCAAGAACGCGCCAGACTGGCTTGCGGGCTGGACGGGCATCCGCATCGATTCCGGCGATCCGGTCAAGGGGGCCGAGACGGCGATCCGCTGGTGGCAAGAGCGGGGCGAAGACCCTCGGCAGAAGCTGGTCATCTTCTCGGACGGCCTGGACGTGGACAAGATCGAAGAACTTTACGCCACCTTCAACGGGCGCGTGAAGGTGTCCTTCGGCTGGGGGACGATGCTGACCAACGACTTCCGGGGCCTGGTGGCCGACGACGCGCTGGCGCCGTTCAGCCTGGTCTGCAAGGCGCTTTCGGCCAATGGCCGGCCGACCGTCAAGCTTTCGGACAACCCCGCCAAGGCGATGGGTCCGGCGGACGAGATCGAACGCTACAAGCGCGTGTTCGGCGTGGGTGAGCAGGCGGTGCAGGAGGTCGTGGTCTGACCCCCCGACTTACATGAACTGCGCGCCGATCCAGTAGAAGATCGCGCCCATCACGGCGGCGGCCGGAATGGTGATGACCCAGGCCCAGACGATCCGCCCGGCGATGCCCCAGCGCACCGCGTGGACCCGGCGGGCGGAGCCTACGCCCACGATGGACGAGGTGATCGTATGGGTCGTGGACACGGGAATCCCCAGGTAGGTCGCGCCGAACAGCGTCATCGCGCCCGCCGTCTCGGCTGCGGCGCCCTGTATGGGCGTCAGCCGGGTGATCTTCGAGCCCATCGTGTGAACGATCCGCCAGCCGCCCAGCATGGTGCCGATCCCCATCACCGTGAAGCAGGACAGGACCACCCAGGCGGGGACGGTGAATTCGGCGTAATAGCCGTTGGCGTAAAGCAGGACGGCGATGATGCCGGCGGTCTTCTGCGCGTCGTTCGACCCGTGGCCGATGGAATACAGCGCCGAGGTCAGAAGCTGCATCTTCCGGAAGAAGCCGTCGGTGCGTGCCGGATTGGCGCGGACGAACAGCCAACTGATCAGCACGATCAGCAGCACGCCCAAGACGAAGCCCGTCACCGGCGACAGGACGATGGCGACCAGCGTCTTGGACAACCCGCCCCAGACGATCGAGGTCACGCCCGCCTTCGCCACACCGGCCCCCACCAGCCCGCCTACCAGCGCATGCGAGGACGACGACGGGATGCCCAGCCGCCAGGTCAGGATGTTCCAGACGATCGCCCCCATCAGCGCGCCGAAGATGACCGCGTTGGTGACGACTCCGGGGTCGATCAGGCCCTTGCCGATGGTCGAGGCGACCTTGGCCTCGAACCCGAAATGGTGGCCGATGAAATAGGCCGAGAAGTTCCAGAACGCCGCCCAGAGGACGGCCAGAAAGGGCGACAGCACCCGGGTCGAGACGATGGTCGCGATGGAGTTCGCCGCGTCGTGCATCCCGTTCAGAAGGTCGAAGAACAGGGCGACCGCGATCAGGAACACCAGAAGGAAGGTGACGGTCCCGGCGTCCATCAGACGTGCTCGATCACGATGTCGCTCATGACGTGAGCCACGTCCTCGAACCGGTCGCAGACCTTTTCCAGACGGTCGTAAAGCTCGGCTCCGATGACGAAGTCCAGCGCCTTGTCCTTGGGGGTGGACTTGAACAGGTCCTTGAGGCCGGTGTCGTACATCTGGTCGGACTGTTCCTCGATCCGGCTGATCTCGCCCACCATCTGGTGCAGGCGGCCGGAATGGGTGCCGATGTTGCGCATCAGAGGCAGCGCCTCGGCCACGATGTTGGCCAGCAGGATGATCCGGTCGGCCATCGCGCGCATGTTGGTCTGGAAATCGACCACGTCATACAGCATGACCGTCTTGCCGGTCTTGTTCATCTGGTCGATCGCATCGTCGATCGCCGAGGACAGGGCCTTGATGTCGGACCGGTCGAAGGGCGTGATGAAGCTGCGGCGGATCGACTGCATCACCTCATAGCTGATCTGGTCGGCCTCTTCCTCTTGCGTCGAAAGCCGCGCGCATTTGTCCGCCGTGTCCGTCCCCCCGTCGAGGATCGCCCGCAGGGTCTGGGCCGCCTCTTGCGCCTTCCTGGCCTGAGCCTCGAACAGGTCGAAGAAATTGTCCGACCGCGGCATGATGGCTTTGACGAGCTTGAACATGGTGTCCCCCGGGATGTCGGGGCTGGGCGCGCCCCGACCTGCGTTCAGCGCCCCGACTATCCGTTCACAAAACCGTTGTCTATCTGTTACGTTCCGGTCACATCGGCCCCAGCAGCCGTTCCGCGCAGAAAACCGCGCGGGCAAGATGGCTGCGGTGGATCGGGTCCTGCGGGGACAGCCGCGGCATCGTCCAGCCGACCGAGGCCAGTGTGCGGGCCAGGGTGAAGGCTTCCACCATCCCGGTATCGGTCGTCCCGTATCCCGCCATCAGCGCATCGCGAAGTTGCGGATGGTCGGGGTGCTGCACGGTCTGCACCAGCGCGGTCCCCAGGTCATGCAGCCGGAAGCCGAAGCCGGAATCGTCGAAATCGATCAGCGAAACCGAACGGTCGTTCACCAGCACGTTC
Organism: Paracoccaceae bacterium; assembly: GCA_027489355.1. GTDB lineage: Bacteria > Pseudomonadota > Alphaproteobacteria > Rhodobacterales > Rhodobacteraceae > Tabrizicola. The sequence continues at coordinate 92,278 of JAIXZY010000020.1, read as the reverse complement.
TCGCGCAGGACGTCGGCGTGTATCAGGCCGATGTCCCCCTGCAACCGCTCGCGCAGGGCGTCCCGGGCGCGGATCAGGATGGCGCGCTGGTCGGCTGTAGCCACCGGATGCTCCCAGAACCGGCCCCAGAGCGGGTCGTCCCCCACCAGCCCGTCGCGATCCCAGCGTGGCCGGGTGAACTCGGGCGGCAGGGTCAGCGCGTCGGTCGCCCGATGCACCCGCGCCAGAAGATTGCCGAGGGCGTGGTAAAGGTCCAGCACCAGGGGCAGGGGGCGCGTATTGGGCTTTGCCGCCTCTCCCAGTGCCTCGCCCTCCATCCAGGCGATGGCCGAGGCATGGCGACCGTCGCCCAGCGGCACCAGCAGCGCGCCGTCGAGGGCAGGCAGGGCCGCGGGCACCGGCAGGCCTGCGCGCGCCAGTTCGGCGCACCACCACAGTTCCGACCGGATCGCCTCGGGTGCCTGGTAGCCCGCGCGGTGAAGGCGCAGGGCCGCGCGGCCTCCGGGCGTCAGCATCTCGAACACGTGGTTCTCGCGGTCGCGGATCAGGCGGAGGATGCGGCCGTCCCAGTGGCGCGCGGCTTCGTCGGCAGGGGTCATTCCTCGTCCCCGACCTTGCCGCGCAGCGCCTTGACCTCGCCGCGCTGGGTCTTGGCGGCGATGCGGCGGCGTTGGCTGCCAAGAGTGGGCTTGGTGGCGATGCGCCGCTTGGGGGCCACCAGCGCGGCGCGGATCAGTTCGACCAGCCGCTCCCGCGCGATCTCGCGGTTCTGGGCCTGGCTGCGGGTGTCTTCGACCTGAAGGACGATGGCCCCTTCCGTCGTCCAGCGCCGCCCGGCCAGTTTCTTCAGACGTGCCTTCACGCCCGGCGCCAGGTGTGGCGACCGCTCTGCTTCGAAGCGCAGTTCGACGGCGGTCGAGACCTTGTTGACGTTCTGCCCGCCCGGACCGGAAGCGCGCATGAAGCTTTCCGACAGTTCCCATTCGGCGATGGCAAGGGTTTCGGTCACATGCAGCATGGCCTCAGGCTAGTCCGGTGGACGCGAAAGAGAAAGGGTGACCATCCTGCAATCACACGGCCGGTTGCCGACCCGACCGACGGCTCGCAACTGACCTCTGCAGGACCTCGGCAATTCTGGCAGCGACGACGCGCTGGTTCAGATCGTTCGCGACCCGTTCCACGGCGGCCTCCGACAATCGTTCCAGCTTATTCTTGTCCAGCAGAAGCGCGCGCACCGCTGCGGCGAGCGCCGTAGCATCCTCGCCGGGCACGACGACGCCATCTTTGCTGTCAGTGACGATTTCTGTCATCGGTGCAGCATCCGCAACGACGGGAACCGCTCCTGCGGCCATTGCCTCTACTATCACGTCGCCCCAGGTCTCGAAGCGCGACGGAGCGAGCAGGATTGATGCTTCTGCCAGCAGTCGGGCCACTGTCGGCCCTGAGATGCCGCTGTGCCAGGAGATACCGGTCGGCACGCGGTCGGGGGCTGGTCCTGCGACGATGTCGAGTTCCAGCCAGTCGAAATCCCTGCGCAGGACTTCGAAAGCCTGAAGGACCAAGTCGCCGCCCTTGCGATGGAATTCGGTGCCGAAGAACAGGAGGCGGGGCGGTGTCCGGCGCTGGCCTTCGGCCCGGATGTTGGGGCCTCCGCCGACAACCCGCACACGCTCTGCCGGGACGCCCATCGCCGAGACCAAGGCATCGGCCACCAGCCGGGACCGGGTGCAGATCGCATCGGCACGGGCCAGCGCCGCACGTTCCAGGGCGATGCAGGCGTCAATCTGGCGATCGCTCAGCGCCAGCCGGTAGGCGCGGCCATGCTCTCGCGTCAGGACCATGCTGTAGTCGGTGTAGATGACCAGGGGCCAGCGCGCCGCTGCCCGACCGGCATCGCAGGTGGTGCCGAACTGCAGGATCGCATCGATCTGCGATCCACTTTCGGACAGACGGTGGACGGACCGGGTTCGGGCGTGAAAGGCCAGCGGCGAGGCGTAGAAACGGGCGCGAAACCGGGCCTTGTCCGGGCTGAAGGTGCGGGCGGCGATCCAAAGTCGATCCAGCCGCGAGGGTTGGATGTCCCAGACATCGACTTCGCCCACCTCGGCGGCGAGAGCGCGCAAGAACGGGCCATACTTGATCGGCTGCAACCCCTTCGAGGCACCGGGCAAAAGCCCCACTAACCGCATAGCTGCCCCTGTGTTCTCTCCCGATGGTCAGGCTAGCCCTGCGGAGTGCGTCGGTCAATTCGGGTCGGACGGGGGCGGGGGCCGCTTCGCAACCCGGGCGAGGAGAGGATCAACCATGTCCCGGCGGAGAAGTCCGAAAAGAAGCCCATAGGCCATCAGGCCCGTAACGGAGCCCGCCACCAGGCGCAGTGCAGGGCCGCTGTCCGCCAGCAACAGACGGTCAAACCCCAGGCAGATCGCACTGGACGCTCCGGCCGCCAGCAGCGGGGCCCAGACGGATTGAAGCAGCACGCGCGGCCCGATGCCGGATGCGCGGTGGGCGACAACCCAGTTTACAGTGGTGATCACCATCGCAATGCCCACCTGTCCAAGCGCCACCCCCGTCAAGCCGCCGGTGGAGGCGTACATCAACAGGGGGACCGCGACGATCAGGTTCACGAGATTGATCGCGGTCAGGATCCCGGGGCGTCCGGTCGCCTTATAGACATCGCCCAGATTGAACCCGATCGAAAAGATCAGCGCGTAGAACGCCAGGATCTGCATCGGTGCAATCGCGCCCCGCCATTTGTCACCCAGGACCGTAAGCACGACCGGCTCGGCGAGAACTGCAAGCCCGAATGCCAGGGGAAAGATCACGGCCATCAAAAGCGACAGACCCCGGGCGAACAGCGCGGCCGTATCCCGGGATGTACGGCCCGACCCGCTGAGGGCCGGGAAGAAGGCCTGGCTTGCCGACCAGCAAAGCCCCATGATCGAAAGTTCGATCAGCGAGAAGGCCATCGTATAGTAGCCAAGCTCGGCTGTGGTGAGTTTGCCGCCGATGATCGCCACGTCCAGACGCCGGATCGCCAAGCCAAGGATCGATACGGCCGCAATCTGCAGGCCATAGGGCAGGATCTGCCGGACAATGTCGGGCTGCAGCCCAAGCCGCACCTTCCAGCGACTGAACCACCAGGACAGAACCAGTCCGACCGTGATCCCGGCCAGATGGCCGAAGACGATGCTCCAGGCCCCGGCCCCGAAATACGCGAGAGGGATGCCGACAAGCCCCTTGGTCAGCGCCTTTGTCGTATCGGTCACCAGGCGGCGTCCGAACTCCATCCGGGCTTGCAGGATTGCGGTGAACACAGAGGTCGGCGTACTGATCAGCGCGGCCAGCGCGAGGACCCGGATGATGGGCACGACCTCCGGCGTCTTGAAATAGGCGGCGATGGTGGGCGCGAGCAGGACGGCGGCAAGCGCAGTCACCGCGGCGCCGATCAGTCCGACCGCCAGGGCGACGGGGGCGATCGTGACCACATCGCCCTTGCGCCAGACGATTGCAGCGCCGGTGCCCGCCTCGGCAAGGGTTTCGCTGACCGCAAGGACAAGAAGGCCGATGGCCACCAGTCCGAAATGCTCGGGCAGCAGGATGCGGGCCAGCACCACGGTGTTAAGGAAAACGATGATCTTGCCCAGAAAGAAGCCAAGGTAGGAAACCGCAGTGCCCGAAGCGATCCTGCGGGTGGCGCTGTGCGGGCTGGTCATAGTCTTCCTTCTTCGGGGTGCCGACAGAAGTCGTTTACATGACTGGACCTTGGCCTGGGAATTGTAAAGTGGATCTGCGGTCTGCCCGCTGGATGCCCAAGGCGGCAAGCGGCCTTGACAGCTGGCATCGCATCGTTTGCATGATGTTCTGGCCCGATGCCCTTTTCTTTGCGCCGAGAAGGTTGAAATTGCCAAGCGATAGTCTCTGCAAGTCGATTTGCGACCGTCTGTCTGCAGCAATCCTTGCACTTGCTGTCCTGAGTGGCCCGCTTCGCGCCGAGAGTGACGAAGGATGGGGCAGCCCGCAGGACACCTGCGTGGCTGACGGCACTGAACAAAGCCTGGTCGCCCCGGCACCGCCTCCTGTCGAGCCGGTATCGTCTTCCGATCCGGCCATTGCTGCGAAGATGGCCAAGCGACATACGATCAACGTTGCCGGCCCCTGGCTGGACCGCGGGCGCCACGACGTCAGGGACTATGGGGTCTTGTGGCACAGCTGGGACACCGCTCCGGGCGGCGATGCGATCTGGATGCGCGAAGTGCTGTGGGTGCACTACAAACCCGAACGGCTGGACACCTCGTTCCGCCATCACCCGCCAGGACTGGACCGTTTCCTGACCAAGGAACCCTGGCAGACGCTGGCGGAATATGGCACCTCGTTCCGCCTGTCCTACGAAGACCCGGCTTTTGCCGACTACATGGCCCAGACGGTCTCGGATGTCCTGGGCGCAACCGGGGCGAACGGCGTCTTTCTGGACTGGTGGATCGACAAGCATCCGTATCTGACCGAATCCGAGGTCAGGGCGGCCCGGACGAGGATCGCCAAGGCGGTGCGCAAACGCATCGGGCCGGGGCCGATACTGATGGGCAATGTCGGCTGGTCGCGCGAGGCGTCCACCCACGCAGATCTGAACGGCGTGTTCATGGAGCTGTGGAAGCGCCCCAGCAAGCGCGGATACAGTTGCCTGGAACTGGCGCGGATCGAGGATCTGCTGATCTTCCACGACAAGTATCTGGCTCAGCCGAAGATCGTGGTTCTCGAACCCTGGCGTCAGGCGAAAAGCTCTTCGTCCTCGGATCGGAAGAGCAAGCGCAATATCGCATGGGCGGGGTTGTTTACCGCGATGGCGGCGGTGGTGCCGCGCAATGGCTATATCCTGTATGCGGACAATGCGAGGGATCGGAGTTCGGACGATCACGGGCATTATTTCTACGATGTCTACCGCACCGACCTTGGCCGTCCGACCAGTGGATTTGCCTCGGTCGCCCGCGGGATCGGGTACAAGCGGTTCGAGAAGGGCCTCATCGCCTTCAACGCCACACCCGGTGACGTGACGGTCGAGATCGAAGGCAAGCCCCTTCGGTTGCGGCCGCTGACGGGGGCTTTCTGCCGCGCCGGAAGCGACGAGTGGGAATGCTGATCAGCGCAGGGCGCGGGTGTAGATTTCCAGCGTCTCGCCCAACATCCGCTCGACCGTAAGGTCCTTGAGGAACATCTGCCGCGCAGCTGCCCCGATCCCGCGCCGGCGGTCGGGGTTTTCCAGCAGGAAGCGCAGCTTGTCACGGATGTCGTCCGCATCGCCGATCCGCGTGAACAGGATGGTTTCGCCATCGACGAAAATGTCGTCGGTGCCCTCAAGCCGTGAAGCCAGCGTCGGAACCGACTGGCGCGCGGCCTCGATCACCGAATAGGGCAATCCCTCGCTGGTCGACGGCAGGCAGAGCACGTCGACTGCGGTGAGAATGGAGAGCACATCGCTGCGAAAGCCGGTGAAGTGGACGTACTCGTCAAGCTGCAACTCGCGCACCTTGGCGCGGATCGCGGCTTCCTCGCGGCCAGTGCCGACGACAAGAAGGCGTGCCCGCCGCTCTCCGTCCCGCACCAGGGCGGCGAGCGCGGCAAGAAGGAAGCGGTGGCCTTTCCGGGGATCCAGGCGGCCGATGATCGCAAGCACCACCGAATCCTCAGGCCAGCCTGTCTCACGCCGCAGATTGAAGGGGGCGGGCGGTTCGGCCAAGTCCTCCATTCCGTTGCGGCTGAGCAGAAGGCGCGACGGGCTTACGCCGAACTCGTCCAGCATATAGCGCTGCACGTTGCTGGACACGGTCAGGAAACCGAAACCAAGCCGCTTGCACAGATGCAGGGCGGATTCATGGACCTTTTGCCGCCAGCGCCGCGCATGATCCTCGCGGTAGACGGAGTGTACTGTCGCGACCCGTCCGCGAAGGCCGGTTGCAAGTGCGGCAAGCGCCGCCCAGTACTGTGACTGCCCGTTGTGGGCGTCGATCAGACCGGCCTGGGAGCGTCGGATGATGCGAACAAGGTCCAGCACCACACGCGGGTCAAGGCGTGAGCGGGGCAGGGCGGCAACCGGCAGGTCCAGGTCGCGCAGCGTCCGGTGCAGTCCGGTGCCCTGGATCACCACGACGACGAAGTTGCAGCCCTCTTCGCGCAGCTTCCGGGCAGTCTGCACGATCCGGACATCGACCCCTCCGTGGCGGATCGCCAGGCAGACGATCACGATGGGAGGCAGCGACGACCATCCAGAAGCGTTGGCGGCGATCGACATCCCCGTCTGCGGTACCAGGCTCATGCCGAAGGGCGGCGGATGCCGTCGAGATAGACGAAGAACAGGCTGGACAGGATCAGCACCATCAGACCGCTCAGGGCGATGCGCTGCACCTGATCGATCCCGTTTGCGGTGGCCAGGACGCGCGGGGGTGTCATCACGGTCATGTTGTGGCTGGCTTCGTCCCGCATGGACTTGCGAAGCTTCGCCATCCGGATGGTGTCAAGCCGGCTGGTGAGGGTGTCCCGCTCCTGATTGATCGAACTGAGGCGGGCCGCGTCCTCGGCCAACTGGTTCACCGCAGTCTTCAGCAAGTCGTCGGAAACCAGGTTGCCGGTCCCGGCGGTCGTGGCGGGCGCGTTCTGCGCGGACAGCACCTGCGCCAGCCGATCCAGGCTGTCTGCCAGTGCCTGAAGCCCGCCCAATCCGTCGACATAGATCTGCAGCGCCTGAACATCGCGGGACAAGGATGCGCGAAGTTCGGGCTGAGCCGGGGAAGCAGCAAGCGATGCCGCAGTGTTGCCAAGATACTCCGTGGTTTCGGCAATGCGGCGTCCGATTACCAGAAGCTCGCCGTCGAGTTTCGCAGACTCGCGGGTTGCGGCAGCCTCATCCTCGGACAGAAGCTTGTCATAGGCCGGGTCCGAGAAGAACGTCGCGCGTTCCTTGAAGTAGGCATCCAGCAGCGCGCTGGAGAAGGCGATCGCCCAGGCCTCGTCCGGGTCAGCCACCTGGACGAGCAGGACAGTGCTGCCCTCAAGCCGAGTGACCGAGACCCTTTGCCGGGCAAGAAGAACCTGGGCCGCGTCGTAGCCCCCTGCTCCAGGTGGACCGATCGCCGGATGCGGCGCCGCGGCGAGCGCGGCCTGGATGGTCGGCTCGGCAGTAAGCAGCTGGATTTCGGTGCCGATCACTTCGTCTGCGCGAAAATTGATCTGCTGCGTCTCGGTGGCCGAGCTCCAGGGAACGGGCGAGTATTCATACCCGATGCGGACCAGAAGCTCTGACTGTACCGTGCGGACGGGGACATCGCTTCGGGAGGTATACCAGGCCGCCCCGACCGCAAGCACCGTGATCAGAAGAATGGGTAGCGACCAGCGCCATAACGCTTTGAGAATGGTGAATTCGGCCGGGCTTCCTGCCGCGTAATCGCGTTGTTCAGACATTCATATCCACTCGCGGTTCAACTCTGATCGGGTTTTGCCTGATGGTCCTCTCTGCGGCGAACAACACCGCAAGCACCAGCCAGAAATGCTGGGCATAGGCATCATGCAGGAAGAGTGCAGAGAGAAACAGTCCCGCAGCACCCGCGACCATCGACTGCAGGGCGCGGGTTCCCAGAACGTCCTTCTGCAGGGCCAGCTGCCTCTGCGCCAGCTGGACCGAGCGAAGCGACCCCCCTAGCAGGAAAAGCAGGGCGGCCAAACCGACGGCACCCTGTTCGGCCGCCGTCTCGAGATAGAGACTGTGGGCCGAGCGGTCCTCGCCGCGCAGCATCATGTCGTAATTGGCGGATATGGCCTGGTAGCGCGTCTCGAACATGCCGTAGCCGATGCCTGAAACCGGATGCTCCGCGAACAGGATGGCGGCGGCCCGCATTTCGGCAAGGCGCCCCGAGACGGAGGTTTCGCCCGCGTTCTGCCCCGAGGCCAGCGCCACGATGGCCGTGGTGACGGAAGTCACCCGGTCGTAATAGGACGGGACGAAATAAAGAAGGGCAATCGCCGGCACCGCGACCACGGCGAGATACTGGATCTTCCGGTGCGCAAGAAGCAGTCCGACCGTCGCAACGGCCGCAGCCAGCAACCCCCCGCGCGAGGCGGTCAGCAGGATGGCCACCGTGATCAACACGGCCGCAACCAGTCCGGCCGCGCGCCAGCGCCCTGTCCGAGCGGCCAGGGCTATGCCAAGCGCCAGGGCGAAACCGGGCACAAGAATCTGGCAGTAGTAGTTCGGATCGCGGACCGGACCGCTTGGCCGGATGGCATCGACCTGCCCCGCGATATGGTCGACCTCTCCTTGTGCAAATCCAAGGAAACTGACTCCATCGTAAGGCAGGCTGACCTTCAGGATGGTCAGGACGCTCAGGAAGATCGTTGCCGCCACAATTCCGGCAAGGGCGGCCATAAGCCGCGTCCGGTCCGTGATCATCAGAAACAGCACCCAGGCGTAAAGCAGGTTCGGCAGGAACTCGACCAGCGCGCCCACCGAAACTCCGGCGGCCGTGGACCAAATGAACGAATTAAGCACCGCCGCAAGCCAGAGAGCGCTGGCCGCAAGAAATCGCCCGCTGCCCCGGCCCCGGTCGCCGTGGAGAAGGGGATAGACCGAAACTAGGCCCAGCATGGCCCCGAACAGAAGCGGGTCGGCCAATCCGAAGCCGAGTTCGCTGGACAGCACGAGGTTGACATGCGCGAGCAAGAGAAAGGCGAAAAGAAAGACCGCCCATGTCGGACGCCGCAGGAGCACGGGTATCGCGGCCGGGACCACCACACCGAACAGCAACACCACAGCATTCAACGTTTCGGCTCCTGGTCGCTCAGTCCCGTTCGGGCCCGGGGTTTCGTCTTCATCCGCCGCAACCGACTTTGGACAGGGGGAACCGGACATGACGGGCTCATGTCAGCCTACCCACATGGGCCTTGCGGGCAAGATGCAACTGGCGCCGTTGCGGACTTTCCTTGCGAAACGACTTGGAAAGTTCGGTCCGCGCCTTGCGGTGGTCTGGGATTGGTGCGCCTATGCGGTGATTGCCTGGCTGTCGAACGGTTGAACCCGCGAACCGCAGTCCGCCTTTCCTTCGCAGCAGCGACCCGACGTTGGATGCAGACGTGACATTGGACCCGGAGACAGATCGCAGCCTGGCGCCTTGTCGTGCCGTGCAGCTTATCGACAATCTGGAACTGGGCGGGGCGCAGCGGCTTCTGGCGACGCTGGCAAGCCAGTATCCTGCCGATCCAGGTCTGGCCGTCCTCTCGCTGAACGGCGGACGCGCGCCGTTTCGGTCGATCCTGCTTGGGACTGGGGCGAATGTCACCACGCTTGGCGGACTGAAGCTTTGGCATCCGCTTTCGATCCCGCGCCTTGCCGCCGCCCTGCGAACACGCCCCGAGCCGGTGGTCCACATTCATCTGACCTATGCAACGATCCTTGGAACCGTGGCCGCACGGCTGGCTCGCAAGTCCGTCGTCGTCTCTTTGCATAACGCCCAGACGGTGGCCGGGGGAAGTCTTCGCGCCCGCGTTCTGCGCGGGCTGGAGACATTCTGCCTTCGACACTTCACCGACCGGGTGATCTTCGTTGGCGCAAATGTCGAACGTTCAAACCGCGCCCGGATCGGACGGACGGCTGGCATCGTGGTGCCGAACGTCATCCCGCGCCCGGCCGCACTCGACCCTGCGGACCGCCGGGCGATCCGCCAGGATCTGGGCGCACAGCCGCAGGATGTCGTGGTGATCGCCACGGGCCGGTTGTCCGCCCAGAAGGATCCGCTCATGCTGATCCGCGCCTTCGCGGATGCCAGGGCCCGGGCGGGCAACCTAGTGCTCTGGGTCGTCGGAGACGGCCCGTTGCGCGCCGAGGTAGAAGCACTGGCGCGGCAGTTGTTCCCGTCAGGGGACCCGGCCCTGTCGCCCGTCCGCTTCCTGGGGCCGCGCAACGACGTGCATCGCCTGCTGCCAGCCGCGGACATCTACGCGCTCAGCTCGCAATGGGAAGGATTGCCCGTTGCGCTTCTTGAAGCAATGGCCGCCGGCCGTGGCATAGTCTGCACTCGCGTTGGCGATATTCCGGACCTTTTGCCGGAAGAGGCCGCCCTGATGGTCCAACCCGGCGACGAGGACGGCTTTGCCGAGGCGCTTGTGCGGATGGCCGGGGATGGGCCGCTGCGCGAAGGGCGCGCCGCCCGGGCGATACAGGCGGCGAGGCCCTATTGCGACGTCTCGGGGTGGCGGCAGACGCTGGAAGGGATATACGCAGAGCTGTCCTAACGGTTTGGCTTGTCCCATTTCAGGAAGGACTTGCCCGCCACCACGTCCAGAATGGCCAGAAGCACCATCATGTTCGACTGAACAACGTGATAAGCAAGGTGCGGCAGCTTCCACTTCCGGCCCCTGGCCTCGCCGATGCGGCCCAGCAGCGCCAGGGCGGCGACCGCGAGTTGCAGGATCAGAAGGCCGGCGAAGAGGCGATTGCCCGGGTCGAGCAGCACGGCGCCCAGGTTGGCAAGGCCTCCCCCGATCATGAACAGGGGCAGGGCAAGCCGCATGACCTTGTGCGACAGGAAGGCCGCAAGCACGGCCGGTCGTCTTAAAGGCCAGACTTCCGGTTTCAGGATCAGGACAACGCGACCTGCGGCGATGCGGCGGCGGCGGACATGCTCATCCCGCGAATGATCGTTTGCCTTCTCCCAGCCGGTTGCGCGATGTGCAAAACGGACGTTGCGACCCCGGGCCAGTGCGGTCATCGTCAGCCAGGCGTCGTCGTTCACCGTCCCCGCGGGCAATCCGGGCCAGTCGGACCTGCGCACCGCCAGCATCGAACCCACGGATGCGACAGTCGCGCCAAGGGCGCTTTCCTTGCGCCGGATGAAATCCTCGTAGCGCCAGTAGATCCCTTCGGTGGCCCCCACGAGATAGCCGTCCTCGGTGACCATCGGCGGCTTGACCCTGTGTGATCCGCTGACCACCGCAACGCTGGGATCGGCAAATTCGGTGGCAAGCCATCTGATCGCATGGTGTTCGTACATCTCGGATGCGTCGGAAAAGAGCAGGATCTCTCCACGCGTAAGGCTGGCGCCATAGTTCATGGCCGCGGCCTTGCCGCCGCGGTCGGGCTTGGTGACAACCCGAATACGCTGATCCGTTCCGATTGCCGCCGCCGCGACCGCAGCCGTCCCGTCGGTCGAGCCGTCGTCCACGATCACGATTTCGTCGGGCGCAGGGATAAGCGCGCGGCAATTGGCGATCTTCTCGGCAATGACGCCGGCTTCGTTATGCGCGCAGATCACCATTGAGACGCTTGGCGAGGGGATCGCCCCACTCTCCGGGCGGCGAGGCTTCATCCGCGCAAGCAGCCCCAGCAGCAGCGGATAGCCGACGTAGTGGTAAAGCTGCATGCACAGGCAAAGGAGGGTCAGAGTCTGCAGGAATTCAGCCACGCCGCACCCTGTCTGTTGCGCCTGCCGCAGCAAACACCCCGGGGTCCATCCTGGTCAATCCCTCGCGCCTCGGCCTGGCAAGAGGATCTTGAGATACTGCTCGACAATGTGGTCGGGTGCGAAGCGCGCCAGAACCTCGTCCCCTGTGGTGGAAGACGGCTGGTCCAGTGCCGCCTGCATGGCAACCGCAAGATCTTGCGCACGCCCCACCGGTACAAGCCGTCCCCAGCGACCACCTTGCAGGATCTCCTCGGGCCCGGTCGGGCAGTTCGTGGCAACGACCGGCACGTCCAGCGCCAGGGCTTCAAGCAGCACACCAGGCAGACCTTCCCAACGCGAGGACAGGACGAACAGATCGCTCGCCGCAAGTTCTGCTGGCAGGTTTGCGACGAAGCCGGGCAAGTCGACCCTGTCCTCCAGCCCGAGCTCGGCGCGCAGCGCGGTCAGGCTGACGCGGTCCGGGCCTTCGCCGAAGATGATCAGCCGCGCCGGCGGGGACAGCCGGGAAAAGGCGCGGAGCAAGGTGGGAAAGTCCTTCTGTTCGGTCAGCCGTCCCGCCGCGATGACGACGAGGCCGTCCTTCCGTGCAAGCCAGGGATGCGTCGGACCGGTCGCGGCGAGGCCGCGCAACTTGTCGACCGGAACGGGATTGTAGACCGTCGCCAACCGTTCGGGTGGCAGCCGAAAAAGGGTTGCAAACTCGTCCTGCATGGCATGCGAGACGAAGGTGATGCAATCGGCGCGCGGATAAAGCCTGCGCATCAGCGCCGTCTTGACGGCTTGCTTCGCTCCGGAACCCGCGTTCGCCAGCATGGTCGTGCTGTTGTGTTCCGCCACCACGATCCTCGGTCCACGCCGAGCCAGCCACCCGGCCAGCAGGGTCACCAGGTTCGCATGGGTAAGCGCCGAGAGAACGGCATCCGGCGCCACGCGGTTGAGATGCTGCACCAGCCTGGGCACTGCCAGCGCAAAGCGCGACACTCCCAGGTCCACCAGCCGGACACGGGGCGACAGGTCCGACAGGCACGGACCTTCAGCCCGGCCGGCAAGAAAGGTGATGTCGATTCCGCGGTCGGCGAAAGCATTGGCGAGAAATACCATGATACGCTCTGCCCCACCGCCGCCGAAGTCGGGGAGAACCATCGTGATCTTCTCGCAAGGCATCGCAATCTCCCAGCCACCAGACAGATTTGACGTGCCGGAACCCGCATCGCAACTTAACAAGACATTGCGCAATGCAAACACCACTGTATTTTTCACTCTATCCTGCCGTGGGGGTCCTGAAGTCATGACGGCCAAGCAGATCGCCGTTGCATTCCACGGCATTGGGCACCCAGTCAGACCGTTGGAGCCGGGTGAGGCACGCTATTGGATAAGCGAAGACCTTTTCCTTCGGTTCCTCGACCTGGTTGCCGCCCACCGCGATCCCGCGAATATCCGGTTGACCTTCGACGATGCCAACGACTCGGACTTTCACATTGCCCGTCCCGCGTTGCACGAACGCGGATTGACCGGCAGTTTCTTCATCATCACCAGCCGCCTGGACAATCCCGGCTCGCTCAGCTCGGCCCAACTGCGCACCCTTTCCGAGCGAATGGAGATCGGAAGTCATGGTGTTGACCACGTCGACTGGCGCGGTCTTGACCCAGCCCGACTTGAGGAAGAACTGGCGGGGTCGAAGCGTGTTCTGGAGCGATGCGTCGGACGTGCGGTTACGGTCGCCTCCATTCCCTACGGCCGTTACAACGCTCGGGTGCTCGCCGCCGTCAGGGCCGCCGGTTACACGACCGTCTACTCCAGCGACGGCGGTCCGTCATCCACGACGATCGGTCTTGTTGCGCGCACGAATGTGAGGGTGGACACGACACTGCACGACTTCGCGAAGCTGATAGACGGCGTGGATCCGGTGGGCGCAAGGCTGGTCCGAAGGCTGAAGGCCATCCGCCGCAAGTTGGTATGATCCCCGGGCGCGCGACCGATTCGCAGGACACAACCATCTTTCCGGGTCGCCTTCGAATTTGTCTTTGAACAATCCAGCGCCTATTTGCGCTATCATCCCTTGAATGGAAAATTTTAGGCAACCCGCCGGATCGTTCAGCAGAGGACGTTCAACCCAAAGTTGTGAATTTCGGAGTTCGTATCCGAAACATGGACTTTTTGTGACGTACAAGCAAAAATCACGGAACCACACCAGACCTTTCCTGTTTACGGGAACGCGAGGTGGCGAGGGCTGTCTTAAGCGCGCCATCCACTGTCTCCTCGGCAGAATCTGAAGGAGGTTGCCGTTGATTCAGAGTAGCCTCCCCTTCACCATGGATACCGAGGCGTCAGGGTCGTTTCCCGCCGTCGACGTTGTGAATGAAGTCATCCGGCGCGCTCCTCTGTTCGACCACTGGAGGTATCGGATCCTGGACTGCGCATTCGTCCTCATGGCTGCCCCGGTCGTGCTGCCCACTCTTGCGATGGTCGCGGCCTGGGTAAAGTTGGACGACCCGCATGCACCTGTCTTCTACAGGCAGACCCGGTATGGAAAGGATGGAAAATCCTTTCAGATCCTGAAGATCCGCACGATGGTCCAGGGTGCGGACCAGATCAAGACGACACTGCTGGCGGACAGCGTGGACAAGGGTGCAGGTTTCAAGCTGGACAACGACCCGCGGGTCACACGCCCTGGCCGAACCCTCCGAAAGCTTTATCTGGACGAACTGCCGCAGCTTTGGAACGTTCTGCGCGGTGACATGTCCACCGTCGGGCCCCGAGCAAATTCAGCCAATCCTGCAGAGTTGCAACCGTGGCAACGTCTTCGACTTGTTGTCCGGCCCGGATTGACGGGGTCGTGGCAGGTCATGCGCAACAAGCCACGCGACTTTAATGAACGGTGCCGGATCGATTTGGAATACATTGCAAGGAAATCGCTATTGCGAGATCTTGGTATCCTGCTGCAAACCGTGTCCGTCGTTATAAGACCAACCGGGTGCTAAGCACTCGTTCTATTATTGATCTGCATATTTCCTCCGGATGCTGATCTGGATCACCGCAATAGACTTTTGGCACGAGGTTCGGTGAGTCCGGACGCATCGTCAGACTCCGCAACATTACGGGTGCAGCAAGGACTAGGGCGCAGAGGAAGGTTTGGGCGCACCCTAACGGGTTGAGACGCTTCACCAGTCATCAAATCTGCAGAACATGGTCTCAAGGCGGTTTCGGCGCAGAGAGCGCAGGTTTGTCGTGGCGAACCGTGTTGCCGCACGGCGTCCGAGCGGGGATCAGTCCGTGTCCCAGCCCCGTCTGCGATCATCCATTCCGGACCCAACCGGGTCGCTGTGGTCGCTCCTGCGGCCATGAAGACTTCGGAGGACGACCATTGGTACTCGTGACGGCATGCAGCTTGGCGTTCAGTCCGCGACAGCCCGCTCAGACACCCGACCTGGGTCTGACCCTCGTCTCAAGCGGGGACCCTCAAGCCGACTGGCGGGTTCTGACCCTTTGGCCTGGTACAGGCCGCTGAAAAGACTGCCTTCTGTGGGTTCGAAAGAGAAAGGGTTGCCCTGCTCAGGCAGGTCAGTACGAAATGTTCAATCTCTGTTCTTGGTTTTCCGGGGGATTCGGCTCAGTTGGAAGCCTCTCGTGGACCCCAATCGGAACCGAAACGGAACCGGGCGATTGGTCTCAGCATGCATTGTTCGCTTGGTCAATTATGCTTCATATCGTGATCCTATTTCATCTATCTTCAGCACGAAGTGACTTCGTAGGTGGAGTATCAGTCAGAGGTCATTTGTAATTCGCAGAGTCACCACTGCCGAGGTGCTACGATGTCCCCTCTAGCTGGGTGGGAACCACCACCGCCCTCAAACCCTTCACCGTTTGGGCGTGCCACCTTCCACGACCGGACGGCGTTGGTACCGCTTCCTGGTCAAACGCTATGCGACCTGACTCATCGGCAGGAAGTTGTCAGGGTCGATCCGATACATCAGGAGCTGGATGCGATCGGCCTTTTCCAAGCATGATTGGACGGCGCCCAGCGAGCCTTGACGGCATCGTGGAGGTCGCCATTCGGCCTAAGTACTGTCCATCCCTAAATGCACCAAGCCGTACGCCTTGTGCCATCGCCGCAGCGACCGCAGTGTTGTCCTGGAGAAATTGCTTTCGGTTCCTGCTCTGCGACTAGAGCCAAGCTCATCGTCAAACGATTGGCGTTTGGATTGTCCGCTGCATCAAACTCCACCCCCGCATCGCGACGCGAGAGGAGGAATGCCACATCTCGGCTGATATGCACCAGTCGACATCTCTTCCGGGCCGCCACTCTACTGCCAACCCTTCCGCCAACAACACGCTCCCGATGGTTCGCCCGTCGGGGAGCCGCAGGACCACGAGTGGTCGGTCAAAGCGATCAATCTCTCCGCTATCTTCGACCGTCAAACCGGGCGTCTGCAGAAGTTCAGCCATTCGATGCTTTGCGATTTTTCCCAACGCATTTTCACGGTCGCATTTAGCATTTCGACCGATTTCCGGGGTGTCGTAGCCCGACACGAAAGGGGCGCCGTCTCCCATATCGCGTAGGCTCCGCCCATCACATTTCACCGTGTCCCCATCCACGGCGAACAAGGTGGCGCACATCATCAGATTGAGCATGACTCTGTACCTGTTCTCGGGTCGCCCGTGCTGCTTGCCGATTTTGCAAGCTGGTACAGGGAATGCTCCATCTCCAAGGCTTCCCAGGCGCAATCCCGTGCGATGCCAAGAAATGCTTCTGCGGTTCCGTGAAAGCCTCCTTCCCGAGCTGCAAAGGCGGCCTGCAAGGCGCGAAACGTCATTTCATCAGGAAACACCCATGCTCCTCCGTGTGAACCTTGCGTCAGCTAACCGGTAAGTGGTTGAGAAACCATTAACCACTAGCAGATTTCAGGCAAGGTGGAAGGGTGGGGGACTGACTGGGCTATTCGGGAATCCCAAAGGCCTCAAGTACATCTCTAGGTGTACGAGCCGAGCTGCGCTCCGGCTTCATGGCTGGTTCTAGTCGGCTTCCGTAGCCCCGCCAGTCCTCTCCGTGGACCGCCGCCCATAGGGCTTCGAGCTGAGGTGCCCGCCGTCCAGCTTCTCCCCGATAGACCTCTGAGAGGGGCGAAAACCGCCCTCTAATCTGCTCCTCTCTAAACTGCTCAGCCAAATGGCCGTAGGTTGATGCAACCGACCGGGTATCAGCATGACCAAGCTGCCGAGCTACTAGGCTCAGCGGCACGCCATTCCGAACGAGGTCGCTGGCATAGGTGTGACGAAGTCCATGGAAAACGAACTCGCTCGGGAGGCCGGACTTCTTCACAGCGCGTCGAAACAGGTTTGCGTGCTGCCGTTTCCAGACCCTGCCCTTGTCTGACAGAAGGATGCGCTCGCCCGAACTCCTTCCCTCGCAACAGGAGAGAAAGAATGCCATTGCCTCGTCTGGTAAGAAAACGAAGCGGGCCGGTGCGAGCTTGAATGTGGACACGTGCAGGCCATAGACTTCCCGACCCACATCGCTGACACGTAAGTTCGCCAGTTCACCGACGCGACATCCTGAGTACAGCCCGGCAAGAACCAAACGTGCCAGGGCCGGGGTGCAATTTTCAATGAGTCTTCGGCACTCTTCGCGGTTCAAGAATAAGGTTCGGGCCGCAGGCTGCACGGCGATGCGATGCAGGCAGCGCAGCGGCCGGTCGGACGATATGCGTCCGCTATCCCAAGCGTGCCGGAATGCCATCCGGAGCACCGTAATAACACTGTTGAACACTCTTTTGGCTCTACGGATTACGTCTGCAGATGGATCGACGTTCGGTGTGCGGGCGCGAGCCCTGTCTGGGTGCGTGGTGAGGATGCTCTGTGCGATGCTTCGAAGATGCCGAGCGTTGAAATCCTCGAGTGCTTCAAAGGCGACTGGACCGGATAGGTGAAAGTTTATCAGAACAATGTTATTGTAGTGGCTGCCGGGAGACCGGGCGATGCGTGACCACTCGAGGTACTCACTCAACGCGGCGCCGACCGTGTAGACGTTACCCCAAGGACAATATCTCAGGCCTTCCGCCTTTCCTATGGGTTTTGGACTCTTGGCGATGCTTCGGATGGGCTCGCTTTCGAACCACGCGATTGCCAGACTGAGCGCGGCTGCGTAATCGACAGCGTCAACTTCACCGTCGCGCGCCGAAGCCAGGCGATGCTGGACGTAGCGACCGTTCAGGGTCAGGATCCTGGCCACCCAAGTGCTAACTCCAGCATGCGGAGTGTAGATGCCAATGTGTCTGCACTTGGCGAGGCAGTGCCAATATGGGGTCTTGCGATGTCTTAGATTGCGCCGACGCTCAGCTTTCTCAAACGCACAGGATGGAGCCCCTGACCAGTCCACGTATGCCGACCTACATGTGCGAGAAGTGGTCATGCGGGACCTCCAAGGAATTTTCAGGTCAGGGTGTTAGGGCTCCACAGTTTCGACACAGCCATGGCCGACCCTAGAAGTGTCATTCAAGGGAATCATTGCGTGAAAAATACCATAATCCGAATCTCGCATTGCGCGATGGTGTTATTGCTTGGAGCGTTTGCTTCTACATCAGCACTTGCGCATGGTGGAGGGCTCAACTCAGACGGCTGCCACAATAATAGGAAGACTGGGGACTACCATTGTCACCGTCCAGCTGCACCCCAGCCGCAAGCGTCTCTGGCGAGTCCCGAAGGATCTTTCCGTGCCTTTCGAAACTGTGCGGCCGCCCGTGCTGCAGGCGCGGCCCCCGTGCGTCTCGGCGACACCGGTTATGGTTCGCACCTCGATCGTGACGGTGACGGGATAGGCTGCGAATAGCCCAGCCGCCCGTTTCATCGATATTCGGTTAGCCACACCGACGCAGGTTAACGTGACGTCGTAGCGACAGGATTTGAAGCGATAGCTGGTCGAGGTCGAAGGGCACTCCCAGAGGCCAGCGGAAGCGACGTGGAAGTGCTGCAACCCACGCATCAAGCCGGGCGCGCTCGATACCTATTTGCCTGCTGTCTTGATGAAACCCTAGTGTTCGGAGTTGACTCCACACGGCGGCCATGTCGAGGAGGGCCACCGACCTTCCAGGCCCGTCACCACGCTTCCCGAAATCGGCGATGACACAGTCGATGTAGTGGATGCGCCCGCAGTCCAGCGATCGAAACCAGTTGACGAACGCTCGATCACGCGGCCGCCTAAGAACTACGGCTACATCTTGCCCCCCTGGCGCCGCGAGGGACCAAAGATGTGCCGCGGATCCATCTGCGAAAATCAACTGGTTTGCCTTTGAGTACGCCGAGATCTGCTCGCTTAGGGAGTGCTCTTGGGGATGGAATACGTCGTAACCGTTTGCGATCAGCGCTACTTCCAATAAGCGTTCCTGCAAGTAGTGACCCTGTTGGAGGCCAAGCCTGCTGCGACTGACATAGAGGCGCCCAGCCTGTTCGCCAAGAACTGCTGGACGGTGCCGCTTGAGCCAGTCGCGGAAGAATGGTTGGGCCGCAGGGCGATGAGAAAGATTGCAGATGTCTTGTGGAATCAGCAAGTGCTCGCAGATGACTGAGTGCGGCATGAGCATAAGCGGATTCTGGATACCAAAGCTCCGTATCAGAGCCGTCAGGAACCCGGGCAACTCAGTAACCCGCAGCGTTTCGGGAAGGAAAACAATCGGAGCAGTGGGCGAGAGCTCATGCGCCCAGAGCCGTCCGAGTGACTGCGTCAGTACATGACCAAAATGCATGCTCACGATCCCACCAAATATGCTGGGGCCTTCAAGCCGATTTTCTGTTTGCGGCAGGCTAACCGCAGGGTCAGGGGTAAAGCGCCGATGTCGGTAGATTGAGTGCGCGAGGGGATGGTGGCTCGCATCTGCTTGAACCACGCCACTGTGCAGTAGCGGCACACGGCTGCGATAGCTTTCGTCTGTGCTCTCGGGGAGCTGATAAGGCAGCGCTGATTTCCCAGCTACCAGTGTAGGAGCGGAGAGATACTCGTACGAAGGAGTGATCATATTGTTTGCGATCATCGGACAGCGGCTTTGTCCCAACGCAAGCGGCTTCGCACAGACTCTCGCGAGACCCACAACGTATGGAATTTGAACGTAAATTGGCGAGGTGAGACAAGGTAAGTCAGACTGACACCGCCCCTGCCAGAGCCAAGACGTTCTTCATGATCATGACCCTCGTTAGCAAGAAGGTGTCCCGCTACCTGCTCGTACCGCAAAACCATTGGAGAGGCACAAAAGTCCGCCCCTCCGCAATGGCACTCATCCTTGCACATTGTTACGCAAGCAAACCGGGGACGCAATCACAGCAGAAAGTCTGAAGCAGTAAGGCTGTGCAAGCCGGACAGACGGATCATCATTTCGGAACCCGTGTCTGCATCGGTATCGATCAGAACTAGAGTGTAATCGTTTGAGGTGCCGGCGTTATCGAAGAGTTCGAAACGAATCTCGCCCTGTGTGGAACTTGTAAAATTAGACTTGAACACAAACGCATCATTAAGGGCCGTACCGGTAAACGCGTCAATGGATCGCAGATCGATCTTATCTTGGCCGCGAACAAAACTTGAAATCACATCGCAGGCCGTTGCTGTATTAGCAGAGTCACCAATCTTATTAAACTTGAAGGTATCCAGGCCACCGTGTCCATTCAGAACGTCCTTGCCTGAGCCACCAATCAGAATGTCGTTTCCCAGCCCTCCCAGCAACCGGTCGTTTCCTGCAGCTCCATTTATTGTGTCGTTGCCATTATATCCGCGAAGTACGTCGGCAAATGCTGAGCCAGTAAAATTATCAGCTCCTGCTAGCGCTAGAGAGTAGGCCCCTTCTGCATCACCAAACTGCACCAGAACCATAAAATCATTTGCGTTTACGTTCAGCCCACTCACGGAAGCCGTAAGTGACCCATTCGCACGCTGCTCGTAGCCGGTAAGCGTCCCGTAGACGTTGCCAAAATTATCGTATGTGAATGACCCGCGGTACAGCGCAGAGTTGAAGCCGTCAGAGATTGAGATATGGCTCCCGCTGTAAGAAACAATTTCTCCATACCAAATGGACGGATTGAGCATGTTTAACGCTGCATAGGCCCTGATCGTTGCCATGTTCCCTAATTCCCTGTTCCTGCGATTCGTTTTCGTTACGGTCTAGAGCATCGCTATCACACTTCTGCGGTGCGAGCAGCATTTGTGTAACGCATCCGGCGGCATCGGTCCTTGTGAACTCGCGCGATATGCCGTCCCCGTCCCAGTGGAGATTAGAAACGTATCCCGGATCGAAGGTGCGGACTGGCACGGCGCAATGGGTTAGAGCCAAACAAGGAATGGTAGGCTCGCGGGTCATAGCGGGGGAACAAGCCGGACAGGCACACGTTTCTTGGCAATCGCTTCTGGCGCTTTGATCGGACGGTAAGAGTGGCGCTACCCCGCGACGGGCAAAACGAGCAGAACACCTTCTTCGAGAGCTTCAATGGCCACCTGGGGACAAATCCCCAAAGAACACCTCTCTCCAGTCTGCGCCATGCGCGCCACTTGATCGCGGCATGGCGCTACGACGACCACAACCATCTCTGCCTGGACACGAGCCGCAACGGCCTCGACCCGGCGGGCGTTTCTCAACCGGTCAACAAAGGACGAACCCCAGAACAGAACTAACTTCAGAACAACAATCAACCGGGGAGCAAATCACGGGCACGGGACTGCTCGGCCGCGGCTCCGCTCGAGGAGCCAAGGGGGGACCCGGTGAGCATGTGCGAGCTATCCGGGCGGCCACAAATGGGAAGGAAGTTGGCTGAAGCGGCAGCGTCGGAACATCCGCCGGTTGTACGCGCTTTTCGACCTGTCATTGAAAGGCGGGCTCGCCAGGTAAGGTGCGGGCAGCTTAGCTCCAGCCTCGACGCCACGGCGGGCCTGAAGTCCATGCCGATAGGATTTGAATTGGTATCGGTGCCCGCAGGGCGACAGCAGTGACGTCTCCCGTGGTCGGGTCCTGATCCGTGCGCCAGCAACTAGGTTTGAGAATGGTAACAGCCCATCCCTTTGCCATGCGGGCGACCTACGCAACGAATCTGCCCAACTCACTCAAGGGTCTTCTGCAAGATGTCTTTGACGGTGATCGCACAGCTTCCTCCAAGGGCAACCGAACGAATGACTTGCGATAAGGAAGGGTCCGAAATTTTCGCGCGGGAGCTATACGGCCCCGGTGGGGCAAGCCCAGTTATACACCCTATTTCGGCATCGTCAATATATATTTTTAGCTATGAATATAACAATACTAAGCCATGACGGTGAAGATATTGATACTGTCAAGATCAGACAGGTGAGGCTGCGCAAAACGCACTTTTGAAACGCGTCTGGGCTTTAGGGATCCTTTAGGTCAAAAGCAGGGTGATCCGATGGTTTTATGCTACAGGAGAAGTCCTTCGGGCCAGCTCTACTTCATAGTGACCCAATTGGGAAATTTCTCTTTTAAGAGGAATAACTTAGAAGTCTACGCGAAGTCTTGTGAAGATATGGGATATCGGGGCTTGGTGTTTAGGGGTGGTTTAGGTTGGATCCGGCCTTCCGTAGGGTTCTGGATGGTATCGACATGCCGAAGGACCGGGGGCTGAACTGGAACAGCACCGACGAGTGGCTGACCTCGGTGGCCAACTCGACGCTGGACAGCCTTGCCTCGGTGGTGACGGGCAACGGGCTGAAGACCAAGACCACCCGCCAGACCCTGGACCGGCTCTCCTTGGCTCTCGCCGAGATCGACAAGGACGACCGGCTGTGGATCGAGAAGAAGACACAGGGCTTCTTCGATCAGGCGGATGGGATGGGGTCGAAGTTCCTCTCGACGACCGGGGAACGCTTGTCGGCCTGGGTCGACCGGAAGACCGTGGAGAGCCAGAACCAGGTGAGGAGCCGGACCCAGGAGCTGATCCGCGGAACGGCCCGGGCTGTGGGCGCTCTCCTGAACGAGGAGCGGGGCTCGGCCTATGCCTCCGGGATGATCAGCCTGGTGAACCAGCCCAAGGTGCCCAACATGTTGCGGGACATCATGAGCGAAGTCGTGGGCATGACCGCCGAGAACGAGGGTGTCCTGGGCCTGGTGAACAAGGTCAAGGCCGGGGTCTCGAAGATGCGTCAGGCCTACCGGGAAGAGGTGCCGAAGCTGATCGCGGCCGGGTTCTCCCGTGAGCTCACGGCCGAGGAATGGTCGGCCCTGCACCTGGTCTATGGCAAGTCCGACAGCGGTGTCCTGCAGGAGGTCTATGGCGAGCAGGCCCGTCGGCGGATGATGACCGACAAGCGCTATCTCGAGAACGAGATCACCCAGCGCGAGGAGGAGCTGAAGAACAGCACCAAGGCCTGGGCGACCTACCAGCGGAAAGCCAGCCTGCACATCTACACCCACCTAAACAATGCCATTGCAAGCAACTCCTTCCAATGCGCTACGCCCGATGCTGCTAAGGATGCTGCATTAGAGACTTGCTTGATGTTTTATCCAGAGGGACACTCATTCACTGAGAAGCACGGTCCCGAGACGTTCTGCCAATGCTATTCTGAACGGGAGGCTGATCTCGGACCTGTGAAAGCTGGGGTTTCATGCAGCTTACTGGAGCAATACGAGCAATGATTCTTAGGTGCAGGCAGCGCTCGTGGCCTTAGGTGCAGGGCCGGTTGATCGATGAGTTTGAAATATCCCGCGGTGCCAAAATCTGGCGCGGTTCACCGAGGTCGAAAGTGGGCGCAAGGCGGACAGGCCAGAACTGGCGAACGCGCTGCATCTGGAGAAGGTGACCGGGGCGAACCCTGGTGATCGCCAAGTTGTACCGGCTCAGTCGGGATGCTGCGTTCTTCCTAGCGCTGCGAGACAGCGGGCTGCGGTTGGCGGCCGTGGACATGCCGGAGGCGAACGACTTGACCGTTGGGATCATAGCACTCGTTGCCCAAGCTGAGCGGGAGGCTCAAGGCGGACGACGGAGCGGTGGCGTCCGCCAAGGCCCCGGGGGGTGAAGCTGGGGAATCTAAACGGTGCGGAAAGCCTTTGCAGGGCAGGAAAAGGAGAGCTCTTTTGAGGGCTACCGTCGCCTTCAACGCTGCAACTGTCGCCGCAGACCCTGGCCGGTCGTCGCTGAAATCCGGACTATGGCGCACAGTTTGCTGAGGGCGTCGCTGCCGACTTGACGGCGCGAGGGACCAGGACGCGGCGGGGTGGAGAATGGGGCGCGGGGAATGTAGGGACAGGGCCCCTTAGTCTTGCTTTTGCGGCGTGATTCAGTCTGCGTGAGGAGACTGATCGATGAGCAACCTTTTCCGGCTGATCGAGGCGCAGATGGCGCGTCTGGAACCGTCCTTTTCAAAGAGCCTTGGCAAGACGCACGTCGGTGACCGGCGTGTGCTGAGCGGCATAATCTAAGGATTTCCTCTCCGCCGTCGCCCTCGCCGCAACTGTCATGTTCTGGCTATGACACGAGAACGAGTCCTGACCCTAAGACGCGAGAACGACTCCTGACCCGAAGCACCATGAAGAGCAGCTCTGCACCCTCAACCATACGTTGGGTCACGCGTTATGGACAGCACTCCAAACGAATGTTATCCGGCTAGGGTTCAGTAAACGATAATTCGTGCGTACACGCCCACAACCGCTGCAGCTGAGTTGGCCGACAAGGGACCGGTGCGCCTGTGAATCTACTTCCCCGTCGAGCATGGCTCTAATGAGAGTGCCGCTAAACCAAACCGGTGAAAAAGATGAAAATACTCGCTGTCGACGACGAGCCCTTCATACGCGAAATGATACCCCTGATGGCCGTGCGAGCAGGCTTTCCCGATGTAAAAATTGCTCCGTCTGGACAAGCTGCATTAGACATGCTTGTTAACGCAGAACCCGCATTTGATTGCCTACTCCTCGATATTAACATGCCGGAGATAGACGGCATCGAACTGTGCAGGATGGTCAGGCAGATGAAGGAATATCGCCAGACACCCATTATAATGCTTACCGCCATGTCGGACAAGCAGTTCATTGATCGCGCATTTCAGGCCGGCGCAAGCGACTATGCAACTAAGCCGTTCGACCTTACCGAACTTGGAGCGCGGCTTCGTATGGCCAAGGATCTGATAACCGCTCGACGTGAAGCTGCCACGCTGCGACACGCCTCTTCGCGGTCTTCCGATGCAAATCTGGAACTAACTGAATCTTTGGAAATAGCGGGCGTGCCGAAACTTGTCGATTTGGCCGCTCTAAAGAACTACTTAAGTCAACTTTCTCGCGCGGGTGTGTCCGCGTCCCAAGTCGCGGCGTTCGGGCTAGATCAGGTGAAAGACCTCAAGGCCAAAGCCAGCGCCGAGGAGTTGAACTACGCACTTCACGAGGTTGCGTCAGCAATCAGTTTTGTACTGGCGCCACGACTTAGTCTCATGGCTTACTGCGGAGGCGGAATATTCCTGGTCGTGTCTAGTGCCGCCACTCAACTGGATTGCAAAGATCTTGAAAGTGAAGTCCAGCATTTTTTGGACGATAGGAATCTCCAGTACGATGATGGTTCGCCCATGACCTTTGATATCCTAATGGGCGCAGCAATCAGGCCCATGTCTGCAGACTTGGAAGAGATTGATCGTACTATAACGCGCGCAGTAGCGCGGCTGAAAGCACGATCCCAAGCACAGTCAAACAGAGTAGTGCCACCGAGCATTCGATAAGCTTACATACGGTTAACCAACTTGAGGAAATTCCACTGATTGAGGCCACCGCGGCGATGCGATTTAGTCAACTTGCCGCCAGCGGCACCGTAAACCAGAACGAAGTGCCGGAGGGTTGGTTGTTCTCAAAGCCGATTGCTCCTCCCATCATTTCTACAAGGTTCTTGCTGATGGCCAGACCAAGCCCAGTTCCCTTTGCTCGTCTCTTTGCAGAAATGTCGACCTGCTCGAACGGCCTGAATAGTCGGTTTCCAACATCGGCAGTTATTCCACAGCCACTATCCACAACTTCAAAAAGAGCCATCCCGTCCCTTATGGATGTCAGTACGTTAATATAACCTTCTTCTGTAAACTTGAGGGAGTTGGACACCAAGTTCATAAGTATCTGCCTAATTTTGATCGGGTCTGCGCTTACTCGTGCGCGAACCGCCACCACATTGAACCGTAGTCCCTTCTCTTGAACTAGGCTGCGAAACGAGTTGTCGATGTCCTCTAGAATTTCTTCCACATCGACGTTTATTCGCTCCACCTCCATCTTTCCGGCTTCGATCTTTGAGAAATCAAGGAGCTGGTTCATCAGAGCAAGTAGTTGTAGCGAGGACTTATGTGCTCTCTGCGCCATGTCCTCGATTGTCGCGACGGCCGAACTTACCTCAGCTTTATTTTCCATTGAGCGGTCTGAACTGGTCGGCTCCAATAAATTCCTTACTACAGGCAGCTTGCCGGCCTCAGCAAGCAGACTCACGTAACCCACTGTAATTGTCAGGGGGGTTCGCAATTCATGACTCAAGATTGCAATATATTCTGACTTCGCACGCTCGGCAGCTTTTGCGGCTTCGGTCGCCAATTTGAGTTCCGTGATATCGACTCGGAACCCAACTACACTACCGTCACCAGTTTTTCTTTCTACTACTCTCACCCATCGACCATCGTCCAGTTTCTGCTCGATGACGCTTCCAGCGGCACGATGTGCCGCCAGCCGCCGCTGGATCCAATTTTCCTCTTGTCCGACCGCGTCGGGATACTGGCCACGCTTCACACCACCGCGAAGGATATCCTCAAAAGTTGCTCCGGGCACGAGCAGGTCAGCGGAAGTGTTATAGATTTGCTTGTATCGGCTATTCGATATACGTAGCCGATCCGCAGGATCAAACACAGCGAACCCGTCGTCCAATGCCTCAACTGCATCAGACAGTTGAAGCTCCGCTGCATTTCGCCGGCGTAGAAGTTCAAACATGACCTTTATAACTGCGCAGACAATCAAGGTGCGAAGGAGGGCAAGGCCGGCTATGGTTGGCGCGTGTGGGGAAAGGATTGGCCATCCACCCAGTGGTGCTGAAGCGATCTGCCACTTGCTTGATGAGTTCGTCATGGCCGTAACCACTGGATTAAGTGTGATCGTTGTTGGATTGCCCCAAATTACCGACTTATATTCACCGCTGACCACTGCGATAAGAAAATCTTCTTCTGTCACGTTCTTGGCGTGTACTTCGAAAAATTTGGTTGCATCAACGACGATGGAAATTACGTGACGTCGACCGAAGGTACTACTTTCATGAAGATTTGGTGCAAACGCTATGCTGAGAACCAGGCCACGCTCTCCGTTTTCTAGGTCCATGGGCCCTAGAAGAACTGGCTGCCCCGTGCGTCTCGTCAGTTGCATGCCGTCCGAGTGGCCCAGAAGTGTACGGAGATCCTCTTCAAGCGCTTGCGAGTTCAGCCCTCCGGGATAGAGTCGCTGCACTGTCCCATCAGTTGTAAGCGAGATACTCCTGACTGTGGGGTCATCTCCGCCCAACAGGCGCGCTGCCTCAGCGAACTGACGCTCGTCGATATCTGCGTTCAACGCAACAACCGTCGAAATCCCGGTGGCGACAGCAATCAGGTGAGCGATATCCCCCTCTAACTGATACGTAAGATATTGATTGTAATCAGTAATCTTTGCCGTGAGCAACTGCCTCTGCAAACTGAAGTCCAAGCGCTCCGTCACTACTCCCACGCCTGCGCTAACTAGCAGAACAATGCCATACAGGGCATACTCCAATCTTCCGTAGGGTGCGCTAGCCAATTGGGAAACCTGCGAATTCTCTGCTCTGGAAATGGCTATGACGGCAACTGAGGCAATGCAAACAGAAACGTCGATTTGTACTTCAAGTCGTCCCCGCAATCACAACACTGCTTCTCGGGGTCGAAAGGCAAGCTTGCAAGGGGATCGTGCGCGCTCAGGCTTGGCTGGACGGCCTGTCGTTCACAGTTTTGGGTGTTCTGAGGACGCCCCGGGGATTCGATGGGTGCAACTGCGCCTGAACGGCAATCGGATGCCGGCGGTTGTGCAGAAGAATTGAGAACGGTGCTAGAGCGACGCCTAGTCTTCGTGCTTGTTCCAAGGCCCTGCAAATCAAGCGCGCCTGACGTTGCTCTCTGCGGATACTCCAGTTCTCTGCTAGCGTTGAGTCTTGCTCGGATCGGGACACCCAGGATGATCACCCAAGGCTGCCCGGTATCAGTGACGCCTGACACAAGGTGTTGAAATACCTCACCTGAACCTGAACCTGAGCCTGCGCCGCGGCCGGGCCTAGCCTTTTGCGAGCGCTTCGCCCTACCATTCAACCTGAACTTGCAGTCGAGGTGCGGTATGGCAGCTAGATCCCTCGTGACATTATCAGGTGCCTTCCTTTGGTTTGTCGTGGTCAGCGCCTTGGTTGGCGCGACTTTCTCCTTCTTCGTGCTTCGCTCGGCCGCCCGACAGTTAACGGACAATGCGATGTCGGAGGCGGTCGAGGTGAGATCCGCCGCCCTAATCACGGCGCTGGGACGAGAACTGACAGACGAATGGCGTCGGTTGGAGGTGCTGGCCGACAAGCTTGCTGCTGCTCCGCCGGCCGCCATGCGACCGATCATGGACCAGATGATCGCGGAAGGAGAGAAGATTTCCTGGGTGGGGTTTGCATCGCTTGATGGGACCGTCCAGGCCGCTGCAGGCGGCCTTCTGGAGGGCGTCGATGTCTCCAGCAGACCGTGGTTCCGGGAGGGCCTGGAGGGAGATTTTGCGGGGGATGTCCACGAAGCGGTGTTGCTGGCGAAGCTGCTTGGCAACGATGGTGGCGACCCACCTCGCTTCCTCGACTACGCGCTGCCGGTTCGTGACACCACCGGCCGCCAGATCGGCGTTCTCGGGCTGCATATCAATTTTGACTGGGCTGCAAGCCTCGTCAAGGAGATGGCCACTGCCTTGAGGATTGATGCTGTCCTCGTGTCCCAGGATGGGACCGCCATCGTCTCGACCTTGGAAGACAACCCGGCGCAGCCCACCTCAGCGCCGTTCAGGCTGGCGTCACTTGGCACCTCGCAAAGCGTTCGTGCCGAGTGGGCAGACGGTGACTCCTACTTCTCCTTCGTGCGTCCCGTCGAGTTCGACAACAGAACACCCAACTTCGGCTGGAGGCTCATCACCCGCGTGGACAACTCCGAGTTCTCCAGCATTGACGATGATCTCCCGTCTCGGCTGCTGCCGTTTGTCCTTGGAATGCTCGCTGTCCTGACCTTCGCAACCTTGCTCTTCATCCGGCTCTTCGCCCAGCCCTTCGGCCAGGCTGCCCGGAATGCGGTGGCGATCTCCCGGGGCGACGACATCTTTCCGTTCGAAAGTCATAGAACCCGCGAGCTTTCGGAGCTGTCGGAAGCTGTCGCGCGGCTGCAGTCTAGTTCCCGGCAGCAGCTCAGTGGCGATCAGCGTTGAAGGAGAGGCGGCGCGAAATCCCTTCGATCAGCGCCGCCAACTTCACATTCAGCACACCAGGTGCTTCGCCGTCGGTGTAGAATCGTTCCAGCAGCGCGGTGTGCTGTGCCTCATCCGGATGGAGTGAGAGGCGTGCACCGTCCGTGGTCCTTGCGTTCACCAGGAACTCGACATCGCCCACGTCCGATATGCGCAGGCGACCTCTGACCCCCACAGAAAGGATTGCCCCTCGGATGCGCACGCGGTCCTGCGCAAGGCCGACCAGCCAGACTTCCTGATCCGGCATATCCTGGAGCATCATCAGCGCCCGCTCGGGGCTGTCTGCGATGTGGCGCTCACGCCGTGGTAGTTCTACACAGACGAGGATCGTGAAGCATAGCACGACGACATTGTAGAGCGTCCAGAACAGGACGATCGCCTTGCCGTCACCGGCATCGTAGAAGGCAAAGCTGTCCGAGAAGATACCGAGGACCAAGCCGATCAGCGTAAGCCCCAAGATCACCGCGAAGGGCGCAAGGAGCGACCACTGGACAGTGATCTGCGATCTGTCGCCTCCCTTGGCCGTCACCTTGAACGGGTGACCCTTGGGCCGCATCAGGCCCACGAAGGCCGCTCGACTGATAGGTATCGCCCCAAGCATCTGGCTCACGTCGGTCAGCACAGGCATCACGACGCCCAGGGTAACAAAGTTGAGCGCAATGAGCACCCAGACGTAATAAGTGCCGAAGAAGCGGATGACGTCCGGCACCGTCGCGTCGACCACCGTGACGCTCGCATACCAGTAGAAGAGCGGGTAGATCAGCGCCGCCAAGCGGAACGGGAAGGTCGTTGTCCAGTAAAGCACGCTGTCGATCACGCTCCAGCGGTCCCGCAGACGAAGACCATTTGCGGCGAAGGGACCCACCTTGCTGCGGGCGATCTGCATCATGCCCAGGCACCAGCGCGCCCGTTGCGTGACGTATTCCTTCAGCCCTTCAGGCGCCAAGCCCTCTGTGAGAGGCTCGTTCAGATAGGCGGTGTCCCAGCCCGCGTTCTGCAGCACCAGCGTGACCATGAAATCCTCGGTCACGCTGTCGGTGGAGAACCAGCCGATCTCTTTCAGAGCCGAGAAGCGTGCAACAGAGGACGTCCCACAGCAGAAAGCGATGCCCCAAGCGTCTCGGGCCGCCTGCATGTGGTCGAAGAAGAAGCGCTGCTCGTCGGGGTAGGATCGGCTGAGCCCAAGATTGTGCTGGATCGGGTCGGAATTGAAGAAGTGCTGAGGCGTCTGGACGAGTCCGACCTTCGGATCGGCGAACAGGGCCAGTGTGCGGCTGATGAAACCCCGGTGGGGAACAAAGTCCGCGTCGAGAACCGCCACGAAGTCGGGCGGCGGTAGCGGTGAGTTGTCGAGGAAGCGCAAGGCGTGGTTCATGTTGCCGGCCTTGGCGCCGAGGTTGTCCGGCCGTGTGATATAACCAACGCCCATGCGTTCGCAGTAGCGCTTCAGCCAGTCACGGCGCCCGTCATCAAGGATGAACACCTCCTTGTTGGGATGTCGCAGCGCAAGGGCACCGACGATGGTCCGCTCCAGAACCTCCAGTTCTTCATTGTAGGTCGCGATTAGGATGGCGACCTTCGGAGGTGGTCCCGGCTCCCACCAGCTTAGGTTTGCGGTAGCCTCCGCACTTCGATCCCGCGTGCGGCTCAGCATCACGAAGGCGCTCAGTGAACCGAGCAGCGCCGCCGCCTCGAAGAATAGCAACGACCAGCTTGCCAGGAAGTCGAATGTCCAACCGAGGGGCGCCACCGTGTCCGTCACCCGCCACACCATGTATCGGCCAGCCAGGACGAACGCGATGCCGAACAAGATCGCGCGGTGGGAGGTCTTCTTGCGGTCGAAGACGAGGGTCGCGATCAACGCCGCAGCAGAAACCCCCGTGAGTTCGACCAAGGCGGATTGGGTCTCTGACAGGAGAGGTAGCGCGATCACTGGCCGAAGATTCCCCGCAGCCAATCCAGTGGCCGGGCGTCGAAGAAGACACGGCCGGTGCGGCCAATCGCGCAGGCATACTCTGGGTCTTCTACCAGGCCGGGCACATCCACGGCGACGTCGAAGCGTTCAAGATGTCGCGCGCTCGGTGCCACGGCCAGGTTACGATAGACTGTCTCCGCTCCCGACCCAGCCAGCCGGACGATCGTTCCCTCGAATGTGCTGCTGTGGCCCTGCGGCCTGAAGGTCGCGGGATCACCCACGGCCAGACCGTTGTAGATGCTCTCGGTCACGGAAAGAGTGACCAGCGCACTGTCGCAGTTCACGAGCTTCAGCAACTCATCCCCGCGCTGAACATTCTCACCGGTTTCGGTTCGAATTTCCCAGAGTATCCCGTTGACCGACGAGCGCAAAGACGCACCGATGAAGCGGTTGACCCTGAGACGTTCAACGTCAAGACGGGCGGTGACTGCAGCCTGGCGTGCCTCAACCTCTGTCAGAATGTTCTGATGTTCGGCCAGGCGCGCCGCCAGATCCGCTCGCCACTGTTCGGACCATGGAGCATCGTTGTAGCCATCTCCAAGGTAGACACCTGTCTTCAAGGCATCCAGCTCGATCTCCAGTGCCGCCACCCGCTCGCGGGCATATTCAAGGGCGATCCCCGGGAGAAGCGGATCGCCCGGGTTCTCGGTCTGATCCCGGGCCAAAGTCCCTTCGACATCACCAGACTCGGCCGCGGGATCGGCTTCAAGGAGCGCCAATCTGGCGCGTGCCCGCTCGAGCCGGGCTACCACCTCTTTCTCGCGGGCCTGTGAGTATTTCAGCGTTCTCGTTTCCAGGATCGAGATCTGATCTTTAAGCGATGCAACGATCGCCGCCTCGCGTGCAGCCGCTGCGGTCTCGAGACTCACCTCCAGCTGCAGGTCGTCCAGTCTCACCGCATCTGCTCTTTGATCGTCGACTGTGCCCAGGGTATCACCCAGGCGAACTCTTGCTCCCAGGGACAGTGGAGCCAGGGTGACGTCGCCCGCAACAGGCGCCCTGACTGACGTCAGACGTGCGTTGATCACGGCGTCCGCACTCACGCCGGCCAACTGCTCACCGATCAGGACCCAGACAGCAACCAACAAGACTGCAAGAGCCAGCAGTATTCTAGTGAAGCGCATGATGATCCTGTTCCGCTATACTCGCGCATTACGCAAAACAGCCGAAAGGACTGCGGCAGTCAACCCGCGGTTGTCGTGATGGTGCAGTCCTGGAAAAGTAACGTGGTGGGAGTTTGGTGCCAATCTCATGGGACTCGGAAGTCTTGGCGCGCGGACTGCATCTGTTGTCTGAGTCAAGAGTAGCGCATTCGCTCGACCCGCCACCCGGAAAGGCAGAGACGTGACCGCGCTTTTGCATTATCATCATCCCATTGTGTGCGGGAGGGCGGCCAGTTTATCGGTCGGCGTAAGTGTGCTCCGCCCGATACCTCCCCAGAATCGGGCACCCGCCCCGCCGGGCATCAGAATATAGTTGGGCGCGTCCCGGAGCGAGCTTGGCTATTCTGCGGACCGCCAGCAGATTGCGGTCTGGTTCAGGAAGCTATGTGGCTTTCCTGGCGTCTGTCAGTGGTCGTTGAAAGTCCAGGGTTCCATTTCCCGGCGCACCTGCCTTCGGAGCGTATCAAATGCGTCGGGCGACCACGAACGCAGTTGCGGCGGCAACACCCATAGCGAGAAAGGTCACCGTCCAGCGGTCCATGTCGGTTCGCGAAAGGGTGTCCCCTGCTAGCACGAACGCCACCACACTCGCCGCAGTCCTAACGAGGACTCTCCATCCTGCAACCGTTGAGGTCTGCACCGGCTTGGATGCGCTGCCGACCTTCCTGAAGGCAGAATTCATGCGATCAGCCGCACGGCTCGGCTTGGACTTTGGGCCGGAGGCCTGAACCTTCACAGGGTCCGGAACGATCCTGAAGCCATAATCGCAGAACTGACATTTCACCTTGCTGAAGTGAATTCCATCCGCAGTAAAGTCGTTGAAGCCGTTCACGCACGCTCCGCAGGGAACTCGGGCCATTCCTCTACCTCCCTGTCAGGCTTCTACATAATGGAGCCGGGCAGCACCAAAAGATAGCATGTTAAGGTCTACCGACCACGCCAATCTTCACTCGCCATAAACGGGCCATTGTTGGCACTTCATTCCGCCCCAGGTTGCGCGCTATGGAATGCTACGGGGCAGATTTCCGAGTCCCTTTCTGGCCCCGATCCCGCGGCCCTGCTCCAGCTCAAGCATCGAAGCTGGCGGCGGGGCCGCACTTCAACGCCTTTCGACCATCCCAAACCTCTCCTGGCCACCTGACCATTCCTATTCGCGAGCCGAGGTCCAGAACAGACTTGGCGGCCTCAATCGGTCCTGACCCTACCCGCACTGCGGCTTCGGCGGTGGCAAGGTCTTCAAGTAGCTGAGCCACGATGCGGGAGGCACGGAACTGGACTATCCTTCCGTATACCCGGAAGCCACATGATAGGCCTTTTCATTAACCTCCGGTTGTGGTCCTTACTATCGCTGCTCGGGTCGGGCGTGCCACGTCTAGGGCGTGTCACTTGGGTCGTCCTACCCAAATGTGCTGGACCGGGCAGTTCACAGTCAGACAACCCACAGGATGGAGACGCCACCGATGTGGAAGCACAGCGGCACACTTAAAACATTCACCGAGAACATACGTGATCGGCTGACTGCTGAGATCAAGACTGAAAGATGGCAAATTTTGCTGACACAGAAGCAAGTAATTGAAGAGTACAGCCGGATCGTCGCACGTCTGAAGGACTTGGAGCGGCAGCTCACGAGGTTGAGTGGCTCACCACCGCCGAGCAACATATGTCCCCAGTGTCATATTCGTCGCGACACCTTCATCGAATTGATCCCGTCGGAAGAGGGCATGGGCGATGCCCCCCTCAGGGTATGCCCGGACTGCGGGCTTTTGGTCCCGTCCACTGGATAACGGGTTCATTGTGTCAGACGTTTTCATGGGGCGCTCTAGCCCTGTCTGCAGCGAACAGCCTTACCTGGAGTCATTCTGAGGACGCACGGAAAAATATCTGGCGTCCTCGGATGCGAGCATCGTTGTCAGTCACTGGCCTTAGGTGGGGTAACCGCCAAGACTTGCAGCTGGCGTGTCTCGTCATCCCGCGTGGTCCACGAGATCACTGCCCCCTGGCTAAGGCCAAGCAGGGCGACACCCACCGGCGTGAGGACAGAGATTCGCCCTTTCTCGATGTCCGCATCCTCTGGATAAACCACGGAGACGGTATGCAAACGGGCCATGCCAAGGTCACGATAGGTGACCTCGCTTCCGATCGTCACCACGTCGTCGCGCATGCTGGCCGGGGCGACCAGCTTTGCCCGAGCGATCTCATCGATCAGACGCTCGCCGACGTCCGGCGCGCGTCTCATCACGGACGCGGCAAGGGCTTCCAGGCGGCCGACCAGGGTCTTGTCCAGATGGATTTTCGGCAGCCGCTCCGATGTGAGGGGATGGTTTGTTGTCATGGTCATGACTTTCTCGTTTGTGATGTTGCAGGGACCCGAAAGCCCCCAGAGGTTCGCCCAACTTGCCTATGCGTCAGGTCTCTCGACGCCGATCAGTTGCACCCGGCGCAGGGTTCCGTCGGCCTGCAGCAACGGTCCCTGGGTGCCCACCGTCATGCCGATCAGGGTTGCGCCCAGAAGTGATCCGACCGGGATGCCATCGTCCTCCTCGGCAAATTCGTCGTGGTGGAACAGCTTTCCCGACTGCGGCGGCAGGTCGTCCACGGCATAGATCACCCGTGAGCCGCCCGCCGCCGTCCGGGTTCCGGTCCTGCCGTCCTCCACGATCGCCGCATACAGAAGCTTGAGGCCGAGAAGCCGTGCCAACAGGGCAAGGGCCCCGGTGCCGATCTTGTCTGCCCGCAGAATATGGTCCACCAGAGCACGTCGGTCGGTCCTCGTCAGAACGCTGGTCACGGCGTGCTGACACAGGATTGCGTAGCCGATCGGATCGCCGACAAGGCGCTCATCCGTAGTATAGGTCATGTTTGCTCCTTTGGCGGGGCCGCCGCCGTGGTTCACTTCAGGTTGGGGGATATGATGAAGGACCCGGAGCAGCCGCGACGCGTGCGCGCGCTCAAACCGCCCCGGGCAGGGGGCGGTTTGGAAAATGAATCCGGAAAAGGAACGAAACCAGTCTCATCAGGTCATCCTGCAGGGCGCAGCTCAGGGAGTCAATTTGCGGCGCCGATCCGGGTTTTCGCCCGGGGCGCGAGGTCAAGGATCGTCACGGCTTCGGCGGCCACGCGCACGGCGGCAGCAGGCGGCGCAGTTGAGCGCGGGCCGTCGGCCGGCCCGGTCGCCGCCTGGTGCCGGTTTGACCCCTCCGACGCGCCAGGACCGAAGAGGTCGGGGAAAATATCTTCGAAATCCGCTTTGCACAGCATCATGTGCCGCCTCCTTCTCCATTATGTGGCATGACCCGCGCGCGCCAGGGTGCGCGGCCCGTGGTCCGACCGCGCCTCATGCGGCCCGGCGCAGATCAGCGTAGGATCTGTCCTGCGTCGCGGTCGCCAGTTCGGGCGCCACCGGCACCATCCGCAGCTCTGCGCTGTTCAGACCATCGACAAAGTCGTCGATGTCCCCGCGGCACAGTCCGATGTCCAACAGGATGCGATCATCCAGCGCGGCAAGGGCCGCGATCATCTTGCGCCTTTGCCAGCCGCGGACCGCGCCTTTCCACCAGCGCAGGAGGAAGGATCTCGCCGGGGCCTTGCCGCTGATGCGGTCGCTGCCTTGCCGGGTCCCGGGGGTGATGTAGACGGACATTGCTTTCTCCACTTCGGAAAACCACTGAATCCCGCGCACCGCACCGACGCGGGCCGCCCGCGGACGGCTCGGCCTGGTTCAGACGGATCGTGAGAGGTCGGATTGGAAAACCCCGGGGCGTCGGCAAGCGCGCAGGCTTTGTGCCGCCCGGGGCTACCGGCGGTTCAGCAGAATTCCTGCAGCGCGCAGGACCCTCATATGGAAACCGAACATCGACATGTCCCCCATATGGTCATCTCCGCCGGCGCTTTCAATCGCGCCGCGGGCCGCCCTGTGACCGGCTCGGCGCAAAGGCGCTGACGCGGTGGAAATCCTGAAACATACGGGGTCCCTCGCAAGGCCTGCCCCGGTTGACTTGCCTTGGACGGGTACCTAGCCTGACCGCATGGTGCCGCAACAGAACCATTTCCGGTTTCCTCTGCTGAACCGCCTGCATCCCCGGGCGGTCTAGGCTCGCGCCTGCCAAACCTCCCGGGGCCTCCTCGCTTTCCCAACCCCCTGCGACGACACGCCGTCCGAGGAGACGTCATGGCCAGCTGCATCCCCCCCCGAACCCCAAGTCTCCATCCCCTCACGGGCCCCAGACGACCGCAGGGCGGGACACTCCTCCCGCAATCGGATTACACCCACCTTCTGGAGCATCTGGACATCTGCGAGCGTGACCGCGCCCGGTCCTCAGCCCTGCTGGCCCGGGTCCTGCACCTCAAGATCGTGACGACCCTTCCAAGCCGGGGGCTGGTACCGCCGGATGTCGTGGTCGGCGGAAGCCGAGTCAGCTATACGCTGGGGGGTGGTGCCGTGGCCACGGGCCTCCTGGTGCAACGGGCCCGGCTCGGAACCCGGCAACTGGGCATCATCCCGGTGGCGTCATTGCTGGGGGCCACGTTGATCGGCATGCGGATCGGACAGCGCGCGCCGCTTCTGTGCGAGGACGGTTCGGTCACGTCGCTGGTCGTCCTCGATACGCTGCCCCCGACATGAGACAGACGCGGACCCCGGACAGGGATTTGCAGGAAAGGCTGACGAGATGGAATTTCTGGTGCTGATTGCCGCCGCATTTGGTGCGGGCGTGCTGAATACGGTCGCGGGTGGAGGGACCTTTCTCACCTTCCCTGCACTGGTCTTCACCGGCATGCCCCCCGTGATGGCCAACGCCACCAGCACGGTTGCCGTCTTTCCCGGCTACATGGGCGGCGCGCTGGGCTTTCGGCGCGAGCTTGCGGGTTTTGACCGCGGGCGGCTCCTGCGACTGGCCGGCATCACTCTGGCGGGCGGGCTGGTCGGGTCGGGCCTGCTGCTGGTATCGTCGAACGATGCCTTCTCCTTCGTCGTGCCCTTCCTTCTTCTGGGCGCGACCCTGGCGTTTCTCTTCGGCAACCGGGTCCGGGACTGGGCCGCCGCGCGCGCGCGGGACGTGTCGCCCGAAGGCGCCCTGGGTCTCTTCGCCGTGGCACTGTACGGCGGCTATTTCAACGGCGGGCTTGGGATCATCCTGCTGGCCTTGTTCTCGCTGTGGGGTATGGCCGACCTTGACCGCATGAACGCGCTGAAATCGGGGCTGAGCTTTCTGTTGTCGGCCATTTCGGTGGTGGTCTTTGCCGCGGCGGGGCTGGTGGCCTGGCCGCAGGCCTTCGTCATGATGCTGGCCGCGACCGCTGGCGGCTATGCCGGTGCCCCACTGGCACGCGCCCTGCCGAAACCCGTCATCAGGGGCGTGATTGCCACCGTCGGCTTCGGGATGAGCGGGATCTTCTTCTGGCGCCTGGTCGGCCCGGGCTGAGCGTTTCCGATGACGGTCCTGCACCTGGCCCAGGGCCGCTTTACGG
The DNA here is from genome assembly GCA_027489355.1 of Paracoccaceae bacterium. Classification (GTDB taxonomy): domain Bacteria; phylum Pseudomonadota; class Alphaproteobacteria; order Rhodobacterales; family Rhodobacteraceae; genus Tabrizicola. The sequence continues at coordinate 54,771 of JAIXZY010000020.1, read as the reverse complement.
CCGCCCCGATTGCCTTCCGCACCCGGCGCCGCTATGTCCACGCCTTGTCGGCTACCCCGGCGCCATCTGTCAGACAGGCTGCATTAATGACCGTGCGCGTCAACATTCCGGCCGTCTTCCCCCTCCTGTGCGGGTTCAGCTCGAACAATGTCTGAGGGTTGCCCGCCCGCCTGAGGCGCAGGGCAACCCCGGACCGCGATGAACCCCGATCACCCCCGCCTATGCGCGAGGGGCCCAATCTTGCACAGGAAAAGACATGACCTTCTGGACCACACTTGCCCGCGCCGGGACGGCGTCGGGGGATGAAATCCTTTTGCGCCAGCGCGGCGACCTGTTCGAAATCCGCTATAACGGGATCGAGCTGATGTCGAACCTGAACCACCAGTCGGAAGACCAGCTTGCGCTGCGTTCGATGCGAAGGATGAACTATGGGGCGCGACGGATCCTGATCGGTGGCCTTGGCCTCGGCTACACGTTGCGTGCGGTGCTTGATCTTGCCGCGCCCGAGGCTGAGGTGACAGTCTGTGAACTAATCCCGGAGATCGTCGAATGGAACCGGGGTCCATTGGCCCATCTGGCTGACCATGCGCTCGACGATCCGCGGACCCGAGTGGTGATCGGTGATGTGCAAGCACACTTGGCGAAGATCGAAACAGACTATGACCTGATCCTGCTCGATACCGACAACGGGCCTGATTTCCTCGTCCGCGCGGCCAACACCGGACTGTACGAAGACTGCGGACTGGGCGCTGTGGCGATGTCCCTGAAGTCAAAGGGGGTGGCCGCATTCTGGTCAGCCACCATGTCGCGAGAGTTCGAGCGCAGGTTGTCGTTACAGCCTTGGTTTTGGCTGCGGGACGACATCCCACTGGTTCCGGGCCGCGCCGACGCGATGCATCACATCTACAGCTGCAGCTTCAGTGCCGCGGCACTCGGGCAGCGCAAGGCAGCCTGACACTGTAGTTGTCTTTGGACGCCCTAGGGTTCCTTAAACAGCATATGATCATCGAGGATATGCACGCTCTCCGAGCGCATGAGATCAGCACGAGGACACGGCGATGAAGCGTACAAGTTCTAACAAAAGAGCAGATCATCGGGATGCTGAATGATCAGGACACCGGGATTTCGACCGCCAATGTCTGTCGGAGCCCCGGTGTCAGCTCGGCAACCTGAAACATTTTCAAGGGCAGTAGCCGAGTACCACAATCAATATCCTTAATAATAATGGAATGCTCTCCGGGTAAGCTTCACAAAGTTTAGAACCGTATCTCTGCCGTTCTCTTCGAGCATCAGTAGGTGCTGGGCCAGAAGATGTTGGGTAGAAATAGCATGATCCGTATCGCTCATTCCGAATGCGACGCCATACTTTGCTATTGGTCGGTCAGCCACCCAAGCATCACGATTATGATAAAAACCAGGAACAACGATCGACAGGCAACCGCAAATTGCAGCAAACTGAGAGTACATCGTCGCCTCATCATAGCAAATGAACCTCTGGCAACGATTGAAGTGATCTGCAATAGACTTGTGGTCCAATCCATCCAAGCAAATATCACGTTCCGGGTCGTGCAAGACGGTCTTGTTCGCTTGCTTCCGCATCATGTAGCAAGTGCCATATCGATTCTTGTTGCCTCGATCTTTATAGGCCGGGTGGATCGAAAAAAGGTGAAGCAAAGGAGCGCCACCCGTTAAAGTGATGTCGTCGCTAAAATCGCTGGCTTTAAAGAACAGATCGTTCTGCCCAAAGCTCGACGCCGTTCCGCGCAACCGCGGCGGATACATAAGCCAGCGTACAACCCGTTCGGCGTTCAGAGGATTTCCATTTACGATCTCGGGATATACGATGATCGCATCACGGACCAGATCTCCAGACCGTGCTAAGGTTGCCGCCGTATTCGGCATCATCCTGTAGGTGGATCTTCTTGCCAGATGCCGCGCGACATCCATCATGAACGATTGCGGCTTCCAGCGCGTAGGCCACAAAACAGCGCGTTCTCCAATCCTCACCAGTTCGTTCGCAAGGCCGTGGAGAAACATTATGCCGCCGGAATCATCGCGATATCTGGGCGCCATTATAACGTACGTGGGCTTATTCTCTGACATTGCAAAGCTCAAGGATTAGCGCCAAAGAACAGCAGAACGCATTCGATCACCGCGCGCTGCTGCTCATCCGTCATGTTGTAGAAGACAGGAAGCCTCACTAGCCGATTACTGTCGCGGGTGGTCACTAGATCATTGCCCACGAATCTTCCGTAGCGCCGTCCTGCGGGTGATGTGTGCAAGGGCACGTAATGAGACACGGCGAGGATGCCACGGCTGGCCGCGGTTGCGACAAAAGCGTTACGGTGCGCTTCATTCTGCAGCTTAAGGTAGAAGATGTGACCAGGTGCATCTGTGTCGGTCGGAATCTCCTGAACTTCCACACGGCCGGCTAGAATCAGCTCCTTAAAGGCGTTGCGGTAGGCATCGCAGATTGTCCGGCGCTTTCTCGTGATCTCGCCCAACGCCGTAAGCTGCGGCCAAAGATAGGCAGCGTTTATCTCTGCCATAAGATAGCTGCTGCCGGTGTCCACCCAGTGATATCTGTCGACTTTGCCAATCCTAAACGCACTTCGGTTTGTGCCTTTTTCTCGTATCACCTGAGCGCGTTCAAAAAGCTCTGGATCACGCACCCACAGCATTCCACCTTCTCCGCCACTTGTCAGGTTCTTGCTCTCATGGAAGCTAAACGCAGCAAGATCGCCAATTGTTCCCAGAGGACGCCCCCTCCAGTATCCACCAACTGCATGCGCAGCATCCTCAACTATTGGCAGGCCATGGGCCGAAGCCAAGTCCATCAAAGTGTCCATCGTACATGCGACGCCGCCGTAATGGACCACAACAATCGCCCGGGTACGTTTAGTAATAGCCGCTGCGACATTCCTCTCGTCCAAGTTCATTGTATCGGGCCGGATGTCGACGAACACCGGTCGTGCTCCGCGAAGAACAAAAGAGGTGGCAGTAGAGGTGAAGGTAAAGCTTGGCATGATCACTTCATCGCCAGGTGACAGATTCAAGAGCAACGCGGCGATTTCCAACGCATGCGTCCCCGAGGATGTGAGCAAGACATTACCTACCTGCAGGTGCTGGCGCGCTCGATCTTCGCATTTCTGTCCGTACACTCCGTCGCCCGCAAGTCGTCCACTGCGGATGGCATCCAGGACGAATGCATCTTCAGATCCGAGGCGCGTAGCGCGACTGAAAGGAACAGTGTTCATTCCGCGCATCGCCACGGACTAATGGGTTTCTTTGCATGCAAGTTGCGTTGTAAGGATAGCACTCCAAGTAACGTCTCTGGCGTCCACATGCTTGCTGTCTCATTTCGGCCCGTAATTCTCACAAATGATCCGAGACGGGTTTCCGGCAACCAGTGCGCGAGGTGGGACGCGCTTGGTTACCACCGCCCCGGCCGCTATAAACGCACCATCTCCAATTTCGATCCGATCGACGATCACGGCACCAGTGCCAACGGTCACTTTTTCCCCGACTTGGCAATGGCCAGAAATTATGGCTCCGGGATGGATAGTGCTATAACGGCCTATGCCCGTGTGATGCCCGATCGACACACATCGACCAATACGGACGTGGTCGCCGATTATGGAGAATGCAGCGACCACCGTACCTGCATCAATAGACACACCCACGCCTACCTCGCTACGCTTAGATGCCGTACTTGCGGGGTGTACGAGGGTCGTAAAACGGAAATCGCGTTCTATCATTTGAGCAATCCAATCACTGCGCTTCGTCGTGGCTAGGATTGCGATGAGGTCATGCGTTTCGCGCATAGCAGTAATGGAGCCGCTCCATAACACAGGCCTACCTAAGATTTCCCGGTGGCTCTCTAAAGGATCGAGGTTTTGTACGAAACCAGTGATCCTTAATCCAGGAACATCCTCAAAGGAATCCAGAAAGACTGCGGCGTAGTCCGTTGCTCCAAGCAGGAGCGTGGGCCTTCTCAGCTCAGTATCGGAGCGCGCGGGGACGGACATCGCTGAGAGCCAAACAAAGTTTCCCGAGCCTTTCACCGCTGTTCTGGCAGCTCGGTTTCACCTGCATCCTACTGGCTTAGGAGTGTGATTCCAAACGTATTTACTTTGAACAATCGCTGATGCGGGTGTCCTGTCTGACGGCATCGATCCGTTGGGTGCGAGCTCTGCACGGCGCCCCCCCTACCACCTTGCACAATATCAATGGCTTACCTCGTTGGGGAGATTGGTGCAGGGGGATGGGCCTGCCGAACCAAAGGCGGCATCATCACCGAGCTGCACGCCGTCACCGACGTCGATGGTCGCCCGATTCGGATCTTCATAACGGCAGGCCAAGTCGGTGATTACACCGGCCCGTCGGCCCTGCTGAGCAGCATGCCAACGGCAGAGTGGCTGCTGGCCGACCGGGGCTATGAAGCCGACTGGCTCCGATAGGCGTTAAAAGACAAGGGGTAAAGCCCTGCATCCCTGGCAGGAAGTCGCGCGGAAAACCTATCACGCACGACAAGCGCCGTTACAAACACCGCAACAGGATCGAGATCATGTTCGCGCGTCTAAAGGACTGGCGCAGGGTCGCAACCCGTTACGACAGGGGCCCTAAGGTCTTCCTCTCCGCCGTCGTCCCAAGCATCATATTCTGGCTATGACACGAGAACAAGTCCTGACCCTAACTTGGCGCCAATAGCCCGGGAGCGGTCCATCAGGCCAACTTTCTCTGGATCTGATGGCTGAGCCGATTTCGTCAACAGCGTTTAGGATTCGAGTTACTGGTCGTCCACGCCTACGATAGGCGTGGGTCTATCCCATCATCATGGTGTGGCTATTTCTTCACACGATTGAAACTTGTGCTCCGCTCTACCGCTCTGCTAAGAAGAGCATTCTGTTCGGGCATCGGCAAGGTGTGCCCGGGCAAAGATAGGCTTCTCCCGCACTTTCTCAGGCTGTGACGGACATAATGCTGGCCGGGCGTCGGCGCGAGGGCTAGGCCTCCGCACGTACGCAGCAATCGAGCCCGCCGTTCGGGCACTGGGCGGTTAGCTTTTCAGCACATTCCTGCGCGGCTCGTTCATTGGCTCCGAGCACTAAAACGGTATGACCGCACTTGGCGCAGCTCGCCCCGGTCGCAACAGCCTTGAAGAAGTCCACCAAGATTTCCTCGTGCCACGTTGTGGCCGCGACCTTCCGCATGTCCCTGCTCTCTCCGTCCCTGTGAGAAGCACCTGACGCCTTGTAACCGTTTCAAGTCAAATGCAAATATCGGTCGCGGCGCATTTTGCTATCGGCGCGCGACGGGATATCGCTAGTATTCATCCACAGGTCGAAAGAGCAAGGGGGCCGACTTCACCCCGCGCACAACCAGGAAAGTTCATCCAAAATGAACCGCAAATTATCCTGAGTCCGTTTTCGGGCGGCCACGCCGACCAGCCACACCCCGCCACACAATGCTAAGAGGGGAGTGGATCGTGAATCAGCTACTGATTGAAGCAGCGCTTAAAGCTACTTCCATAAGAGCCCAGTCAGAAACAAATACCGACCCACGGTGTGATTAAATCAAATGTCGCAAACTTGCTGTCGGACGCCTGCTCACGGGCTGCTTGTGCTATTTTCGGCAAGGAGGTTGCGGTAATTTGGCCGGCCCAGCCCACGGTGCATCCCCAACCGACGCCAAATCCGGTGTTCCAACTGACTGAACTCGAGGACGCGCAGACGGCGGACGATGGGAACAACGGCATGTAAATTATGTTGGAGCCGTGCGGAACTCCCTGATCCAGTGTGAGCGGGTAGGACGAAGTCGGTCCCGCCACTCGAAAAGGGGACAGTCGAGCGGCAGGACCGTGACGTCAGAACGGGCTGCCTTTATGTCCTGACACGCTATTCCTGAACCTGCCTTACGGCTAAGAGAAGGATGCCCAATGGCGCTTTCGTGGCGGTAGCTGAATCTGTTTTGGTAGGAAAGTGCGTCGAACCAACCCACGGCGCGGCGCGGTTCTGAGGGCAGCCAGTGAGTGACCTGCGCCTGCATAGGAAGCGAGGCCCACGTTAGGCGTTCCTTCGACGCAGCCCATTTCGTGGGAATTGGAAAACGTTCCCGATCATTCGATCTCCTTGCAGAGACTCGATTATGCCACAGGGGCAAGATCGATGGTGCACAACGCAAGACCGCACTGGGTGGCGAAACCCGGCACCGTGCGCGATTTCAGAAAGTTTTCACCCCCGCTTCAGGACTTTCCTCTGCAATGGCGGAAGGCTGGGCCCAACGCTTCAGCCGAGGTCCCCCATGCCACTTTTCGACGCCCTCATCATACCGCAAAACAATTTCTCACCCCCTGACCCGACGATGTACACCGCGGCTCCGGACGACCGGCGTCAGCGGCTGATCGAGGCGGGGGCGATGAACTGTTGTCCGGACGGTGACTTCCTGTCGTTGATGCCCTCGGTGGACCACGACGATGGCCCGGTGGTCGAAGGCGCGACCTGGCTGCGGCGCGTGCTGGGCTTCTGAGGACTTGACAGCTTCAGCGCCGAGGTCTTCGCTGAGTCCACCCTGTCGGGAACCAGACATGAAGATCGGTGCGCATGACCTCGATCTCAACCGCGGCGTTCTGGCCCGCGACGGTCGGCCCGTACACTTGCGCGCCAAGACATTTGCCCTGCTGGCCCACCTTGTCCGCAATGCCGGGAGGGTCATCGGCAAGGACGAATTGCTTGGGGCGATCTGGCCTGGCCTGACAGTCACCGAGGATTCCTTGACGCAGGCGATCAGCGATCTGCGCCGGGTGCTGGGTGCCGAAGTCCTGCGCACGGTTCCCCGGCGCGGCTACCTGCTGGACGTGCTGGTCGAAGAGCAGGTCCGCGAAGGGCCGCCCCTAATCGTAGTTCTGCCGTTCCTAACCCTGTCGGACCGGGCCGAGGACCGGCTTCTGGCCGATGCCATCGTCGAGGAGATAGGACAGTGTCTGGGCCGCTACGGGGTGGTCCGGCTGGTAGCCCGCCATTCGGCTTTTCAGTGTCGACCCGAGGACATCGCTCCATTGGAGGCGGCACGGAAGCTGGGGGCAGACTGGTTCGTCGAGGGGCCGGCGCGGCGTGTCCCAAGCGGGCTGCAGCTTTCTCCAGCGCTTTGCGAGACGGGGACGGGGCGGCAGATCTGGTCCGAGTCTTTCCTAGTCGCCGAGGACGGGCCAGCCGGCGTGATGACGGTCTTGCCGCACCGGATCGTCACGCGGCTTGGGCTTGACGAACAGAAGCGGATGGCGCTGACGCCGGCTTCGCCAAGCAGCGACCAGGGTGCCTGGCGGCATTTCGTGGCAGGGGTGGCGGCGCTGCGCCGGTATGGGCCTGGCGTCAACGAAGAAGCCCGCAGTCATTTTGAGGTTACGGTGTTGCGCGATCCGGGCTTCGCGCTGGGACATGCTTATTTGGGCCTTGCGCAGATGATCATCGGCGGCTTCGACTCTGCGCCGGCCGCGGTCCTGTGCGAAGGCCTGGCCCTTGCGCTTCGGGCGGTTGAACTCGCACCAGAGGAGGCGCGCTGCCATGCCATCCTTGCACTCGCGCGGCTGTGGCGACGCGAGTTCGAGGCGGCGGAGTTCTCGGCCCGCAAGGCGACCGAGACCAACCCGTCCGATCCTGACCCGCAGGCCATGCTGGGCTATGTCCTGGCACTGCGAGGCAAGCCGCTAGAAGGGATCGCCCTGATCGAAGCCGCTATGCGGGGCAATCCGCTGCACCCCGACTGGTATCACGGCGACCTCGCCATCGCGCATCACATCGCGGGCAACCACGCGACGGCGATCGCCTGCCTGCAGCGCCTGCCCGTCCTGAACGCGTGGAAGCATACCCGGATGGCAGCCTGTCATGCTACCCTGGGGGATGTGGCAGGGACGGTGCGTCATCTGGACCTTGCAGAGAAACAATCGCCGGGCTGGGACGCGCAGGCAATGGTAGACGGATGGTCGGAACTGGAGCACGAAGCCGACCGAAGCTACCTGAAACGCGAGGTGGCGCTGGCCTTGGATCTGCGCGAGCAGCTGCGATCCGGACATGCAAGTGGCACGGGATAGCACGAACGCAACTGCTTTCATAAAGGAGATCTCAGAATGGAGTTATCCGAGCGCGCGACGGCCACATCGAATGCGATTGCCACAGTCTTCGAGTTCTTCAGCGGCTACCGTACCGGCGTCGAGGACCGGGATGTCCGGGCCGACCTGACCTTTGGAAATCCGCACGAAATGCCGCTGCCCTCTTTGGTTTCGACGATCAAGGCGCGGATGGAGCCGCGGGCAACCAACTGGTTCGCCTACAAGACCAGCGAGGAGGAACCCTGCACCGTGATTGCGGATGCGCTGACGGCTGAACTGGGCCTGCCGTTCACCCCGGCTGACATTGCGATGACCCAGGGCGCATTTGGCGCCATCGGATTGGCGTTCTCGCTGCTTCTCGACCCCGGAGAAGAATGCATCATCCCGCTTCCCGGCTGGTTCTGCTACGGGGCAATGCTGCGCACCCGCAACGCGGTGCCGGTGCAGGTCCCGCTGGCGGAAGGGACCTTCGATCTTGACGTAGCGGCGATCGAGGCGGCAATCACCCCGCGCACGAGGATCGTGGTGATCAACACGCCCCATAACCCGACAGGCGTCATCTACGGCCGTGCTCGGCTGGAAGAGCTGGCCGCAATGCTGACCCGCAAGTCTGCCGAGATTGGCCGCCCGATCTTCATCCTGTCCGACGAGCCCTACCGTCGGATCCGCTTTGACGGAATTGCCTTTACCAGCCCTGCGGCCGTCTATCCCCATACGCTGATCGACTATAGCTACGGCAAGATCCTGCTCGCCCCCGGCCTTCGCATCGGTTACCTCGCCATCAATCCCTTGCTGTCCGAAGCCGAAAAGGTCGCGCTGCGGTCGGCTGCGCAGCCGTCGCAGATCGGAGGCGGCTGGAACTTTCCCGATGCGCCGCTGCAATATGCCGTTCGCGACCTGGAGACGTTAAGCATCGACATCGCGGAGTTGCAATCCAAGCGCGACCGGCTGCATGGGGCGTTGACGCAATGGGGTTATGACATGACCCGACCTGACGGAACCTTCTACCTCTGGGGTCGCGCGCCCGGCGGGGACTCGGTCAACTTTACCCGCAGGTTGAGGGAGCAGGGTGTCTTCGTCATGCCAGGAACACTGTTCGACCGCCCAACGGACTTCCGCATCAGCCTGACTGGAACGGCCGAGATGATCGAAGCCAGCCTGTCAGCTTTCCATGCCGCCGCAGACGGCTGACGGGCGCACGGGCTGAAGAGCTTTTCGAAAGGGCTTTCTCGGTTGTCTGCAGCGTAGTCCGGTAGCTCAGCCGGTTGAGCCGGCTGGATCCTGCCAACGCCGTGAAAACTCAGTTCCGACGGCTTCGCCAGAATGAATTGACGTTGCGGTTTCTGATCTAGATTTTTCTTGCCGCCGTGACGACTAAAGACCAAGTTCTCGGTCTTGCGACAGGTCGGATAAAGTGGCCTATATGCCGCAAGGCACTTCCCTTCGGTCTGGAACGCAGTAACGCATGGAACAGCAGCGAAGTGTCAAAGGCCAAACGATCACCCTTCTGATCGTTGGCTGCGTCGCGCTCGTTATCCTCGTACTGTTGAATCTGATCGCTGGAAGCCGCGCTCAGGATGCGTTCGGCATGGTCAACGAGGCCCGTGAGACGAGATCGCTTGCGGATAGCTTGCGATCCGCTCTCCAGGCCGCAGAGTCGAGCCAACGCGGCTACGTCCTGACCCGAAACGAGATCTACCTCGCACCATTTGCAACCGCTGCCAAAGAGGCCGAGCATAGCCTTGAGCTTCTGAAAGCGAGCGCTGCTTCCTACAGAAATCCCGCCCTGCAGCGGCTGGACACGCTTGTCCGCGACAAGCTGGCTGAGATGAACGAAAGCGTTCAGCTGCAGCGCAATGGGCAGAGCGACGACGCCCGCAAGATCATTGCCACGCACCGCGGCAAAGCCCTGATGGACGAAGCAAACGTCTTCATTTCTGCGATTTCAAGATCTGCCGAGCGCAATCTGACGGACGCCGTCCAGCGACAGCAGGACAGCCTGCGCCTCCTTTCGCTCAGCACCTATCTCGCGGTGCTCTTCGTTTTTGCCGTCACTGCAGGAATCTACGCCATCCAGCGCTCGTTCGTGTACGACCTGCGCCGCGCCAATGACGAGATTCGTTCGATCAACGAGGATTTGGAGCGCCGCGTAGAAGAGCGCACACACGACCTCGCAGTTGCTCGTGACCGGGCCGAGATGCTCTTGGCCGAGGTGAACCACCGGGTCGCCAACAGTCTCACCATGGTCGCCTCCATGGTGGGCATGCAGGCGCGCGCCTCGGGGAGCGAAGAGGTTCGCAAGATCCTCTCCAATACGCAGGCGCGCATCAACGCAGTCGGCACGGTCCACAAGCAACTTTACTCGACCACCGAGGTCCAGACGATCGCTCTGGATGACTTCCTGCCGAAACTCGTCGAGGACATTGAGGGATCGATGCGCGGCGAGGGCCTGTCGGCGCGTGTCAGCCAGGAAGTGGAGCAGATCGCCCTGACGACCGACCAGACGATCAGCCTCGGGATCATCCTGTCGGAATGGATAACCAATGCCTACAAATATGCCTACCCGAACCGGTCGGGAGACATTCGCGTCAAGCTGCGAAAGGCGGCCGACGGCACTGCCATCCTGTCGGTGGAAGACGACGGCATAGGCCGCGGTCAGAAGCCGGTAGCGCACGGAACTGGCCTTGGGTCCAAGCTTGTCCAGGCCATGGCCACAGCGCTGGGTGGGAAGATCAGCTATGTCGACCGCAATCCTGGGACCGAGGCGCGGCTCATCCTTCCATTGTCCTTGGGATCAAGGGGTTCGATAGATGCATAGACGCATGTTCCTCGGCTACACCACCCTCGCTGCAACCTTGCCCGCCGGTCTTCTGACCGCCTCGGCAGGCTGGTCCCAGGCGTCCGGAAACGGTCTCTCTGAGCCGGTGGTCTTTGGGCCCTTCGATCCTCATGCCGCGCCGTGCGCTCCACCAGAAGGCTTACCCCGCGTGCTCGTCTTTGTACGCGACAATGACCGTGACTTCATCAGCGGCATTGACTACGGCCTCTCCAAGGCTGCCGCCGACCGCGACCTCGCCTATGAAGTTGTGAACGCCATGAACGAATCAACCGCTATGGTGCAGCAGTTGCAGAATCTGCGGAATCGCAAGGTGGGAGCAGTCGTGATTGCCCCGGTCGATGCCGAGCAAAGCGCGCCAATCCTACAAGAGATTCTCGCTTCGGGCACTTATGTCGGTGCCATTGTGCCGCCCCCGGCGACCACGATCTTGAACGCGCCGCAGTATCTGACCGGATCCGTGTTGGCAGAAGCAGCGGCTGATTACGTGCGGACCCGGCTGAACGGGCGTGCCAACGTCGTGCTCCTAACGCATGACAGCCTGCAGTTCCTGTCGCCGCGCTTTGCGGCCATGCGCGACGCCTTTCGCGACATGCCCGGGGTCAACATCGTCGCCGATATCTCGCCGGTGACCGTCAGCGGCAAGGGCGGCTATGACACGATGACCACCATCCTTCTGGCAGAGCCCCAGATCGACGTGGTGCTGGGGGCCGACACGGTTGTCGTGGGCGCGCTGGCTGCGATGCGCGACGCAGGTATGGCGCGTCCCGACCAGTTCTTCGGCGGGATCGACGGAGAGCCCGCTGCGGTGGCGGAACTCCGGCAACCGGACAGTCCATACAAAATCAGCATCAGCCTTGCCTCATCGATCTTCGGCTACGCGATGGGCCAGCATGCCGCGGATTGGCTTGAAGGGCGCAGCATTCCCAAAGCTATCGACGTCCTGCCCTTCGCTCTGACAGCGACCAACCTAGATGACTATATGACGGACATGGACGACCCCGGCCGGGTATACACTGATCCTGTGCGACTTGAGAGTTACGTCCGAATGTACGGCAACATCTGCGCCGAGACCAAGGACAGCTATGTCAACTTTCCCTGGTCGTCTGAAGGCTGAACGCTGTCTGGCTTGGACCAGGCGCAGACGTTTGCATGGGGAATCGAGCGGCCGCCCGCAGCCTTCCGAATGCTGTTTGACGCCCCTGTTGCTTGATCCCAGGTTATCGGACCAGAGCATGGTTGACGCATCCTGTTGTTTGGTGTCCAAACCTTAAGCGGTAGACCAGTTCACTTCAAATACGGTTCTGGATTGCTATCCCCCTCATCCGCACTTCGGCCTTTCCCATTCTACGAAGACGAAAAATTATAAGATAGGAATCAGCATCCTAATCTTAGCCACTTGACTTGCTGACCCATCAACTGGCCCATGGGTCCAGGCGCCGGCGTAGCTTGCGCGTTGCCTTGATATCGGATCAGCTTCAGGAGACATACCGAAGTTATGCCGAGGAAGACTAAGGGGGCTCGCCTTGTCTGGCGGAACAGAAGCGCTGAAGGCTTTGCGTCCTTCTGGGAAATCCGAGACGGTACAACCCGCATCAGCTGTGGCACGGACGATCGCCAGAAAGCTGAAGAAAAACTCGCCGTATACATAGGCGAAAAGTATCGGCCCACCGGGCCGGTATCCGCCCAGGAGATGCTCCTCGCCGATTGCCTTGCGATCTACGGCGAGGAGCATGCTCCCCATGTCGCCGCTCCTTGGCGCTTGGGCTATGCCATCGAGGCCCTCATCCCCTTCTGGGGCAACCGGAGGGTCTCGGAGATCACCGGCAACACCTGCCGGGCCTATGGCAAGTCCCGCATCACCAAGCGGGGACCGGCCTCTCCGGGCACCATTCGCCGCGAGCTGAACGTCCTGCAGGCGGCCGTGAACTACTGCCTCAAGGAAGGCAAGCTCACCACCCCGGCCCAAGTAAGCCTTCCCGCGAGACCGGCTGGAAAGGAACGCTGGCTAACCAGGCAGGAAGCTGCATGGCTTCTCAGAGCTGCGAGAAATCTGCGCCTGGATGGACGGCACTTGCAAGACTTCATCCTGCACGGACTCTACACTGGCTCCAGGAAGGCCACCATCCTGGCCATGCACATGAACACCCCGTCGATGTCTGGCGGCCATGTGGACACCATCCAGGGCCTCCTCTTCCGCAAGCCCATCGGAAAGGTCATGACGAAGAAGCGGCAGGGCGTCTGTCGTCTCCCCGATCGTTATCTCGCCCACCTCCGCAGACAGGCGAAGAACGGGCGCAAGTTCGTTGTTGAGGACTACAAGGGCCGTCGTGTAGGCGATATTGAAACCGGCTGGAAACGCGCAATTTTGCTCGCAGCGGAGTTGGCCCGAACCAAGGGCATCGACATCGACCTCTCAGATGTGACGCCTCACACTTTGAAGCACACTGCTATCACTTGGGCGATGCAAAAGGGTGCGTCGCCATGGGACGCGGCAGGCTACTTCTCGACGTCACTACGGACCATCGAAGAAGTATATGGCCACCACAGTCCTGACCACCAGCAAAGCGTTGTTGCAGCACTTAACCGGCGGGCATGAGCTGGAGGGCGAAGTATAGAGTCGGGACTGAATAAGCACCGTAACGGAACCGTAGGCGTCCCTCCTTCACGGCTCCCTCGCCCAATCTACTGAAAAGATTGAATTTCCCTTACATCAAATAGAGAAAGGGTTGCCCTGCTCAGGCAACCCTTTCCGAGATCCAAGGAGATGGGCCAGTTAGGGCATCCAAATCCAATCGGTGGTCTATTTTCCAGGGGCTGCCCTTAGAAAATACCCCTCCCGACTGTCCCGACACCTCTCTCCAATATCACTCTAGACACTGGATCACCTCCTTTCAAATGGTTGCCGATAAGGGGAGCGTGACACAGATTTTGTGTTTGTCAAAACAATTCACGCAACCTTTGCGGCCCAGCGGGCAAGTGCCAATCGAAACGGCAACAATGCCACCCCGGCAAGCAGAAGCTTCACCAGCCAGTCACCAACGGCCAGCGAAACCCAGAAGGGCGCGTCTGGGCCAAGACCCAGCAACGGCGTCGGCTGCGTGGCCCAGGACACGTCGACAACGGGTTCCAGGAAGGTGAACGCGGCCGAGAAGGCGATGGTGAAGAAGATTGCCGTATCAAGCGTCGAGGAGATCACCGGAGAAATCAGCGGCGCACGCCACCACAGGCCCTGGCGGAAGCGGTTGAAGATCGTGATGTCCAGAAGCTGGGCGGCAAGGAAAGCGATGCCCGAGCCGAGGGCGACGCGCAGCGTGACCAGCGGGCCGAATTCGCCCTCGATCCGGGTGCCGATGAAGGAACAGATGATCCCGGTGAGAAACCCCACCAGCACCACCTTCCGGGCAGCGGCGGGACCGTCGAAGCGGTTCACGATCTCGTTCACCAGGAAGGCGAAGGGGTAGGTCAGCGCCCCCCAGGTCAGGAAGGCGCCCAGCGGGTACTGGACCAGGATGTTGGATGCGACGACGATCGCCGCCATGGCAAGGATGCCAGGAAGAAGGGTGCGCATGTTGCTTTCCGTTTTGACAAGGTCGCGGAGACTTGGCCCAGACCATCGGGGCGGAGGCGGCCTATACCCGCGGCCCGCGCCTGTCAATCGGCCCTGTCACTCTGCGGCCAGCACGCCTTTGCACTGCTTGGGCAGGTCGGCCATCGTATAGTCGCGCGGACCCCTTGCGGGCGGCTGATCCTCGGGCTTGGGCTTGTTCGGGTCCGCCTTGGGCGGGTTCAGGTAGTCGGTCACCCACCACATCAGCGTCTCGTCGCAGCCGTTGCCGCCCTTGGACAGATCGGCCACCGTCGGGGTCTGTGTCTCGCACAGGCGGGCGCCGCGGGGGCATTTCAGGCGAACGTGGAAATGCGTGTCGTGGCCTGCGACTGGCCGGATCTTCTGCAGCCATTTCTTGTCCGACCGCCTCGCGGTCTTGCACATCTCGATCTTCACGGCCGCGGCGACGAAGATGCGGTCCACCCTCGGGTCCAGCGCCGCCTGCTTCAACAGCTCGCGGTGGGTGCGGGTCCAGTTCTCGGTCACCGACCGCTGATCGGCCGAGCGCACGGGGATCGAGCTGATCTCCTCGCGTTCGGCGGCGCTAAGGTCCAGCCGGCGGGGGGGCAGCATCCAGATGTCGGCGTCCAGCCCGATCTGGTGGCTGGCATGGCCCGAGGTCATCGGCCCGCCGCGCGGCTGGCTGATGTCGCCGATGTAAAGCCCGCGGCCAAAGCCGATGTCCCGTGCGGTCTGCGATAGGTCCATGAGGAACTGCACCATCTCGGGCTGGCCGTAGTTGCGGTTGCGCGACAGGCGCATCGCCTGCCAGGTCGGCCCTGTTTCGGGCAGTTCCACCAACCCCGCCCCGCAGCCCTTGGCGTAGCTGCCGATCGGCATCGAATCCTGGTTCGACGGCGCTGCCATCGCGCCGAACAGCTTGTTCGCCAGCTTTTCGGCCTGCACCGGGGCGGCGAGCAGGAGGGTCAGCAGAAGGGCGCGGCCAAGGATCATGCGGGAATCTCGCCTTTGGGTTTGACGAAGACTAGCAGAACCAGTCCGATCAGGAACAACACAACCAGCGGCGCAATGCCGATCCGCTGCGATCCGCTCACGGTCGTCGCCAGCGCGATCAACGCGGGGGCGATGAAGCTTGCCACCTTCCCGGACAGGGCAAACAGGCCGAAGGCCTCGGTCGCGCGGTCGGGCGTGGTGTGCCGCGCCATCATGGTCCGCGAGGCCGCCTGAAGCGACCCGCCAGCCGCCCCGATCAGCGCCCCGCAGGCGAAGAAGATCTGGTCCGGAACCGAGGACGCCGGGTCCATCGCGACCCCCCAGACGCCCTCGCGTGTCATGCCGACGATCACCAGGCAGACCAGCATCAGCACCAGGATCGACACCGCGATCACCGGCTTCGGCCCGAAGGCCCGGTCGGCCCGTCCGCCGATGAAGGCCGCGACCATCGCCGTGACCGCACCCACGATGCCGAAGATGCCGATCTGGATGATCGACCAGCCCAGCACGCCCGAGGCGTAGACGCCTCCGAACCCGTAAAGCGCGTTCAGCGCATCGCGGTAGAACAGCGACGACGCCAGATAGGCCAGAAGGCTGCGCCGGTATCGCAGGCTGCGGATCAGGTCGCGCAGACTGTCGAAGGCGCGGCCCAGATGCAGCGGACGACGGTCGGTGTGCGGCTCTTTTACCCAGAGAAAGAAGGGGATCATGAAGACCACGTACCAGATTGCGGTGAAGGGGCCGACGAACCGGGTCCCTTCCCGCGCCTCGGTGTCCAGCCCGAACAGGGGCGGCGTCCCCAGAAGCGTCAGCCCGCTGTCCGCGCCCTCTGCGAAGAACAAGAGCATGATCACCAGCGCCAGAAGCCCGCCGAGATAGCCAAACGCGAAGCCCGTCCCCGAGATCGCGCCCAGATCGTCGGCCTGGGTCAGCGATGGCATCAGCGCGTTGGTGAAGATCGTTGCGAACTCCATCCCGATAAAGCCCAGGCCGAACAGGCAGACAGCCCAGAACAGCATCGCCTCGGTCCCGCCGGGGGCCACCCACCAGAGGCCATAGGACCCGACAACGTAGAAGGCCGAGAAGATCCACACCCAGACAAGCCGCCGCCCGGTGCCATCGGCGATGGCCCCCAGAAGCGGCGCGAGCACCGCGATGGCAACCGACGCGATGGCAAGCCCCCAGCCCCAGTAGGCCTGCGCGGCGGCCTTCGCGGCCTCTTCGTCCAGGCCCGCGCCCATGTAGTAGCCGCGCGCGATTTCGGCAAAGTACGGACCGAAGATGAAGGTCAGAAGCAGCGTATTGTAGGGCTGGCTGGCCCAGTCGAAGAAATACCAGCCCCAGATCCGTTTCCGGTCGCCCATCCTGCCCGCCCCCTGTTTTTCGGGGAAGTGAACCCGGAAACCGCCGGTTGTGCAAGCGGCGGCTCTTCGCGGCGCTGACGCTTGCTCATCGCTGGATCAGCCGCGTGCAGGCGGCCAGGGACGCGTGGCCTCGGCGGCGATCCAGGCCTTGACCCAGTCGGGAAGCTCGGGGCTGACGGGCGAGACACCGGCGGCCTTCGCCAGTTCTGCCGGGGGCACGATCCCCTGCTTGCCGACGATCGCCGACCGGATCAGCACCTGCGAGGTGCAGTCGTCGCCCTTCCACATCGACTGCTCGGTATAAAGAAATCGCTCGTCCCAGCCCAGGCAGCGGCTGTAGCTCGTCAGACGAGAGAAGACGGTGACCCGCCGCCGGTAGCGCACGCTGGAGCCCGCCACGGTCATGCCCCAACCGTTCGCGATCAGGTGCCGGTGGATGCCGGTGCGCGCGCCCAGCGGCAGCCGGCCCAGGTCATAAAGCGTCAGCGTACGGCCGTTGTTCAGCTCGACCCAGGGGTCAAGGTCCCAGGGCCAGCAGATGTGATGGCTGACATGGGTGTCGAACAGCCCCAGCTCCGGCATCCGCCGGGCGCGGGCCATCTCCTTGAACATGCGCAGGAAAGGGTACATCTCGGGTCTCCGTGTCGGGCGCAGGCCTGACCCGCTGCGCGCCGGACGTCAAGCGAAACGCAGCGGAAGCCATTGCCCTTTCGGCCCCCGGTCGCTACCTCTGCCCAAATTCCGACGGAGTGCCAGATGACCTCGCTCTACCAGATCCTGATGCTGATCCTGAACGTGGCACAGTTCATCATCCTGGCCCATGTGATCATGAGCTGGCTGATCAACTTCCAGGTGCTGAACATCCGTCAGCCGCTGGTTTCGCAGATCTGGTACGGTCTGGAGCGCCTGCTTGAGCCGCTTTATGGCCCGATCCGCCGCCTGCTGCCGCCGATGGGCCTCGACCTGGCGCCGCTGATCGTGCTGATCGCGATCTACGCCCTGCAGATCATCCTGCGGAACAACATCGCGGCCTTCCTCTGATCTTGGACCAGGCGGCCCGGCTTCTGCATTCCGTCTTCGGCTTCCCGGACTTCCGCCCGGGTCAGGCCGAGATCGTGCAGTCCGTCCTCCAGGGCCGCAACACCCTGGCGATCATGCCGACGGGCGGCGGGAAATCCCTGTGTTTCCAACTGCCTGCCCTGTGCCGGGACGGGGTGACGGTCGTCATCTCTCCGCTCATCGCGCTGATGCGCGACCAGGTCCGCGCCCTGCGCGCGGCGGGGGTCGAGGCCGGGGCGCTGACCTCGGGCAACACGGACGAAGAGACGGAAGAGGTCTTCCAGGCCATCGACGACGGGCGGCTGAAGCTTCTGTACATGGCGCCGGAACGCCTGGCCTCGGGCGGCGCGCTGGCGCTTCTGCGCCGGGCGAAGTGCAGCCTGATCGCGGTGGACGAGGCGCATTGCGTCAGCCAATGGGGCCACGACTTCCGCCCCGACTACCTGCGGATCGGCGAGTTGCGCCGGTCGCTCCGGGTGCCCCTGGCGGCCTTTACCGCGACGGCGGATGAGGAGACGCGGGCCGAGATCGTGACTCGCCTTTTCGACGGCGAGCCGCCCGTGACCTTCCTGCGCGGCTTCGACCGGCCGAACATCCACCTGGCCTTCGCGGTGAAGGACAAGCCGCGCGAGCAGATCCTCCGCTTCGCCGCCGCGCGGCGGGGGCAGTCTGGCATCGTGTATTGCGCGACGCGGGCCAAGACCGAGACGCTGGCCCAGGCGCTCCGCGAGGCGCGGCATGAGGCGGTGGCCTATCACGGCGGGATGGAGGCCGACGAGCGCCGCCAGGTCGAGGCCCGCTTCCAGCGCGAGGACGGGCTGATCGTGGTGGCGACGATCGCCTTCGGCATGGGGATCGACAAGCCCGACATCCGCTGGGTGGCCCACGCCGACCTGCCGAAGTCGATCGAGGGATACTACCAGGAAATCGGCCGCGCGGGCCGCGACGGTTCCGCGGCCGAGACGATGACCCTTTACGGTCCCGACGACATCCGCCTGCGCCGGTCGCAGATCGACGAGGGCGCGGCGCCTCCGGACCGCAAGGCCGCGGACCACGCCCGGCTGAATGCGCTGCTGGGTCTGGCCGAGGCCTTGGGCTGTCGGCGGCAGGTGTTGCTGGGGTATTTCGGCGAGCAGGCCGAACCTTGCGGGAACTGCGATCTCTGCGACCGCCCGGCGCAGCTCTTCGACGCGACCGAGGCGGTGCGGAAGGCGCTCTCGGCGATCCTGCGGACGGGGGAGTGGTTCGGGGCGGGGCATCTGATCGACATCCTGACCGGGACCGCGACGCCGAAGGTGCGGGAGAAGGGCCACGACCAGCTCCCGACCTTCGCGGTCGGGCGCGACCTGTCGAAACCCGCCTGGGGGGCGGTCTTCCGGCAGATGATGGGCCGCGATCTCGTGAGGCCCGACCCGGACCGCCACGGCGCGCTGCGGATGACCGAGGCCGCGCGGCCGGTGCTGCGGGGGGAGGCCCCGGTGACCCTGCGGCGGGATACCGTGGTGGCGGCGGGGGAGCGGGAGCCGGTCGTCCGGGCGCAGGTGGCCGAGGAGGACGCGGGGCTGCTGGCCTTGCTGAAGGCCCGCCGGCGGGCGCTGGCCGAGGCGCAGAACGTGCCGGCCTATGTGGTCTTCCCGGACAAGACGCTGATCGAGATGGCGGAGCGGAAGCCTGTCACCCTGGACCAGATGGCGGGGATTACCGGGGTGGGGGCGCGGAAGCTGGAAAGCTATGGCGCGGCCTTCCTGGAGGTGATCACCGGCGCGGCGGAGGAGCTGCACCCGGCCCGGATGAAGCTGGTCGGGCGGCCGGAAGGGGCGCTCTTTGACCGGCTGGCGGAGGTGCAGCTGGAGCTGTGCCGGGGCGAGGGCGGGACGGGGAAATACCTGACCTGCTCGCCCGCGACGCTGCGGGCCGTCGTGGAGCGGCGGCCCTCGACCCTGGCGGAACTGGCCGGCATTTCCGGGATGGGCGAGGCCAAGATCGAGCGGTTCGGGGAGGCCTTTCTGGCGGCCCTGCGGGAGGGGTGAGGCGGCTGTCCACGGTGGACAAACGTCATACATCTATTGAAATCAATGACTTGACTTTTTCTGTTAGGGAACTGGAAAGGATTGGGGACGGGGCGCCTTGGACAGCCGGCGGCAAGTGAATCGAGCGCGTTCCGCGCAAGCCTTTGGTCTCGCCTCTGGCCTGCGGCCAACCGGCTCGGTCGCCGGGGGCGCTTCGGCCCCCGGACCCCCAGAGAGTATTTTCGAAAAGAGCAAGCAGGCCTGCCGTCCTGACTGCACCAGGCAAGGCGCGGAGCGGGTCAGGTTCCGGCCGGTTGTGATCAGGCGGCGTCTTGGGCGGGGGCGGCGACCGGAGGCCGGGCCTCCGGCGGGCGATATTCGGTCAGCGCGCCTTCGATGGCGGTCTTGCGCAGCGGCTTCGTGAGGTACCGGTCGATCCCCGCGGCCAGGATCGCCTCGGCGTCGCCCTCCATCGCGTGCGCGGTCAGCGCCACGATGGGGACCTTCGCGCCCAGCGAGCGGAGGGTGCGGGCGGCTTCCTTGCCGTCCATCTCGGGCATCGAGATGTCCATGAAAATAAGGTCGGGCTTGAAGTCCTGGAACATCTCGACCGCGATGCGGCCGTTGTCGGCGAAGCGCAGCTCGATGTCCATGTCGCGGACCATCTTCTGGAAGACGAGCTGGTTGGTCTTGTTGTCCTCGGCCGCCAGCACCCGCATCTGTCGCTGTTCGATCAGAAGCAGCGGGGGCAGGTCGGCGGGCTGACCGGCGGCAGAGGCGGTGAGGTACTGCAAGTGCCGGTAGAGGTCGGAACGCAGGATCGGCTTTTGCAGGATAGCCGCGAAATCGTGAGCGAGGTTGCCAAGTCCGGTCGGGTTCGAGGACAGGAGCATCACCGGCAGCCTGTGGCCGGCCACGCGGATGTGGTCGAGGAGCTGCACCCCGTCCATCTCGGGCATGGCGTGGTCGGTCAGGACCACGTCATAGGCCGGGTCGGCGGCCAGCCTTTCGAGGACCTCGGCACCAGACCGGCAGAGGGTGACTTCGATCCCGCAGGGGGTGAGCTGGCGTTCCAGGATGGTCCGGTTGATGAACTGGTCGTCCACGGCAAGGACGCGCTTGACCGAGACGGGCACCTGGACCGGAGCCGAATCCTCGGCAACCGGCAGGGTGACGCGGAAGCCGAAGCTGGAGCCCTTGCCGAAATCGCTGTCCACCCAGACCGCACCGCCCATGTGTTCGATGAGCCGCCGGGTGATCGCAAGGCCAAGTCCGGTGCCTTCGAATTTGCGGTTCCGCTCATCCTCGACCTGGTTGAACTCTCCGAAGATGTGGTCGAGGTATTCCGGCGCGATGCCGATCCCGGTGTCTTCCACGGTGACGTGCAGGGTCTGCGTGCCATCTTCGGAATCGACGCCGACGACGCGGGTCAGGACATGGCCCTTTTCGGTGAACTTGACCGCATTGCCGATCAGGTTCGTCAGCACCTGGCGCAACCGGCCGGGGTCGCCCACGAAGCGGGTGGGCAGGAACATGTCGAAGTCGATCATCAGGTCGATGCCCTTTTCCCGCGCGCGGGGCTGCAGGAGCATCGTCACCTCGTGGATCGTGCGTTCCAGGTCGAAGGGTTCGGGGCGCAGCGTTAGGCGTTCGGCCTCGATCTTGGAATAGTCGAGGATGTCGTTGATGATGACCAGAAGCGCCTCGCCCGAGGAGCGGATGGTTTCGGCGAAGAGCCGCTGTTCTTCGGTCAGCGCGGTGTCGCAGAGAAGCTCCGCCATGCCGACGACGCCATTCATGGGCGTGCGGATTTCATGGCTCATGTTGGCAAGGAAGGCCGACTTGGCGCGGTTCGCGGCCTCGGCTGCCTTGCGGGCGGCTTCCAGTTGCGCCTGCTGTTCGCGCATCGCGGTGATGTCGGTCCTGAGGCCGACGCGGCCGCCGTCTGGCGTCACATGGTCGGATTCCAGGATCACCCGGCCCGAGGCGAGCACGTTTTCCTCGATCGCGTCGGCGGACCGGAAGTGCTGAAGCCGCTGGGCAAGCCACTCTTCCTCGCGCCCGACGGCTTCCGGGACATGACCGTTCTTCAACCCGTTGCGGAGGAGATCCTCGAAGGTCACGCCGGGCTGCATCACCTCGGCCGAGTCGGGGAACATTTCGCGGTAACGCTGATTGCAGGCCAAAAGTCGTTCCTCCCGGTCGAAAAGGACAAAACCATCGGGCAGCACGTCGATGGCGGCCCAGATGCGCATCTGCTCGGTGATGTCGATGGCAAGCGTGACGATGCCGCCATCATTCGCGCGGCGGTCCTGCAGCTTGATCCAGGTACCGTTCCGCAGTTTCAGGGTGACGGGTTCGATCCGGTCGGCGTCGATCCGCGCCCGCATGCGCTGAAGAAAATCCTCCAGCGGCTCATCGCCAAGGTCGATGAAGGTGGTGGCGAAGATCGCCAGCATGTCGTCGTAGGGGACGCCCGCGGCGACGGGCTGGCCGTCGAACCAGGCGAGGAAGGCCTGGTTCGCGGTGGCGAGTTTCAGGTTGGCATCGAACACGGCGAAGCCGTCGCGGATGGTGTTGATCGCGTCCCACAGCCGACGCTCGGCCATTACGGCGGCGGTATGGGCGCGGTCCAGATCCTCGACGAAGCGGAGGTTCTGGTCCTTCAGCAGCTCGGCCTCGGTCAGGGCGGACTTCACCACCTGGCGCTGTTCGACGATCTGGTCGGACAGGGACCGGGCATGGATCGCCAGCTTTTCGTTCGCGGCGAAAAGTTCGCGGCTTTTCTGTTCGAGAAGGCGTTCGGCGGCAAGCCGCGCGCGCCGTTCCTTCACGAGACGTTCCGAGAGATCCATGCTTACCTGACCCTGCGGTGTCGGGGGGCCGACATCCGGTTTTCGCGACTACCCTCGCCCATCAAAATGAACCAAGGCTTAACGCCGAAAGGGTCTCGCAGCTTGCCTGTGGGGCCGGGGCCATGCGACAGTCGTGGCCATCCATTGCGGGAGGCATTTCGATGCGCTGGTTTCTGAAAGCTGCGGTCGCGGCGGCATTTCTTGGCGGCTCTGGGCTGGCGCAGGCGCAGGATCTTGTTCCCGAGCGGCGATTCGTCGTGACCCAGGACCAGGACCTGCCGGGGGGCGATGTCGCGTCGATCTTCGACACCACGATCGAGGCCTGCGAGCGGGCCTGCCTGACCAATGCGCGCTGCACGGCCTATGTGTTCAACGCGAACAAGGGGGCGTGCTTCGTCAAAAACGCGCCGGGCGAGGGGACGTTCTTTGCCGGGGCCTATTCGGCGGTGGTGATCGAGGCGGATGCCGGGGTGCGGGCGGCGGCGGCGGAGCGGCGGAAGGAGCTGGCGTTCCTGCCGGACTGGGACATCCAGCCGGCGTTCGAGCAGGCGCAGGGGCTGGGGCGGCAGCACACCACGGGGCCGTGGTCGGCCGAGGAGCATCTGGCGGCGGCGGCCGAGGCTGAGGGCCGGGGCGACTGGGCGGGGGCGGCAGCCTTTACCGGGGCGGCGCTGAACCTCACGGATGACGCGGGGACCTGGGGCGAGTTCGCGCGGCGGCAGTTGCAGGCCGGGATCGCGGATCAGAACCAGTCGGGATATTTCTTCGGCCAGGC
Organism: Paracoccaceae bacterium; assembly: GCA_027489355.1. Taxonomy (GTDB): domain Bacteria; phylum Pseudomonadota; class Alphaproteobacteria; order Rhodobacterales; family Rhodobacteraceae; genus Tabrizicola. The sequence continues at coordinate 31,202 of JAIXZY010000020.1, read as the reverse complement.
GCTGTCCTCGTCGATCAACGCCTATCTGCGCGCCGGCAACCCGGCGCTGCGGCACACGATCCTGGTGACGATGGCCGATGTGCTGGAGCGGAACGGGCGCGGGCGGGATACGGTCAGCGCGCTGCGGTTGGCGCAATCCTTGCAGGAGCGGACGGATACGGCGGCGCTTCTGGACGATGCGATCGGGAAATACGGCTTCCGCATCGCCGAGACGCTGGTGCAGTCCGACCTGGCGCGGCCGCGGATCTGCGCGACCTTCAGCGAGGACCTGGTGGCCTCGGGTGTTGACTATTCGACCTTCGTGCAGCTGAACGACCCCGGCCTGACGGTGGAAAACGGCGGCTGGCGGCAGCTTTGCGTGGCGGGGCTGGAGCATGGCAAGCGCTACAGCGTGACCTTCCGCGAAGGGCTTCCGGCGGCGGATGGCCAGACGATGGCCAAGTCGGTCGAGATCACGCAATACGTCCGCGACCGCGCGCCGGGGGTGAAGTTCCCCGGCCGCGGCTATGTCCTGCCCAGGACCGGCGAGGCCGCGCTGCCGGTCGAGACGGTGAACACCGAGAAGCTGAACCTGACGCTTTACCGCGTCACCGACCGGAATCTGCTGCGGTCGGTCCAGGACTATTATTTCGGCGCGCCGATCAACGTCTATTCCGAAGAGCTGTTCGCCAGCGGCGTCGGCGAGAAGCTGTGGAGCGGCGAGGCCACCGTCAAGCAGGAGGTCAACAAGGACGTGACCACCCGCCTGCCGCTGGACGAGGCGCTGGCCGGCCTGCCGGCGGGCATCTACACGCTGAAGGCCGAGGTGCCGGGGGTGGACCCCTACACCATCGCCCCGGCCTGGCAGTGGTTCGTCGTCTCGGACCTTGGCGTCACAACGATGAGCGGGGTGGACGGGCTGCATGTCTTCGTCCGCTCGCTGGGGACGGCGGGGGCCAAGGCGGGGGTCACGGTGGAACTGCTGAACCGGGCCAACACGGTTTTGGGCTCGGCCACGACGGACGACCAGGGCTATGCGCGGTTTGATGCGGGCCTGACACGGGGAACCGGCGGCTCGGCCCCGGCGATGGTCGTGGTGAAGGACGGCGAGCAGGACATCGCCTTCCTGTCGCTGACCGATCCCGAGTTCGACCTGTCCGACCGCGGGGTCGAGGGGCGTGAGGCTGCGCCCCCCGTCGACGTGTTCGTCACGACCGACCGCGGCGCATATCGCGCGGGCGAGACGGTCTATGTGACCGCGCTGTCCCGCGATGCCGAACAGCACGCGGTCGAAGGACTGCCGCTGACGGCGGTGCTGTCGCGTCCCGACGGCGTGGAATACTCGCGGCAACTGGTCGAGGATCAGGGCGCGGGCGGCCATGTGTTCAGCCTGCCCATTGCCGGGTCGGCCCCGCGCGGCGTCTGGCGGCTGGCGATGTATGCCGACCTGGAAGCCGCGGCGCTGGCGTCAAAGACGTTCCTGGTCGAGGACTTCCTGCCAGAGCGCATCGACTTCGACCTGACCATGCCGGACGAGCCGCTGTATGTCGGTCGCGATTCCAGCGTCGATCTGGCCATTGCCGCGCGCTACCTGTTCGGTGCCCCCGGTGCGGGGCTGGCGATCGAGGGCGAGGTCCTGTTGCGCGCGGCCGAGGGGCTGAAGGCTTTCCCCGGGTATGTCTTCGGCCGGCATGACCAGCCCTTCAGCGCCAAGATGGAATCGCTGAACGGGGCCGAGACCGACGCGCAGGGCAATGCCGTGCTGCCGGTCTACCTGCCGCAGATCGACGATCCCTACCGCCCGCTGGAAGCCCAGGTCACGGTGCGCGTCGCCGAAGGCTCGGGTCGCCCGGTCGAACGGCGGGTGGTGAAGGCGGTGTCCTCGGCGGACCCGATGATCGGGGTGAAGCCGCTGTTCCAGGGTGCTGTCGCGCCCGAAGGCAGCGCGGCGCGGTTCCAGATCATCGCGGTGCAGGACGATGCGATGGTTGGCCTGCCGGTGAAATGGACGGTCAACCGGGTGAACTATGATTACCAGTGGTACCAGAGCTACGGCAACTGGAGCTGGGAGCCGGTGGTCAGCCGCGAGGTCGTGGCCGAAGGAGAGTCGAACCTTGGCGCGGCCCCGGTCGCGATCGCGGCGGACGTGACCTGGGGGACCTACGAGATCGTGGTCCAGCGGCGCGACGGCGGCAAGGCGGCCACGTCGATGGAGTTCTACGCGGGCTGGTATGCGCCTGCCGACGCCTCGGCCACGCCCGACACGCTGGAGCTGTCGCTGGACAAGCCGGCCTACAAGCCCGGCGATACGGCGACGCTGCGGATCGTGCCGCGCGCGGCGGGGACGGCGCTGGTGACGGTGCTGTCGAACCGCCTGGTCGCCATGCAGGCCGTGGAGGTGAAGGAGGGTGAGAACCTGATTTCCCTCCCGGTGACGGACGACTGGGGCGCGGGTGTCTATGTGACGGCCTCGGTCCTGCGGCCGATGGACGTGGCGGCGGGCCACAACCCGGCACGGGCGCTGGGCCTGACCCATGCGTCGATCGATCCGGGCGCACGGGCGTTGAAGGCGACGGTCGAGATGGCGGCGGAGGCCGCGCCTCGCGGCCCGCTGGACGTCGCGGTGAAGGTCGACGGCGTGGCGGCGGGTGAGACCGCTTATGTCACGATTGCCGCCGTGGACGTGGGCATCCTGAACCTGACCGGCTTCGAGGCGCCCGATCCTTCGGCGCATTACTTCGGCCAGCGGCGGCTGGGAGTCGGCATCCGCGACATCTATGGCCGCCTGATCGACGGGATGAACGGCGCGATGGGCGAGGTCCGTTCGGGCGGAGATGCGGGCGCGCAGGCGCGGTTGCAGGCGCCGCCCCCCACAGAAGAGCTGGTGGCCTATTTCACCGGGCCGGTGGAAGTCGGCGCAGATGGCTATGCGCGGACGTCCTTCACCCTGCCGTCCTTCAACGGCACGGTGAAGGTGATGGCCGTTGCCTGGTCAAAGACCGGGGTCGGGCAGGCCAGCGCCGACGTGCTGGTGCGCGATCCGGTGGTGGTGACGGCCTCGGTCCCGCGGTTCCTGTCGCCGGGCGACACCTCGCGGCTGCTCTTGGAGGTGGTCCATGCGACCGGGCCGTCGGGCCGGATGAGCCTGGACGTGACGGCCAACGGGCTGACCCTGGGCGAGGTGCCTGCGGGCTTCGATCTGGGCGACAAGGCCAAGGCGGTGTTCGAGGTCCCGGTGACGGCGGGCGCGGTCGGCGTGCAGACGATCGATGTCAGCCTGACGACTCCGGACGGGAAGGTGCTGAAGAAGACCCTCACGGTCCCGGTACAGGTCAACGACCCCGAGGTCGCGCGGATCAGCCGGCTGGACCTGAAGCAGGGCCAGACCTTCACCTTCGACGGCGACGTGTTTGCCGGGCTGGTGCCGGGGTCGGGCAAGGCCACCCTGGCGGTGGGGCCGCTTGCGCGGCTGAACGCTCCCGGGCTGCTGGCGGCGCTGGACCGCTATCCCTATGGCTGCACCGAACAGGTGACCAGCCGCGCGCTGCCGCTTCTGTACTTCGACGAGGTGGCGCAGGTGATGGACGTGGCGGGGGATGCCGACCTTCCGGGCCGGATCAACGAGGCCATCGTCGCCGTGCTGGCGAACCAGAGCTCGACCGGCGGGTTCGGGCTGTGGGGGGCGGGCGAGGGCGACTTCTGGCTGGACGCCTATGTGACCGACTTCCTGAGCCGGGCGAAGGCACAGGGCTACGCGGTGCCGGACGTGGCGTTCAAGTCGGCGCTGGCGAACCTGCGGAACCAGGTGAACTATGCGCCTGATTTCAGCGCCGAGACCAATGGCGGCGGCGAGGCGCTGGCCTATGCGCTGATGGTGCTGGCCCGCGAGGGTGCGGCGGCGATCGGCGACCTGCGCTACTATGCGGACGTGAAGGGCGATGACTTCGCGACTCCGCTGGCGATGGGGCAGATCGGGGCGGCGCTGGCCTCCTATGGCGACCAGGCGCGGGCGGATGCGATGTTCCGCAAGGCCGTCGCGAAGATGGAGGCCGATACGCCCGAGCAGGGGCAGGTCTGGCGCGTGGACTATGGCACCCGGTATCGCGACGCGGCGGCTTTGCTGACGCTGGCGGTGGAGGCGGGGTCGAACGCGGTGGACCGCGAGGCGCTGACCGACCGGATCGCGACGCATGGCGGGGTCCTGTCGACGCAGGAGACGACCTGGACGCTGTTGGCCGCCAACGCGCTGATGGACCGGCCGGCGGTGGACGGGTTGACCATCGACGGGAAACCCGCCGATGGGCCGCTGGTGCGGGTGATGGATGCAGGCGCGGTCGCTCCGGTCGTGGTGAAGAACGACGGGCCGGATACCACCGTCACCGTCACCACCTATGGCGTCCCGGCCGAGCCGGAACCGGCGGGCGGCAACGGCTATGCGATCACGCGGAGCTACTTCACCATGGCCGGAGACCCGGTCGCGGTAGAAAACGTCGCGGCGGGAACGCGGCTGGTCGTGGTGCTGGAGGTCAAGCCCTTCGCCTATGGCGAGGCGCGGTTGATGGTCAGCGATCCGCTTCCGGCGGGGTTCGAGATCGACAACCCGAACCTGATGACGGCGGGCTCGACCTCGGAACTGTCGTGGCTGGACAGCCTGCAGGACGTGGCACATTCCGAGTTCCGGCAGGACCGCTTCCTGACGGCGGTGGACTGGCGGTCGGACCAGCCGTTCAAGCTGGCCTATGTCGTCCGCGCGGTCAGCCCCGGCACCTTCCACCACGCCGCCGCCTCGGTCGAGGACATGTACCGTCCCGACTTCCGGGCGCGGACCGAGACGGGCGAGGTCACGATCACCAAGTGAGCGATGGACGCGCATACACGCCTTCCCGCGCCCGCGCGGGGAGGACGGCATGACCCGCCCCGGCGCTGATTGGGGGCATGTTGTCCGGACAGGCGCAACGACGCGCCAAGGTCCCGCCTTCCGCGCCCGGTGGATCATCGTCCTGGCGCTTGGCCTCTGGCTGGCCGCCCTGGGCCGGGACCGTTTCGACGCCTGGATCGACGCGACGGTCCTGCCGCCGCTGGCCCTGGAAATGTCGGTCGAGGTCCTGGACCGCAACGGCGACCTCTTGCGCGCCTATACGGTGGCCGATGGCCGCTGGCGGCTGGCCCTGCCGCCGGACAAGGTCGACCCGAAGTACCTGCGGATGCTGCTCGCCTACGAGGACAACCGCTTCTACGAACATGCGGGCGTGGACCCCCGCTCGATGCTGCGGGCGGTCGGGCAGGCGCTGTGGAACGGACGCGTCATTTCGGGCGGGTCGACCCTGACCATGCAGGTCGCCCGGTTGCTGGAGGACGGCACGACGGGCGAGGTCGGCGGCAAGCTGCGGCAGATGCGCGTCGCGCTGGCGTTGGAGCGGCGGCTGTCCAAGGCCCAGATCCTGCAGCTTTACCTGCACCTCGCGCCCTTTGGCGGCAACCTCGAGGGCGTGCGCGCCGCCTCGATCAGCTATTTCGGCAAGGAACCCTACCGCCTGACCCCGGCCGAGGCCGCGCTGCTGGTCGCGATCCCGCAAAGCCCGGAAAGCCGCCGTCCCGACCGCGCCGCCGACCGCGCCGAGGCGGCGCGCAACCGCGTGCTGGCCCGCGCGGTGCGTGAGGGCGTGATCGACGCCGAGGAGGCCGAGGCCGCGCTGCGCGAGGCGGTGCCGGGCCTGCGCCAGCCCTTCCCGGCGCTGGCCCCGCACCTGGCCGACCGCGCCAGGGACGAGGCCCCTCAGGTGCAGGAACATCACCTGACCGTGGACGGCGGCCTGCAGAAGGCGCTGGAGGCGCTGGCGCAAGAGGCGGTCGAAGGCCAGGGCGAACGGGTGCAGGTCGCGATCCTGGTCGCGGACCATGCCTCGGGCGAGATCCTCGCCTCGGTCGGGTCGGCGGGCTATCAGGCCGACCTGCGGCAGGGGTTCGTGGACATGACCCAGGCGCTGCGGTCGCCGGGATCGACCCTGAAGCCGCTGGTCTATGCGCTGGCCTTCGATGAGGGGCTGGGCCATCCCGAGACGATGATCGACGACCGGCCGATGTCCTTTGGCGGCTATGCGCCGCAGAACTTCGACAAGCTCTACCTCGGTACGATCCGCATGCGCGAGGCGCTGCAACTGTCGCGCAACATCCCCGTGGTGGCGCTGACCGATGCGCTGGGGCCGGCCAAGCTGATCTCGGCCATGGAAAAGGCGGGGATGAAGCCGGTCTTTCCGGGCGACCAGCCGGGGCTGGCCATTGCGCTGGGGGGCGTCGGGGTGACGCTGTCGGACATGGTGCAGCTTTACGCGGGCCTGGCGCGGGGCGGGGTGGTGCGGCCCCTGTCCTGGCGGCTGGATGCCAAGGTGCCAGAGGGGCAGCGGCTGGTGTCCGAGGTCGCGGCCTGGCAGGTCGGGGACATCCTGGCGGGCCTTGCGCCGCCGCCGGGGGCGCCGTCGAACCGGCTGGCCTACAAGACCGGCACGTCCTACGGCCATCGGGACGCCTGGGCGATCGGCTTCGACGGGCGCCATGTGATCGGGGTCTGGATGGGGCGCGCGGATGGCACTCCGGTGCCGGGGGCCTTCGGGGCGGATGTGGCGGCGCCCGTGTTGTTCCAGGCCTTCAACCGGCTGAAGGGCAAGCTTGACCCGCAGCCGCCGGCCCCGGCCTCGACGCTGCTGGTCGCGAATGCGGAACTGCCGCAGCCGCTGCAACGGTTCCGCTCGCGGACGGCCGTGTTCGAACTGGCGGCGGACGCGCCTGCGGTGGCCTTCCCGCCGGATGGGGCGGAGGTGGAACTGCTGCCGGCGGGGCTGAAGGTGCGGGTCACGGGCGGGACGGCGCCGTTCACCTGGCTTGCGGACGGGGTTCCGGTCATCGTCGGCCTGGAGACCCGCGAGGCGATGCTGGCGCTGCCGGGCGAGGGGTTCATCACGCTGTCCGTGATCGACGCAAAGGGGCGATCCGCCCGCTCGCAGGTGCGCGTCCGGTAAGGCACCTGGGCGATGGGGTAGGGTGGGCGGTATCGCCCACCCTACGGTTTCAGGCGCGTTCGATGGCCAGCGCGATGCCCTGACCGCCGCCGATGCACATGGTGATCAGCGCGGTGCGGCCACCGGTTCGTTCCAGCTCGTGCAGGGCCTTCACGACCAGGATCGCGCCCGTCGCGCCGACCGGGTGGCCAAGGGCGATGGCCCCGCCGTTGGGGTTCACGCGGGCCGGGTCGAGGTCGAGCGCGCGGGACACGGCCAGGGCCTGCGCGGCAAAGGCCTCGTTCGATTCCACCAGGTCGAAGGACTGTGGCGACAGGCCCAGCTTGCGGCAAAGCGCCTGCACCGCGGGGATCGGGCCAAGGCCCATCACCTTCGGGTCCACCCCGGCCAGCGCGTAGCCCATGATCCGCGCGCGGGAGCCCTTGTCGGACCGCGACAGCACCAACGCCGCCGCCCCGTCGTTGATGCCCGAGGCATTTCCCGCCGTCACCGTGCCGTCCTTCTGGAACGCCGGCTTCAGCGCCGCAAGCGCCTCGGCGCTGGTGGTCTTGGGATGTTCGTCCACCGCGAAGGTGACGGGACCTTTCCGGCCGCCGATCTCGATCGGCACGATCTGGCTGGCGAAGCGGCCCTCGGCGATGGCGCGGGCGGCGCGGGTCTGGCTTTCCAGCGCGAAGGCGTCCTGCTCTTGCCGCGTGATCGCGTACTGGGCGGCGACGTTTTCGTCCGTCACCCCCATGTGTCCGGTGCCGAAGAGGCAGGTCAGCGCGCCGGTCATCATGTCCAGCGCGCGGGTGTCGCCCATCTTCTGGCCGAAGCGGGCGGCGGGCAGGATGTAGGGCGCGCGGCTCATGCACTCGGCCCCTCCGGCCAGCGCCATTTCGGCGTCGCCAAGCATCAGCGCCTGCACTGCCGAGACGATGGCCTGCGCGCCCGATCCGCAAAGCCGGTTGACGTTCATCGCGGGGGTGGTCTCGGGGATGCCCGCGTTCATCGCCGTGACGCGGCTGAGGTACATGTCGCGCGGTTCGGTGTTGATGACGTGGCCCATCACGACCTGGCCGATCTGCCCGCCCTCGACCCCGGCGCGGTCCAGCGCGGCGCGGGCGGCGTGGGTGGCGATGTCGATGGGCGGCAGCGCGGAGAGCGATCCGCCGAACCCGCCGATGGCGGTGCGGGCGGCAGAGAGGATGTGGATCTCGGTCATTCGGGCCTCCGGGGTTTGCGTCAGTTTGCACGAAGTTGCGGGACTTGCAGGGGAGACGTCGCGTCACGGGCGGCATTGACATGCGCTAACAGCCGGGAGACACGGGGCAAATCGACGGGGAGAGTGATGTGAAAGACCTGATCCGGGCCCATGCCGGGCTGCTGTTCGCCGGGGTGGCGACCTTCATCCTGATGGGGGCGGGGCAGGCGCTGTTCGGGCCGGCGCTGCCGGTCTATGTCCGCGCGTTCAGCTTGGGCGAGACCGAGGCCGGGCTTTTCGTCGCGCTTCTCTGGGTCGGCTGTTTTGCCGGCGTCGGGTTCATGTTCTTCAAGGGTGCGCTGGTCGGGCCGCGGCATACGCTTGCGGTCATGGCGGGCGGCACGGGGCTGATGGCCCTGGGGGTCAGCTGGTGGGTGACTCTGGCCGGGGGCGTCGTCTTTGGCATGGGCTATGGCATGGCGACGGCGGTGTTCAACCCGCGCGTGATGCGGGCCTTCGGGGCCAGGGGGCCGTCGATGCTGAGCCTCCTGAACGCGACCTTCGGCGTCGGGGCGATTGCGGCACCGCTGGTCTTCGTCTGGCTCGGCAGCGACCCCGCCTGGGCTTTCGGGGTGGTGGCGCTTGCGCTTGCGGTGGTCTGGCTTGGCGCAGGCGCGGCGGGTCGCGAGACCGTGGCGCAGACGGGCGTCGTCCGGACCTTCCGGCCGCACTGGGCCATCCTGGGCTTCGGCCTTGTCGCCATCGGGATGGAGGCGAGCCTTGCGGGCCTTGGCCCCACGGCGCTTATCCGGGCAGGGGTGGAGGAGCACCGCGCCTCGCAGCTTCTGAGCGCGTTCTTCGTGGTGTTCCTGCTGGCCCGCGTGGTGCTGATCTTCGTCGCGCACCGGATCCAGCCCTTCGTGCTTTACACGCTGGCCGTTGCATCGGCGGCGGTCTTCGCGCTGGGGGCCGTGGTTCTGTCGCCGGCGATCTTCTTCGTGGCGATGGGGGCCTCGGCCGGAGTGTTCTTCCCGGGCTACTACGTCACCGCCAGCGCCAGGATGGGCGAGGACCTGCGCGTGCCGCCGACCATCGTCGCCTCAGGCCTGGTGGGGGCGATCTTCACGCCGCTGATCCTGGCCCCTCTCAGCGCGCAGATGGGCGAGCGGGGGTTCTTCATCCTGGCCGCGGGCATCCTGGTCGCGGTGAGCCTGGCGGCGCTTCTGTCTCTGCGGCGCATGCGCGTCTAAGCAGTCAGCGCGCCGCCTGCCATTCGGCGATCCAGTCCAGCGGCCAGAGCAGCATCAGCACGTTCAGGGCCAGTCCGTCGCGGATGATCCACATCGTCGCGCCCTCGAACAGGAGGATCAGCGCGACGGTGGCCCAGACCGGCAACCGCGCGGCGAGCCAGAAGCCGAGGATCATCGCAAGGACGTCGAACACCGTGTTGATCACGCTGTCGCCGTAGTAGTCCAGCGAGATGGTCACCGTGCGATAGCGTTCGATGACCGCGTCGGAATTCTCGATGATCTCCCAGACGCATTCGACCAGCGTGGCGATTGCCAGCCGCCAGCCGAAGGACAGCCGGGGCGCCACCAGCCGCAGGGCGAAGAAGAACAGGAAGCCGTGGATGATATGGCTGGGGGTATACCAGTCCGACAGGTGCTGCGAGTTCTCGGCGCTGACCACCTCGCCGTGCCAGAGCTTCACATAGCCGCACTTGCAGATCGGCTCGCGACCGATCCAGAGCAGGTAGGCGGCCGTAAGAAGGATGATCCCGACAGTGAGCAGGATCGGATGAAGCCGGTTCTGGGCTGGGCGCTGGGTCATGGCCAGAAGGGAATCACGGCCCGCGACGGCGGTAAAGTGCGGTTTTCCGGCGGCGGTCCGAATTGCCGGGCGCTGTGGCCAGTGTGCAGGAGGCAGGCGATGGACGGCAAGAACCCCTGGCGCTTCGGACCCACACGCGGCGAGCTGTGGTTCTGGCTTTGGCTCAGTCTCGCGGGCTTTGCGCTGATGGGGGTGGCGCTGGCGGTGCGCGGCATCCCGCAAGGCCCGGCGATTGCCGAGGTCGTCGGCCTGGCCGTGGCGGTCTTCGGCTATCTGGGCGGACGGTCGGTGAAGCGGCTGATCCGCCGCCAGCACCCTTAGCCGTTCTGGAACAGCATCGGCGGCGGGCCGGGAAGCTTCTGGCGGCCCCTTGGCGTCAGGAGCGCGGCCTCGCGGCCCTCGATCACCACGGCGGAGAGGGGGCCACCGTAAGCGGCGCCGGAATCGATGTTGATGCGATTGCCGTAATGGGTGGCTTCCTTGATCGCGGTGTGACCGTGGACGACCAGGGGGCCGAAGCTTTCGACCTCGATCAGGAAGACGTCCCGGATCCAGATCAGGTCGGTTTCGGCCTGCCGGTCAAGCGGTACGCCGGGGCGGAGGCCGGCGTGGACGAAGACGCAGTCCTGGGCAAGGTGCATCGCGGGCCGCGAGGCGAGGAAGTCGCGGTGCGCCTGGGGGACGGCGGCAAGCGCGTCCGCATGGACCTTGGCGACGGGGCGGTCGGCGGCGTTCCTAACGCCATAAGAGGCCAGCGTGTCCGGCCCGCCAAGCTTGGGGTGGAGCCAGCCGAGGTCAGCCCGGAGGCCGGGTTCGGGTTCCAGCGGGTCGTTCAGGAAACGGCTGAACATGCGGTCGTGGTTGCCCTTCAGGACCACCCAGTCCCGCTCCTGCGCCTGCCCTTGCATCAGGAAGTCGATCACGCCCTTGCTGTCCGGGCCGCGGTCGACGAGGTCGCCGACGTGGACCACCTGGCCTGCCCCGTGCCGAGCCATGTCGGTGGCGATAAGGTCATGCGCGCCCTTCAGAAGGCCGAGGTGCCCGTGGATGTCGCCGATGGCGTAAAGGTGCATGGGGTTCCCTTGGCTGCCCCCGGGGGTTTCACACCCGCCGCGATCCATTGGTTGCTTGAGCCAATGGCGCAAACCAATGGCTCACCCGTGGGATATTTGTCCCAGTCTGAAAGGGCAAGGGCGGTCAGGCTTCCGGGTCGGGAAGCATCCGGTAGCTTTCGAACCCGATATGGCCGGACCAGCGCCACATGGCAAGGAAGCCGTCGGGGCCGGCGCGCATGGCATGGGGCAGGTTCGGCGGGTGGTGGATCGCCTCGCCTGACGTGACAGGAAAGCGGCGGTCTCCGGCCTGCCAGAGGGCGGAGCCCGCGAGGACGGTGTAGGTCTCGGCGGCGTTGTGGGCGTGGAGGGGGTAGTAGCTGCCGGGGGCCTGGTAGAAGAGGCCGAGGAGGAGGGTGCCGCAGGGGATCGGTGCGTGGGGGCCGAGGAGCGTCACGATGGACTTGATCGCGCGGAGGCTGGTGGGTTGCAGCGAGGCGGCGGGGCTGTCCTGCCACGGGAGCCACTGGTGCGCCGTGCGGATCAGCCTGGAGGCGGTGTGGCCGGGGAGGCTGGCCGCGTGAAGGATGCCGGGGGAGAGGGTGGAAGGTTCCTGCGCCGGGAAGTCGGTGTCGGCGGCGGCGCGGAGGGTCTCGGCGGTGGCCTGGGCTTCGGGCCGGGGCTCGTTGGCGGTGAGGTCGGCGAGGGCGCGAAGGAGGTCGGGAAGGAGCATGGGGGCCTCGGCGCGGGCGGGGTGCCCGGCCGAGGCAGGTTCTGTCAGGCGACGTCGAACTGCAAGGCCTTGACCTGCTGGAACATGCCGGTGCCCTCCAGCGTCTCGATCACCTTGGGATCGATCGGCTGGTCGAGGTAGAGGATCGCTATGGCGTCCTGGCCCACGCCCGACCGGCCCAGGGTAAAGTTCGCGATGTTGACGTTGTTCTTGCCCATGGTCATGCCGAGAAGGCCGATGATCCCCGGCACGTCCTCGTTGGTGGTATAGAGCATGTGCTGGCCGATCTCGGCGTCGATGTTGATGCCCTTGATCTGGATGAAGCGCGGCTTGCCATCGCTGAAGCAGGTCCCGGCGACAGACCGTTCGCGTTTGTCCGTCACCATCGTGACCTTGATGTAGGCGTCGAACACCCCGGTCTTTTCCTGCCGGGTGGTGGAGATCTGGATCCCCTTCTCCTTCGCGACCACCGGGGCGGACACGAGGTTCACGTCCGGGTTCTGCGTCTTGAGGACGCCCGCGATCACCGCCTGGTTCAGCGCGGCGAGGTTCATGTTGGCGACGGTGCCGTCGTAGAGGATGTTGATCGCCTTGATCGGCTCGTCCGTCATCTGGCCGATGAAGGCGCCGAGGTGACCTGCCAGCTTGATCCAGGGGCCCATCACGGCGGCCTCTTCGGCGGTGACGTTCGGCATGTTCAGCGCGTTCTGGACGGCGCCGGTGAGGAGGTAGTCCGACATCTGTTCGGCAACCTGGAGCGCAACGTTTTCCTGCGCCTCGGTGGTCGAGGCGCCGAGGTGCGGGGTGCAGACGACGTTCGGGTGGTTGAAGAGCGGGTTTTCGGTGGCGGGTTCGGTTTCGAAGACGTCCAGCGCGGCCCCGGCGACATGGCCGGAGTTCAGGGCGTCGAGGAGGGCGGCCTCGTCGATCAGCCCGCCGCGGGCGCAGTTGATGATGCGGACGCCCTTCTTGGTCTTCGCAAGGTTCTCGCGCGACAGGATGTTGCGGGTCTTGTCGGTCAGCGGGACGTGCAGCGTGATGAAGTCGGCGCGGGCGAGGAGCTCGTCCAGATCGACCTTGGTCACGCCCAGCTGTTTGGCGCGCTCGTCGGAGAGGAACGGATCATAGGCCACGACCTTCATGTGCAGGCCCACGGCGCGGTCGCAGACGATGCCGCCGATGTTCCCCGCCCCGATCACGCCGAGGGTCTTGTTGAAGAGCTCAACCCCCATGAACTTGGACTTTTCCCACTTTCCGGCGTGGGTGGAGGCGTTTGCTTCGGGGATCTGCCGGGCAACAGCGAACATCATGGCGATGGCGTGTTCCGCCGTGGTGATGGAGTTGCCGAAGGGCGTGTTCATCACGATGACGCCCTTTTTCGATGCCGCCGGGATGTCGACGTTGTCCACCCCGATCCCGGCGCGGCCGACGACCTTGAGGTTGGTGGCGCTTTCCAGAAGCTTCTCGGTGACCTTGGTGGCCGAGCGGATGGCAAGGCCGTCGTACTGGCCGATCAGTTCGGCCAGCTTCTCCTTGTCCTTGCCAAGCTTCGGCAGGTAGTCGACCTCGACCCCGCGGTCGCGGAAGATCTGGACGGCGGTTTCGGAAAGTTCGTCGGAAACGAGGACTTTGGGCATGGGATCAATCCTGTGGGTGCGGATGGTGCGCCATGAATGCGCACCCTACGGGGTGGGGTAGGGTGCGCATTCATTGCGCACCCGTGATGTCAGGCAGCTTGCGCCACAGCCGCGATCTCGGCCTCGAAGGCATAGGCGATCCAGGGCATCAGCGCCTGGACGTCCGAGGTCTCAACCGTCGAGCCGCACCAGATGCGGAGGCCCGGAGGCGCGTCGCGATAGGCGCCCAGGTCGAAGCCCGCGCCGGACTTCTCGATCCGCTTGGCGGCGGCTTTCGCAAAGGCCTCGCCATCGGTGATGCGCGGATCGGTGAACTTGAGGCAGACCGAGGTGGTGGAGGCCGTCGCCGGGTCCTCCGCCAGGTTGGCGATCCAGGGGTTTGCGGCGCAGAAGTCCCAGACGACCTTGGCATTGGCATTGGCGCGGGCGATCAGGCCCTTCAACCCGCCGATGGACTTCGCCCATTTCAGCGCGACAAGGTAATCCTCGTTCGCCAGCATCGAGGGGGTGTTGATCGTCTCGCCCTGGAAGATGCCTTCGATGAGCTTCCCCTTGGCGGTCAGCCGGAAGATCTTCGGCAGCGGCCAGGCGGGGACATAGGTCTCAAGCCGCTCCACCGCGCGGGGCGACAGGATCAGGACGCCATGCGCGCCCTCGCCGCCCAGGACCTTCTGCCAGGAGAAGGTGGTGACGTCGAGCTTGTCCCAGGGCAGGTCAATCGCGAAGGCGGCCGAGGTCGCGTCGCAGATGGTGAGGCCCGCACGAGCCGCCGGGATCGCATCGCCGTTGGGCAGGCGGACGCCCGAGGTGGTGCCGTTCCAGGTGAGGACCACGTCCTTGTCGAAATCGACCTGGGTCAAGTCCACGATCTGCCCATAGGGCGCCTTGCGGACCACAGCGTCCAGTTTCAGCTGCTTGACCACATCCGTGACCCAGCCCTCGCCGAAGCTTTCCCAGGCCAGCATCTCGACCGGGCGGGCACCGAGGAGCGACCACATCGCCATCTCGACTGCCCCGGTGTCGGAGGCGGGCACGATGCCGATCCGGTAGTCGGCGGGGACGCCCAGGATTTCACGCGTCAGGTCGATCGCCTCTTTCAGCTTGGCCTTGCCAACGGCTGCGCGGTGGCTGCGGCCCAAAGGCGCGTCGGCCAGCATGTCGAGGGAATATCCGGGGATCTTGGCGCAGGGGCCCGAGGAAAAACGCGGGTTGGCCGGGCGCTTGGCCGGCGGGGTCAGGTCTGTCATGGTAGCCTTCCAGCTAAAAGCCCTTCGTTGGGGAAGGGTGTCCCGCCGCCGTGGGTAATGGGCGTCCGGCTCTGGCGCAAGCGGAAAAATCGCGATAGTCCGACGCTTGGTCGCGAAAAAGCGACACCTCTGTTCACTATCGGAAACCTGCCCATGCATGTCGTGACCCTGCTCACCAACCCAGAAACCCCTGTGCTGGAGCGGGTCACGGTCGAAAGTCTCCGCAACGCCTGGGGCGGGGGCGAGGCGCGTTGGCTGGACCCGGGCGTGGCCGCAGAGTTCGATGTCAAGGCCGTGCCCGAGAATCGCTGGGAGGTCTGGGAGGGCCTTCAGGCGCTGCGTGTCGACATGGTGGTGCAGCGGGCCGAGGGCCGGAAAAAGCGCCTTCTGATCGCGGATATGGATTCGACGATGATCCGGCAGGAATGCATCGACGAACTGGCCGACGAGGCCGGGGTGGGCGCACAGGTGGCCGACATCACGGCGCGGGCGATGAACGCAGAGCTGGACTTCGAGGGCGCGCTGCGCGAGCGGGTGGGCCTTCTTCGGGGGCTGCCCGAGTCGGTGATCGGCCAGGTCCTGCGGGACCGGATCACGCTGATGCCGGGGGGCAAGGTGCTTCTGGCGACGATGAAGGCGAACGGAGCCTATGCGGCGCTCGTGTCGGGCGGATTTACCGCGTTCACCTCCGCAGTGGCCGCGACGCTGGGATTCGACGAGACCCGGGCCAACACGCTGCACATCGAGGGCGGCAAACTGGCCGGAACGGTTGCCGAGCCTATCCTTGGCAAGGAAGCAAAGCTTGAGGCCCTGAACGAGATCACCGCCAGGCTGGGCATCACGCCGGGCCAGGCAATCGCGGTAGGCGACGGCGCGAACGACTTGCCGATGCTGCAGGCGGCGGGGACCGGCGTGGCCCTGCATGCCAAGCCGCGGGTGCAAGCGGAATGCGAGGTCCGGGTGAACCACGGCGACCTGACTGCGCTTCTTTACCTGCAGGGCTATTCCCGCGGCGACTTTTCCCCGGACTGACCGGCGCCTTGGAAGCGGGGCGCTGCCGCGCGAGGCTTTGGTCTCGTCGTCGGGGCTTCGCTGTCCTCGTCGGCAGATAGGGGTTTCACCCCCAAACCCCCGAGGATATTTGCAGAAGAGAAACCCCCTTTCCCTTCTGCAAATATCCCCGCCGGAGGCATCGCCTTTTCGACTTGCGCATGGCTTGAAGTTGGTCCGCGGCAGCGCCGCCGAGCGGGGCCTCGATGGCCCCCGAGGTGGCTGCCCCTTGCCCCCGGGAGGCGAACCGGCGAGAAAACCGGCCATGTTCGAAATTGCCACCGAGCTTGCCCTGCTTCTGATCCTTGCTGCGTTCATCGCGGGTTTCGTCGACGCGATCGCTGGGGGCGGCGGACTGATCATCGTGCCGGCGCTTCTGCTCTGCGGGGCTTCTCCGGTCGAGACGCTGGCCACGGCGAAGCTGCAGGCAACCTTCGGGTCGGGGACTGCGGCCCTGTCCTATGCCCGCGCCGGGCACGTGAATCTACGCTCGCAGCTGCCGATGGCCGGGATCGCCGTGGTCTTCGGGGCGCTGGGGGCGCTGGTTGCGCATCTGGTCCCGGCGGAAATCCTGCGGCTGATCATGCCGGTGGTGCTGATCGGCGTGGCGGCCTTCTTCGCGCTGAAGCCCGGCCTGTCGGACGACGCGCGGATCGAGCGGATGAAGCCCGGCGTCTTTGCCGTGACCGTTGTCCCCGGCATTGCTGCCTATGACGGATTCTTCGGGCCGGGGACCGGCAGCTTCTTCATGATGAGCTTCGTGCTTCTGGCGGGCTTCGGGGTGCTGAAGGCGACGTCCCACGCGAAGTTGCTCAACTTCGGGTCGAACCTCGGCAGTCTCATCGTGTTCAGCACCTCGGGCGCTACATGGTGGGCTGTGGGATTGGCGATGGCGGTTGGCCAGATCCTTGGGGCCACGCTTGGCGCGCGGGTGGCGATGCGGGTGGGGGCGCGGCTGATCAAGCCGCTTCTGGTCTTCGTCTCGACTGCGATGGCCCTGCGGCTCTTGTGGCAGGCGCTGGCCTAAAGGCCCCAGTCCGCGCCTTGCATCTCGCGCAGGCGGCTGGCGGTGCGTTCGAATTCGAACGATCCTTCGCCCTCGATGTAGAGCCGCTCCGGCGTGTCGGCGGCCGAGGCGATGAGGCGGACCTTTGCCTCGTACAGCGCGTCGATCAGGGTCACGAAGCGTTTCGCCTCGTTGTAGTTGGCCGAGGACAGCTGGGGGATGTCCTCCAGGATCAGCACCCGGACGGCGCGAGCGATGGCGAGGTAGTCGGCCGGGCCGAGGGGTTTCGAGCAGAGGTCCCAGAAGCTGGCGCGTCCCACGCCGCTGGCAAAGCGGGGCAGGATGACCTGGCGGCCGTTCACCTCCAGCGACAGGGGCTGGTTGGTCGCGCCGCCGGTGAGGTCGGTCCAGATCGCGGCGATCTGGGCGGTGGCCGATCGGGCCGGGTGGAAGTAGACCTGCGCGCCCTGCAGGCGGTGCTGGCGGTAGTCGGTGGGGCTTTCCAGCTCAACGACGTGGAGGCGGTCCTCCAGCATGGCGATGAAGGGCAGGAAGATGCCGCGGTTGAGGCCGTCCTTGTACAGGTCCTGCGGCGGGCGGTTCGAGGTGGTGACGATCACGATCCCGGCGGCGAAGAGCTTCTCGAAGAGGCGACCCACCAGCATCGCGTCGGTGATGTCGGTGATCTGCATCTCGTCGAAGGCGAGGAGACGGAGGTCGCGGATGATCTCGTCGGCGACGGGGGTCAGCGGGTCCTCGACGCCGCGCGCGCGGGCGGCGTGCATGCCCTTGTGGACGGACTGCATGAAGGCGTGGAAGTGGATGCGGCGCTTCTGGGTGATCTGGGTGGCTTCGGTAAAGAGGTCCATCAGCATCGACTTGCCGCGCCCGACGCCCCCCCAGAGGTAGAGGCCCTTCGGGGGCTGGATCGGCTTGGCGAAGAGGCCCGCGAAGAGGCCGACCTTGCGGGTCGTGTTCGCCTCCAGCCAGGACCGGAGCTCTTCGAGGCGGGGGAGGAGGGCGTGCTGGGCGGGGTCGGGCTTCAGGGAGCCTTGGGCCACGCGGGCCTCGTAGATCTCGGTCAGGGTCTGGCGCATGGAGGAGGATTAGCGGGGCGGGGGTGGGGGCCGCAAGGGATTCCGGCTGTCCACGCAGGACAGGGGGTGCGGGGGCAGGGATTTCAAGGGGTTGGGTGCGGGCGTTAGGGTGGTGTTAACTGTGGCAAATCAAGATCGTTGCGATGTCCGCAGGTCCCTAAGTTCGGCTTGTTCGAAAGGTCGCGAGCATATAGGCTACGGCTCGACAGGGAGACCACAAGATGTTGATTGACCGTTTGCCCCGATTTGTGCGGGACAACTACGAATTTCACGAGTGGAAGCATGCTAGCGCGATCCTTTCACAAGATTTCCCTGCTGAGTGGGGCGACCTTCTTGCCCTGCTTCAAGACCTTCGCCTGCGCAAATCTTGGATATCCGTCGGCGGCGGCAACAAATCCAAGCTGGCAATTTACGTAGATGATTTTCTAGTGCGCCGGGGTTGGGTCGAAAAGCAGTTCCAAACGGCCATCGAGGTCGACGGCAAAAGACTAGACTCTCCGACGCATAAGGTTGACTGCTATAAGAACGGGGTCGCGCTTGAGGTAGAGTGGAACAACAAGGATCCGTTCTATGATCGGGACCTGAACAACTTCCGTCTTCTATTTGACCTTCGTGCGGTTAGCGTTGGCGTCATTCTGACCAGAGCAGATGAGTTGCAAGACATTTTTAGGGATCTTGGGCGAGGGTCATCCTATGGAATGTCGACAACCCATATGTCCAAACTGCTTCCCCGCATCGAGGGCGGCGGAGGCGCGGGTTGTCCACTCCTTGTGTTTGGTATCAAGAAATCGCTCTACGTGGAGGATGAGGCATGACCAGCGCAGCAGATGATCTCCTGACGAAAGCGGGTGCAACAAAGTTCAAGACAATTCTGGCTGATCCGCCTTGGCAGTTCCAGAACCGGACTGGAAAGATGGCACCCGAGCATAAGCGGCTGTCACGGTATCCGACGATGACGCTGCGAGAAATCTGCGACCTTCCTGTCGAGGCAATCGTCGCAGATACGGCACATCTTTACCTTTGGGTTCCCAACGCCTTGCTGCCAGAGGGGCTGAAGGTGATGGAGCATTGGGGATTTTCTTACAAGAGCAACATCATATGGTACAAGGTTCGCAAGGACGGAGGACCGGATCGGCGCGGTGTTGGTTTCTATTTCCGGAATGTGACCGAGATCCTGTTGTTTGGCGTTCGCGGCAAGAATGCGCGAACCATGCAGCTTGGGCGGACTCAGGAGAACATCATCTCGACCCAGAAGCGCGAGCATAGCCGCAAACCCGATGAACAGTACGCGCTGATCGAAGGCTGCAGCAATGGTCCCCGGCTTGAGATGTTTGCTCGCGGGCCGCGGGTCGGATGGACAGTCTGGGGCAATCAGGCAGACGAATACACCCCGACTTGGGACACCTATGCGAACCATTCGCAGGCGGAGGTTATTCAGCTGAAGTCGCGCAAGGCTATCTAGCAGAAACGCACAAGTGTTCGATGTGCTGTAGCGCACCCTACGGCTGTCTCCGTGGCAATAGAGAGTCGGGCTGAAGCCCGACCTACGGGGTCGTCGAAGGTTCCGCTGGGGCCGGGGTCTCGGGCGGAGCCGTCAGGATGCCGTTCTGCCAGATGCCCTCGGCCACTTCGCCGGACTTGTAGGTGAGCTTCCCCTGGCCCTCGCGCTTCCCGGCCTTGAACAGGCCCTCGTAGACGTCGCCCTCGGGGTAGGTGGCCACGCCTTGGCCCTCGATCTGGCCCGCCACCCAGGTTCCGACGTATTTGAACCCGTCGGTCGTGGTGAACTCGCCCTGGCCGTCGCGCAGCCCGGCCTTGAACTCGCCCTTGTAGAGGCTGCCGTCGGGGTAGACCGCCGACCCCACGCCCTGCCGCTGGCCCGCGACCCAGTCGCCTTCGTAGCGATAGCCGTCGGGGTAGGTAATCACGCCCTTGCCCTCGGGCTTGGCCTGCTTGAACGCGCCCTCATAGACCCGGCCGTCCTTGTAGGTGGCGCGGCCCTGGCCCTCGATCACCCCGGCGACCCAGTTGCCCTGGTAGGTGCTGCCGTCCGGGTAGGTGATCGCGCCCTGACCGTTCGGCTGGTCGGCCTTCATCGCGCCGATGTAGACGGACCCGTCGGGATAGGTGATCGACCCCGTCCCCTCCATCCTCCCCTCGACCCAGGTGCCTTCGTACTTGAAGCCGTCCGGCGTGGAGAAGCTGCCGCGGCCCTGGCGACGGTCCCTGGTCCAGGTGCCGATGTAGATGTCGCCGTTCTTGTGGGTGAGCTTCCCCTGCCCGTCGCGGAGCCCGTCCTTGAAGCTGCCCTCGTAGACGTCGCCGTTGGGCTGGGTCAGCATCCCCTGGCCGTTGATCTGCCCCTCGGCCCAGTCGCCCTGGTAGGCCAGCCCGTCGGGCATGGCGAGCTTGCCCTTGCCCGACCGCTGTCCCTTCACAAGGCCGCCTTCGTAGACCGTCCCGTCGGGATAGGTGATCTTGCCCTGGCCTTCCTTGACGCCAAGGACCCAGTCGCCTTCGTAGGTATAGCCCGAGGGGTTCGTCAGCTTTCCCTTGCCGTTGTGGGTGCCCTTGACGAAGGTGCCTTCGTAGACCGACCCGTTGGCATAGGTGGCCTTGCCGCTCCCGGTCATCTGGCCCTGGACCCAGTCGCCTTCGTAGACGCGCCCGTCGGGGGCGGTGATCTTGCCCTTGCCCTCGGGCTGGCCCTTCACGAAGCTGCCCTCGTAGACGGACCCGTTGGGGTAGCGCGCGGTGCCGACGCCGGTGATCTCTCCGTCCACCCATTCGCCGGAATAGGTGAAGCCCGAGGGGAGCCGGTAGGTTCCCATCCCGTGCTGGCGGCCGTTCAGGAAGGTGCCTTCATAGACCGAGCCGTCGTCGTATTGCTTGGTGATGATGTCCCCCTCTTGCGCCGCTGCGGGAAGGGCGAGGGCGGCGAGGAGGAGGGCGGCAGGCAGGCGCATGGGCGAATCCCTGGGGGCGTTATGGGGGCAGGGTAAGGGCGGGGTTCGGGTGTGACAAGCTTGTGTGCCGGGATGCGCCGTCACGTCCCTGCTGCCACTTTCCCTTGGGCCTCAGTCTGCTAGAAGTAACGGATATAGTGGGGGCGGGGCCATGACCGACACGTTCAAGATGATGCTGGCGCAGCTGAACCCGGTGGTGGGGGACATTGCCGGGAACGTGGCGCGGGCCAGGGCGGCCTGGGAAAGCGGGAAGGCCGCGGGCGCCGACATGGTCGCGCTGACCGAGATGTTCGTGACCGGCTACCAGACCCAGGACCTGATCCTGAAACCCGCCTTCGTCCAGGCGGCCATCGCGGCGGTGGAGCGGCTTGCCGCCGTCTGCGCGGACGGCCCGGCGCTGGGGATCGGCGGGCCGGTCCTGCAGGGGCTGAAGCTTTACAACGGCTATTACGTGCTGGAGGGCGGGCGGGTCCATGCCCGCGTCTTGAAGCACCACCTGCCGAACGATGCGGTCTTCGACGAGAAGCGGGTCTTTGCCTCGGCCGATGTGCACGGGCCTTACGTTGTAAAGGGCGTGCGGATCGGGACGCCGATCTGCGAAGACGCCTGGCATCCCGACGTGGCCGAGACCTTGTCCGAGACGGGGGCGGAGATTTTGCTGATCCCCAATGGCTCGCCCTATCACCGGGGCAAGCCGAACCTGCGGCTGAACCTGATGGTGTCCCGCGTCGTGGAGACGCGGTTGCCGCTGGTCTACCTGAACATGGTGGGCGGGCAGGATGACCAGGTGTTCGATGGCTCCAGCATGGTGCTGAACCCCGGCGGGCGGCTGATGGCGCAACTGCCGCAGTTCGATGAGTGCGAGGTGATGGTCACCTTCCGGCGGGGGCCGGAGGGGTGGCTGGCGGACCAGGGGGAGATCGCGGAGATCCCTCCGATTGGCGAGGCGGATTACCGGGCCTGCGTGCTGGCGCTGGGCGATTACATGCGGAAAACGGGGTTCCGGAAGGCGCTGCTGGGGCTGTCGGGCGGGATCGACTCGGCGATCGTGGCGGCCATGGCGGTGGATGCGCTGGGGCCGGAGAACGTGCGCTGCGTGATGCTGCCGTCGGAGTTCACCAGCCAGGAGTCCCTGGACCTGGCGACGGCGGCGGCGAAGGCCTTGGGCTGCCGCTATGACACGGTGCCGATCAAGGGCGCTCAAGAAGCGGTGGGGGAGGCTTTGGCTCCGCTGTTCGAGGGCACGCAGCCGGGGATCACCGAGGAGAACATCCAGTCCCGCCTGCGGGGGTTGCTGTTGATGGCCCTGTCGAACAAGTTCGGCGAGATGCTGCTGACCACCGGCAACAAGTCGGAGATGGCTGTGGGCTACTGCACGATCTACGGCGACATGAACGGGGGTTACAACCCGGTCAAGGACATGTACAAGACCCGCATGTTCCTGACCGCGCGCTGGCGGAACGAGAACCACCGGCCCTGGATGAAGGGTCCGGCGGGAGAGGTGATCCCCGAGCGCATCATCTCGCGGCCGCCGTCGGCGGAACTGCGGGCCAACCAGACCGACCAGGACAGCCTGCCGCCCTATGAGGTGCTGGACGCGATCCTGGAATGCCTGGTGGAAAAGGAGATGTCGGTTGCCGAGATCGTCGGCCTGGGCTTCGACCGGGCCGTGGTGAAGAAGGTCGAGCACCTGCTGTACCTTGCGGAATACAAGCGGTTCCAGTCGGCCCCCGGGGTGCGGCTGACGCAAAAGGCCTTCTGGCTGGACCGCCGCTATCCGATCGTCAACCGCTGGCGCGATGACGGCTGAGCTGGTCGTCTCCAGCTTCTACGATCTGCGCGATCCCGGGGCCTTCGACCGGGCTGCGCGGCTGCAATTGGCGCGGCTGCGGCTGACCGGGATGGAGGGCGTTCGGAGCTATCGTTTCCTGGGGAACGGCCTGCGGGACCGGCGGCTGGTGGCGATCTACGACAGCGCCGAGACCTGGAGAGAGCTGCAGGACCGGATTTCCCCCTGGGCGGAAAGCGCGGCCCTGCGCGGGGCGGCGCGGCTGTCGCGGGTCGATGTCTATGGCACGCTGTCGCCTGCTCTGCGCGACTGGGCCGAGCAGATGGGTCTGGGACGGCGGCTGCGGCTGCTTGGCACGACGACGCCGGCGACGGTGGTGCAGCCGCTGCGGGCGGACGCGCCGCGGCGGAGCCTGTTCCAACGGCTCGCCGGGGGCTGAGCGGCTGCGTAGGGTGGGCAATCTGCCCACCCTACGGGCGGTGGCGCTGCCGGGTCAGACGGCGGTGACAGTGCATTCCCGCAGGAGGCGCATCACGTCCTCTGGCCGGCAAAGCTGGGTCGCGTCGGTCGTCACCGCGGCCGAGGCGGCGGCAGAGCCCATCGCCAGCGACTCGGCGTGCGTCTGGCCGCGGGCAAGGCCCAGAACGAAGGCCGCGACGAAGCTGTCACCGGCACCGACGGTGGATTTCACCTTCACCTTGGCCGCCGCCGCGAAGATGCGCTGTTCGGCGTCGGCCAGCACGTTGCCCTCGGCCCCGCGGGCGACGATGACGATCTTCGCCACGCCCTTGCGCACCAGTGACTGCGCGAATTCGGCGGTGTCCGCCACGCTGGGCAGCGGCCGCCCTGCCAGTTCCTCGCCCTCGGGGCCGTCCATCCGCAGGACTTCCAGACCGGGAATCGGATTGCGCACCGCCTCGACCAGGGTCGCGCCGGAGGTGTCGAGCACCACCCGCGTCTCGGGCATCGACGCGGCAAGCTGGGCCGGGAAGTCGATCGGCACGCCGGGCGGCTGGCTGCCCGAGATCACCGAGATCCCCCCCGGGCGGGCGGTGGCGCGCAGCAGAGTGAAGACGCGGGCGCGTTCCGCCTCGCCCCAGACCGGACCGGGGAGCATGAAGCGGTATTGCTTGCCCGAGGTCGCCTCGTTCACCGTCAGCGACTGACGCGTCTCGCCGGGGCCGAGGATCGACAGGAAGGTCACGCCCTCGGCCCGGATCAGCCCGGCAAGGCGGTCGCCTGTCAGTCCCCCCAGCGCGACGAGGGCCAGGCTGTCCCCGCCCAGCGACTTGATCGCGCGGCTGACGTTCAGCCCGCCGCCGCCGGGGTCTAGGAGCGGCTCGGTGCAGCGGAGCTTCTGGCCGGGGATCAGCTCGTGCACCTCGGTCGCCATGTCGAGCGCGGGGTTGAGCGTGAGGGTAAGGATCGGGGCTTGGGACATGCGGCACCTGTTCGTGTTACCGCTATCATAAGCCTTCCATCCAGAAATGGAACAGCCCCCGGTCGAGGGGACGCCGGGGGCACACTCGTCAATAAAGGCGGTCCGGAGGGAGCAGTCCGGACGGGCTTAGCCGTTCAGCAGAAGCTGGTAGCTGGCCGGAACGTAACGGAAGCCATCGCCCTGCGCCTCGACATAGCCCACGCCGGGGAAGGGCATGTGGTAGCCGATGAAGGGGATGCGGTCGGCGGCGATCTGGCCGAACACCTGCTTCCTGACGGCGGCGGCAGCGGCCTTGTCGGCGTCGAAGCGGACTTCCCAGTCGGGCTTCTGCAGCGACCAGACGTAGTGGTTCGCGGTATCGGCCGTGACCATCAGGCGCTGGCCGTTCGATTCCACCTGGTAGACCATGTGGCCGGGCGAATGGCCGAAGGCCGCCATGCCGGTGATGCCCGAGACGACCGAGCCGCCGTCGTCGAGGAAGGTGAACTTGTCGTTCAAGGGCTTCACGTTCTTGTCGAAGCCTTCGTTCGCGGCGCCCGACCAGTGATTGTGCTCGACCGCGCCGGTCACGTAGCGCGCGTTGGCGAAGGTGGGCGTGGTGCCGTCCGCACCCATCAGCCCGCCGATGTGGTCGCCGTGCATGTGGGTCAGGACCACGATGCCCACCTGGTCCGCGCTGTAGCCCGCGGCGGTCAGCGCGGCCAGCGTGCCTTCGGCGGCAAGGCCGGTATCGAAGAGCACCAGTTCCGCGCCGGTGTTGACCAGGGTGGGGGTGAAGAAGTTCTGCGTCTTGTCGGCGGGGATGAAGTTCGCAGCGGAAAGGGCGGCGAAGTCCTCGGGCGAGGCATTGGTGCCGAAGGTTTCCTGCGGCTTGTCGCCCGCGCGGGTGCCGGCGAGGAGCGTCGTCACCTCGAAGCTGCCGAGCTTGAAGCGGTTCCAGGGCGCGAAGCCCGAGCCCTGCATCTCGGCCTTGGCGAAGACGGGAAGCGGAAGCGTGGCGGCGAGGGGCATCGTGGCACCGGCGAAAAGCGCCTGTCGGCGGGAAAGTCGGGTCATCCTTGTCCTCCTGCGGATTGCGGTCCGGGAAGGATAGGGCTGGGTAGGCGGGCGTCCGGTCACGGGCGCGTCAGGACTCGTGCGGGCGTGCACAAGTGCTGTGCATCGAAGTCGGGAACCCTATTCCCACCAGCGGTCGATGTTGGCGATGTCCTCGTCCGACCAGCCGAAGTGATGGGCAAGCTCGTGGATCACCACATGGCTGACCAGCTCCTGGATCGACACATCGCCGCGTTCGGCCCATTCGTCGAGGATCGGGCGGCGGAAGAGCCAGATGACATCGGGCCTGATAACCTGCTCGGCGGTCGACTTCTCGGTCAGCGGGATGCCGTCGTAGAGGCCCGTCAGCTCGAACGCGTCGTCGATCTGAAGCTCGTCCAGCATGTCTTCGTCGGGGAAGTCCTCGATCCGCAGGCGGATATGGGTGGCGGGCTCGCGGAAGGGTTCGGGCAGGGTGGAGATCGCCTCGTGGGCGAGCTGCTCGAGAAGGGCGAGGGAGGGGGCGATGCTGTCGGGCGATGGGTTCGTCATGTGGGGGAAGATAGGCGCGGGAAGGGGCGGGGGAAAGGGCGCGGGGCCGGAGAGGGGCGATCCCGCGCGGGGGCAGCCGTCGCAGGGGGCATCGAACCCCCTGCGACGGCGTTGCCACGGACGGCGGCGCGGGCGGCGCGAAACTGGACAAAGGCGGGGGCTTGTGACAGGGAGAAGCCTTCCAAGGAGCCCGTCCGATGACCGTCACCACCCGCTTCGCCCCCTCGCCCACCGGCTGGATCCATGTGGGCAACCTGCGCACCGCGCTGATGAACTACCTGATCGCGCGACAGAACGGCGGGACCTTCATCCTGCGGCTGGATGACACCGACCAGGAGCGGTCGAAGCAGGAATACATCGACGGGCTGAAGGCGGACCTTGCGTGGCTGGGGATCAGGTACGACCGGATCGAGCAGCAGTCGAAGCGGATGGACCGTTATGCGGCGGCGGCGGAGCAGCTGAAGGCCGCCGGGCGGTTCTATGAATGCTTCGAGACGCCCGTGGAACTGGACCTGAAGCGGAAGAAGCAGCTGAACATGGGCAAGCCCCCGGTCTATGACCGAGCGGCCCTGTCGATGACCGAAGAGCAGAAGGCCGCCTACCGCGCCGAAGGGCGGCAGGGCTACTGGCGCTTCAAGCTGGACCAGGAGCGGATCGAGTGGAAGGACGGGATCATCGGGGATATCTCGATTGATGCCGCCAGCGTTTCGGACCCGGTCCTGATCAAGGCGGATGGGCAGGTGCTGTATACCTTCGCGTCCTCGGTGGATGACGTGGACATGGGGGTCACGCATATCGTGCGCGGCGCAGACCATGTGACCAACACGGCGACGCAGATTCAGATCATGAAGGCGCTGGGCGGGACGCCTCCGACCTTCGCGCACCATTCGCTGCTGACCGGGCCGCAGGGCGAAGAGCTGTCGAAGCGTCTGGGCGTCCTGTCCCTGCGCGACCTGCGGGCGCGGGGGGTGGAGCCGATGGCGCTGCTTTCGCTGATGGCCCGGCTGGGCTCGTCGAAGCCGGTGGAGCTGGCGGCGTCTATGGAGGAGCTGATCGCCGGGTTCGACGTGGGGTCCTTCGGGGCCGCGCCGACGAAGTTCGACGCCGAGGACCTGTTTCCGCTGACCCGCCACCATGTCCAGTCGTTGCCCTTCGCGGCGGTGAAGGACCGGATCGCGGATCTGGGCGTGCCCGAGGCCGAGGCCGAGGCGTTCTGGGCGGTGGCCAAGGGCAACATCACCGTGCTGGACGATCTGGGGCAGTGGTGGACGCTGTTCCGCGACGGGGCAGAGCCGGTGGTGGATGAGGCCGACCGTGACTTCGTCCGGCAGGCTTTGGCGCTGCTGCCCGCGAAGCCCTGGACCACGGCGACCTGGGGCGAGTGGACCCAGGCGGTGAAGGACGCGACGGGGCGCAAGGGCAAGGACCTGTTCCGCCCCCTGCGCCGCGCGCTGACCGGGCGGGATGCCGGGCCGGAGATGGCTGACGTCATGCCGCTCTTGCGCAAGGTGCCGAGCGTCTGACCCTGGGGCCAACCCCCGGGGGCGCTTCGCCCCCCGGACCCCCCGAGGATATTTGCGCCAGTATGAAATAGCTTTTCGACAAGGGAGAGCGACTTGACGGGGCAGGCAAAATTCGTCGAGGGGAACCTCTTCCGGCATGTGACGGTGATGTCGCTGACCTCCTCGGTCGGGCTGATGGCGGTGTTCGTCGTCGATCTGGTCAACATGTTCTACATCGCCCTGCTGGGCCGCGAGGAACTGGCGGCGGCCATCGGCTATGCCGGGGCGATCCTGTTCTTCACCACAAGCTTCGGGATCGGCATGTCGATCGGCGTGGGCGCGCTGGTGGCGCGGGCGCTGGGTGGGCGGGACCCGGTGCTGGCGCGCGAAAAGGCGACGACCGGGCTGGTGCTGAGCTTTGTCTTCGGCTCGCTCTTCGCGGCATTGGTCTGGGCCTTCCTGTGGCCGCTGGTCGGGCTTCTGGGCGCGACGGGAGACACGGCGGCGCTGGCGGTGCATTTCCTGCAGATTGTCATCCCGTCGCAGCCCCTGCTGATGGTCGGCATGATCGGCGGCGCGATCCTGCGCAGCCACGGCGACGCGCGGGCGGCGATGATGGCGACGGTCTGGGGCGCGGTGGCGACGGCCGTGCTGGACCCGATCCTGATCTTCGGCTTCAAGCTAGAGCTGACCGGCGCGGCGATTGCCAGCGTGGCGGCGCGAGTGGTCATCGCCTGGGTCGCCCTCCAGCCAATTCGCAAGAAATACGGCGGGTTCGACCGGCCCACCCTGGAGCAGGTCGTCGCCGACATGGGGCCAATCTGGGCCATCGCGATCCCGGCGATCCTGACGCAGGTGGCGACTCCGGTCGGGCAGGCCTTCGTCACGCGGGCGACCAGCGCCTATGGCGAGGCGGCGGTGGCGGGCATGGCGATTGCGGGGCGCCTGACCCCGGTGGCTTTCGGGGTGATCTTCGCATTGGCAGGCGCCATCGGCCCGATCGTCGGGCAGAACTTCGGCGCGGGGCGCATGGATCGGGTGCGGCGCACCTTCTGGGACGGGCTGATCTTTACCGCGCTGGTCATCGTCCTGGTCTCGGCACTGCTGTTCCTCTTGCGCGGACCCATCGCGGATGCGTTCCAGGCCGAGGGGCTGACGCGGGACCTCGTCTACCTCTTCTGCGGGCCCTTGGCGCTGTTGTGGTTCTTCAACGGCATGGTGTTCGTCGGCAATGCGGTCTGCAACAACCTTGGACGGCCCTTCTGGTCGACGGTGGTGAACTGGGGACGGCATACGGTCGGGACGATCCCGCTGGCGCTGTGGCTGGGGCAATACTGGGGCGCGCAGGGCGTGCTGGTGGGGCAGGCCCTGGGCGGGGTGGTGTTCGGGCTGGCGGCCGCCTGGCTGGCGCTGATGGCGATCCGGAGGCCGGCCCTTGCACCCCACCGCGGCCGCCCGGCTCCGGACCCCGCGCCCGAGGCCGACCCCGTGGCCAGCCCCGGCGAGCGGCGCGCCTGAGGTCGCCCGGCGGCGGCATACCGTCGTATTCCGAATCCCTCTTGCCCGGATGCGCGGCTTTGGGTTAGGCAAGTGGCGTCAGGTTCGGGAGAATCCGGCGGGTCCTCAGGACCCAAAGGTGCCGAAGGAGCAACCGCCCCGGTAAACTCTCAGGCGCAAGGGACCGTAGCTGACGACAGACTCTGGAGAGTTCCCGGGCAATCCGGGACGCCGAAGGGATAACGATCTCAGGCGCGCCTCCGGGCGCAAGGACAGAGGGGGCATCGCAGGGTGGGGATTGGCCCGCCTGACGGTGCCGGTGCGTTTTCCGGCCAAGGATGGGGGGACGGCGATGGCCGACCTGGAGGAGCCGGGACTCGAGCACCTGGGGCTGGAGCCCCTGCATGAGGAGTTGGGCGGCAAGATGGTGCCTTTCGCGGGCTACCGGATGCCGGTGCAGTACCCGGAGGGGGTGCTGAAGGAACACCTGCACACGCGCGCCGCGGCGGGGTTGTTCGATGTCAGCCACATGGGGCAGGTGATCCTGCGGCCCAAGGGCTCGATGGAGGAGCTGAAGCTTGCCTTCGAGGCGCTGATGCCGGTGGATGTGCTGGGTCTGGGCGAGGGTCGTCAGCGCTATGGGCTGTTCACCAACGACGGTGGCGGGATCCTGGATGACCTGATGTTCACCAATCGGGGGGATCATCTGTATGTGGTGGTGAACGCGGCCTGCAAGGCGGCGGACATTGCGCATATGACCGCCGGGATGCCGGGGGTTTCGGTGGAACCGGTGACGGACCGCGCGCTGCTGGCGCTGCAGGGACCGGGGGCCGAGGCGGCGCTGGAGGCGGTGGTGCCGGGCGTGGCCGCGATGCGGTTCATGGATCACCGGATGTTCGGGGATATCTGGGTTTCGCGCTCGGGCTACACGGGCGAGGACGGGTTCGAGGTCTCGGTCCCCGAGGCGCAGGCGGATGGGTTCGCGCGGAGGCTGCTGGCGCAGCCGGGCGTGGCCGCCATCGGGCTGGGCGCGCGGGATTCGCTGCGGCTGGAGGCTGGGCTTTGCCTCTACGGCCATGACATCGACACCTCGACCAGCCCGGTCGAGGCGAACCTGGTCTGGGCGATCCAGAAGGCCCGCAAGGCCGGCGGCGCGCGGGAAGGTGGCTTCCCCGGCGCGGCGCGCATCCTCAAGGAGCTGGCCGAGGGGCCAGAGCGGCTGCGCGTCGGCCTGCGCCCCGAGGGCCGTGCCCCGATGCGCGAGGGCGTGGAGCTGTTCGCCGAGGATGGGACGCCTGTCGGAAAAGTGACCTCCGGCGGGTTCGGTCCCTCGGTCAACGCCCCCATCGCGACGGGCTATGTTGCCCGCGCCCATGCTAGCATTGGCACGACTCTGTTGGGCGAGGTGCGCAGCAAGCGCCTGCCCGTGACCGTCGCCGAGATGCCTTTCCAACCCACAACTTACAAGCGCTGAGGACTGAGTCATGAAATACACCAAGGAACACGAATGGCTGCGGGTCGAGGGTGACCTCGTGGTCGTCGGCATCACCGAACATGCGGCGACCCAGCTGGGCGACGTGGTCTTCGTCGAATTGCCCGAGACGGAGACTCAGGTGGCGGAAGGCGACGAGGTCTGCGTGATCGAAAGCGTCAAGGCGGCCTCGGACATCCTTGCGCCCATCGACGGCGAGGTGGTCGCGGTGAACCAGAAGCTGGTCGACAACCCCGGCCTGGTGAACGAGGACCCGACGGGGGCCGCCTGGTTCTTCAAGCTGAAGGTGGACGATCTGAGCGTGCTCGACCAGTTCATGGACGAGGACGAGTATCAGGAGCTGATCGGCTGATCTCTCAGCGCGCGCCCCAAATTTCTTAAGTAAGAAACTTGGCAAAATCCTTACTCAAGGATTTTGGGCCCCTGGGCCGGGCGTTTTCCCCAGATCAATCAAGGTGTCGCCATGACCTTCACGCCCACGGACTACAACCCCTACGACTTCGCCAACCGCCGCCACATCGGCCCCTCTCCGGTGGAGATGGAGGAAATGCTGGCCGCCGTCGGTGTCCGCACGCTGGACGAGCTGATCGACCAGACCGTCCCCCCGTCGATCCGGCAGGCTCAGCCCCTGACCTGGGCGCCCCTGGCCGAGCATGAGCTTCTGGCCCGGATGAAGGAGGTCGGCGCGAAGAACCGCGTGATGACCAGCCTGATCGGGCAGGGCTACTACGGCACGGTGACGCCCCCGGCGATCCAGCGGAACATCCTGGAGAACCCGGCCTGGTACACGGCCTACACGCCCTATCAGCCCGAGATTGCGCAGGGGCGATTGGAGGCCCTGCTGAACTTCCAGACGATGGTCTGCGACCTGACCGGCCTCGACGTGGCGAACGCCTCGCTTCTGGACGAGGCGACGGCGGCGGCCGAGGCGATGACGATGGCGGAACGGGTGGCGAAATCGAAGGCGAAGGCCTTCTTTGTCGACCGCTTCTGCCACCCCCAGACTATCGCCGTCATCAAGACCCGGGCGCTACCGCTGGGGATCGAGATCATCGAGGATGACGTCCGGAAACTGGATCCGAAAACCGTTTTCGG
>JAIXZY010000013.1 GCA_027489355.1 Paracoccaceae bacterium | reverse complement strand
TCGACCACGACGAAACTGTCCGCACCATAGGCCGTGTCCACCGTCAGCCGCCCGACACCCGGCACGTCCAGCGGCACGCCCAGCCGGTCGGCGAAGGAAGGCAGGTTGCGGACATGGATCCGCTCGGCCTTGCCGTTGCGGCAGTCGGCCCGCACCGTGACCAGGCCGCCGGGAGCCTCAAGCACCATTTCGGTGACGGGTTCGGTCATCGGGATGATCCCGCTGTCCAGAAGCACCGTGGACACGCAGATCGAGTTCGAGCCGGACATCGGCGGGTTGTCCTCGGGCTCCATGATGATGAAGCCCATCTGCGCGCGGGGGTCCTTGGGCGGCACCAGCAGGTTCACATGCCGGAACACTCCGCCGCGCGGTTCGTTCAGGACGAAGTTGCGCAGCGTCTGGTCGCGCCAGAGCGCCTCGCGCATTTCCCACAGGGTTTCGCCGGGCGGAGGGGCGACGCCGCCGACGATCACGTCGCCGACTTCGCCTTCGGCATGGGCCGAGATGACGTGGATGGTTTTCGAACTGCGCATGGGGCCTCCCAGGTTGGCGGCAAGGTGCGCGGGCGGGGCGGAAATGGCAAGCGCCCCGCCGCATCCGACGGGGCGCAAATCTTTTCGAAAAGAATTGCAAACTCCTTCGAAGGAATTTGGCTTGGCCCTCAGATCAGCCCGGCGTGCTTCATCGCGGCCTTGATCTTCGCCTTGGTACCATCGGTCAGCCCGACCAGCGGCAGGCGCACTTCGTCCGAGCAGAGGCCCAGCACCGACAGCGCATATTTCGCGCCGACAAGGCCCGGCTCGATGAAGATCGCCTCGTGCAGCGGCATCAGCTTGTCCTGGTATTCCAGCGCCTTGGCATAATCGCCGCGCAGCGTGGCCTCCTGGAACTCGGCGCAGAGGCGGGGTGCCACGTTCGCGGTGACGGAAATGCAACCCACCCCGCCATGCGCGTTGAAGCCAAGGGCCGTCGCATCCTCGCCCGAGAGCTGGATGAAGTCCGCCCCGCAGGTCGCGCGCTGCATCGAGACGCGCTCGATCTTGCCGGTGGCGTCCTTGACGCCGATGATCCGGGGCAGCTTTGCCAAGGTGCCCATCGTGTCGGGCGTCATGTCGACGACGGACCGGCCGGGGATGTTGTAGATCACGATCGGCAGCTGGCAGCAGTCGTGCAGCGCGGTGAAATGCGCGATCATCCCGGCCTGGGTCGGCTTGTTGTAATAGGGCGTCACGACCAGCGCGGCGGTGGCGCCCACCTTCTCGGCATGGCGCATCAGGCTGATGCCTTCCACGGTGTTGTTCGAGCCCGCGCCTGCGATCACCGGCACCCGGCCCGCGGCGGCGGCCACGACTTCCTCGATGACCTTCTGGTGCTCGGCATGGCTCAGCGTCGGGCTTTCCCCCGTGGTCCCAACCGGAACGATCCCGTGGCTGCCCTCGGCGATGTGCCAGTCCACGAGTTTCTTCAGCGTCACCAGATCCAGCTCGCCGTTCTTGAACGGCGTCACCAGGGCAGGAAGGGACCCTCTGATCATGACGCTTCTCCTTTGATGGGGCGGAAATGCCCGGGTTTAAGCGCGCTTCTCATAGCGGCAGACAGGCCCGCTGCCAAGTCTTGCGCACTAACGGAACTGTGGGTTGTCCACAGGCACATGCTGAGGCAGATTCAGGGCCATGAGCAGCAGAACAATGATCCGGGCGCTGGTCCTGGCCCTGGGCCTCCAGACGCTTCCGGCAGGGGCAGACACGACGCAAGCGATGCGGACGGCACTGGAGCTGGCCGCCAAGCAGGATTGGGCCGGCGCCTTGTTGACCGCACCGTCGGGCGTGGGGCGCGACGTGATCGAATGGCAGCGCCTGCGCGCGGGCGACGGCCGCCTTGGCGAATACGAAGAGTTCCTGCAGCGTCGTCCCGACTGGCCCGGCCTGCCGCTTCTGCGCGAGAAGGGTGAAGAGGCCGTCGCGCGGTCCACCGACCCTGCCCGCGTCATCGCCTGGTTCGAGGCCGGTCCGCCCGAAACCGGCACCGGCGCCATCGCCTATGTCCGCGCGCTTCTCGCCGTCGGTCGGCCCGCGGATGCCGAGACCGAGGCGATGCGGGCCTGGTCCAGCCTGGCCTTCTCGGCCGAGCAGGAGTCCGAGATGATCGGCCTTGCGCCCGAGGCGGTCAGCTTCGTCCACGAATTGCGGCTCGACACCCTGCTGTGGGAGGGCCGCACCCGCGAGGCCGAGCGGATGCTGGCACGCGTGCCAGAGGACCTGCAGGCGCTGGCCCGGGCGCGGATCGCGTTGCAGACGGAAAGCAAGGGCGTCACCTCGCTGATCGAGGCGGTGCCGAAGGCGCGGGCGGGCGATGCCGGCCTGGCCTATGACCGTTTCATCTGGCGGATGAAGCGGGACCTCTACGACGAGGCGGCGGAACTGATCCTCGACCGCTCCGAGTCCGCCGAACGCCTGGGCCGACCCGAAGCCTGGGCCGAGCGTCGCGCAGTCCTGGCGCGGTACCTGATGCGGAACGGCCGCGCGAAAGAGGCCTACCGGATCGCCGCGAACCACCATGTCGCCGTCAACGGCGGGGCGTCGGCCTATGCCGACCTGGAATTCCTGGCGGGTTTCATCGCCCTGCGGAAGTTGGGCGATCCCGCCACCGCCGAGAAGCATTTCCAGCATCTGCTGGCCGGGGTCTCGACCCCGATCAGCCTGGCGCGAGGGCATTACTGGATCGGGCGGGCGCAAGAGGCCGCGGGCAAGGACGGGACCGCAAGCTACAAGGCTGCGGCGGCGCACCAGACGGCCTTCTACGGGCTTCTGGCGGCGGAACGGCTGGGCCTGTCGCTGGACGACCGGCTCCTGTCCCGCCCCAAGGCGCCCGACTGGCAAGGCGCGGCGTTCCGGCAGTCGTCGGTCCTTGCGGCGGCTGAGGTGCTGCTTCAGGCGGGCGACCGCACCTTGGCGAAGCGGTTCCTGCTGCACCTCGGCGAAAGCCAGGATCAGACCGGGCTGGCGCAGATGGCCGACATGACGCTGGCCTGGAACGAGCCGCACCTTGCCGTCCTGATCGCCAAGGCCGCGGCCGAGCGTGGCATCATCCTGTCGCACGCCTACTACCCGATCCCCGACTTTGTCCCCGACGGGTTGTCGGTCAGCCGTGCGCTGGCCCTGTCGATCGCACGGCGGGAAAGCGAGTTCGACCCCGCCGCCCGGTCCGCCGCCGATGCGCGCGGCCTGATGCAGGTCCTGCCCGGCACCGCGAAGCTGATGGCGGCCAAGCTGGGCAAGACCTTCGACGCGAGCAAGCTGACGGGCGATCCGGCCTACAACGTCACGATGGGCTCGGCCTACCTGGCCGAGATGGTCGAGAAGTTCGGCCCCTCGATCGCGCTCATCGCCTCGGGCTACAACGCGGGTCCGCGGCGGCCGGAGCGCTGGATGACCGAATTCGGCGACCCGCGCCGGCCGGATGTGGACGTTGTCGACTGGGTCGAGACGATCCCCTTCGGCGAGACGCGGACCTATGTCATGCGCGTGGCCGAAGGCGTGGTGATCTACCGGGCCAAGCTGAAGGGCGCAGTCGGGCCGGTGCGGATTACCGATGAGCTGAAGGGGTAGGTGGGCAGATTGCCCACCCTACTTGCGTTCCGCACCGTGGCGACGTTCCAACTGCGCCAACCGGACCTGGCGCAGCGCCTCGACCAGCAGGGCGGTGAGCAGACCGAAGCTGAGCAGGCCATTCACGGCCGCCATCGCCGCGAAGATGCGCCAGTCAGGGTTTGGGACGACATCCCCCAGCCCAAGGGTCGAGAAGGCCTCAATGGCGTAGTAGAGCGATTCCTCCATCGACTTGAAGACGCCGGTCTCGAACAGGACATAGGCCCAGACCCAGATGTTCAGGGTCAGGACAAGAAGCACCCAGATCCCCACGGCCACCAGCAGAAGCACCAGTTTCAACCGCTGCGGTGGGGCGATCAGCCAGGGATGGACGGAACGGAATCCGGTCTCCAGCACCAGGGATGCCACGGCCATGACCAGGACGTTCACCACCAGCACCGCCGACCCCAGCGCGATTTGCATCAACATGGCGTGCCTTCTGGACTAAGCCTGTCGCAGACCTTATCTGAACCGGATCATGGTGGCCAAGTCCGATCCCAACTCCAAGCTGATCGCCGAGAACCGGCGCGCGCGTTTCGATTACCACATCGAAAGCGACCTGGAGGCTGGGATCATGCTCTTGGGGTCAGAGGTGAAAAGCCTGCGCCAGGGCGGGGCGAACATTGCGGAGAGCTATGCCTCGGTCGAAGGGGGCGAGTTGTGGCTGCTCAACGGCTACATCGCTCCCTACCTGCAGGCCAAGTCCTTCGGGCATGAGGAACGCCGTCGGCGCAAGCTTCTGGTGTCGAAGAAGGAACTGTCGCGGCTGTGGTCGGCGGTGGGTCGCGAGGGCATGACGATCGTGCCGATGAAGATGTATTTCAACGACCGCGGCATCGTGAAGCTGAAGCTGGGGATCGCCAAGGGCAAGAAGCTTGCCGACAAGCGTGAGACCAGCGCCAAGCGCGACTGGGAACGCGACAAGGCCCGGCTTCTGAAGCACAACAGCCGCGACTGATCCGGCCGCCAAACTTTCACTTTTCCAACATTTCTTGCCGGAACTGCCGATTTCTGGCACAATTTCCCCTGCCGGACAGCAAGTCCGGGGGATAGGCCGGGCAAACCCGGTCACGGGAACCGGCGGACAGTGGGAGTTACGGGTAATGGAACTGATCATCCAGATCATCGCAGGCCTCATCGGCGGCAACGCGGCGGGGGCGGGGGTGAAGAATGCCAGCCTCGGCACGGCGGGGAACTCGGTCGTGGGCGGCGTTGGTGGCCTCTTGGGCGGGCTTCTGACCAGCATGATGGCGGGGGGCGGCACGGGGCTTGACCTGTCGAACCTCGACATCGGCGCGCTGGTGCAGTCGGTCGCCGGTGGCGGCGTCGGCGGGGCGATCCTGACCGTGATCGCGGGCATGCTGAAGAAGGCGCTGGTGAAGTAAACGCCTTGGCGCGGGGGGCCGACCTCCCGCGCCGCTTGCAAGGGTCCTGCGGCGGTGCATATATCCGGGGCAACCCCCGGGAGGCCGCACATGACACCATCGCCGCAGGATGACCCGAAGACGCTGGTCTCGACCGACTGGCTGGCGAAACACCTGCGCGACCCGGACCTGCGCGTGCTGGACGCCAGCTGGTACCTGCCCGCGATGAACCGGGATGCCAAGGCGGAATATGCCGCAGCCCATATCCCCGGCGCGCGGTTCTTCGACATCGACGAGATTTCGGACCAGCGGTCCGCCCTGCCCCACATGGCCCCGCCGCCCGAGAAGTTCATCTCGCGGCTCAGGGCGATGGGCGTGGGCGACGGACATCAGGTCGTGGTCTACGACGGCGTGGGCATCTTCTCGGCGGCGCGGGTCTGGTGGACGTTTCGACTGATGGGCAAGACCGATGTGGCGGTGCTGGACGGCGGGTTCCCCAAGTGGCAGGCCGAGGGCCGCGAGGTCGAGGACATGCCTCCGGTCATCCGCGACCGGCACATGACCGTTTCCCGCCAGAACCATCTGGTGAAGGACGTGACGCAAGTGGCCCATGCGGCAAAGCTGGGCGAGGCCGAGATCCTCGATGCCCGCGCGGCGGCGCGTTTCCGGGGAGAGGCACCGGAGCCGCGCGCCGGTCTGCGGTCGGGGCACATTCCGGGGTCGAAGAACATCCCCTTTGGCGAGGTGCTGAACCCCGACGGGACGATGAAATCCCCCGGCGAGCTGAAGGCGGTGTTCGAGGCGGCGGGCGTGGACCTGAAGAAGCCCGCGATCACCTCTTGCGGGTCCGGGGTTACGGCAGCGGTCCTTAGTCTTGCGCTGGAGCGGATCGGGCACCGGAACCATGCGCTCTACGACGGGTCCTGGGCCGAATGGGGCATGTATGAAGACCTGCGGGTCGCAACGGGGCCGTAAGGCTTCTTGCCGCCGGGTTCAGCTTGTGGCACTGGGCTGGCGTCCAGAACCCCGGGAAAACCCATGCTCGAAACCCTGAACCCCCAGCCGCAGGACAAGATCCTGCAACTCATCGCCATGTTCCGCGAGGACCCGCGGACCACGAAGATCGACCTTGGCGTCGGCGTCTACAAGGACGCAACCGGGCTGACCCCGGTCATGCGGGCGGTCAAGGCAGCCGAGAAGAAGCTGTGGGAGGTCGAGACGACCAAGACCTATACGGGCCTTGCCGGGGAACCAGCCTATAACGCTGCGATGGTGGGCATGATCCTGGGCGAGGGCTACGCCGACCGCGCGGCCTCGGTCGCGACCCCCGGCGGGACCGGTGCGATCCGGCAGGCGCTGGAGCTGATCCGGATGGCGAACCCCAAGGCGCGGGTCTGGATGAGCGCGCCGACCTGGCCGAACCATCCGTCGATCGTGAAGTACCTCGGCATGACCGGGGTGGAGTATCGTTACTTCGATGTTGCCACGTCGGGTGTCGACTTCCCGGGCCTGATGGCCGACCTGGACGGCGTGGCCGCCGGGGACGCGGTGCTGCTCCACGGCTGCTGCCACAACCCGACCGGCGCGAACCTGAGCGCGGAGCAGTGGGACCAGGTGATCGCGCTTCTGCAGAAGAAGGGCGCGGTGCCGTTTGTCGACCTTGCCTACCAGGGTTTCGGCGACGGGCTGGACGCTGACGCGGAAGCGACACGCAAGATCGCGGCGGCTTTCCCGGAGGTGCTCATCGCGGCCTCCTGCTCGAAGAACTTCGGCATCTATCGGGAACGCACCGGCATCCTGATCGCGCTCACCTCGCCAGACCGCAAGGCCGTGGTGCAGGGCAACCTGAACTTTTTGAACCGGCAGAACTACAGCTTCCCCCCCGACCACGGCGCGCGGCTGGTGACGATGATCCTTGAGGATGCGGCGCTGACCACCGAGTGGAAAGCCGAGCTGGAAGAGGTCCGCCAGAACATGCTGGGGCTGCGAAAGCAGCTGGCCGATGAGCTGCGCCGGGCGACGAACTCGGACCGCTTCGACTTCGTGGCCTCGCATCGCGGCATGTTCAGCCGGTTGGGCCTGACCGAGGCACAGGTGAACCGGCTGCGGGAAGAGCACGGCATCTACATGGTCGGCGACAGCCGGATCAACATCGCGGGGCTGAACGCGAAGACCGTACCGGTGCTGGCGGCGGCCATCGCGGCTGTCATCGGGTAGGTGGGCAGATTGCCCACCCTACGGGGGTCGCGCCTGTGCTTGCGGTAATCCTTTCCCTTGCAGCGGCGACGGCCTTTGCGGCCTCGGCGATGTTCATCGACTCGGTCTCTGGCCGGGTCGGACCGCTACAACTGTCGCGCTGGCAGATGAGCCTCGCGTTCCTGATGACCGCTGTGATCGTCGCGGTCACGGGCGGGTGGAGGACGCTGGACCTGGAAATGGTCCTGTGGCTGACGGCCTCCTCCGCCTCGGGGATCATGGTCGGCTCGCTGACCTATATCGCGACGATCCAGTACACCGGTCCGCGCATTTCGGCCCTTCTTTTCACCACCGCCTCGCCCTTCGCGCTGGTCCTTGGCTTCGGCTTCCGGGGCGAAACGGTCACGCCGGTGCAAGCCGCCGGTGTCGGCCTGATCGTTGCCGGGATCGCCCTGGCCGTGATGGGACCCAGGCAGGAAGAGGGGGCACGGACGCCGAAGCCCTTGTGGATCGGCATCTGTCTTGGCCTCGTCACCTCCTTGGCGCAGGCGTTGGGCAGTCTCCTCGCCCGCCCGGCGATGCTTTCCGGGGCCGATCCAGTGGCCGCGATGGTGGTGCGGTCGGGGGCCGGGGCGCTGTTCTTTATCGCGCTCCTTGCGCTCCCCGCCTTCCGCCCCGCCGCCCTGCCCTCTCGCACCGAGGTCCGGCAGATCGCGTTCTCGGCGCTGGCGGGCATGGTCATCGGCATGTCCTTCCTGATGGCCGCCCTGGCGCGGGGGGATGTGGGGATCGTCACGACGCTGTCCTCCACCACCCCCATCCTGATCCTGCCAATGGTCTGGGCCGTCTACCGCCGCATCCCCGGCCCATTGGCCTGGGTCGGCGCTGCGCTGGCCGTGGCGGGAACCGCGCTGATCTCTGCGACCAGCTGAGGCTTGGCACGCCCCCCACCCCCGTGATTGACTGCGGGTAGAATCCGGGGGGATCAGATGGCCAAGTCAGCACAGCGGATCACGGCCGAGGAAGCGGCGGGGCTCGTGCGGTCGGGCATGTGGCTCGACTACGGGGCAGTGCTGGGCCAGCCGGATGCCTTCGACGAGGCCTTGGCGAAGCGGCTGGGAGAGGTGACGAACCTGCGGTTCCGCTCGGTCCTCACCGCCCGCCCCCGCGCGGTGCTGGAGGCGGACCCGGAGGCGAAACATGTCCACTGGTTCTCCACCCACTTTTCCGGCTACGACCGCCGGAAGCACGACGCGGGGATGGCGCACTACCTGCCGGTGAACCTGGGTGAGGTGCCCGACTACTACCGCCGCTTCATCGACCCGCCGGACATCGTGGTCTTCAAGACCGCGCCGATGGATGACCGGGGGTATTTCAACTTCGGCCCGAACACGCTGTGGATGCGGGCGCTGGTGGAGCGGGGCAAGGTGGTGATCGTCGAGGAGACACCGACCCTGCCCTATGTGATGGGGGAAGGCACCGGGGTTCACGTGTCCGAGGTGGACTTCATCATCCCCGGCTTCGACCGCCCGATGGCGGAGCTGCCGAAGCCCCCGGCGACCGAGGTCGACAAGGCCGTCGCCCGCCTGATCGCGGCGGAGGTGGAGGACGGGTCCTGCCTGCAGATCGGGATCGGGGGGATGCCGAACGCGGTCTGTTCGCTGCTGGCGGAAAGCCCGGTGCAGGACCTCGGCATCCATACCGAGATGATGACGGACGGGATCGTGGACCTGTATCGCGCGGGGCGGGTGACGGGGGCGCGGAAGCAGATCAATCCGGGGAAGATGGTCTGCACCTTCGCCCTCGGCGCGCAGTATCTGTACGACTTCATCGACCGGAACCCGGAGGTGGAGTTCCACCCGGTCGACTACACCAACCTCCCCCACACCATCATGCGGAACGACCGGGTGGTGTCGATCAACAACACGACCCAGGTCGACCTGCAGGGGCAGGCGGCGTCGGAGACGGACGGGTTCCGGCATATCTCCGGCACCGGGGGGCAGCTGCAGTTCGTGCGGGGGGCCTATGGGTCGAGGGGCGGGAAGAGCTTCATGTGCCTCGCCTCGACCTACGAGAAGAAGGGCGAGCGGAAGAGCCGGATCGTGACGGCTCTGACGAGGGGGAACGTGGTGACGACGCCCCGGACGGACATGATGTATGTGGTGACCGAGTTCGGAATGGTGAACCTGAAGGGGCGGTCGATTGCCGAGCGGGCGAGAGCGCTGATCTCGATTGCCCACCCGGATTTCCGGGAGGAGCTGGAGCGGGATGCCTGGGAGCACCGGCTGATTCCGAGAGGGTTCTTCTGAACGTGTCCACGGTGGACAATCTTCATAAGTCTTTTTGAATCAATTACTTGCATTTTTCCGTTAAGGATTTCTTAGGCTTTTCGCAAGGGCCGTCCGCATCGGATGACGGGCGCATTGCGGGAAGCTGGCGTCCGGTGCGGACCGCGGCTATTCCGGGTCGTACTGATCATGCCGACGCAACCAGGCCATGCCCTGACCCGGCGCCTCGTCGCGGCCCTTTGGCGTCAGGTCGAGAAGGCCATAGGTGCCCATCATCGCCTCGACCCCACGGCCATAGGTGGAGTAGGTGTGAAAGACTGTCCCCGCCTTGTCCCTGAGGAAGACGCTGAGTCCAGGCAGCTCTTCGCCCTCGAAAGGCTCGCTGCCGTAGTTGTAGGTATCAGCCGATCCCTGCCGGGACGGGTTTGCACTGACCCCGAAATCGAAGTTGAAGTCGCTTGCGTGCGATGACACCCAGTCGAACTGCCACCCCATGCGCTGCCGATATTGCTGGAGGTCGGCCAGCGGTGCCCGCGAAACGGCGACGAAGGTGACGTCGCGATGCGCCAGGTGGGCCAGCATGCCGTCCATGTGATCGGCCATGAACGAGCAGCTTGGGCATCCTTGCCTCCAGCCGGGGCCGAACATGAAATGCTGGACCAGAAGCTGCGACCGGCCCCGGAACAGCGCGTCCAGCGTCTGCGGACCTTCGGTCGTGTCGAAGACATAGCGGGTGTCCATGCGTCTCCACGGCAGGGCGCGCCGGTCGCGGGCAAGCGCGTCCCGCAGACGCATGAGCTCCTTCTCGCGCGCAAGCAGGGCCTTGCGTTCGGAAAGCCAGGCTTCATCGGATACGACGGGGTGTCCGTCCAGACCAGGGTCGCGCGCTGTCATGGATTCGGTCCTTCCTGAGCTGGACCCAAAGGACCTTCGATGGCGCCACATTCCTGCAAAGGTCTGCGCACCCGGTCGAAGACCCGGACAACGCCTCACGCCGGCCTTGGGTTCCGGAGGTCCGCGTCTTCCGCCCCTGTCAGCGGCTGGCCCGCCAGGCCGACAGCAGCCCGGCGGTCGCGATCAGGCCCATGCCGGCAAAGCCGAGCGCGCCGGGGAGCTGGGCGAAGAACAGCCAGCCGAGCAGCGTGGCGAAGGCGATGTGGGTGTAGTTGACCGGCGCCAGGATCGAGGCCGGGGCTTCCCGGTAGGCCGAGGTGAAGAGGAGATGCCCGACCGTCGCGCAGGTGGCGTAGATGAGGATCATCAGCGCATCGGGGATGCTGGGCCAGGCGGGCACCCCAAGGGCCACCGTCAGCCCCACCGACAGGACCGAGCCCACCAGAGCGGTGTGGAAGAGCAGGGACATGGTCGTCTCGGTCCGGGTCAGGATCCGGGTCAGGAGGTGGTAGCCGGTGCCGAGCGTGGCGTTGATCAGACAGAGGACGACGCCCCAGGGGTCGAGGCCGCTGCCGGGGCGGGCGATGAGGAGGACCCCCATGAACCCCAGGGCGGCGCAGAGCCAGCCCAGCAGGGGAACACGCTCGCCCAGGATCGGGCCGGAGGCGAGCATCAGGAGGACCGGGGTGATGTAGATGATTGCCACGGTCTCGGCCACGGGCATCACGCGGAGGGAGAGGAGCATGGTGAGGGTGGCGACGGCGAGAAGGAGGCCGCGCAGGAGGACGAGGCCGGTCCGGTGCGTGGCCCAGACGGCGCTGCGGTGGCGGGGCCACATGGTGACAAGGACCAGGACGAGGTTGATCAGGTAGCGCGCCGAAAGGATCAGGGTCGCGGCATAGAGCATGGACAGATGCTTGCCGAGCGTGTCTCCGGTGGCGAAGAGGAGCGTCGCGGCGATCACCAGCGCCACGCCTTTCAGGGGATTGCCGTCGCGCTGCATCCAGGGGGTTCCTTCGTCGGCCGGACCCTAGACGCCTGCGGGCGGAGAGGGAAGAGGTGGAAGACGCGCATGGGGGCCGGGCGCGGTCTGCACCGGCTGTCCACGCAGGACAGCGCAAAGGGGGCGTGCAAGATCAGGGGGTTGGTCGCGGACGGTCAGGAGTCGTTAACCGAGGTCGGGCCTGCCGCCGGGGCGCGCGGTCCGGGTGAGCTTGCCGCCGTCTTGCGGGGTCGGCGGCGGGATGGGGAGATTCACATCCCCTTGGGCGCAGGCAAACGGCCCGCGGGGGGAGGATCCCGCGGGCCGTCGTCGTCTTGGCGGCAGACAGGGAGGAGGAGGTCTGCCGCCAGGTCGTTCCGCTTAGCTGTGGTAGGCCTGCTCGCCGTGGCTGATCAGGTCGAGGCCCTGACGTTCCGTGTCGTTGTCGACGCGCAGGCCGATGGTCATGTCGACCAGCTTGTAGGCGATGAAGGACACGACGCCGGACCAGATGATGGTGATGATCACGCCCTCGATCTGGATCCAGAGCTGGGACATCATGGCGTAGTCGTCGCCCTTGACCCC
Organism: Paracoccaceae bacterium; assembly: GCA_027489355.1. Lineage (GTDB taxonomy): Bacteria > Pseudomonadota > Alphaproteobacteria > Rhodobacterales > Rhodobacteraceae > Tabrizicola. The sequence goes on along the minus strand of JAIXZY010000013.1, from coordinate 21,381 downwards.
GCCGAAGGCCGCGGCCGAGAAGACGCCGGTCAGTACCGCGCCGACGATGCCGCCGATGCCGTGGATGCCGAAGACGTCCAGGCTGTCGTCATAGCCCATCTTGTGCTTTACGCTGGTCACGAAGAAGTAGCAGACGACCGAGACGATCACGCCAAGCAGGATCGCCCCCATCGGGCCGATGGTGCCGCAGGCGGGGGTGATGGCGACGAGGCCGGCGACCATGCCCGAGGCCGCGCCCAGCATCGAGGCCTTGCCGCGCTGCACACCCTCGATCGCGCACCAGGCCAGGGTGGCGGCGGCGGTGCAGATGAAGGTGTTGATCATGGCGAGGGTCGCCCCGCCGTTGGCTTCGAGGTTCGAGCCGACGTTGAAGCCGAACCAGCCGACCCAGAGCATCGAGGCGCCGATCATGGTCATCACCATCGAATGCGGGGCCATGTTGTCCTTGCCGAAGCCGACGCGCTTGCCGATCACCAGGGCGCCGACCAGCGCGGCGATGCCGGCGTTGATGTGGACCACGGTACCGCCGGCGAAGTCGATGGCGCCGGCCTGGAACAGGTAGCCGTTCGCGTCCCAGACCATGTGGGCGATCGGGAAGTAGGAAAAGGTGCCCCAGAGGACCGAGAAGACGAGGACGGCCTTGAACTTCACCCGTTCCGCGAAGGCGCCGATGATCAGCGCCGGGGTGATGGCCGCGAAGGTCATCTGGAAGGCGATGAACAGGTATTCCGGGATCACGTAGCCCGCGCTGAAGGTCGCGGCCATGCTGTCGGCGGTCACGCCCGACAGGAACAGCTTGCCCGTGCCGCCCCACCAGGGCGAGGTCGAGCCGCCGAAGGCGAAGGAGTAGCCGTAGACGACCCAGACGATCATCATCACGCAGGCGATGACGGTGGTCTGCATCAGGATCGAGAGCATGTTCTTCGACCGCACGAGGCCGCCGTAGAACAGCGCAAGGCCCGGCAGCGTCATGAAGAGGACGAGGACGGTCGAGACCATCATCCAGCTTACGTCGCCCTTGTCCATCACGGGGACGACTTCCTCGACCACTTCGGCGGCGGCTTCGGTCGCCTCGGCGGTGGCCTCCTGCGCCCAGGCGGGCAGGCTGGCGAAGAGCGTCGCGGCAAGCGCGCCAAGGCCAAGTTTCGTTTCGAGTTTCATGTCAGGTGTTCCCCTCTTCCCCGCCGTTCACAGCGCGTCGTCATCGATTTCGCCGGTGCGCACCCGCACGGCATGTTCAACGTCCAGCACGAAGATCTTTCCGTCGCCGATCTTGTCGGTCCGTGCGGTCTTCTGGATCGTGGTGACGACCTGGTCGGACAGCGCGTCGGAAACGACGATCTCGAGCCGGAGCTTCGGGACGAAGTTCACGGCGTATTCGGCGCCGCGGTAGATTTCGGTATGGCCGGACTGGCTGCCGAAGCCCTTGATCTCGGTCACCATCATCCCGCGCACGCCGATGGCGGTCAGCGCCTCGCGGACCTCCTCGAGCTTGAACGGCTTGATTGCTGCAATGATGAGCTTCACGTCTTTCCCCTCTGCTTGCGCGGCCCAAGGAGCGTGGACCTTCAGGCGACATGAGGCGGGGGAATGCTGCGGTCGCACAAGGAAGCGGGCGGCACGGGAGGGGGCGGCGGGGGGCGTTCGTGCACAATTTTTGCACTTTTCCGGGCGGTTGCCTAATCCTTGGGCGGCGAACCGACGCGAATCGTGGATGGCCTGACTTCGCTTTCCGGGAAATCCGGGATAAGGTCGCCGCCAAAGGGGCCGGAAACCGGCCCGATCCAAAGCTGGCAGAGCAGGCATGGCTACTGGGAACCGGGGGCGCGGCCCCCTTGTCGCGGACAAACGCTATTCGGCCGCGCGGTCGAACGGCCCAGGCGGGGGATCGGGGGGCGGGGGACGCAAGCCTTCGCCGCCGAAGACACCGCGCGCGCCGCGCAAGCGACTGCGGGCCGCACGCCCGCGGCGGCAGCACGGGCTGGTCGTGGGGCTTATCCTGGCGATCTGGCGGGTGATCTGGGGCATCGCCTGGCGCGGCACGGTGATGGGCGCGCTGATCCTGGGCGGATTCGTCTGGTACTACTATGCGCAGCTGCCCGAGCTTGAGGCTGTGGTGGACGGCCGCGCCCGCGGGTCCGTCACCATGCTGGACCGCAACGGCGAGGTCTTCGCCTGGCGAGGCGAGACCTTCGGGGGCATGGTCACGTCCGAGAGCGTCTCGCCCTACCTGCACGACGCGGTGGTCGCGACCGAGGACCGGCGCTTCTACTGGCACTTCGGCATCAGCCCGCGCGGCATCGCCAGCGCGATCCGCATCAACCTTTCGGAAGGCCGCGGCCCGTTCGAGGGGAACGGGGGGTCGACGATCACCCAGCAGACGGCCAAGCTTCTGTGCCTGGGGGTCAAGTGGGACCCGACCCAGTGGAAGACCGAGGCCGACTACGAGAAGGACTGCCGCACCGGGGGCATCTGGCGCAAGCTGAAGGAGGTCCCCTTCGCGATGGCGATGGAGGCCAAGTATTCCAAGGAAGAGATCCTGACGATCTACCTGAACCGGGCCTATCTGGGCGCGGGCGCGCGCGGTTTCGAGGCGGCGGCGCAGCGGTATTTCGGCAAGTCGGCCAAGGATGTCAGCGTCTCGGAAGCGGCGATGCTGGCGGGGCTCTTGAAGGCTCCGTCCACCTATGCGCCGACGGCGAGCATGGAGCGCGCGCGGAACCGGGCCGAGGTCGTGATCGGGCTGATGGAAGAACAGGGCTACCTGACCAAGGCCGAGGCGGACGAGGCGCGGGCCAATCCAGCGGTGCTGTCCAAGGCCGCGAAGCAGAAGTCGGGCGGCTATTTCGCGGACTGGGTGATGGAAACGACGCCCGACTACCTGGCGCGGGATACCACCGAGGACGTGGTGATCGAGACGACGCTGGACCAGGACATCCAGAAGAAGTCCGAAGAGGCTCTGGCCTGGATCTTCGAGAACAAGGTCAAGGACGGGTCGAAGGCGCAGGCCGCCATCGTGGTCATGAGCGCGGACGGCGCGGTCCGGGCGATGGTCGGCGGGCGCAACATCCCGAACGCGGGCGACTTCAACCGCGCGACCCATGCGCTGCGGCAGACGGGATCGACCTTCAAGCCCTTCATCTACGCCGTGGCGATGGACCTGGGCTACAGCCCGATGGACTATGTCGAGGACACGCCGATGTGCATCTACACGGCCGGGTCGGGCGACTGGTGTCCGCAGAACTATGACAAGAAGTTCAAGGGCCAGATCACGCTGACCCAGGCGCTGGCCGAAAGCCGGAACATCCCGGCGGTCCGCGTGTCCGAGGCGGTGGGCCGCGATCTGGTCAAGCAGGTGGCCACCGATTTCGGCCTGGCGCAGAACTTCGCGGACGGCCCGGCGCTGGCGCTGGGCGTGTCGGAATCGACGCTGATCGACATGACCGGGGCCTTCGCCGGCATCCTGAACGGGGGGTCGTCGGTGACCCCCTTCGGTCTGAACGCGCTGAAGCTGAAGGGCATGGACGAGCCCCTGTTCGGCGCGGGCGGCGGCATCGGCGAGCGGGTGATCAGCGAAAAGGCGGCGCATGCGCTGACCTACATGATGACCGAGGTGCTGAATTCCGGCACCGGTGGCCGGGCGCGGCTGGACGACCGCGAGGCGGCGGGCAAGACCGGCACGACGCAAAGCGCGCGCGACGCCTGGTTCGTGGGCTTCACGGCGGATTACGTTGTGGGCGTCTGGATGGGCTATGACGACAACAGCCCGCTGACCGGCGTCACCGGCGGGGGCCTTCCGGCCGAGATCTGGCACGAGGTCATGGTGCGGATCAATGAAGGCGTGGAACCGAAGCCGCTGATCAAGGAGGTGCCGGACTCTACCTACGCTCCGGTCGGGGGCAGCGAGGGGGCGATTGCGGCCGAGGACGTGCCCTATTTCGACGACCCCAACGCGCCGCAGTTCGACGGTCAGGTCTATGAGGAACCGTTGCCCGAAGCCTATACCGCGCCGCTGCCCGAAGACGTGCCGGTGCTGGACGGCCCGCCACCGGACGGCGCGGTGATGGAAGGTCCGGTCTCGGGCGGGCGCGGCGACCTGGTGGAGCAGCTTCTGGACGATGTCCTGGGGAACTGAGGCTTGATCCGATGGCGGACCGCTGGCAGGCTTGAGGTCTGTGTCTGAAGTTCACCCGGGACCTGTCCGGCGGCTGTTGACCGCGTGTACCACCCGCGTTGAGATTGCGATTGTATCGGGGAACTGTGGAAGATGCCGAACGCTACTCTCGATCTGACGGTACTGCGCGACATGCCGGCCTCGCTGATGGTCCTGGACCGGGACCTGTGTTTCGTCACCGCCAGCGACATGTACCTTGCGACCGTGGGGCGGTCGCTTGAGGACCTGATCGGGCGCAATGTCTTCGAGGTGTTCCCCGAGGGCGAAGAGCGGCGCCGCCCGCTGGAGCAGTCCATGCGCCGCGCGCTTGCCGGCGAGGGGAATGCGATCGAGCGGCTGCCCTATGCCATCCCCGACCCGCAGGACCACAGTCGGATGAAGGAATCCTGGTGGCGCTGCCGCCACAACCCGCTGAAAAGCCCCGACGGCAGCATCGGCCATGTGGTCCAGATCACCGAGGATGTGACCGAACTGGTCCAGGCCGAAGAGCAGAAGAACGCCATCGCGAAGGAGTTGCAGCACCGCGTCGCCAACCTGCTGGGCCTCGTTCAGGTCGTCGCCCGGCGCACGGCAGGAAGTGCGGAGACTCTGCCGACCTTCCTGGAACGCTTCGACGGCCGGATGCAGTCGATGGCGCGGACGCATTCCTACCTGATCGGCACGAACTGGGACCGCATGTCGCTGGGCGAGGTCATCGCGCGCCAGTTGCAGCATGGCCATGACGAGCTGGCGGCGCAGATGACCATCGGCGGACCCGAGGTCCTTCTGGGCGCGCGCGAGGCGCAGATGCTGTCGATGGCGATCCACGAGCTGACGACGAACTCGTTGAAATACGGGGCGCTGAAGGATGCGAAGGGCCGGCTGGAAGTGACCTGGTCGGCCGAGACCGGGCCGGGCTTCACCTTCCGCTGGATCGAATCGGGGACGGACGGCGCCAAGCCCTCGGGGCGCAGCGGGTTCGGCTCGATGATCCTGGATTCGATTGTTCCGGGACAGCTGGGCGGCGTTGCCAACCGGACTTTCGGGCCGGATGGCCTGCGCTATACGCTGGCGGTCGAGAAGCGGTCCCCGCCGGCCTGAGGGCGGGCGGGGCGCGTGTCGGTTACAGCTTGGCTAGGTCGGCGATCAGCCGGTCGAGGTCGCCACCGCGCTGGTCAAGCAGGGCGCCCATCTCGGTCCGCTCGGACGCGAGCATGTTCACGCCTTCGATGATGATGTTGAAGAACAGGCTCTTGCCGGACTTGTCCGAGACGTGCCAGCGCACCTCGAACGGGGCCTCGCCCTGCATGTAGGCGGTCGAGACCACCTCGAAGTAGCTTTTCAGCGCGCGGGCGTCCGACACCTCGATCCGGCCGCCGATGAATTCGCGGAAGCGGCGGCCGTACTTGCGGCTGATGTAGCCCTGGAAGGCCTTGGTGTAGGCGGACAGCTGCGCCTTCGAGGCCGAACGCGCCGCCGTGCCGAGGACCGAGCGGGCGATGGCCGGGACGTCGGCGTAGCGGGTGAAGAGCTTTTCAAAGTCCCGCAGCATCGCGCCTTCGGACTTGCCCGAGTTGATGATCGAATTGATGTCGGCGACGGTCTTGTCCACCAGCGACTTTGCAGCGTCCGCCGTCAGCGCCTGCGCGGGCCGCGGCAGGGCTGCCAGAAGCGCGGTGGCGGCAAGGCCGGTCGCGACGGCGCGGCGGGAAAGGATCAAGTCACTGGGCATAGGGGTCCTCATAGGGGTCGATGAAGGCGTCGTCGCCGGCGCTGTCGGCATAGGGGTCGATGAAGCCGTCTGCACTGGCCCCTTCGGCATAGGGGTCGATGAAGTCGTCGTCACCCGCACCCCCGACGGCACCCTTTCCCTTCCCCAGCGAGAAGCGCCGGTTCTGCAGGTAGAGGAGCCGCGCCTGAGCATAGCTGTCCGCGCTTTCATATAGGAGAGAATCCACGGTATCGGAGTAACGCTCCCGATCACCAAGGCGTGAGAAGAGCTTCAGCACCGTCGCGGCGGTCGCCTCCTTCTTCGGCAGGGCCAGGCGGACGGGGTTGAGCGCGATGTCGACCACCGACCCCACGGTGTCCCGCGCGGTGGAGGGACCGGCAAAGGGCAGTTCCATGTAAGGGCCTTCGCCGACACCCCAGACGTACAGCGTCTCGCCGAAGTCGGTCGGGCGGCCCTGAAGACCAAGCTCGGACGAGACGTCGATGGTCCCGGCGAGGCCGAAGGTCAGGTTCACGCCCAGGCGCAAGGTGTTTTCAGCCGCGGCGAAGATGCGCAGCTGGAGGAGGTTGTTCGCGATGTCGCCGGGCAGGTCCAGCGTGTCGGCCACGTTGCCGACGGCGCGTTTCACAGGCTCGGGCACGACGCCATAGCCCTTGGAGGCCGGACTGAAGAACGCGCGGTCGACGCCCTTGTTGAAGGCGTGGACCTTGCGGTTGGTGGGTTCGAACGGGTCGTTGATGCCATCCGCCGAGGGCTTCGCACCGCAGGCGGCCAGTGTGCCGACCGCAACAAGCAGGACCGAAATCCGCAAGCTCCGCCCTGAAATAAATGGAATGTTCAGACCCATGTTCCTACTGTCCGGCCAATACGACGCTAACCATAGTCTTGCGCCGGCGTTGGCAAGGCATAAGACCGTGACTTGCCCAACACAACGGCGAAGCGTGGCACAAGTGCTGCGGCTGGCAGGAACACGCCAAGGAAGGACCGATGGCAGACCAGGTAACGAGTGCGGTGTCCCTGAAGTCCGGTCTGGCCGAGCTTTCGGCGGCGCGGGCGGCATCGCGCAAGGCGGTGCTGGCGGCCTTCCTGTTCTCGGCCGTGGTCAACGTGCTGATGCTGACCGCGCCGCTGTACATGCTGCAGGTCTATGACCGGGTGCTTGTCTCGCGGTCGCAGGAGACGCTTCTGGCGCTGTCGCTGCTGATGGCCTTCCTGTTCCTGATCATGGGGGTGCTGGACCACGCGCGCGGGCGGATCATGGCGCGGGTGGGGGCGCGGCTGCAGGCGCAGCTGGACCCGCGCGTCCTCTCTGCGGCGTTCCGGCGGCTGACGGTTGCCCCGCAGGACACCGCTGCGCTGGCGGCGCAGCGCGACCTGGACGCCATCGCGCGGTTCTGGGCCTCGCCCGTGCTGCTGGCGATCTTCGACGCGCCCTGGGCGCCTTTCTTCGCGGCGGCGATCTTCGTGTTTCATCCGTGGCTTGGCTATCTGGCCCTGGGCGGCGGGCTGGTGATCGTGCTGCTGAGCTGGCTGAACCAGCGCAGCACCGACCTGCCCCTGCAGGCTGCAAACCTGGCGGCGCTGGCGGCCGACCGGCAGGCCGAGAACCTGAAGTCGGAATCCGAGCTGATCCAGGCCCTGGGCATGGGCAGCGCGGCCTTTGCGCGCCTGCGGCAGCGGCGGGACCGGTCGCTGGAATCGGGGCTGGTCGCGTCGGATGCGTCGGGACGCTACACGGTGCTGATCAAGACCTTCCGGCTGTTCCTGCAATCGGCGATGCTGGGTCTGGCCGCCTGGCTGGTCCTGCGGCAAGAACTGTCGGCAGGTGCGATGATCGCGGCCTCGATCCTGATGGGCCGGGCGCTGCAGCCGGTCGAGCAGGCGGTGGGTCAATGGCCGGTGGTGACCAAGGCGCGGCAGGCCACGGGGAGGCTGGCGGGGCTGCTGGCCAGCACGCCCGTCCCGCCGCAGCGGACGGAACTGCCGCGCCCGAAGGCGATGCTGGACGTGCAGGGGCTGACGGTTGTCCCGCCCGGGGGATCGGCCCCCGTGGTGCGCGGGCTGACCTTCAAGCTGCCGCCCGGCCAGGCGCTGGGGGTGATCGGGCCGTCGGGGTCGGGCAAGTCGTCGCTGGCGCGGGCCCTGACGGGTGTCTGGCGGCCCGCGGCGGGTCGCGTCCGGCTGGATGGCGCGACGCTGGACCAGTACGATCCGGACGTGCTGGGCAGCTACATCGGCTATCTGCCGCAGCGGGTGACGCTGTTCGACGGCACCATCGCCGAGAACATCGCCCGCCTGCAGGCCGGGGCAGACCCCGCGCGCATCGTGGCCGCAGCGCGGGCGGCAGCGGCGCACGAGATGATCCTGAAGCTGCCGGACGGCTATGATACGCAGGTCGCCACGATGGGCAGCCGGCTGTCGGGCGGGCAGATCCAGCGGATCGGGTTGGCCCGCGCGCTGTACGGCGATCCGGTGCTGCTGATCCTGGACGAGCCGAATTCGAACCTGGACAACGACGGCTCGAACGCGCTGAACCAGGCGATCCGGGGGGCCAAGGCGCGGGGGGCCTCGGTCCTGATCATGGCGCACCGACCGGCCGCGATCCAGGAGTGCGACCTGCTTCTGGTGATGCAGGATGGGGCGGCGGCAGCCTTCGGGCCGCGCGATGCCGTCCTGCGCGAGACGGTGCGCAACGCGGGCGAGATTGCGCGCGCCGCCGCGCCGGGAGGTGTGGTGTGAGCGTGTCCAGCCAGTTCCCGATCCGACGCCCGCTGATCCTGGGCCTGGTCGCGAGCCTGGCGCTGATCCTGGGCTTCGGACTTTGGGCCACGACGACCCGGATCTCGGGCGCCATCGTCGCTCAGGGTCAGATCGAGGTGGAACGCGACCGCCAGATCGTCCAGCATCCGGACGGCGGGGTGGTCGAGGAGATCCTGGTCGCCGAGGGCGCGCGCGTCGAAGCCGGAGAGCCGCTGTTGCGCCTGGATGGCGCGGCGCTGCGGTCGGAGCTGACCATCGTCGAAGGCCAGCTGTCCGAGCTGACCGGCCGCGCGGCGCGGCTGGCCGCCGAACGCGACGAGGCCGAGACGGTGGAGTTCCCGGCCGAGTTCGTGGCGCTGTCCGGGACATCGAATGACGTCGCGGCACAGCTGGACGGCCAGCGCCGCCTGTTCGAGGCGCGGCGGGCCACGCTGGCCGAACAGCGCGACCTGCTTGCGCGGCGGATCGACCAGATCACTGCGCAGTCGGACGGCCTGACCGCGCAGCGCGCCGCGCTGGCGACCCAGTTCGACCTGATCGAACAAGAGCTCGCCTCGCAGAAAAGCCTTTTGGATAAGGGGCTTGCCCAGGCCGGAACGGTGCTGGCGCTGGAACGCGAGAAGGCGCGGCTGGAGGGACAGCTTGGCGAGCTGGACGCCGAGGTGGCCAGGACCGAGGAGCAGGTGACAGAAATCGAGATCGAGATCTCGAGCCTTGCGACCAAGCGGCGGGAAGAGGCGACGGACGAGCTGCGCCAGATCGGACCGATGATGCTGGAACTGGCCGAACGTCGCCGCGCGCTGGAGGAACGGATCGACCGGCTGGAAATCCGCGCTCCGGTGGCGGGGATCGTGCTGGGGTTGCAGGTGACGACGCCGCGCGCGGTGCTGCGCCCGGCCGAGCCGGTGCTTTACGTGATCCCGCAGGACCGGCCGCTGGTGATCACGGCGCGGATCGCGCCGATCCACATCGACGAGGTGTCGGTCGGTCAACCGGCGGAGGTGGTCTTCGCGGCCTTTTCGGCGCGCGACACGCCGCATCTGAAGGGCCGGGTCACTCTGGTCTCGGCCGATGCGCTGACCGATTCGAACACGGGCGCGACCTATTACACGGCCGAGCTGCAGCTGGACGCGGGAGAGGAGGCGCGGCTGGGCGACCGGGCGCTCTTGCCGGGGATGCCGGTCGAGGTCTTCCTGCAGACCGGACGCCGGACGCCGCTGGCCTATCTGGTCAAGCCCTTCACCGACTATTTCGCCCGGGCCTTCCGCGAAAGCTGACGCAGCCGGGCCACACATCCGCAGATTGCAGGAAGAATCCGCACGCCCGCCGCGCTTGGGCGCAGACTGACCCTGAAATGGCCACAAAGCTTTCTGCTAATGCGGACTAGGTGATCGAGTCGGCTGGAAACGGTGCGGAATTGGGCGGAATTGTGGCAAACGGAACCGCGTTGATCGAGGGGCTGCGCAGCAAGCTGCGGCTGACGGCGGTGGTTTCGACAGACGGCTGGGCGCGGACCTGGCTGTCGCGGGCGATGGCGGCGGGGGTCCGCGCCTTCCTGGTGATGATCCTGATCGTGATGCCCTCGGTCATCCTGCCGGGCATCGGCACCGACACCAAGCAGATCGTCGCTCTGGTCGCCCTGTTCGGCGGCGCGCTGGTCTTCTTCGAGTACAACGCCGTCTATCCCAGCCTGATCGAGTTCCGCGACGGCGCACCCTACAACCGGGTGCGCTATCTGATGATGCTGTCGATCGTGGTCATCCTGTCGGCGATCGTCGCGGACATCGACGCCTCGACCACGGTGTCGCGCTTCCTGCACGCGGTGGGGCTGCTGATCGGGGCCTCGCTCGACTTCCCCTATTCGCCGGTGCGGCTTGCCAGCTACATGCTGGACGACAGCGCGACGCTGGAGCAGATCGCCCAGGTCAAGATCGCGGCGGCGACGGCCTACCTGATCTCGCTTTTGTCGCTGGCGCTGTTCGTGATCGTGCTGAAGCTGGTGGGCTGGCCGTCGACCAAGGCGGCGTTCAACGTCTGGGTCAACCTGCCCACCTTCGAGCCGACGGCGGGCGGCGACGTGGTGGACCGGCTGGTGCGGGATTCCCATGCGAACCTGGCGGTGGGCTTCCTGTTGCCCTTCGTGATCCCGGCGGTGGTCGCGCTGCTGACGACGGGCATCCCGGCAGAGACGCTGACCTCGCCGCAGACGCTGATCTGGGCGATGGCGCTGTGGGCCTACCTGCCGGCGGCCCTGATCATGCGGGCCGTGGCGATGGCGCGCATCGCCGACATGATCCGCATCAAGCGGGCGGCGAAGCTGGCGGTGCTGGGCGCGATCGAACCCTCGCGGCTGGACCGCGATGAGGATGAGGACGACGATCTTTAGGCGGCTTCTCCTGCTGCTGGCGCTGGCAGCTGGCCCCGCTGGGGCCGAGACGCTGCGCGTCGCGACCTGGAACGCGCCGGACCTGGCCTTCTTGTCAAGGACCTGGCCGAGGGTGACGCGCAGGCGGAGGCGGTGGTCCGGGTTCTGGCCGCGCTGGACGCGGATGTGATCCTTCTGACCGCGGTCGACTACGACCGCGGGGGTGTGGCGCTGGGGCTTCTGGCGGAGCGGCTGGCGGCGGCGGGGCTGGACTATCCGCACCGCTTCGCCTTCCGGCCCAACACCGGGCGGCAGACCGGCTTTGACCTCGATGGCAACGGAAGGCCCGGCGACCCGCGCGATGCGCAGGGGTTCGGGCTTTTCTCGGGCCATGCGGGGATGGCGATCCTGTCGCGGCTGCCGGTGGACACGGCCGGGGCGCGGGACTTTTCGGATTTCCTCTGGCGCGACCTGCCGGGAGGGTTGTCGGACGACCCGCCCGACCTCGCCGCCGTGCAGCGGCTTGCGACCACGGGCTTCTGGGACGTGCCGGTCCTGACCGAGTCGGGGCCGCTGCACCTGCTGGCCTGGCACGCGACGCCCCCGGTCTTCGACGGGCCGGAAGACCGGAACGGCCGCCGCAACCATGACGAGGCGGCGTTCTGGCGGCTTTACCTGGACGGCGCCCTGCCGACGGCACCGCCCACGGCGCCGTTCGTCCTGCTGGGCGACGGCAACCTGGACCCGCTGGATGGCGACGGTCGGCGCGAGGGGATGGCTGGCCTGCTGGCGCATCCGGCGCTGCGGGACCCGCTGCCGAAGGGTAGCCACGGCCGGACCGAGCCGGAACAGCGCGGCGACCCGGCGCTGGACACGGTGCTGTACGATGATCTGGGCGGGCTGCGGCTGGACCTGGTGCTGCCCTCGGCCGGTTTGCGGGTCACGGCCGCAGGGGTTCTGTGGCCGGACGCGGGCGATGCGCTCTGGCCCGACCTGACCGCCGCCTCGCACCACTTCCCGGTCTGGGTCGACATCGCCCTGCCCTGACCCCGCGATCCTTGCGGGACCCTTCCCCGCTTGAAGTTTACGCCGTGAAAAGCTAGGCCCACCGCGACCCATTTCAGCGGAGCATCCCATGGCGAACCCGTCCCTCCTTATCCTCGCCGGCGACGGCATCGGCCCGGAAGTCATGGCCGAGGTGAAGAAGATCATCGGCTGGATGGGGGCCAGGCGCGGCGTCCACTTCGACGTCTCCGAGGATCTGGTCGGCGGCTGCGCCTATGACGCGCACGGCACCCCACTCACCGACGCCACGATGGCCAAGGCGCAGGAAGTGGACGCGGTGCTGCTGGGCGCCGTGGGCGGGCCGAAATACGACAAGCTGGACTTCTCGGTGAAGCCCGAGCGCGGACTTCTGCGCCTGCGCAAGGAGATGGACCTGTTCTCGAACCTGCGCCCGGCGCAGTGCTTCGACGCGCTGGCCGACTTCTCGTCGCTGAAGCGCGAGGTCGTGGCGGGCCTGGACATCGTCATCGTGCGCGAGCTGACCAGCGGCGTCTACTTCGGCGAGCCGCGGGGCATCTTCAAGGAAGGCAACGAGCGCGTGGGGATCAACACCCAGCGCTACACAGAATCGGAAATCGCCCGCGTCGCGAAATCGGCCTTTGAACTGGCGCGGAAGCGCAACAACAAGGTCTGCTCGATGGAGAAGGCCAACGTGATGGAATCGGGCATCCTGTGGCGCGAGGTGGTGCAGGAAGTGCATGACCGCGACTACCCGGATGTGGAGCTGTCGCACATGTACGCCGACGCGGGCGCGATGCAGCTTTGCCGCTGGCCCAAGCAGTTCGACGTGATCGTCACCGACAACCTGTTCGGCGACCTTCTGTCCGACGCCGCCGCGATGCTGACCGGGTCGCTGGGGATGCTGCCCTCGGCCAGCCTTGGCGCGCCGATGGCGAACGGCCGCCCGAAGGCATTGTACGAGCCCGTGCATGGCTCGGCCCCCGACATCGCGGGCCAGGGCAAGGCCAACCCGATCGCCTGCATCCTGAGCTTTGCGATGGCGCTGCGCTACAGCTTCGACCTGGGCGACGAGGCGACGCGCGTCGAGAAGGCGGTCGAGAAGGTGCTGGCCGACGGCGTCCGCACCGCCGACCTGATGGGACCGGAAGGCGGCACCCCGGTCTCGACCAGCCAGATGGGCGACGCGATCGTCGCCGTCCTGGACGCGAGCCTCTGACGGACCTGACGCCGGGGCGGTGCACGCCCCGGCCGTTCCCCTCTGACGCCCGCGCGGCCTTGCATCCTGCAGGCGAAAGGCGCAACAGTGGTGCCGCTAACGCGGCGCGTGCAGGCGCGCTACAGCCCCGGATTTTCGCATGTCCCCTACGCTTCGCGGTGCGCTTCTGTCGCTGGCCGCCTTCGCCGCCTACGCCACCCACGACGTCGTGGTGAAGTATCTGGGCGGGCATTATTCCTCGTTCCAGACGATGTTCTTCGCGGGGCTGATGGGCTTTCCGCTGATCACGATCATGCTGCTCAGCGACCGGCGCGACGGGACGCTGATCCCGCGTCACCCCTGGTGGACGGCGATCCGCACGGTCAGCGCCGTGGTCACCGGGGCGATGGGGTTCTATGCCTTCTCGGTCCTGCCGATGGCGACCTGCTACGCGATCTTCTTCGCGATGCCGTTGCTGATCACGCTGATGGCGATCCCCATGCTGGGCGAGAAGGTGGGCCTGCGCCGCGGCATCGCGGTGGTCGTGGGGCTGCTGGGTGTCATCATCGTGCTGCGTCCGGGCAGCGGCGAGGGCTTCTCGCTGGGGCATCTGGCGGCGCTGGGGGCGGCGACGACCGGGTCGTTGAGTTCCATCGTCGTGCGGAAGATCGGGCGGGATGAGCGGTCGGTCGTGCTGATGCTGTACCCGATGGTCCTGACCTTCATCGCCACCGGGGCGCTCATGCCCTTCGTCTACCGGCCGATGCCGGTGACCGACCTCGCGCTGACCGCGGTGATGGCCTTCCTGGGGACACTGGGCGCCCTGGGCAGCATCGCCGCCTACCGCGTGGCCCCGGCCGTCATCGTGGCCCCGATGCAGTATTCGCAGATCATCTGGGCCGCTCTCTACGGCTGGCTGTTCTTCAACGAGGGCGTCGATTTCTATACCGCCGTCGGGTCGGCGGTGATCATCGCCTCGGGGATCTATATCGTCCTGCGGGAAGGCACACCCTCGGTCAGCCAGAACCGCCCGGTGCTGGAAAACCGCTCGCGCTGGGAGATCGGGACCCTGCCCCGGATTTCCAGTTGGCTCAAGCGGTTCGAAAGGGGCGGCGATCAGGCGTGAGGCCCCTTGCCAAAGCTGGCCGGACGGGGTAACCCCGCGCCCAAGGTCGGAGCGTAGCGCAGTCTGGTAGCGCACCTGCTTCGGGAGCAGGGGGTCGGAGGTTCGAATCCTCTCGCTCCGACCAATAAAATCCCGAAAGAAATCAACTACTTAAACGATATCGCCGAAGCCAGTGTATGGTAAGCGGTATGTTTTTGTATGGTAGAAATGCCACAGGCGGCGGCATGAGAAAGCGGCCATTCGACCCCTCCCGGTCAGTCATGAGTCGACTAGCTTTCTTGCTGGTGGCCCGCATCAGCGGGCAAGCGTCGCTCAGCTCGGAAGGTCAGCCCGTCCGGGCTGACGATTACGGGAATTCCAGCTTCGAAGTACGCGCGTAGCTTCGCGGCGGTTGGTTCAATGATCTGGTACCAGTGGCCTGTAGGGTGGGTCATGGCGTCACCCGTTCTGCCTGACTGCGGTTTGCCCGGCCCGCGCCATGTCTGCGGCGACCTGTTTCCGGGACCGGCGGAAGGAGTCCGCGTCTGGCGTGTTGATGGTAATGCTCTGCGGCGCGTTGATGATCGTGCTGCCCCCGGCCTCGCCCATCTCCACCGGAATCTTGCGCCCTCGTGAGAGAGGGATAACGGCTTCGTTCGGGTGTAGGACGGCGGGGATGCCGGAAGTGTTCGGGGTGCCTTGCGCGAAGTGTGGGGCGTGTCGGAACGCGGAAGGCGGCATGGACGCGAAGCCGACTGGCGCAGTCGAATAACCACCTTCAGAGAACGCCCCCAGAGCCATGCCTAGGATGGACTCGAAGCTGAACATACCGCCGCCACTCATGCCGCCACCTGCTACGGCGGCGGATAGGATCGGAGCCCCTTGCTGTGCCCCGGTAACGACGCCACGTCCTAGCTCGGCCCCACCTGTGGTGGAGGCAAGGCGGATATTGTTGGACCCCGTGGCGAGGCCGGTATGGGCGGCGGTACGCACACTCGCGGACCCTGTAGCGAGTCCGGTTTGGACAGATGCGCCTGCCTGTGATCCGCCGGACGTCATTGCGGCCTGAATGTCCATGGCGACTTGCTGGCCCGCCGTGGTCATGCTGGTGGCGATGGTTGTCCCAGCTTGCTGACTACCTGCCAGCATATCTGCGCCCGCGCCCGGCATTGGCGTATCGCCTGCCGATTGGAAGAGGTCACCGAAGAGCCCGCCAAGCCAACCCTGCGACCCCGTTTCGCCCCGACCTAGCAGGGTCATAAGCTCTTTCGTGGCTTTATCCGCGATAACGTCAGCGAACGTTCCTAGAATGGCCTCGCCAAGCGACTCTAGGTCGAATTTGCCAGTCTTAATGAAGTCAGCAATCGCGGTCTTCAGGGAGTCGATTGCCCCCATTTCGATCTGCTTACCGGCTTCGATCCAGTTCGGAACGGAGTCCATCCATTCCTTGACCGGGTCGCGTGCCAGCTTCTGCAGTTCTGCGTTGAGCTTGGTCGCGGCGTCGATCTGTTGAATCATGGCGGCAGTCTGGGAGTCGACGGCCCCGCCTCCTGCTACCATGGCTTCCGCGAACAACTGGGCAGCTTCCGCCGTTTCAAACTGACCACTGGCCAGCACCGCGAGCTGCACCCGTTCGGCTTCAAGGCTGGTCAGACGCTCTTTCAGCGACTTGTTGAGCTCTTCTGTTGCCTTCGCCTCTTCGCTCAACGATCTGGCCCGGCCTCCACCGCCGCCCGCGCCTTTGGCGGGCCTGTTCTTCTCACTGATTTCCGCCCGGAGTCGGTCCGTTTCCTTCGACGCGGCGTCCAGTTCGGCAATAGCGGCGTACTCGCTAGCGATCTGATCGAAGTTGAGTTTCTGCCCGCGCGTTCCAGCGGTCGTGATCATCGTATCAAGCTGGACGCGGCGGTTAGCGGCGGCGCTGGAAAGGCCTTCGGTTAGCTCAAGGTTGAGGGCGGCATTCTGTGCCCGGATGCTTTCGATCTGGCCTTGAACGCTGCGGCCCATCGCTGCCAGCGCGCCCGGGACGCTGTTCAGGTTGGCTAGCAGACGCGCGGCTTCGTCGGCTGCGGTTCCGATGGTGTAGGAGAGGCTAGAAGCATTCCCTGCGGCGTGGCTTGCAGCTCCGGCGGTCCCTTCGGTGGCAGCGTTGAGACGCAGGCCTGCGTCTTCCGCTTTCAGGAGTTGGGTCAGGAACGCGAGGGCCCCACCTTCTGCTCGCTTGATGCCACCGGTTACGCTTTCGACTTCGGTACGCATGGCGGTGACTGACGCTAGCTGTTCTTCGAAAGTCCGCGCGGCCTTGATCTGCTCAAGCATGCCAAGAAGGACTCGGGCTTGGTCGTTCGTCGTGCTGAACGCAATCCGCATGTCGTCAACATCGGACGTCAACCACCCGCCAAGGAATTCGTCACCCACGGCGGACAAAGCCGCAGAGGTCTTCTGTGTGGCTTCGATACGGGCGATCTCTTGCAGCTTTTCGAGGTGGGTCTGTAGCTCCGCATTTACCCGCCCATAGCCGTCTGCAAGGCTTCCGAGAGAGGCCCCGGCTAGCAGGTCGGTTGCCTGCCGCACGCTGGAAATCGCGCTGTTAGCGTCTCCCAGAGCGTCTGCGAATGATCGGGTTTCGTCGCTGCCACTCATCATCCACTGAACGATTGCCGCCCCGAGTCCGATTACGCCAATCGTGATCAGCGAGACGGGCGAGAACAGGGCAGTGAACCCACCGGCAAGGGTGGACAGAACAGACGTCCCTTTTCCGAAACTCTGGAACGTCTGTGCGAGCTGCGTACCCTGTCCCACGGCGATGGACAGGGGAGACATTCCGCCCGTCAGCATGACGCCAATGTCATTCAGTTGGAAGCCGACTTGCTGCGTCGCCATTTGGGCCATGCGGGCCTGTCCGGCGTACATGTCTGCTGCGTTACCGGCGGTCAGGTAGGACTGCGCGGCGCGGTCGCGCATAGCGGCGGCTTGGGCTTCGCTCACGACGTTCGCAGACACTAGCGTGTCAATCTCGGACAAAGCGACGGCGTAGCGCTGACTTGACGCAAAGATCGGGTCATGTGCTGCGCGAAGGCGTTGCAGCGCGTCTGCATGTGTGGCGGCGGCACGGCTGGCCTCTTCTAGGGCCCGCTCTTCCGAGATAGCAGCGGCCCGGAGTCTTTCAGCTTCGCGGGCGGTCCGATTGAGTTCGCTGGCAAGGTCCGCGTACCCGGCACGTGCCTCGCGGACGTCGAGTCCAGACGTAGCAGCGATCAGGTTGGAGCGCAGGCGAGACAGGCCAGCTTCTAGGCGGTCGAGTCCGGCAGTATCTCCGACCGAAAGCAGACGGTCGCGAAGTCGGCTGGCCTGATCGGTCGAGACGCGCAAGGCGTTCGCGGACTGTAGGGCGAGCTTCCGGATATCTGCGGCGGCGCGGTCGGACGCGGACGCGGTTCCGTTGATTGCGGTGGACAGGCGGTTGGCTTCTGTGGTCGCGCGGGTGAGGCTGGGAACGTCAAATTGCGGTTTGTGGTTTGCCAGCTTGGCAAACGTTCCGTCCGCCTGTCGGTCCAGTTCTGAAACCGCCTTCTTGACGGCGGCAATGGCGGCGGTGAATCGCTTCGCGCCGGATTCGGCGGAAGCGGCGTCGATCTTTAGTCGAAGTTCGTGAGTCTGGGTCAATGGGAGAGCTTTCGCGCTTGGCCCTGTCGGGGGTGCGCTGTTAGCGCGGGCGCTTGTCTGTGGAGGGAATGCCGAAGGTCGGGGAAGTTGATATCCGGGGGCGGGATGAAGACTAGACCCGCCCCCGGACGCTCTTCCACTTCGACCCCTGAATTGTACATCAGAAGCTGGAATTCTCCAAACTTCCGAGAAGAACGGCTCACACGTCCATGGGCAACCATTTGGGAAAATCCGGCGAAAAATGTGGAGGCCGGAATGGAGATTCAGGAAGGGGTGGGGTTGCTCTGGCGGGTCCCCGGGCGCAACCATTCTGGGGGTGAATGCAACCGGTCGTGTAACCAAGTTGCGCTTGAAGCCGCAATGAAGGCTTGGATTTCCTGCCGGTGAACGGGTGCAGTTGCTGCAACCTGTCCATGCGGCTACTACGCCGGTTTGGACCCCTACAGGGGGTACCCGTCACGGGTCCCCGCCACTATATTCGGTAGCAAGACAATGACTTGTCGTTTCGGTGTGTGAGACGGTTGGCTTTCGCCCCGCTTACGCGGGTACTCAGCCTCTCACCCCGCGAGTCTGTCTAGGGCATTCTTGACCGACATAGGCTTCCACGTGGCCCCGCGCGGGGTCGGTACATTGGCGGCGTTCAAAGCGTCTGCGATCTGTTGCAGCGTCGCTTTGGCCTCGCGCATTGGTAGGATGATGCCAGCGACGTCTTGGGCCTTGGCGTCGGCAATGGCCTTAGACGCCTTATTCCGGGCGGCGGTGTTGGTGCGTAGCCCACCTAATACGGTCCCGCGTGAGCGGGTCTCGGCAAGAGCCTGCTTGGTCCGTAAGCTAATGAATTCCCGCTCTTTCTCAGCTAGAGCCGCATAGATATGCAGTTGGAAGTTGTCAGCGTTCGGCAGGCTAGCGACCTTGAAGTTGATGGTCTTGTCTTCCATCAGTGCGGAGATATGGCTGACGCGGCGCGAGAGGCGGTCCAGCTTGGACACTAGCAGGATTGCTTTCGACTTCCGGCAGAGGGCCAGTGCTTCGGCAAGGCCGGGGCGGCGGCGGGGTTCGTCATGCTTCCCGGATTCTATGTCCGTGAAGCTGGCCAGCACCTCATAGGGCGCGTCGCTGTAGTTCGCGAGGTACAGCTCCACATCGCGCTTCTGAGCATCCAAGCCCAGCCCGGACCGGCCCTGTTGCTTGGTCGATACCCGGTAATAGAGGACGTATTTCAAGGGTTCGCGGGTCATCTGTCGGGCCTTTCAATCGGTGCAACGTTCGTTGTGATCTTTATAGTCTGAGCATGCACGATTCGCGAGACCCTTCAAGACCTTGAATGGAAATAGCGGCCTTCGGACGCCGGACAAAATGCTATACAACCGTATAAGAAGAGTTGCTGCTTCTTCGGTCGACGGCGGCTGATTAGTCAGAATTCGTCCGGGCTATGACCCAGCAGCCCCGTCAACCGCTTACCCAGTTCCCTGCGCATCGCCTTTAGGCCCTCGCCATTGTTCAGATACGACAGATACCGGTGGTGCCGCAGATCGAACGGGACGTCCGCAGCGTTCTGAGTGATCGGGATTACGGTCTTTCCCCATGCATGAGCAATTCCCAGTTCATAGAACACATTCTCATTGCGCCCCGTCAGGTCGCAAATGACAACGGCAGAATGGTTGATTAGCTCCAGAATGTCGCTGATCACGGTCGAGTGCGTCCACACCTCATCGGCACGTTTTGCCGGAAGCGGGGTATCCCCGCAGGCTTCCCTGATTGCGTCGTACACCGGACCGAAGCTTGGCTGAAACGGCATCATGACCCCAATTATATCGTTGCGTGGGGTCGTGTACTGGTAGCCGAGTACCGACTTGGCTGCAGAAAAGACGGCGGTTTGTGTCACGACGTGGGCCTGTTCAGAGAAGGTTGTAGCTATGTATTCTTGGAGCTTGGCGAACGATCCATCACCACGGGCCTCCATCGCTGCCAGCATCTCAAGAACATTCCCCGCGTAGTCGGGGTCGTTCCAACTCAGGCTACGAAGCAAGCGGTCGTGCGACCGTATGTAGTTCGTCCAGCCCGTGACGATGCCGACCTCTAAGAAGTGCTCTTTCGTGAAGTTCTCAACGATCACTTCCTTGAGTTGAAGTATAGTCGGAGGTGCGGGGGTGGCGGGTAACAATTCGTGATCCAATCCGGCTGCGAAGGCGAGTCGCCTGACCGCCTGTATCATTGAAAGGTTTTGCTTGTCTTTCACAAACGTTATGATGTCCCCTTTCGCATGACATCCAAAACAATAGTAAAATCCCTTCTGGTCATCGACGTGGAAACTCGTCGTCGTTTCATCGTGGAATGGGCATGCCGCCCAGTAGTCGCCCTTTGAGAAATTGCTCTTTCGGGCGTCCCATTTTACCCACCGGCCCACGACTTCTGAAAGAGGTATGGCTGCCCGAAGGCGGTCAAGGAAACCGTTCGGTAACAGCCCCTTCTGCAACTGACTCACTCTTTCTGCCTCCACCACTTCCGCCGCGTCGAGAAGTTCCATTTCCATTGCGTCCCCGGGCCAATCGGCATCAAGGATGCGACTTCTGTCGTCTTCTGCTTCGATGTAGATGGCATTGTAACCGCCTGTCGCGTAGGTGGAAGCGGCGATAGCGTCGGGCAGCGCGTCCCGCCATTTTCCCGGCTTAACCGCGACTGAGTAGCTGGCACCAGCCTTAGAGTCGCACCATATGCTTTCAATACAGCTCGAAAGGACCCCGATGCCGTCAACGATCTGCCGCATCTTGCTGATTTCATGAGCTAGCTCATGTCGGCTGGTTAACTCAACGCCTTTGTAGAATTCTGACGGCATTGCCCTACTTTTCCTGACAGTTCAGCCAGTCTACGTTGCTATGTTCAAGGTGCAAGGTGACGGAACGGGCATCATGATGAGGCTTATCGGCTGGTGTGTCGTCTTGACGTGGGTGGTGGGGTTCGCGGCCTTGCTTGTCGGTATGCGGTAGCCCAGCGAGCGCGCATCTAGGTATTGCGGATTTCTTTTGAACGAAAAGAGAACCCATGCTAGATTTTGTGTCAGGGCAATCTACGGAGTCTCACATGGCACGTAATACTAAGCAGACCTCAGACAAGATGGCATCGCGGGCGGCCAAGACGCTCTTGAACCCGAAGGCCTCAGCCACGGCGAAAAGCCTCGCCGGGTCGGCACTGTCGCAGGCAAAGCCGGGCAGGCAAACCGGCGCGCGCATGGAAGACCGGGCGTCACAGGTCCTTTCGAGCTCCAAATACGGCGCGCGCACCAGAGCTTTGGCCGGGTCGGTCCTGTCGCAAGCCAACAAGGCGCGTTGACCGCTTCAATTTCGGCGCGGGTTTCAGGTGCTGAAACCCGCACCCGGTC
>JAIXZY010000050.1 GCA_027489355.1 Paracoccaceae bacterium | reverse complement strand
GATGATCTCCAACGGGTCAATGACGTTGCCGAGCGATTTCGACATCTTCTTGCCCTTGGCGTCGCGGACGAGGCCGTGCAGGTAGACGGTGTGGAACGGAATGTCGTTCACCACGGCAAGCTGCATCATCATCATCCGGGCGACCCAGAAGAACAGGATATCCTGCCCGGTCACGAGGACCGAGGTGGGGAAGTATTTCTGTTCGTCTGCGGTCCAGTTCGGCCAGCCGAGCGTGCCGATCGGCCAGAGGCCGGAGGAGAACCAGGTGTCGAGGACGTCGGGGTCGCGCCATAGGGGAATGTCGTAACCCTTGTTGACGGTGTCGTACATGAACTGGGGCCACTCACTTGGCTCTTCATCCACTTCGACAAGCTTGTAGGGTGGAAGGGAGCCCGTACGATCCATCCACACTTTCGCGATTTGCTTCTTCGCTTCTTCCGCTGAAGCGGCACAAAACTGCATAGTGAGCAGACCGGCACTGGTGAGTTCCCCACCCAGGGCCTTCTCATCAGGGGAGTTGTCACGCAGAAACTGCATTGCGCGTTCAAGCGGAACATCTGCTCCGACGCGGGCGCTCCATGTCCCTACTTCTCCCTTGAGGCTTGGCACCATCGCCGTCCAAACCGGAATCTGATGCCCCCACCAAAGCTGGCGGCTGATGCACCAGGGCTCGATGTTTTCCAGCCAGTGGTAATAGGTCTTCTCGCCCGAGGGCGGGATGATCTTCGTACGGCCGGTCCGCACCGCATCCAGCGCGGGTTCGACGATCTTGGCGGTATCGACGAACCACTGGTCGGTCAACATCGGCTCGATCACCACTTTCGAGCGGTCGCCGAAGGGCTGCATGATCGGCTTTGCTTCGACATACGGCACCCGTTCCAGGTGCTCGGCCCCGGTTTCCTTGTCGACGGATTTCTTGAGAACCGTGACCGCCAGCCCCTCGGCCGTGATCGCCTCGACCACGCGCTTGCGGGCCTCATACCGGTCCAGCCCGCGCAGCTCGTCGGGGACGAGGTTCAGCGCGTCGATCTCGGATTCCGACAGGGTGAAGGGCTGCTCGGCGATGCCGGGGGTGGCGTAGCCCTTGGCGACCAGCCAGGCGCGGGACATGCGTTGGGCCACGGCGGCGGCCTCGGCATAGGGTGCGCCGTCCGCGCGCATCTGGGCGCGGGTGTCCATCAGGCGGTAGCAGGGGATGCCCGCGCGTTTGGCGACGCCGTAGTCGTTGAAGTCATGCGCGCCAGTGATCTTCACGGCACCGGAGCCGAAGATGGGGTCGGGGTATTCGTCGGTGATGATCGGGATCAGGCGGCGGTGTTCCTTCGGCCCCACCGGGATTTCGCAAAGCTTCCCGACGATTGGCGCATACCGTTCATCCGATGGATGAACTGCGACGGCCCCGTCGCCCAGCATCGTCTCGGGCCGGGTGGTGGCGATGCTGATATAGTCGCGCACCTCGCGGAAGGTCACGTTGCCGTCGGCGTCCTTCTCCACGTACTCGTAGGTCTCCCCGCCCGCGAGCGGGTATTTGAAGTGCCACATATGCCCTGGCACCTCAGTATTCTCGACCTCCAGGTCCGAGATCGCGGTCTCGAAATGCGGGTCCCAGTTCACCAGCCGCTTGCCGCGGTAGATCAGGCCCTTCCGGTACATGTCGACGAAGACCTTGATCACCGCGTCGTGGAAGTTGCCTTCCTCTCCTTCAGGTGCGCCCGGCGCGCCCGACATGGTAAAGGCCTCGCGGTCCCAGTCACACGACGCCCCCAGCCGCTGCAACTGGCCGATGATGGTGCCCCGCGACTTCTGTTTCTGCTGCCAGACGCGGCCCAGGAACTTCTCGCGCCCCATGGTGCGGCGATCTGGCTCCTGATGCAGCGCCATCTCGCGTTCCGTCACCATCTGGGTTGCGATCCCGGCGTGGTCCGTCCCGGGCTGCCAGAGCGTGTCGTCGCCCTGCATCCGGTGCCAGCGCGTCAGGATGTCCTGCAGCGTGTTGTTGAACGCGTGCCCCATGTGCAGGGACCCGGTGACGTTCGGCGGGGGGATCATCACCGAAAACGCGGGCCGACCCGGCTTGGCATTGGCCCCGGCGCGGAACGCCTTGGCGTCAAGCCAGGTCTTCGAGATGCGGGCTTCGGCCTCGGCGGCGTTGAAGGTCTTTTCCATCGGCATGCGCGTTTCCCCTTGTCCGCGCGGGTTCTAGCGAACCCTGCGCGGAAGGGGAAGCGTCAGAAGGTCGGTTGGCCCAGAGCCGCAGGGGCAAAGCAGCAGAGAACCAGCCCGATGCAGCCCGCCGTCGTGGCCCGGACAGCCCGCCGGCCACCGGTCAGCCCGGCCAAAGGCACGAC
This sequence comes from Paracoccaceae bacterium, assembly GCA_027489355.1. Taxonomy (GTDB): domain Bacteria; phylum Pseudomonadota; class Alphaproteobacteria; order Rhodobacterales; family Rhodobacteraceae; genus Tabrizicola. The sequence goes on along the minus strand of JAIXZY010000050.1, from coordinate 30,791 downwards.
AGGCATGGACTGCGTCGCTAAGAATGGGCCTGCGTGCGCCCTTGGCGCGCGGCGATCACCCCGGCCAGCCGCTCGGCATCCTTCCAGGCGCCCCAGATGAAGGCCGATCCCCGGCAAGACAACCAGGGCAGGCCCACGAAGTAAAGCCCGGGCACCTCGGTCACGCCGTCCTGGTGGCGCGGGCGGCCGTCCTCGCGGAAGATGTCCAGGTCGATCCAGCCGAAGTCCAGCCGGAACCCGGTGGCCCAGATCACGGTCGAGATCCCGGCGGCCTTCAGGTCCAGCGCAAGCGTCGGGCTGGTCACGCAATCCGGCAGCGGAAGCAGGGCACGCGCCTCCGGCTCTTCCGGCAGGTCAAGGCCCTGCGCGGCGGCATAGGCATCGGCCTCGTCCAGGACTGACAGGTAGTTCCGATCCCCGTTGGCGATGTTGGTGGCAAGGTCGTCGGCGAACTGCAGGACGCCGTCCCTGTAGTCTCCGGCGCGGCCCAGAAGCGTGACGCCCAGGCCCGCAAGCCGGCGAAAGTCCATCGTGTGGCCGCCATAGGCCCCGCTGACGGCGATGGTGACGTGTTCGGTCCCCGGCGTAGGGGCCTTCATGTCCCACTTGCCAAGCTTGCCCAGCCACCAGACGAAGTCCTTCCCCCGGTAGCGGCGCGGCGGCCTGTCGTGCGGGCCGAGCGAGAGATACACGCGGCGACCCGACCGCACCAGTTCCTCGGCGATCTGCGCGCCGGACGATCCGGCCCCCACGACCAACACCGCGCCTTGCGGAAGGGCGCCGGGATTGCGGTAGCCGTTGGAATGGATCTGGGTGATCCCGGGATCGGTAATCACCGTGGGGATCACCGGCTTCTGGAAAGGTCCGGTGGCGACGACGACGCTCTGTGCCTTGATGGTCCCATCAGAGGTGGTGGCTCGGAAACGGTCGCCCTGGCGTTCCAGCCGCGTGACCTCGACACCTTCGCGGATGGGCAGGTTCCGGTCGCTGGCGAAGCGGGCAAAATAGTCGGCGACGGCCTCCTTGCCCGCGAAGGCATCGGGGTCGAGGCCCTCGAACTCGGCGTCGGGGAAGCGGTCGTGCCAGGCGGGACCGTTGGCGACCAGACTGTCCCAGCGCCAGCTGCGCCAGCGTTCGGCGATGCGGTCGCGTTCCAGGACAAGGTGCGGGACGCCCAGTTTCTGGAGATGGGCCGAGGTGGCAACCCCGGCCTGGCCGCCGCCGATGACAAGGGTGTGTATGCTATCGGTCATCGCTAAGACCCTTTTCCAGAAGTTGATTTTCTCTTAACGGAAAAAATCAAGTCATTGATTGCATTGCGATTTGTGGATTTGTCCACCGTGGACAGGCTGGTGTCACTCATCCCCCGGGACCCCGTAGGACGGCGCCTGGGTGGGATCCTCGGCGCGCTGGACATAGGCCCCCATCTGCGGCGCATAGACGTCCCATGCGGCCCGCAGCATCCCGATCGGGTCCTCCGCCCAGTCGATCCGCAGGTCAACCAGGGGCCAGGACAGCCGGTCGGCGACCTTCAGCCCCGCCGAGTGAACCGGCCCGGCCTCCCCCCCGGCCTTCAGTCCGGCCTCCAGGGCCAGCATCAGTCGGTCCCCCAGATGCCCCTTTGACCCGCTGAAAGCCTCGACCATCGCCATCGGCACCAGCTCCCCGGCCAGCAGGTTCCCCCCTGCTGCGCAGTCCGTAGCCCGCGCCTCTCCCCAGACGCCCAGGACCTGCCGCCCTGAATGGATGGCCGCCCGCCCTGCGCGGTCGACGACCAGAAGCTGCCGGTAATCGATGTGAGCGCGGCCCGTGGTCACGGCCTGCAGCGCCTCCGTGGCTGACAAACCCGCCTCCAGCCGGTCTAGCACCAGCGGGCCGATGGCCGGATCGGTGATGTTCTGGCTGGCCACCGCGCCCACCCCCGCCCGGACATGGGCGCAGCGGGCGGCAACGGCGGGGGAGGAGGAGGAGATGGCCATACCGAACTGCCCCGTCCTCGCGCAGCGGGCAACGATGGAGAAGGTCATTCGGCGTCGTCCGGGATGACCGCGGTCCCGTCGATCTCGACCAGCCAGGACGGCCGGGCCAGCGCGGTGACGACCACCCCGGTCGAGACCGGATGCACGCCCTTGATGTATTCGCCCATCGTCCGGTAGACCGCCTCGCGGTGGCGGACGTCGGTCAGGTAGACGACGACCTTGCAGAGATGCTCCATCTTCCCGCCGACTTCCTCCAGCAGTTGCCGGATGTTCTGCATGACCTTGTGGGTCTGCTCGACCGGGTCATGGCTGCCGATGTCCTTGGCGGTGTCGAGGTCCTGCGGGCACTGGCCGCGGAGAAAGACGATCCGGCCCTTGGCGACGACCGCCTGGCAGAGGTCATTATCGAGCTTCTGTTCGGGGTAGGTGTCGCGGGTGTTGAACTTGCGGTGGCGGAAGTGGGTCATTGTCCGGGGTCCTTGTGACGGGCGGTTGTCAAATTGAGCGCGTTCCGCGCGAGCCTTTTGTCTCGGCCCTGCGTGTGAAGGACACGCAGGACCTCGGAGGGCCTCCGGCGGGGATATTTGGGGACAGAAAATGCCGGGTGCGGGTCATGGCAGGAGGCTTTCGCCGGGGTCGAGCGCGGCGATCTCGCGGCGGAAGGTGAGGGCATCGCCCTGGTCGGGTTGGTCGAGGGATTCGGCCCAGTTGCGACCGGCGTAGGTGGCCCAGGCGATAGGGCCGGGGGCGGCGGCGTCGCCGATGAGTTTGAGGGTCCTGATGCCGGCGGCCTGCCAGTCGAGGGCTTTGGTCTGGTGATAGAGCTGGTCGTTCGGGGTGCGTGAGGTGACGTGGAGCACCGCGTCGCAGGGGAGCAGGGTCTCACGGCCAGTCCAGGTGCAGGCGAGGGTTATCTCTTTCGCGCCAATGGCTTCCGGGGCCTTGCTGAGGTGGATGTCCACGCCGAGGTCAAGGAGGCGGCGCATGATCGCGCCTTGCTCCAGCGTGTTGTCGGTCCATTCGGCGACCTTCACGGCGGGGGTGACGAAGTGGACGCGGTTGCCCTTCTGGACCAGGAGTTCGGCGAGGACGGAGCCCATGTAGAAGTGGTCGTCGTCGTAGAGCGCGACGGTCTGGCCTTCGGGGGCGCGGCCCGACATGAGGTCGTCGGGCGTGTAGAGCGGCATCGCCGGGTCGGTCGGGATCGGGTGGAGGTGCAGCCGGGCCACGGCGTCGCGGCGCCAGGTGGCCCCGGTGGCGATGGCGACGTGGTCGGCTTGCATCGCCAGGATGTCGCCGGGGGTGAGGGGGCTGTCGCGGTAGATCTCGACGTTGGGCAGGGGGGCGAGTTGCCCGGTGCGGTAGTCGGCGACGCGGCCCCAGGCGGAGAGGCCGGGGAGTTGGCGTTCCTGCGTGACGCGGCCGCCGAGGGTGGTGGTGGCCTCGGCCAAGGTGACCTTGTAGCCGCGTCTGGCGGCCTGGAGGGCGGCCTCAAGCCCGGTCGGGCCTGCGCCGACGATCAGGACGGTTTCGGAGGCGCCCTTGGGGCGGGCGCGGTCGGGGTGCCAGCCCTTGCGCCATTCCTCCATGAAGGCGGTGTTCTGGGTGCAGCGGCTGATGCCTTGGGTCATATCCCCGCTGACGCAGATGTTGCAGCCGATGCATTCGCGGATGTCCTCGTAGCGGCCTTCTTCGACCTTCTTCGGCAGGAAGGGGTCGGCGATGCTTGGCCTTGCGGCGCCGATGAAGTCGAGGATGCCCGCCTTGATCTGCCGGACCATCGCGTCGGGGGAGGTGAAGCGGCCGACGCCGACGACGGGTTTGGGGGTCAGCTCCTTGATGCCGCGGACAAGGTCTTCCTGCGCGCCTTCGTCCTTGAAACGGGAGGTGCCCGAGCAGGCCTCCCAGGTGCCGTTGGCGAGGTCCCAGAGGTCGGGAAGCTCGGAATGCATGGCGATGAAGTCGCGAAGCTCGGCGTTGGAGAAGCCGTAGGCGCCGGCCTCGTGGAGGCTCATCCGCAGGGTGATGGCCAGTTCGCCCTTGGTGGTTTCCCGTGCATCTTCAACGATCTCGCGCAGGAACCTCGCGCGGTTTGTGAGGTCGCCGCCGTATTCGTCGGTGCGGTGGTTGGTGGCGCGGGAGAGGAAGTGTTGCAGGATGCCGAAGCCGTGCGCGCCGTAGAGGCAGATGAGGTCAAAGCCCGCCTGCTGGCTGCGGCGGAAGGCGTTGCGGAACCAGCGGCGGAGGTCGCGGATATCTTCCTTGTCCATGGTGCGGGCCTGGACGGGGTCGGAGGTGAAGGTCAGGATCGGGCCGCCGGTGACGGCGAGGGGCACCTCGCGGCTGTAGAGGTTCGGGCCGTTGATGCCGGAGTAGGCAAGCTGGATGCCGGCAAGCGCGCCTTGGGATTTCATCGCCTCGGCCGTACGGGCGAGCGCCGGAATGTCACGGTCGTCCCAGAGGTGCTGTTCGATGAAGGGGGTTATTTCGCTGGTCGGGTGGATTTCCGTCTGCTCGGTGAAGATGACGCCCCAGCCGCCCTCGGCTTTGGTCCGGCGCATCTCGACCACGGCCGAGGGATCGCGGTAGCCGCCGCCGTTGCAGTGCGGGACCTGGTAGAAGCGGTTCTTGGCCGTCTTCGGGCCGATCTGGAGCGGCGTGAAGAGGATGTCGTGGCGGGGATCGCGCATCTAGAGGGTCCGGAAGTCGGCGGATTGGGTGGAGAGGCGGGCGGGGTCGCGCGGCGGCAGGTCGGTGACCAGAAGGGTGGGGGTCTCTCCTGCTTGCGCCAGGACTTCGCCGTGGGGGCCGGCGATCGTGGAAAGGCCGACGTAGGTAAGGTCGCCCTCGGTCCCGCAGTAGTTGGCGTAGGCGATGGTCACGCCGTGGCAGGCGGCCATCGCGGGGACGGTGGCGCGGGGGACGTGGGTGAAGGGGGCCATGTTGGCGGTGGGGACGAGGATGAGCGTTGCGCCACGGTCGGTGAGGGACTTCACGTGGGGTGCGAACTCAATGTCGTAACATATCAGGATTGCGGCGGTTTCGGTGCCAAGGCGGAAGGTTGGGAGCGTGTCTCCGGGGGTGTAGAGGGCGGACTCGCGGGGGCCGTAGAGTTGGACCTTGCGGTAGTTGCACAGAAGCGCGCCGTCGGAGCCGAAGCAGGCGGCGGAGTTGTAGAGGCGGTTGTCGTCACGCTCGGCGTAACCCAGGACAAGGGCGGTGGCGCGGCGTTTCGCGGCTTCGGCGAGGCGGCGAAGGGGCGGGCTGTCGGCGGGCAGCGCCTGGGCAGGGATGTCGGGCTGGTTGTAGCCGGGAAGCCAGACCTCGGGCAGGACGAGGACGTCGGCCTTAAGTGCGGCGGCGGCGGTGAGGGCGGCTTCGGCCTCGGTACAGGCGGCCTCGATGTCAGAGGCGGGGGATGTGCCCTGCCAAAGTGCCAAACGCATCGGGTCCCTCCTGTCCTTGCCCGGTCATGGTGATCGGGGACCGCTGCGTGGGCCATACCCCTTGGAATTCCGTGTAGTGGTAGGTTATCTCGCATCGGGGGGTATATACCCCCAGCGAGGTATGGATGGGCGAGCCGCGTTTCGAGCCGGAACTGGCCAAGGTGATTGCGACCCTTGGGCGGCCGGGGTTCGAGGTGGCGCTGTGGCAGATGCTGGAGGCGCTGGTCAGGCCGGACAACATGCTCGTTCTGGCCTACAGCGATGGCGGACCGGCGTTGGAGCTGTTTCGGCGGGCGGGGGACGACAGGGTCTTCGGGAAGTTGCAGAGCACCTACATGGCGGGGGCCTTCCGGCTGAGCCCCTTCTACGGCCTGCACCTGAGCCGGGCGGAGGAGGGGCTTTACCGGCTGCGGGACATCGCGCCGGACGCGTTCCAGCGGAGCCGGTTCTATGTGGAATACTTCGGTCAGACGACGATCATCGACGAGCTGGACTTCACGGTCTGGCTGGGCGCGGGGCTGTCGCTGAACCTGTTTCTGGGGCGGGACGGGCAGTCTGGGAGGGTGTTCTCGGCGTCCGAGATCGCGGCCTGTCGGCGGATTGCTCCGGTCGTTGCAGAGCTTGCACGGGCGCATTGGCCCGTGCCGAAGTTGTCCGTTCAGCCGGTTGAGGATACGCCTGCGAAACTGGCGGCGGCGGCGGAGGCGCGGTTGGGGATCGCGCTGTCACCCCGGCAGGCGCAGGTGGCGCTGCTGATCCTGAAGGGCCACTCGACGCTGTCGATCGGGCTGAACCTGGGCCTGTCGCCACAGACGGTGAAGGTCTTCCGCAAGCAGCTTTATGCACGCTGCGGGATATCCTCACAGGCGGAGTTGTTCGCGCTGATGCTGCCCTTGCTCTGACGCTCTACCAGCGGCGCTCGAACCGGCGGCGGAGGAGAATTGCGGCGACGTTCATCACGACGAGGAACACCAGCAGCACGATGATCGCGCCATTTGAGCGTTCGATGAAGGCGGGGTCGGCGCGGCTGGCCCAGGAGTAGACCTGGACGGGAAGCGCGGTCGCCGGGTCGAGGAAGCCTTCCGGCGGGGCGGCGGGATAGTTGTCGACGAAGGCGACCATGCCGATCAGCAGAAGTGGCGCGGTTTCGCCAAGCGCGGTCGCAAGGCCCAGAATCGTGCCGGTCAGAATGCCGGGCATCGCCAGCGGCAGGACGTGATGGACAACAGTCTGCATCCTGGACGCGCCCACCCCCAGGGCCGCATCGCGGATGGACGGCGGCACGGCCCGGATCGCGGAACGGGTGGCAATGATGATCGTGGGCAGCGTCATCAGGCTGATCACCAGCGCGCCAACGACTGACGAGGACTGGGGCATTCCGGCGAAGTTGATGAAGACGGCCAGGCCCAGGATGCCGAAGACGATAGATGGCACGGCGGCGAGGTTGGAGATGTTGACCTCGATGGCATCGGTCCAACGGTTCTTGGGCGCGAATTCCTCGAGGTAGATCGAGGCGGCGACCCCGACGGGGACGCACATTACCAGCACCATCAGCATCATGTAGGCCGAGCCGAGGAGGGCGACACCCAGGCCTGCGGCCTCCGGCCGCTGGTCGGAGGCGTCGGGGTTGGTGAAGAAGGTCCAGTTGAAGGAGGAGCCGACGATCCCTTCCGCTTGCAGCTTTTCGACAAGGCGGAGCTGGTCGGGCGAAATCTGGTTGTCGCGTTCGGCCGTCTCATAGGTTACGCGGCCCTTGAGGAAGCCGTCGACTCGGCCCGCTGCCAGAATCGCGGTGTTGATGGTTGTGCCGACCATGCCCGGGCTGGCCAGGACTTTGGCGCGAAGCTGCCCGGCCGCGTCCTTCGAGATCAGCTCGCCGATCTGCTTGTCGGTGACGCCCTCTTGCGAAATGCCCTGGGCCTTCAGATGGGTCAGCAGCGCGCGCGACAGCACCTTCTGGTAGCCGACGGTGGTGACCTTGGCCATTTCCTCGCGGTTGCGATTGCCCTTGGGGTCCAGCACATCGGCCGAGAGCTCGATCGGGAAGGTCAGCGTGGCCTGGTGGAAAGAAGATACCCCGTCGCGCAGGATGGTGAACAGCATCACGGCCAGCATCACCAGCGAAATGGCGATGGCGACCAGCCCGTAGGCCTTGAACCGCGCCTCGGCCGCGTTGCGGCGCTTCATGCGGTCGCTGGCGGTCAGGATCGACTGCTTCGGACGCGACAGGCCAGAGGTGGAGATGTCGGTCATTCGTACTGCTCCCGGTATTTCCGCACGACCCAGAGGGCGAAGATGTTGAGGCCCAGGGTGATGACGAACAGCGTCATGCCAAGCGCGAAGGCGACCAGCGTTTCCGGAGCGGCAAAGTCGGTGTCGCCGGTCAGCTGGCCCACGATCTTGACGGTCATCGTGGTCATCGCCTCGAACGGGTTCAGCGACAGCTTGGCGGCCGCTCCCGCGCCCATCACGACGATCATCGTCTCTCCAATGGCGCGGCTGGCGGCCATCAGGATCGCGCCGACGATGCCGGGCAGGGCGGCGGGCAGGACGACCTGTTTCACTGTCTCGGACTTCGTCGCGCCAAGCCCGAGGCTGCCATCGCGCAAGGACTGAGGCACTGCGTTGATGATGTCGTCCGACAGCGAGGAGATGAAGGGGATGTTCAGGATGCCGATCACGATCCCGGCCGTCATCACCGAAGAGCCGGAGTTGCCAAGGCCAAGCGGTTCGGCAAACCAGTCGCGCAGGGCGGGGCCCACGGTGACCAGGGCGAAGATGCCGAAGACGACGGTGGGGATACCGGCGATCATCTCGATCAGCGGCTTGACCCAGTTGCGCAAGCGCTTCGAGGCATATTCCGCCAGGTAGATCGCTGCAAAGAGGCCTATCGGGACCGCGACAAGCATCGAGACGAGCGTGATGTAAAGCGTGCCCCAGATCAGCGGGAGGATGCCCAGGTCAGACCCGCCGCGGAAGTTCGGCGACCAGGTCAGGCTGAAGAAGAAGTCGCGGGCGGGGTATTTGGCAAAGAAGTCGAAGGTTTCCGACACCATCGACCAGACGATGCCCACCGTGGTCAGGACCGCGATCGACGATGCCGTGATCAGCAGGGCAAGAATCACGCGTTCGACCTGAGTGCGGGCGCGGAAGTCCGGCCGCGCCTGGCGGACGCCCCAGAACACACCAAGGACGGCTACCGCAAGGACCAGGGCGGCGCGGCCGGCCGCGCCCCACTGCGACTGGCTGCGATAGTCGCGGGCGGCGGCAAGGACCTCGGGGGAGACATCCTCGGCAAGCGCCACGCCCACCGAGCCAAGGGTGGCGCGCAGGGTGCCCGAATCGATTGTCGTGAGCTCTGTTTCGGTCAGGACGCCCTGCGCAACGGCGATCTCGAGACCGTCGGCGACGCGGCGGACGTCGGCGAGCGTCAGTTCGGCCTGGGCCGAGTCGGCGGTCAACGTGGCCGGAAGCGCGGACGAGATGCGGGCCTCGAGGACGAGGGGCTGGGCGATCAGCCACAGCACAAGCGCAGCGAGAGAGGGGACAAGCACGGCCGTGACGCCGAACCAGCCGTAGTAGCCGGGCAGCGAGTGCAGGAGCCGGGGGTTGCCCTGAACCGAGACCAGTGCGCGCTGCCGGGCCAGGAAGAAGGCGGCGACGGCCAGGACGAGGACGGCGGCAAGGAGCATCAGGGCGGACATGCGGGCTTCCGGTGCGAAAGGAGTGGGCGGGACCCGAAGGCCCCGCCCTGTTGTCTTATTCCAGCGGACCCATCGGGGTTTCCGCGGCCACGGCGGCCTGGGTCGCGGCCAGTTCCGGGTCAGAGACCAGGCCATATTCCGCCAGCGGGCCTTCCGGGCCGGCCATGTCGTCGGACACGAAGAACTCGATGTATTCCTTCAGCCCGGGGATCACGCCGATGTGGGCCTTCTTGACGTAGAAGTAGAGCGGACGCGACACCGGGTATTCGCCCTTAGCGATGGTCTCGGTCGACGGCACCACGCCCGACATTGTCGCCACTTTCAGCTTGTCGGTGTTGTTTTCGTAGAAGGACAGGCCGAACACGCCGATCGCATTCTTGTCGGCATCGAGGCGGGCCAGCGTCTCGGTGTAGTCGCCGTCGATGTCGACCGACTTGCCGTCGGTGCGCAATTCGTGGCAGGCCTTCTTGGCGTTGTCGCCCTTTTCCTTGTCGTCCGCGCCTTCGGCGGTCGCCAGGAACAGGTCAAGCGCCCCGGTGTCCTTGCAGCCGGCTTCGATGACCTTCACGTCGAAGACTTCGCGCGTGCCGTGCTTGGTGCCGGGGATGAAGGCCAGGATGTCCTGGGCCGGAAGGGCAGGGTTCACTTCCGCCCACTGGGCCGAGGCGTTGTCGACCAGAGCGCCGTCCTTGACGACCTTGGCGGCGAGCGCGTTGTAGACGTCGGCCGGGGTCAGCGCGAAATCGGCGCCGTTCACGTCCGAGGCAAAGACGATCCCGTCATAGCCGATGCGGACTTCCATGATCTCGTCCACGCCGTTCGCCTTGCACAGGTCGATGTCCGACTGCGAGATGCGGCTGGAGGAGTTGGCGATGTCGACGGTGTTCTCGCCCACGCCTTCGCACAGCTTCTTGCGGCCCGCGCCCGAGCCGCCGCCTTCGACGACCGGCGAGGGGAAGTCGAAGTTTTCGCCGAAGGCTTCGGCGACGATGGTGGCGTAGGGCAGCACGGTCGAGGACCCGGTGACCTGGATCTGGTCGCGGGCGGCGGCCGGCATCGCGGCCGCGAAGGCCAGGATCGACGCGGTGAGCGAGAGAGTTTTCATTGGTGCACTCCTGATATCGTGCGGCCCGTCGGGGGCGGCATGACAGCGCTCTAGTCCCGGCGCGTGACGCTTAGATTGCAGGAATGTAAAAGCTGTATGACAGTCAGCCGCCGCGCAGCATCTGTCGCGCGATGGTTTCGGCGATCATCATGGTGGGGGCGTTGGTGTTGCCCGCGATGATCTGCGGCATCAGCGAGGCGTCGACGACGCGCAGCGCCTCGACCCCCCGGACCCGGCCCTGTGGGTCGGTGACCGAGGCCGGGTCTCGACCCATGCGGCAGGTGCCGACCGGGTGGTAGATCGTCTCGGCCCGGGCGCGGATGTCGGCTTCCAGCTGCGCGTCGGTGAGGACCTGCGGGCCGGGCAGGGTTTCGCGGCGGACATGCCGGGCCAGCGCGGGGGCCTGGATCAGCCGCCGGGCAAGCTTGAACCCGTTCAGCAGGACCGGCAAGTCGTCGGGGTGCGACAGGTAGTTGGCCTGGATCCGGGCGGCGGCCATGGGGTCGGGCGAGGCAAGGCTGATGCGGCCCCGGCTTTTCGGCAGCAGGTCGCAGACGTGCAGCGTCAGCCCGTAGCCCAGCGACGGTTGGCGGCCGTGGTTATGAAGATAGGCCGGGATGAAATGGAACTGGAGATTCGGCCGGTCGCGGCCTGGGTCCGAGCGGACGAAACCCCCGGCCTCGGCCACGTTCGAGGTGAACTCTCCCTTTCCGCGGCGAAGATACTGCCAGGTCGCGCGCAGGGCGCGGGGCAGGAACGAGGGCGCGATGCCGATGGCGGTGCGGTCGTTCAGCGCGGCCTGCACCGTGACATCCAGATGGTCGGCGAGGTTGGCTCCGACCTCGGGCGCGTTGTGCAGCACGGGAAGGCCCATGTCGCGCAGATGGGCGCCCGGACCGATTCCCGACAGCATCAGAAGCTGCGGCGAGTTGATCGCGCCGCCGGAAAGGATGACTTCTCCGCCCTCGGCCAGGGTCAGCGCTTGGTCGCGCAGCTGGACTCCCGTGGCGCGGCGGCCCTGGAAGGTGACGCGATGCACCTGCGCGCCGGACAGGAGCGTCAGGTTCGGCCGATCCAGCGCCGGGGCAAGGAAGGCCCGCGCCGACGAGAAGCGCCGCCCGTGGCGCTGCGTGACCTGGTAAAGCCCGAGCCCCTCTTGCGTGGCGCCGTTGAAATCGGCGGTCTGGGGCAGCTGGCATTCGGCGCCCGCGCGGAGGAAGGCGCGGCTCAGGGGGTTTGGCTGATCCAGATCGCTGACGGACAAGGGACCGCCACGACCGTGGTGGTCGTCGTGAAGGGATTGGTTGTCCTCGAGATCCTTGAAGACCCGGCGGACCTGCGGCCAGTCCCAGTCCGGCCCGGCGGCGGCGGCCCAGTCGCGGTAGTCCTGCGGATGGCCGCGCATGTAGATCATCGCGTTGATCGACGACGACCCGCCCAGCACGCGGCCGCGCGGCCAGTAAAGGCGGCGGTGGTTCAGGTTCGGTTCTGGGTCGGTCTCATAGCCCCAGTTCAGCCAGCGCATGTGGGCCAGTGCGGCCAGACCGAAGGGCATGTGGATCATCGGGTTGCGGTCGGGCGGGCCGGCCTCGACCAGGCAGACGCGCGTGGCGGGATCGGCCGACAGGCGGTTTGCGAGAACGCAGCCGGCCGAGCCCGCACCGACGATGATGTAATGGTAGGTCATCCGAGGACCCGCTTGAGCAGGCCGATCAGCCGCATGACGCGGGGACCGTAGGGCGGGAAGAGCAGCGGAATCAGCAGGAAGCGATTGCGCAGGATGGCGCGGTCGTGGCTGAAGGCGCGGAACCCGTGGACACCATGTGCCGCGCCGATCCCCGAGGTGTTGACGCCTCCGAACGGAAGGTTCGGGTGCGTGAACTGGAGAAGTGTCAGGTTTACCCCCACGCCGCCCGAGGTGGTGGCGCGGGTGATATGATCGATGCGTGCCGCGTCGCGGTCGAAGATGTAAAGGGCCAGCGGCTTGTCGCCCGCGTTGATCTGCGCCAGCACCGGGTCGAGGTCGGTATAGGTCAGGATCGGCAGGATCGGGCCGAAGATCTCTTCCTGGCGGAGCCGCATGTCCGCCGTGGTGTCCGCGACCAGTTGCGGTGGCAGGCTCTGGCCCTGCGGGGCGCCGGGCAGAAGTGGCGTTGCCCCCTTGGCCACGGCGTCGGCGATCAGGTCCGCAAGGCGCTGGGCATGGGCGGGGGTGACGATCCGCGCGAGGTGCCGGCTGGCCTCTCCCGTGCCATAGGCGCGTTCGATCCGGGCGCGCAGGGTGGTCAGGAAGGCGTCGCGGATCGAGGCGTGGACAAACAGGTGGTCGGGCGCGATGCAGGTCTGGCCCGCGTTCAGGAACTTGCCGAAGGTGATCCAGTCGGCGGCCTGCTTCAGGTCGGCGCCCGGGCCGACGATCACGGGGGACTTGCCGCCAAGCTCCAGCGTGACCGAGGCGAGGGTCTTCGCGGCGGCTGCCATCACGATGCGGCCCACGGCGGGCGAGCCGGTGAAGAAGATGTGGTCGAAGGGCAGGGCGAGCAGTTCCTCGGCCACGGTCTTGTCGCCCTCGACCACGGCGACGAGATCGGGCGGGAAGGTGTCGGACAGGATGCGCGCGATAAGGGCGCTGGTGGCGGGCGCCATCTCGGAGGATTTCACGATCGCGGCGTTGCCCGCGGCCAGGGCCGAGACGAGCGGCCCGAGGGCAAGCTGGAACGGGAAGTTCCAGGGCGCGATGATCAGGCAGGTGCCGCGGGGCTGCGGCTCGATCCGGGCGGAGGCGCCGAAGGTCGCAAGGCTGGGCCAGGCGCGGCGGGGACGCATCCAGCGGCGCAGGTGGCGGCGGGTATGGGCGATCTCCTGCAGGACGGGCAGGTATTCGGTGAGGATGGTTTCGGCCTCGGGCCGGCCAAGGTCGGAGTGCAGGGCTTGGACCAGCGCGGATTCGTTGCGCCGCACCGCGTCGGCCAGGCAGTCCAGCGCGGCGCGGCGTTCGGACAGGCCGAAGGACAGGCGGCGGGCATCGTTGCCGGCCTTCATGGCGATGAACAGGTCGGATGCGCGGGTCATGGCGCGAGCTTAGCCGATCCCGGCCGAACGCCTAGTGCGACGCAGCGTCAGGCGAGTTCGGGCAGGAAGGCGGGGCAGGCAAGCTCCAGCCCCTCGGCATAGATGACCTCGTCCTCGTCGAACCGCAGGGTGAAAAGCCGGACCTGGCGATGTGTTTCCAGGCAGACGAACTCGCCATCCGCAAGGCGGGCGGCGGGAATGGCGGCGGCGGGGGTGCCGAAGATGGCCTTCGCGCGCCAGTCGCGGATCAGGATCGCCTGGCCCGGCGACACCAGCAGGTCCTGTTCGGGCCGGTCGTGGCCCAGGGTCGAGGCGCGGATGCGCACCAGGTCCACCATCTTGCGCGCCTGAACCGAGAGTGAGGTCAGCCTGCGCGCGCCGTTGCGGGTGACGATCCGGTCGCCGGGGGTGAGGTATTCCACCGGCAGGACACCATCGAGCGTCCGCACCATGGTGCCGGCCAGAATCCCGGGCTGGGGGTCGATCCCTGTGCCCCCGGCCGATCTGGAAAACGGAGCCTCGGAATCCATTCCCGCAATCCTTCTTCTGCTTGTCGACCGTTTTCGCGCGCGTTTGTGGTCGGCATTCGATGCCAGTTCGGTCATTTCGGGGCAGATGTGGCCTGACTTCGGCGGCATGTGGCGCAAATGGGGCGGCACATTTGCCCCTCGCGCCCCGGCTGCGGGTTTGCTAGAAGGCCCCTGCCGGGCGCGCGGGTGTGGCGGAACTGGCAGACGCACCGGATTTAGGTTCCGGCGCCGCAAGGCATGGGGGTTCAAGTCCCTTCACCCGCACCAGCCTCTCCCATGACAGGCTGGCGATTCCCCCTTACATCGGACGGAAGGCTTTGCTAGAAGGCCGCCCAACGCGCGCAAGGTCCTGCCTTGTGCCTGTGGAGTATTGCGCGCAAGCGCCCGAGACAGCTTAGGAAGGACGTCCCCCCATGCAGGTCACCGAGACCCTGAACGAAGGCCTCAAGCGCGGCTACACCATCACGGTGACGGCGGCCGAACTGGACGCGAAGGTCCAGGAGAAGCTTCTGGAAGCGCAGCCCGAGGTCGAGATCAAGGGCTTCCGCAAAGGGAAGGTGCCGCTGGCGATCCTGAAGAAGCAATTCGGTCAGCGCATCCTGGGCGATGCGATGCAGGAAGCCATCGACGGCGCCATGCGCGACCATTTCGACAAGACCGGCGATCGCCCGGCGCTGCAGCCCGAAGTGAAGATGGTCGGCGGCGAGACCTGGAAAGAAGGGCAGGATGTCGTGGTCGAGATGACCTATGACGCGCTGCCCCCGATCCCGGAGGTCGATGCCTCGAAGCTGAAGCTGGAAAAGCTGGTGGTGAAGGCCGACGACAAGGCCATCGACGAGGCGCTTGAAAACCTGGCGAAGTCGGCCCAGAACTTCGACGACCGCAAGAAGGGCGCTAAGGCCAAGGACGGCGACCAGATCGTCATCGACTTCAAGGGCTCAGTCGACGGTGAGCTGTTCGAAGGCGGCTCGGCCGAGGATTATCCGCTGGTGCTTGGCTCCAAGTCCTTCATCCCGGGGTTTGAGGACCAGCTTGTCGGCGCCAAGGTCGGCGACGAAGTGTCGGTGAACGTGTCCTTCCCGGAAAACTACGGTGCGGCTCATTTGGCCGGCAAGGCCGCGGTCTTCGCCTGCAGCGTCAAGGCGGTGAAGGAACCGAAACCGGCCGAGATCGACGACGAACTGGCCAAGAAGTTCGGCGCGGACGACCTGGCCGCGCTGAAGGCCCAGATCGCCGAGCGTCTGGAGGCCGAATACAAAGGTGCCGCGCGTGCGGTGCTGAAGCGGTCGCTCCTCGACCAGCTGGACGGCATGGTCAAGTTCGACCTGCCCGCGAACCTGGTCGAGGCGGAAGCCAACCAGATCGCCCACCAGCTGTGGCACGAAGAGCATCCGGAAGAGCATGGCCACAACCACGGCCATATCGAGACCACGGACGAGCACAAGAAGCTGGCCGAGCGTCGCGTGCGCCTTGGGCTTCTCCTGGCGGAAATCGGTCGCAAGGCCGAGGTTACCGTGACTGACGCCGAGATGACCCAGGCTGTGCTGGCCGCTGCCCGCCAGTACCCGGGGCAAGAGCGTCAGTTCTTCGAATTCGTTCAGAAGAACGCTCAGATGCAGCAGCAGCTGCGCGCCCCGGTCTTCGAGGACAAGGTCGTTGACCACCTCGTCGGGCTGGCAAGCGTGACCGAAAAGGAAATCTCGAAAGAGAAACTTCAGAAAGCCGTCGAGGCGCTGGACGAGATGTAAGAACCGGACCCAGTTCCGACAGGAAGGGGCCGCGCCGGGTTGGCGCGGCCTTTTCGTTTCAGAAGATGCGCGAGACGTCGCCGCCCGTGGCCAGCGTCCCGGCATAGAGCGCCGCCTTGTCGGCCCGCATCGGGTGATAGCGCGCGCCCTGAATGTCACGGAAGATCCGCTCCAGCCCGGTCTTGCGCAGGAATCCCTCGCCGCCCGCCAGTTCCATCGCCAGGTTCACCGTCGCAAGCGCGCTCTCGACCACCAGCGCGCGGCCCTGCATCACCCGGTTCACCGATTGCGCCGAGGCCCCCGTCTCGATCGTCGCCACCATGTCGCGGTGGGCGAGGCGCGCCGCGTGAAGTCGGATCTCAAGCTCTCCGGCCAAGCGTGGCGTGCGGCGTGCTTCGGGTCGCGCGGCCTCCAGCGCCATGACCTTGTCGCGCGCGGCTTCTGCCAGACCAAGGTAGACGGCATAGATCAGCGGAATGGCTAGGGTTCCGATGATCTGGAACAGCGGGTGCCACTCCCCGGCCTTGCGCTTCAGCGGGATCTTGTCGTCGGCGATGAAAAGGCCATCGAAAACCACGTCCTGCGATCCGGTCCCGCGCATCCCCATCGCATCCCAGACTTCGTCGACCCGCACGCCCGGCGCGTTGAGCGGCGCGCCGAAGTGGATCACGGTCGGCCCGTCAGCCTCGTCCGCCACCGCCGAGGTCATCAGTACCGCCCCCAGGGGCGCGCCCGAGGCGAAGGTCTTGCGGGCATGGATGCGGTAGCCGCCCTCGATCTTCTCGGCACGACCGGCGCCACCCACCCAGTCCGCCCCGCCCGAGGACATCAGCGTGATCCGCTCGGTCGCTATGCGGCGCAGAAGGGGCTCGACCGCGGGCTTGGCCGGAGGCTGGTTCTGCCAGCGCCAGGCCGGGATCGCAACCTGGTGGGTGTGCATGGCAAAGGCCAGGGCGGTTGCCCCGCAGCCATGTGCAAGCCGGCGCAGCACGTCGGCCAGTTCGGCCACGCTGGCCCCGCCGCCGCCCAGTTCCACCGGGACCCCGGCCTCGACCAGACCCGCCTCTTTCAGCCGGGCGAAATTCTCGGCCACGAAGGACCCGTCTGCATCATGCTGCGCGGCCCGGCTGGCGAAATCCTGGGCCAGCCGATCCGCCATCTGCGGCAGGCTTTCCGTTGTGGTGCGGGCAAAGTGATCAATGATACTATCTGCAAGCGTCATTTGGTGCTCCTATGTTGTTGGCCCCTGTGCGGGACTGTCCCCAAGACTCGGACAGAGGGCCGAGTCGGTCCAGTTCACGGTCTGAATCGCGTGCGTTTTCGGAGGGTGAGATGACCAACGCCAGCTACGGCCAGTTCTGCCCGCTTTCGATGGCGGCCGAGATTGTCTGCACCCGCTGGACCCCGCTGGTCCTGAGGGAGCTGTTCTGCGGCAGCAGCCGCTTCAACGACCTGCGCCGCGGCGTGCCGAAGATGTCACCCGCGCTTCTGTCCAAGCGATTGAAAGAACTGGAGGAAGCGGGCGTGGTTGAGGTACGTCGCCACGACGGCAACCCCGAATATCACCTCACCGCGGCCGGAATGGACCTGCGGCCGATGATCGATGCAATGATGCTCTGGGGTCATGCCTGGGTGGAAAAGAACGTCACCCTGTCCAAGCTCGACCCCTCGCTTCTGATGTGGGATATCCGCCGCGGCATCCGTCCCGAACCCCCGCAGCCAAAGCGGCGGACGATACAGTTTCTGTACCCCGACCTGATCCCTGCCGATCGGAACTGGTGGCTGGTGGTCGAGAAGAGCGAGGTGGAACTGTGCTACTATGACCCCGGCTTCGAGATCGACCTGCTGGTCACCGGGTCCTTGCGGTCGGTGACCTCGGTCTGGATGGGGCTGTCCCGGCTGTCGCAAGAGATCGCGGCGCGCGAGGTGCAGATCGACGGCGACCCCGCTCTTGCACGCGAGGTGGGGCGCTGGCTGGAAAGCCATCCGATGAACAAGGCCCCGCGGCGGGTGGACTAGGCTTCCTGCGGCTTCGCGGTTTGATCCCTGCGGATCACGATCAGCCCGGCCGCGATGATGACGGCAATGCCGATCCAGGCAACCTGATCCGGGATGCTGTCCCAGAACAGCCAACCCCACAGCACGCCCCAGAACATGAAGCTGTACTCGAAGGGCGCCACGCTGGCCGAGGGCGCTACGCGATAGGCGTAGGTCAGCAGGGTCAACCCGATGGCCGCAATCGGTCCGCAAGAGGCCATGAGCAGAAGGTCGGTCGCTTGCGGCATCGTCCAGCCGCGCGTCAGGAAGGCCAGCGAGGGGTGAGAGGCATCGGCATGTCCTCCGGTCCCGTAGATGGCCGAAAGGGCAAGCGCGCAAAGCAGGAAACAGACATTGCCCCAGAAGGCCATCGCGGCAGCGGATTCGGAGCGCCCCAGCCGCCCGGCGGCGATCATCGACAGGGCATAGCCGAGCGCGCCGAGGACGGGCAGCAGCGCCGCCAGGTCGAAGCCCGACCCTCCGGGTTTGACCACCAGCAGAACCCCCGCAAAGCCCGCCGCCACCGCCAGCAGCGACGCGGTACTGACCCGTTCCTGCAGGACAAGGACGGCGGTCAGGGTGATGAAGAGAGGGTTGGTGAAGAAAAGTGCGATTGTGTCGGCCAGGGGCAGGTAGGCCAGTCCAAGGTAGTAGGCGGTGTAGGCGACAAAGTTCAGCACGCCCCGCGCCAGCATCTTCCACCAGTTGGGCGTCGTGATGGTCGACAGGCTGCCGTCGAACCAAAAGACAATGGCAAGGTGAAAGGGCAGGGCGGTCAGGCTGCGGATCACCATCGCCTGATGCAGCGGATAGTCCCCCGACAGAAGCTTCAGGATCACGTCCTGGACCGAAAAGATCGCGATTCCCAGGATAAGGGCAAGGATTCCGCGGCGGGTGTCTGACGGCTGCATGCTGGCCACGCTAGCCGGGCTGTGCCGGCGGGCTTGCCGTTGGCCGACAACAGCGTGTCAACGCGCGCCATGCTTTGCGGCGGTCTTGGGCATCCGCTTCAGCGCCATCTGCTTGTGCACCTGTATTGCCGACAGGTTGCGGTTCCACGGCCGCGCGAATGAGTCCATCCCTGCGATACAAAGAAGAACCGCGCCCGGATCACCCGGACGCGGTCTGCAAATCCCCGAGGGGAAAGGCTTATTCTTCCGACGCGGCGGCGCCGACTTCGTCGAAGAGCTCGGCGATCTCGAACTCGGCCTGAGCTTCCGCTTCGGCGGCGAGTTCCTGGATCGACTTGCCAGAGGCCTGAAGTTCGGCCTCTTCGGGCGAGCGGGCGACGTTCAGCTTGATCTTCACCGTGACTTCCGGGTGCAGACGGACGGAAACCGTGTGCAGGCCGAGATCCTTGATCGGACGGTCGAGGACGACCTGGGTCCGGTTGACGGTGAAGCCCGCCTCGGTCGCGGCGTCAGCGGCGTCACGCGGGGTGACCGAGCCGTAAAGCGCGCCGGCGTCCGAAGCCGAACGGATCACGATGAAGGCCTGACCGTCGAGCTTGGCAGCAACGGCTTCGGCCTCTTTCTTCGTTTCCAGGTTGGTGGCTTCCAGCTGGGCCTTCTTCGCCTCGAACGACTTGATGTTCGCGTCGTTGGCGCGGAGAGCCTTGCCTTGCGGCAGCAGGAAGTTGCGGGCGTAACCGTCCTTGACGTTCACGACCTCGCCCATCTGGCCAAGCTTGGCCACACGTTCCAGAAGGATGACTTGCATGTGCGTCGCTCCTTATTTCACGGCATAGGGCAGCAGGGCCAGGAAGCGGGCGCGCTTGATGGCCTGGGCCAGTTCACGCTGCTTCTTCGCCGAGACTGCGGTGATGCGGGACGGGACGATCTTGCCGCGCTCGGAGATGTAGCGCTGCAGCAGACGGGTGTCCTTGTAGTCGATCGCCGGAGCGTTGTCGCCCGAGAACGGGCATACCTTGCGGCGGCGGAAAAACGGCTTGTTCGCCATGGTCTATTCCTTTCTCAGATCAACGACGCGGTGCGCCGAACGAGGGACGGTCACCCCGGTCGCCGAAGGACGGACGCTCGCGGCGTTCGCCGCTGAAGCCGCCGCGGTCACCGCGGTCCGAACGCTCGCCATCGCGGTCGCGGTCGTCACGCTTCTGCATCTGGACCGACGGGCCTTCGGCGTGCTTGTCGACCTTGATGGTCAGCACGCGCATCACGTCGTCATGCAGGCGCATCAGACGCTCCATCTCCTGCACGGCGGCGGCGGGCGCGTCCGATTTCAGGAGGGCGTAGTGGCCCTTGCGGTTCTTGTTGATCTTGTAGGCCATCGTCTTGACGCCCCAGTACTCGTTCTCAACGACCTTGCCGCCGTTGTCCGCGAGGACGGTGGAGAAGTGCTCGATAAGGCCTTCGGCTTGCGCGTTGGACAGGTCCTGGCGCGCGATGAAGACATGCTCATACAAGGGCATGCAGACTTCCTTCGTTTCAGGGCGGCTTCATAGGACGGGCAAACCCCTTTCCGCAGCCCGTCCACGAGAGGCATCGCCGGTTCATGGATAAGCGGAAAGGATGGGGCCTTATACAGATGTTCACCGTCGGTGCAAGGGCTAACGGGCCGAGGCCGGCAGCCCGAACACCCGGTCGAAACCCCAGGTGAACAGGTAGGTGTAGGCGATGAAGACAGCGATCAGACCTGCCTCATAGACCAGCGCCTCAATGTAGCCGACCTGCAGCCACCAGGCCATGACCGGGATGCAGATCAGGACCAGCCCGCCTTCGAAGAGGAGCGCATGGGCGGTGCGGCGTTTGAGCGAGCGGCCCTTCACGCTTTGCCGTGTCTCCCAGGCCTCGAACAGGGTGTTGAAGGCATAGCTCCAGCACAGCGCAATGGTCGCCGTCATCACCGACAGCGCCAACGAGGAGCCCGCGCTGGCGTCAGAAACGATCCAGAGATAGGCCGAGGCGACGAGCGTTCCCAGCGCCTCGAACGTGACGGCGTAGACGATCTTGCGGCGGGCAGGCGTCATCCCTTGGCGGGGTCCCTCGGGCGGCGCAGCTCGCACACCTCGCGGACGAAGGTGTAGTCGTGATACCCAAGCCGCGCTGCCGGGTTGTAGCGGGTGTAGTCCAGGCGGCCGTTCACCAGACAGTCGTCGCGGAGGTGGATGCCCACGACCTCTCCCAGCAGAAGCTTCTCGGGCCCGATCAGGTCCACAAGCTTCACCACCCGGCATTCCAGCGTCGCGGGCGCATCTGCCACGCGCGGGCAGTCGATGGCGACGCATTCGGCCTTGGCCACCCCGGCCGCCGCGAACTCGTCCGTTCCGCGCGGGAAGCGGGCCGAGGTCGCGTTCATCGCTTCCAGCGCCGCCTCGGCGACGATGTTGACCGCAAAGACGCCCGTCTCCATCGCGTTGACCATGCTGTCGCGGTAGTCGCCCGCGAACATGACCTGCGGCGGCGTGTAGCCCACGGCGTTGAAGAAGGAATAGGGGGCCAGGTTGTCGCCGGTCGAGGCCCGGGTGGAAATCCACCCGATCGGTCGTGGCGAGACGATGGCCGAGAAGGGACTGTGCGGGAGCCCGTGGCCCTCGGCAGGTCGGTAGAACATGGGTAGGGTCCGTTTCAGAAATTGCCCGCCGGCAAATTGATCGTGACACTGCGCCATGTTACGGCCCGGTTCCAGCGGATTCGGCAAGACCTTGGGGAGACCAGCTACCAGTGTACCGGCTTGAGGAAGAGACCGAGGACGACTGGTGGGAAGTCGAGGCGCTTTACGACCTCTGCTTCGCCCCCGGCCGTACGGCGCTGTCTTCCTACCGGCTGCGCGATGGGGTCCCGACGGTTGCCCCGCTGTGCCTGACCCTGCGCGACGACGCGGGCGCATTGGCCGCGGTGATCCGCTACTGGCCCGCCCTGATCGGCGAACATGACGTGCTGCTCCTCGGCCCCGTCGCCGTCCACCCCACCCACCAGGGCGAGGGGCTGGGCGCGCTGCTGATCAACGAAAGCCTGGCCGAGGCCCGGCGACTGGGCTGGGAACGGGTCATGCTGGTCGGCGACGCGCCTTATTACGGCCGCTTCGGGTTCAAGAAGCTGGAGGGGGTTGAGATGCCTCCGCCCACCAACCCCGACCGGGTTCTGGGGCTGGAGTTGAAGGCCGGTGCCTGGGAGGGCGTGAAGGGCCCGGTCACCAAAGCGACGTAGGGCCATTGCGCGCGGGGCAGCAGGACCCATATCAACGGCATGGACCCGAACCTTTCCCCGCCTTCCGACCTTTCCACCCAGGTTGCCGCACTTGCCGGGCGCTACAATCGCGCGAACGGGCCGGTGATCCGGCTGGTCAACCGTCTGGGAGGCACCCTGGAATCGCAGCTTTCCGCCCTGCCGCAAGGCGTCCGGTCGCAGATCGACCGGCTGACGGCCCAGGCACTGGAGGCGTCCTACGGAATCGCCTCGCGCGCGCCGGACCTGGGCCAGCGCACGCCGATGGTGGCCGCGATGGCCGCAGGTGCTGCGGGCGGGGCAGGGGGGCTTGCGACCGCCCTTGCCGAGTTGCCGGTGACGGTCACGCTGTTTCTCAACACCATCCGCGGGGTGGCGCGGGACGCGGGGCTTGACCCGGACGAGGACTGGGTGCGGGCGGAATGTCTGCAGGTCTTCGCCGCGGGCAGCCCGCTGAAACAGGACGACGGGGTGAACACGTCATTCATCGGCTCGCGCCTGGCGCTGACCGGGTCCACGATGAAGAACCTGATCGCGACGATTGCCCCCCGCCTTGCGACAGTGGTGGGCCAGAAGCTTGCCGCCCAAGCGGTTCCGGTGATCGGCGCGGTATCGGGCGCGGCGCTGAATGCGGCCTTCCTCTCCTATTACCGCGAGATCGCCCGCGTCCGGTTCGAACTGGTGAAACTGGGCCAGATCCACGGAGCCGAGGCCGTCGAAGCCGAGTTCCGCCTTGCGACCATGCCTGCAAAGGTGATCCGGGCCTGATCCGGTTGCGGTCCTCCCCCTGCGCTGGATAAATGCCGCGCAGACAAGGGAGAGACGGCATGAGCACCGACGTCATCGCAAGGCTGAAACGGATGGCCGAGGATCCGGCCCGGGTCTGGATCGTCGGTGGAGCGACCTACGCGGAGCTTCTGGGGGAGACCGGGCGGCTGGCGAACACGCTGCGGTTCCTGGGGCTGAAGAAGGGCGACCGTCTCTTGCTTCAGGTCGACAAGTGCGAGGCGGTCCTGTCGCTCTACCTGGCCTGCCTGCGGACCGGAGTGATCTTCCTGCCGGTGAACCCCGGCTACACCGTGGCCGAGACCGAACACTTCCTGCAGGATGCCGAACCCGCCCTTGCCGTCTGCGATCCCGGCCGGGTCGCGGGCCTGCAAGGCCTTGGCGCGCGGGTGATCGACCTGCCGTCGCTGCTGGACCGGGCCGCTGTCCAGTCTGGCGACTTTGCCGACCCCGACCACGGCGCCGACGATCTGGCGGCAATCCTCTATACCTCGGGCACGACCGGGCGGTCGAAGGGGGTCATGCTGACCCGCGAGAACCTTGCGTCGAACGCCGAGGCGCTGGTGTCCCTCTGGCGCTTCACCGCGACGGATGTCCTTTTGCACGCGCTTCCCGTCTTTCACACCCACGGACTTTTCGTCGCAACGAACTGCGTGCTTTATTCCGGAGCGCGGATGATCTTCCAGCGGGCCTTCCAGCCCGCGGCCGTGCTGGAGGCGTTGCCGCGGGCCACGGTGATGATGGGGGTCCCCACCTTCTACACGCGGCTCTTGTCCGATCCCGGCCTGACCGCTTCGGCGACCTCGCATGTCCGGCTTTTCATCTCCGGCTCGGCCCCGCTATCGCCCGCGACCCATGCCGAATGGCAGGCCCGTACCGGCCATGCGATCCTGGAACGCTACGGGATGACCGAGACCAACATGATCACCTCGAACCCCCATGACGGCGCGCGTCGGGCAGGGACCGTCGGGATGCCCCTGCCGGGGGTCGAGGTGCGGATCACCGGCCCCGATGGTGCCGTCCTTCCACCAGGAGAGGCGGGTTCAATCGAAGTGCGGGGGCCGAATGTCTTCAAGGGCTACTGGCGCCTGCCCCAGAAGACCGCCGAAGAGTTACACGACGGTTGGTTCGTCACCGGCGACATGGGGGCGTTCGACACGCAGGGCTACCTTTCGATCCTGGGTCGCGCCAAGGATCTTGTCATCAGCGGCGGCCTGAATGTCTATCCGGCCGAGGTCGAGGCTGCGCTGGACGATCTGCCGGGCGTGGCGGCCTCGGCCGTGATCGGCGTCCCGCATCCCGATTTCGGAGAGGCGGTGGTGGCCTGCCTCGTCGCCGCGCCGGGCGCGACGCTGGAAGAGGAGCGAGTCCGCAGGGCGCTGCGCGACCGGCTTGCCGCCTTCAAGCTGCCGAAGCGCGTGCTGATTCTGGACGACCTGCCGCGCAATGCGATGGGAAAGGTCCAGAAGGCCGAGCTTCGTCGGATCCACCGCGACCTCTTCGCCGCCGAATGATCGTCCCTGGGCGTGAAGGCTGCGGAAACTCGCCTATACCTTGGGTTTAAATGCCCGGATTAAACCGCTGGCATCTGGCCAGCGCCCTTTTCCTGCCGCAGTCCGGTGGAACCGATGGGGCGCAATCCCCGCGGTTCGGCACAGTGAGGGACACCTCAAGCAAGAAGGAAAAGACCGATGAAAGACCCGAAGGACAGCGTTCTCTCCCGTCGGATGGCGCTTGGCCGGATTGGCGCGCTTGCTCTGGCGGCCTATGCGGCGCCCGCGATGACCACTGTCAGCGTGGCGCAGGCAGGCAGCGGTTCCAGCGGATCAAGTTCGTCCAGCTCGTCCAGCAACTCGAGTGCGACGACGGCGCCAAGCAAGACCACCGCACCGACAGCGCCGTCCAGGACCACCAGTCCGAGCACCTGCTCGGGTCCAGGCGACGATGACGCGGGTTGCGGCACGACCACCCCATAAAAGCGGAAGCATCCCCCTTTGGCCGGCCAGCGGGCCGAGGGGGGAAGACGGTGGTGCGACGGGTGGCAAGGGATGTCTTCTTCAAGGGCGTCACGGCGCCGCTGCGGCTGGACGGTGCGGATGCCGTGCTCTCGCTGCTTCCCGAACTCGTTCCCGGCTGGCCGTTCCGTGTCCTGCCAACCCGGCATGCCGCGCCCTTCTTCACGATTTCCGACACGCCCAATGGGCAGGTGTTTCGCTGCGAGAGCCATGTCGAGGACAGGCCGGCGCAGAGCTGGGACGCTCTCAACGCCGTCTGTGATGCCTTGGCAAGCCTGTCGGTGGCGCTCCCGCAGTCGGACGATCGGCTGATCAGCCTCCACGCTGCAGGGGTAGAGTTTGCCGGGCGGCTGGTGGTCTTCCCGAACGTCCGCCGCGCGGGGAAAAGCACGCTGACCGTCGCGCTGGCCAGGGCCGGGCATCGGGTGTTCAGCGATGACGTGGTGCCGCTGACCTTCCCACAGGACGGCCCGCCCCTCGCGCGTGCCACGGGTATCGCGCCACGTCTGCGACTGCCGCTGCCCGAAAGCCTGCCCGACGACTTCCGCACCTGGTCCGAAATGGACGCAGGGCCGCGAAACCGGCAATACCACTACCTTGCGCTGCCTGACCTGCCCCCGCATGGTGAGACCCTGCCTCTTGGGGCCTGCGTGCTGCTCGACCGCCGTGACGAGCCTGTTCCGGCGCGTCTGGACCCGGTGGCCTTGGACGCGGCAATGGATGCCTTGCTGCACCAGAATTTCACCCGGGACCGGCATTCGGCCGACGTGCTTGAAGTGATCGCGGCCATGCTGGCCGCGATCCCGATCCGGCGGCTGGTCTATTCGGACCTCGACGAGGCGGTGCGGTGTCTGCAGGCCGGGTTCGCCGCAGGGCCAGCCCTGCCAGGGGCCGCCAAAGGCAGCGAGCGGCGGTTTCGGGTGCCGGACTACGCCGACCGGCCCCCGGCTCCGATCGGGCCGCTTTCGCAGCGGGCGGGCAGCGTGGGGCGGTGGATCGGCGAGGTGCTCTATCTGGCCGACCCTGCCGGGCGGGCGATCCAGCGGATGGACCCGCTGGCCGCGGCGATCTGGGCGATGCTGGAGGACCCGGCCACGCCGGATGAACTGGTGGCGGCGCTGGCGGAGGCCTTCCCCGACACCCCACCAGAGCGGCTCCGCAGCGACCTTGCCGCGCTATTGGACCGGCTGTCCGAGGCCGGTCTGGTCGCGCCGCCGGACGCGGCGTGACGGGGCTGTCCAGCGTGGACACTCTCGCCAAAACCATGAAATCAAGTGGTTACATGCGGAGATTCAGGGTCTCTTAAGGACTTGCCGAGGCTCGGCCGGGCCTTAGACCTGGGAAATCAGCTCCTCAATCGCGGGCCGGAACGGGCGGTTCCGGACACGGATCAAGCACAAGCATTTCGATAGACCGAACCCGGTGCGGTCGGGGCGCCGGCCGGCCGGCCGGCCGGGGCCGGTCCCGCGTCAGGCCGTCGTCTGGGTGGCGAGCCAGTCCATCAGCATTGATCGCGCGCTTTCCTCGCCTGCGTCGCGGGCGCGGTCGATCACGGCGCGGGCCTCGGTCAGGTCCACCTTGCGCAAAAGCGCCTTGACCGGACCCACCGAGGCGGGACGCATCGACAGCGAGCGGAAACCGATGGCGGCCAGAGCCAGCGCCTCGATCGGGCGTCCGGCATCCTCGCCACAGAAGGAAAGCGGGGTCTCGGTCTCGGCGCAGCGGGCGATGATCTGCTCCAGGAAGGCAAGGAAGGTCAGGTTCAGCGTGTCATAGCGGCGGCGGACGAGTTCGTTCTCGCGGTCGGCGGCAAAGAAGAACTGCTTCAGGTCGTTGCCCCCGACCGAGATGAAATCCGTCAGCTCGAAAAAGCTTTTCGGTGCGTAGGCCAGGCTGGGCGTTTCCATCATCGCGCCGATTTCGATCCGTTCCGGGACCGCGTGACCCAGCGATTTCTCGCGATGGAGCTCGCGAAGGACATGCGCGCGGGCGGCCTGAAATTCGCGCATCTCGGTGATCAGCGGGAACATGATCGTCAGGGGACGGCCCGCGGCGGCGCGGATCAGGGCCTGCACCTGCATCCGCAACACGCCCGGCTTGTCGAGGCCCACGCGCACCGCGCGCCAGCCCATCGCGGGGTTGGGTTCCTCGGGCGGCTTCATGTAGGGCAGGACCTTGTCCGACCCGATGTCGAGCGTCCGGAAGGCGACCCGCTTGCCCTTGGCCGCGTCCATCACGCGGGCGTAGAGACGCGCAAGTTCTGCGCGCTGCGGCATCTTCGACCGGATCAGGAATTGCAGTTCGGTGCGGAAGAGGCCGACGCCATCGGCGCCCGAGCCTTCGAGGCTGGGAAGGTCGGCCATCAGACCCGCGTTCATGTGCAGCGAGATCGTGGTGCCGCAGAGCGTGGTCGCGGGCAGGCCGCGAAGGCTGGCATAGCGTTTCTGCGCCTCGGCCTGCATGGCGATCTTGTCGCGGAAGGCGCGCGCGACGGTTTCCTCGGGGCGCAGGTGGACCACACCCTGATCGCCGTCCACCAGGATCGGGTCGCCGTTCAGCGCCTCGGCCACCACGCGCGAAGCATTGATGACCAGCGGGATCGCCAATGCGCGGGCCACGATGGCGGCGTGGCTGCCGACCGAGCCTTCTTCCAGCACGACGCCCTTCAGCTTGCGGCCATAGTCCAGCAGTTCCGCCGGGCCGATGTTGCGGGCGACGAGGACCGGGTTGTCCGGCATCTCGGCCCCGGTGTCCTTGCCCTGGCCGGTGAGGATGCGCAGGAGCCGGTTCGACAGGTCGTCAAGGTCCTGCAGCCGTTCGCGCAGGTACTGGTCGGGGACCTGTTCCATCCGGGCGCGGGCGGCGGATTGTTCCTTTTCAACCGCGGCCTCGGCGGACAGGCCGCGCATGATGTCTTCCTCCATCCGCCGCAGCCAGCCGCGGGAATGGGCGAACATCCGGTAGGCTTCCAGGACCTGCTTCTGTTCCTTGTCCAGCTGCTCGGCCTCGAGCAGGTCGTCGATCGAGACGCGCAATTCACCCACCGCAGCCTTGATGCGGTCGATTTCGGTCAGCGGGTCGTCGGCCACGGGGTTGGTGATGACGACACGGGGTTCGTGCAGCCAGACCCGGCCTTCTGCCGCGCCCTCCTGCCCAGAGGTGGCGCGGAACATCACCGGCTGCTTGTGCAGCGCCCGCATCGCGCCTTCGCCCGAGGTGAAGGCACCAAGCTCTGTCATCTCGGCCACGACCATCGCGACCACGTCCAGCGCGTAGATCTCGTCTTCCGAAAACTGGCGGGCGGTCTTGGACTGTACGACCAGCACGCCAAGCTTTTCGCCCACCCGCTGGATCGGCACGCCGAGGAAGGAGGAGAACAGCTCTTCCCCCGTTTCAGGCATGTAGCGGAAGCCCTTTTCAGACGGCGCGTCGGCGGTATTCACCGGCTGGCCGGTGCGCGCCACGCGGCCGACGAGGCCCTCGCCCAGCTTCATCCGTGTCTGGTGGACGGCCTCCTTCTTCAGACCCTCGGTCGCACACAGTTCCAAAGTTTCGGGATCGCGGAAGAGGTAGATCGAGCAGACCTCGGTCCCCATGCTGTCGGCGATCAGGTGGGTGATGCGGTCCAGGCGGTCCTGACCTTCGCCCGAGACCGACAGCACGTCGCGCAGGCGGCGGAGGAGCTTGCGGCTTTCGCTTTCGGTCCGTTCGGGCATGGCCGGGTCCTTCTGGTCTTCCCCTCTCTATAGGGGGGCGCTTGGCGGATGGAAACGGAATTGCGCAGCGCGGGCGTCTGGTCGGGGGTGGGCTGCCTGCGGATTGGGCAGGGAACCGGTTGCGGCGCGGGGGCTTGAGACCCTGGTGCAGACAGGCGAGGGCGCGGATGATCGAGGCGGATGTGGCTGTGGTGGGCGGCAGTTTCGCGGGGGTGTCGGCGGCGATCATGCTGGCCCGCGCGCGGCGGCGGGTGGTGATCCTGGACGAGGGGCAGACGCGGAACCGGTATGCCCATGCCTCGCACGGGTTTCTGGGGATGGACGGGGCGGCACCCGAGGCGATCCGGGCGAAGGGCCTGTCCGAGGTGCAGGCCTATCCGACGGCGCGACTGGTGGACGGGCGGGTGACGGCGATCACGGGCCGCGCGGGGGCCTTCGTGCTGGAGGGCGCGGAAGAGGTGCGCGCGGCGCGTGTGATCCTGGCCTATGGCCAGCGCGACCGGCTGCCCGATATTCCGGGGCTGGAGGAGTGCTGGGGCAAGACGGTGGCGCAATGTCCCTATTGCCACGGCTATGAGCTTGCGGACCGCACGACGGGGCTTTTGGCCTGGGAGGCGATCCCGATGCACCATTCCGTGCATCTGTCGGACTGGACCGACGATCTGATCCTGCTGGAGAACGGGGTCGAGGTGACGGCGGAAGAGGCCGCTCGGCTGGACCGGCCCGGCCTGCGGCGGCAGGCGGGGCGAGTGGTCCGGGTACATCACGCAGCCGGCGCGATCGAGGCGGTGGAACTGGAGGGCGGCGCGCGGGTCGGGATGCGGGCGCTCTATCTGGTGACATGGCAGGAACCCGCGTCGTCGCTGGGCGAGGAGCTTGGTTGCGAGGTGGTGGAGACGCCGATGGGGCGGCATCTGAGGGTGGATGAGCACCAGAGGACCACGGTGCGGGGCGTCTTCGCGGCGGGCGATCTTGCGCGCCCCTTCCCCTCTGCGACGCAGGCGGCCTCGACGGGGAACCGGGCGGGTGCGGCCTGTCACCAGGACCTGCTGGGGATATTGGTGTGAGGGGGTAGGGTGGGCGGTATCGCCCACCTTACGCCCCCCGCGAGGTGCCTCAGGCCTTGTCCAGCTCGAACGTGTCGTGCAGCGCCTGGACGGCGAGTTCCATGTACTTGCGGTCGATCAGGACCGAGATCTTGATCTCGGAGGTGGTGATGACCTTGATGTTCACGTTTTCCGCCGCAAGGGCCGCGAACATCTTGGCCGCAACGCCGACCTGGGACCGCATCCCGATGCCCACGACCGAGACCTTGGCGACGTCGGTATCCGTCACCAGCGAGGTGTAGACGAACTTGTCGGCGGCGGCGGCGTCCTCGATCGCCTTCTTCGCGCGGTCGACCTGGTTGGTGGGCAGGCTGAAGGTCATGTCGGTATGGGCGCGCTTGTCGGTGGGGTCGTCCTGTTCCGAGATGTTCTGGACGATCATGTCCACGTTGACGCCCGCATCGGCCAAGGAGCCAAAGATCGCGGCGGCGACGCCGGGCCGGTCCTCGACCTTCAGCAGGGTCATTTTGGCTTCATCGCGGCTGTAGGCGACGCCGGAGACGACTTTCGATTCCATGATTTCATCCTCGTCGCAGACCAGGGTTCCAGAGGTCTCGTCGACCTCCTCAAAAGACGACACCACCCGCAGGCGGACCTTGTAGCGCATGGCAAGTTCGACGGACCGGGTCTGCAGGACCTTGGCGCCGAGGGACGCCAGTTCCAGCATCTCCTCGAAGGCGATCTTGTCCAGCTTGCGCGCCTTGGGGCTGATGCGGGGGTCGGTGGTGTAGACGCCGTCGACGTCGGTGTAGATGTCGCAGCGTTCGGCCCCGAAGGCGGCGGCGAAGGCGACAGCGGTGGTGTCGCTGCCGCCCCGGCCCAGCGTGGTGATCCGGCCCTCGGCGCTGACGCCCTGGAAGCCGGCCACGACCATCACCTTGAAGCCTTCGGCGAACTTGGCGTCGATGTTGTCACGCGGGATCGAGACAAAGCGCGCCTGACCGTGGGCCGAGGTGGTGTTGATCGGCACCTGCCAGCCCTGCCAGGACCGGGCGGGGATGCCCATTTCCTGCAGCCGCAGCGCCATGAGGCCGGCGGTCACGTTCTCACCCGACGACACGACGGCGTCGTATTCGCGGGCGTCGTAGAGTTTCGAGGTGGTTTCGACCCAGCCCACAAGCTCGTTGGTCTTGCCGGACATGGCCGAGACGATGACGATCACGTCATAGCCACGCTCGACCTCGGCCTGGACCTTCTTGGCGGCGTTCTCGATCCGGGCGAGGTCCGCCACGGAAGTTCCGCCGAATTTCATCACCAGAAGCGGCATCCGCGCCTTCCCCCTTGGCGTTCAAGACGGGCGCTTCTTATGCGGGGGTGCGGGCGGGCGCAAGGGTCAGTCGAGCCGGTAATCGACGGGTTGCAG
>JAIXZY010000025.1 GCA_027489355.1 Paracoccaceae bacterium | reverse complement strand
GCCTTCGATGTCCGGCATTTTGCCGTACGCAACATGCCATCGCGCTGGGCCCCGTGGGAATGCGCGCGGCTGATCGGCGACCTGTTCACCGACAAGCTGCGCTTCCCCTGCCCGGCCGCCACCATGCTCTGTCTCGTCTATCCGGACCAGGAGGCGGCATCGGCTAAAGCCGGATTCAAGTTCATGCGGACGACCAGCCTGGCCGGGACCCGCAGCGCCCGGTTCCTGCCCAGGGTCGGCGAACAGGCCGCCGAGTGGCAGCATGTTCAGGCCGAGCTCCAGGAAGGCCGCCGTCTCGTGCGGGTGTTCTACGGTGTGACGGCCTATTCGCCGCTGGGCCAAGGCGACCGCCACGAACGCGCGATCAAATCGATCTACAAGGCGGCGGGGTGGGACCTCACCGACGAGCACTACCTCCAGATCCAGGGATTGCTCGCCGCGATGCCGCTCACCCTGGCTGACGGGCTCGGCGCCGATATGGAACGGCTGAAGCGGTTCAAGACCGTGTTGTCGACGACCGCAGCCAATATCGCGCCCATGCAGGGCGAGTATCTCGGCAGCGCACACCCCCACCTGCTGTTCGTCGGGCGGCGCGGCCAGCCCTTCTTCTGGTCGCCGTTCGAGAACGAGGCCGGCAACCACAATGTCGCGATCTGCGGCAAGTCTGGATCGGGCAAGTCGGTGCTGCTTCAGGAGATGTGCGCGGCCCTGCGCGGCGCCGGCGCGCAGGTGGTCGTGATCGACGATGGCCGCAGCTTCGAGCACTCGGTCAAGCTGCAGGGCGGCCGTTTTGTCGAGTTCACGATGAAAGCTGGCTTCTGCCTCAACCCCTTCTCGATGATCGACGGAACCCGCGCCGACGAGGACGAGGATTATCGCCTCGACTGCTTCGGGATGATCAAGGCGATCGTCGGGCAGATGGCCCGCCACAGCGCGAAGCTGACCGATACCGAGCGCGGGCTGATCGACCGGGCGGTCAACGTGGTCTGGACGGAACATGGTGCCGCTGCGACGGTCACCACAGTTGGCGAGATGCTGGCCAGTCTTGGGCATGACACCGCCTCAGACATTGCGACTGCGCTTGCCCCCTACATGGCGGGCGGGACCTACGGGGCCTTCTTCGAAGGCCAGGCAAGCCTCGACCTCGATGCCGACTTCACCGTCTTCGAGATGTCGGACCTCGCGAGCCGTGAGGATCTGCGCAGCGTGGTGCTCTCCGCGATCATGTTCATGACCAGCCAAGCGATGACGCGAAGCCCGCGGTCGCTGCGCAAGCTCCTGCTGATCGATGAAGCCTGGTCGATGCTGAAGGGCGGCTCGATGGGTGAATTCGTCGAAACCTACGCCCGCACCTGCCGCAAATATGGCGGTGCGCTGGCGACCGCTACCCAGTCGCTCAACGACTACTACAAGTCCGACGGGGCGACAGCGGCGCTCGAAAACAGCGACTGGATGCTGATCCTGCAGCAGAAGCCGGAGACGATCGCCGATTTCAAGGCGAGCAAGCGCCTCGACATGGATGATCGCACCGAGACGCTGATCCGCAGCCTCAAGCGCTCGGGGAACGACTATTCCGAGGTGTTCATCAAGGGGCCGGAGACCGAGGCGATCGGGCGGCTCGTGCTCGATGACTATTCGGCAACGCTCTTCTCGAGTTCGCCCCAGACCTTCGCCGCCATCGATGCAGAGGTCGCCCGCGGCCACCAGCTCGCCGATGCCATCGAGCGCATCGCCTTCGCCAACCGCTGACACCTCTTCACAAAAGGATTCCTATCTTCATGCCTCTCCACCTCGTCACCCCGTTCGACCGGACCGACCCGTCCGAAGACGAACAGCCCGTCAGCCCGCCGGT
The DNA here is from genome assembly GCA_027489355.1 of Paracoccaceae bacterium. Taxonomy (GTDB): domain Bacteria; phylum Pseudomonadota; class Alphaproteobacteria; order Rhodobacterales; family Rhodobacteraceae; genus Tabrizicola. The sequence continues at coordinate 10,467 of JAIXZY010000025.1, read as the reverse complement.
GCGGACATTGCGCTCGCGCGTGGCCGATGGCTGCTACATTCTGCTTCGCGGTAGTCTGTTTCTCGGCTCGTCCTACCTGATGGCGCTGGGCCTGCCGCTGCTGTTCTTCCTCCTTCTATCTGGCGGCAATCCCGATGCCTTCTTCGCCCATGTCACCAATCTCGGTGATCGCTTCCTGGCGGCCGACCTAGCACGGCGCGTGAGCTTCCTCGGCCAGTGCAAGTTCGTTCTGATCGGTCTCGCGACGCTCGTCGTCGTGTGGCGCATGCCGCGCTTCATCCGTGATCTCGACCGCGAACTCTCGGGAGAAAAGCTGTGAAGAACATTCTGGCAACATCGGGCCTGCGCGGGCGGCTTGCATCGATCAATCTCACCGCTGTCGTGGTCGGCGCCGGCATGATCGGTCAGGTGCTGTGGGGTGTCTGGACGACGGACAAGCTGCTCACCCTCGAAAAGCGCGAGGTCGTCACGGTCCAGCTGAGCCGGATCATGGGCGACTTCATCGAAGCCGAAGCGCGTGCCGGCCGGCCGCCTGAAGAGACCAGGCAACGCGTCCAGGCCTACCTCAAGGCCGTGGAAGCCTCGGTGCAGAAGCTCGGACGCGAAGGCCGGACGGTTCTGGTTGCCGAAGCCGTGGTGGCCGGGAGCACGCCGGACCTGACCGGGTCTGTGCGCGCAGATGTTGTGCGCCGGATGGGAGCCCTTCCCGATGCAACCCGCTGATCGCCTGACCCGCTCGGCGTCTGCGCGCCTGCTCGCGCGCCGCCTCGTGCTTTGGGGCGGGCTGGGCGCCGGGGCGCTGGCGCTCTCCTCGCTTGCCGCCTTCGCGCAGGGCCATGCCCTCATGATCAACGTGAGCCCGAGCCTGCCTTACTGGGCCGTTTGGGTAACCCGGGGGGCGCCTGTGCACCGCGGCGACATCATCCTGTTCGATCCGCCTGCCTCGCCGCTGTTATCCAAGCATTTCGGGGCGGAGCCGAAACCATTCGGCAAGCGTGTAAGCGGTATGCCGGGCGACCTCGTCACCGAGCAAAACCGCATCTACTTCGTCAATGGGCAGGCCGTCGCGCAGGCTAAGCTGAAGAGCCGCCTCGGTGAACCGCTGGCGCTCGGACCGACGGGCCGCGTTCCGCAAGGCTGTTACTTCGTCACCACCGAACACAAGGATGGTTTCGATAGCCGCTACGCTGCGATTGGCTGGATCTGTGGGCCACGCATTCTCGGGGTCGGGAGGCCGATCCTGTGAGGCTGCTCACCTTGCCCGTTTGCGCCACTGCGCTTGCGCTGGCCATCGCACCACAGGCAATAGCTCGCGATTACGGCCAGCACGGCGCGGTATGGCCGGTCATCGAACCGGACCTGCTTCAGCAGATTCATGCCAGGCTCACCCAGCTTGAGAAGACCGGCGAGACCGCCCGCCTCAATGAGGAGCTGAAGCGGCGGACAATTGCCCGGGTCAACCGACCAGAGCCTGTCGCCGGCGTAGCGTTAGCCTCGGCTCTGCGCAGCTGGCGCTTCGATCCGACGATCACCGCCCCGCGCGATATTGCCGACGACAAGGGCCGCGTCATCATTGCCGCAGGCACTCGGGTCAATCCTCTGGATACCGTGCCACTACGGGCTCCGCTCGTCTTCCTCGATGGCGACGACACGGCACAGCTTGCCTGGGCCACCCGTCGTTACGCCAGCACGAAGGCCAAGCTCATCCTCGTGCGGGGCGCGCCGCTCGAACTCATGAAAGCCCGCCAGCGGCGCTTCTACTTCGACCAAGGCGGCACGCTGGTGAAGCACTTCGGCATTCGCGCGGTGCCGGCAACCGTCGAGCAGCAGGGCCAAGCGCTTCTCATCACCGAACAGCCGGTCACTCCCCAAGAGCGGGCGCCATCATGAGCAGGAAACATCGCCTTCTGTCATGGCTTTGCGGAGCACTTCTGCTCGCCAGCATGAACATCATATCAGCCGCTCCGGCCCAGGCTGCGGCCGGTCCTGGCCGCTGCACCGGCAAGTTCGTCAATCCGATCACGGACATCTGCTGGTCATGCCTGTTCCCGATCTCGATCGGTGGCCTGAAGATCTGGCCGTCGAGCCGTCCCGATACGAGCAACCCAGCTCTCCCCGTTTGCCTCTGCGGGCTTCGGCCCGGCATCGCCATGGGGTTCTGGGAGCCGGTCCGGCTTGCCGACGTCAGCATGAAGCCTTGGTGCTTCGTCAATCTCGGCGGGATGAAGCTTGATCCGGGTTTCGACATCGGCTTCAAATCGATGGCGGGGCCATCGGCGGTCGGCGGCAACACCCAGTACAATTCGCAGTGGCATGTCCACTGGTATGCCTATCCGCTGATCTACTGGATGGAGATCGTCGCCGATTTCCTGTGCCTCGAGTCAGGCTCGATCGACATCCTCTACATCACCGAGATCGATCCGCTTTGGCAGGACAGTGAGCTCACCGCGATCATCAATCCCGAGGCGGTGCTGTTCGCCAATCCGTTGGCACTTGCGGCCTGTGCAGCGGACTGCGTGGCGGCAACGGCCAAGCTGCCGACCGACGAGCTGTTCTGGTGCGCGGGCTGCCAGGGCACGATGTATCCGCTCAACGGCAATGTCTCGGCAACGATCGGCCATGTCCAGGCGTCGCGGCTCGCGCTCGCCCGCTTCTCCTACAAGCTCCACCGCGAGCTCGTCGCCTGGGGGACGATGGGCAGCAAAGGGCTTTGCGGCAAGTACCTGATGCCGGTGATGCGCAAGCAGCAATACCGCTTCCAGGCCACCAATCCCAATCCGCAGACCAAGGGCCGCTACGCCTGCGCGCCCATTGGTGCCTCCACCGCCTTCATGTCGGCAGGCCAAGTCTATCCCGCCATTGGCGAGGACATGGGCTACCTGGTCTGGCGTAAGCGGAATTGCTGTGCGCTATGAAAAAGCTTCCTCATCTTCTTGTAGTCGCCTCGTTTTCGAGCCTTGCCGCTTTGGCGGGAGCATCTGCGCAGACGGCCGAACCGGACCTCGATCTGGCCGTTATCCGGGCTCGGGCCAGTGCGGGCGCTTCCGATGCCGGCGCGCTGTCCGCCAATGCCCGCGCCAGAGCCGAAGCTCTGGCGCGGGAGGCGAGGACGAGCTCCGACGAGGCGGAGGTGCATGCTCGCCGCTACGCCCGTGAGGCCGCCGCAAGTGCGAAGCCTGATCCTGCCATTACATTCGACTTTGACCAGATGGTGGCCGACGCCGGCAGCATGACCAGCGAAGGCATGGGCGAAGCCCCAAGGTTCATCGCTTTTGCTTCGCTTTCAATGCCGCCGGCAGCGCTGCGCGCGATGATCGACGACGTGACCAAAGCTGGCGGTATCGTCGCCTTGCGCGGTCTGCCCGACAACAGCGCCAAGGCCCTCACGGCCGCATTGGCCAAAGTGGCAAAGCCCGGGGAGCAACTGGACGGCGTCGGCATCGACCCGCGGCTCTTCCGTGCTTTCGGGATCGAGGCCGTGCCCACCTACGTGGTCACCAGCAGCGACTTCGATCTGTGCGACGGGTTCGATTGCCGGACTCAGGTCCCACCGCACGACCGGATGAGCGGCAATGTCAGCGCTTCTTACGCGCTCGAGACTTTCGCGCGCGGCGGTGGCCCCGGTGCTTTGCTTGCGGCCCAGCACCTCGCCCGGCTTGAAAGGCAGGTTCCATGAAACGGCAATTCCTATCTGTCGCGTGCTTGAGTGCGCTCCTGGTCACCCTGACCGGGCCGCTCCACGCCCAGACCACAACCGATGCCGCCAAGGCCGACGGCAAAGCTTTTGGGCGGGACAAGGCTGCCTCGGCGCAAAGCGCGGCAACGACCAACCCCGATGCAAACCGCATCCCCAATTTTGGCGGAACGCCAAGCCAATCGGGCTATTTTGATGATCCGGACCGGATGAGCCGCGAGGCGGCGAGCCAGGCGACGACCAACACCGGCTACAAGGCCATGCGGGATTCGATGGACCGGCGCGCCCGGTTTGCGCCGCAGGATCTCGATGCAACGATCGCGCGCAGCAATGTGATCAGCGATGACCCGCTCGCCTTTACGAGCGGAATGGCCATCGGCGGCTCGCAGGGACGCTGCGTGCCCTTGCCGCCGGCCAGCGGAACCGCGGCGCGCTACATGGCGACCTGCAATGTCGGTTATACGGCGACACAGGAAACGCGGACCTGCCCCTTGACGTTGACCGCGCGGGTCGAGCAGCGGCAGGTATACGGCTACTATTGCGTTGGCGGCAGCGGGGTTGATCCGGCTTCGGTCTACAACTGCAACCGCTACTCCGCGCCGCAGTGCACGGTCACGCAGTCCTACCCGATCAACCTGTGCGATCCCTATTTCGGGATCTACTGGGGCTGCAACTCCGGCGATCTGAGGGTCGATCTCGTCAGTTGCACCGCACCGGTCGAGGGCGCGACGCCCTATACGGTGACGGGCGAGAACGTCGTCACCACCACGCGCGATGAAAGCCAGTGTGCTGGTCTCGCTGCCGACACCTCATGTCAGCAGGACACCGAGACGTGCACAGACAGCGATCCGGTCACCCGCATCATCGATGGCATTGCAGTCACGCAGCCTTGTTGGGCGTGGAGCCGCAGTTACAGCTGCGCACAGTTCACCGAGGCACAGGACTGCCAGACGCTTGAAGCCACTCCGGGCTGCAAGCTGGTGCGCGAAGACTGCCTCGCGGGCGAGCCCTGCCGCACCTGGGAGCGGGTCTATGATTGCCCGGTTCCGGACCAGCCTGCAAATACCAACCAGTTTATCTGCGACGGCGATGTCTACTGTATCGATGGCTCATGCGAGACCATCCAGCGCGAGGCCAACGACGAGTTCAAGGACGCGGCCGTCGCCTTGAACGCGATGAACCAGGCGCGCCGCGAATTCGATCCGGACAATCTCACCCTGTTCAAAGGGACGCGCGAAAGCTGCTCGTCCAAGGTCTTTGGTATTCTCAACTGCTGCAAGGGCAAGGGCTTCCCGCTTATCCCGGGCATCCAGTTGCTCGTAGCGCTGGGCTGCAGCCGCGAGGAGATGCTGCTGCATCAGAAGGATGCCCAAGGTCTGTGCGCCTATGTCGGCACCTATTGCTCATCCTCCTTTCTTGGCGTGTGCCTGACCAAGCGCAAGGTCTACTGCTGCTTTGAATCCAAGCTTTCGCGAATCCTGCAGGAACAGGGTCGCCAGCAGCTGAACAAGCCCTGGGGCAAGCCAAAGGCCGAGCAATGCCAGGGCTTCACCATCGACGAGTTTGCCCGGCTCGACCTCTCGAAAATGGATTTCAGCGAGGTCTACGCCGAGTTCAACGACGCCGCTCGCCTGCCTGACGAGCTGCAGGCTACCCAGGACATCCAACAGAAGATCGAGGACTACTATGCCCGCGCCCGCCAGTAAGGCCGCGTGGCGGCTGCTTGCCGCCTGTGCGATTGCCAACGCCGTTTCCCTGTCATCCCCGGCGCTCGCCCAGAGTGCCGCAACCCGAGCCGATGCGCCGCCCAATGCGCAATCTGCCGAACGCCAGGACAGCTTATACTGCGAGGAGCGGCGGCTCGGATACTGGTTCTACTGCGATCGGCCCAAACCGCCGGAGCAGGATGAGCCCGCGCCTGCAGCCAGCGCAACCAGCCAACTGGACGCAATCACGGCGACCTTGCGGGAACTGAAGGCCAGGGCGATCCTCGAGCCGACGCCAGCTAATGTGACGGCCTATATTCGCTTCCAGCGCGCCCAGCTCGACCGAGCTTCGCTCTTCAGCGACGTCTGGCAGCGGGCGATCTGGCAGGATCCCGAGCTCGACTACACGCTGCAGCGCCCGGTTTCGACGCTCGGAAAGCGCCAATGGCAGGATTCGCGAAGCGCGGAACGGAACGCCGCGATGACCCAGCTCTCCGAGCGCTACGGGCTCTTCTACTTCTTCGCCCAGAGCTGCGGCGCCTGCGAAGTCATGTCACCGATCGTGCAGAGCGTTGCCTCAACCTGGCATATCGCGGTGCGCGCGATTTCCACTGACGGCGGCCCGTCGCGGCATTTCCCGAACTACACGGTCGAGACCAACCAGCGCAGCCGCATGGGGCTCGAGCCCAAGGTCACGCCAGCGGTCGTGCTCTGGGACGCGCAGACCGGCCGCCCCATACCGATCGGCTACGGCGTCATGAGCGCCGACGAGCTGCAGGACCGGATTTACCTCCTCACATCGAAGGAAGCTGGACGTGACTACTAGCATGAAAAGAGCCGTCGCTGCGCTCCTTGCTGCCGCCATCCCCCTCACCCTTCCGCTTTCGGGCGCATCGGCCGATGTTGGCAGTTCGATGGACTCGTTTCTGAACGACGTCGGAGGCGCTGCCAACGTCAACGGACCGACCGCGTTCCAGGGGCAGTCGGCCGGCTATTACAGCCTCGGCAATGTCTGGACGCGGTTTCCGCAGAAGACGACCAACATTGCCAACCTGCAGCTGCCGCGCGCTCGCGCCGGTTGCGGCGGGATCGACATCTTCGCCGGGTCCTTCAGCTTCATCAACGCGAGCGAGATCGTCGCGATGCTGAAGGCAGTCGCGAACAATGCGGTCGGCTTCGCCTTCAGCCTGGCGATCGACACGGTCTGCCCGGAATGCTCGAAGATCATGCAGGAGTTCAGCCAGAAGGCTCAGCTCATGAACAATCTCAACATCAACTCCTGCGAGATGGCGCAGGGTCTGGTGGGCGGGATCTGGCCGAAGGGCGACCTTGCCGACAAGGCAATCTGCGAAGCGATTGGCAACTCCGAAGGGATCTTCACCGACTATGCCGCTGCCAAGCATGGCTGCGGCACCAGGGGGCAGCGCTCGAGCACGACCGCGCAAGGCTCGGGCAAATACGATGACGTCAATCCCGGCGTGCCGCGAAACTACACCTGGACGATTTTGAAGAAGTCGGCGTTCTTCTCGCCGGGCGGCCGGTTCGACGAAGAGCTCGCCGAATACGCGATGACGCTGCTGGGCACGATCATCTACGTGCCCCCCAAGGACGATGAGCCGGGCAAGTTCGTGCCCATCGTCGGCGAAGCCTCGTCCACCCTCGTGACTTCGCTGCTGGATGGCACCGCGAATGGCAACGTCCTCATTTTCGACTGCGACGAAACGACGAAGTGCCTCAATCCGGGCTTCAAGTCGCTAAGCGTGCCGGCATCGAAAGCGCTACGGCCGCGCGTAGGGGCGCTCATTGGCGGCATGGTTCAGGCCATCCGCGACGATACCGCGATGAGCGAAGAGCAGAAGGAACTGCTGCAAGTCGCGTCCATCCCGCTCTACAAGATCTTGACCGTCCAGGCGGCCTACGGCCGGGGCATGCCGACCGACGACCGTGAGACTTTAGCCGAGATCGCCAGTGTCGACCTGCTCTTTGCCGTGCTCGACCGGATCGTCAACGAGGCGGGCCGCTCGATGTCGAGCTTCATCGGCGCCGACGAAGCCAAGATCGCAATGTGGCGCAGCCAGGTCAATGTTGTGCGTCAGGCGCTCGCAGACCGACAGGCCAACACGCATCTCAAGGTCAATGCCGTGCTGCAGATCATCGAGAAGACGGCGTTCATCGAGAATGTGCTGGCCGCCTCGATGTCTCCCGGAATGGCCGCATCGCTGGACTGGTCGCGCGGCGTCCAGAGCCGCGCCCTCACCCACTGACCGGGCCAACCACATCCAGGCAGGACAACAGACATGGTCGAGATTTTCACGGTCGGCGGAGGGGACTATCTGGTCAACGTCTTCCAGGCGGTCGCCGCCTGGACCGGCAACGGGGGCTACAAGAGCCTGCTCCAGGTGGTGATGGCAATGGGGCTAGGCCTGTCCGCCCTCACCCTTGCGTTCAATCAGGACTGGCGCGCCTGGATCAACTGGTTCCTCGGCGCGACGCTCATTTACTCCTGCCTCATGGTGCCGCGGCTCGATGTCCATGTGACCGATCGGCTCAACCCGAGCCTTGCCCCGGCCAATGTCAGCAACGTGCCGCTGGGTCTTGCCTTGATGGCGAGCTTTACCAGCCAGGTCGGCGACTATCTGACGGGCTCGGCTGAAGTGGTGTTCGGCCTGCCAGGTGATCTCAATTATTCGAAGAACGGGATGATCTACGGCGCCCGGCTCTACGATGCGACGCGGTCCTTGCGGATTTCCGATCCGGAGTTTGCTGCCAATCTCGACGAGCACTTTCGGCAATGCGTGTTCTACGACGTGCTGCTCGGCCGCTACTCGATGAAGGAGCTCGCGGAAACAGGCGACATCTGGGCGACGATCGCGCCCGGGAGCCAGGCGCGCGCGCAGCGGTTCCTGACCCGGGATACCGCTTCGAGCCAGTTAAGCTCGAACATCGTGACCTGCCGCGAGGCCTATGACACGCTCAATGCGCAGTGGGCCGGCCTCGTCGACGCGATGGGATCGGTGTTTGGCCGTCAGCTTTACCCCAACCAGACGGCCGCGCTCGCCAAGGCGAAGCTCTTTGCCGACCTGCCGGTGGCCTATCAGTACCTGACCGGCGTATCGGCCAACGCGACCGAAATCTTCAAGCAGACGCTGATTATCAATGCGATGAGCCAAGCAATGCATTCGATGTCCGCCACCAGCGGCGCGGGCAACGTCGACGTCTACGCCCAAACCCGCGCCGACATTCAGACCGAACGGACCTATGGCTCAATCGCGAGCAACGCGATGAACTGGGTTCCGCTCCTGAACGTCGTGCTGACGGTGCTTTTCTACGCGCTGTTTCCGGTGCTTTTCCCGCTGTTCCTGCTCCCCAAGACGGGACCTGTCGCCCTCAAAGGCTATGTGACAGGCTTCTTCTACCTAGCAGCCTGGGGGCCGCTGTTTGTGATCCTCCACATGATGCTGATGTACAAGGGCGCGGCTGACATGAGCGCGGTCACGGGCAGTAACGGGCTCAGCCTGGCAAGCTTTACCGGCATGGCCGACGTCAACAGCGATATCGGACTGCTAGCCGGCTATCTCATCGCATCGGTGCCGTTTCTGGCAGGCGGTGTGGCCAAGGGCGCCATGGCAATCTCCCACCACGCGACGAGCTACCTTAATCCGAGCCAGAACGCGGCCGAGGAAGCGGCCCGGGAGGCGAGCACTGGCAATGTTTCACTTGGCAACACCAGCTTCGAAAACTCGAGCGTTCTCACTCGTCAGTTTGCGCAAGGAACGATTGCGCCGAGCTTCACTTACGGCGCGCCGCAGACGCGGACCTTCAGCGACACCGGGGCAATGACCACGAGCTTCCCGGACGGCAGCTACGACCAGATCCCGACCTCCAGCTATCCCTTCACCCCGACGCTGGGCCAGGAATTTACGGCGCGCCTTTCGACGATGGCATCGCAGGCCCGCGCCAACAGCGAGACCTATGCCAATGTCGCCACGGAATCGACGACCAGCGCTGTCACGAAGTTCCGCGAGCTCAGGGACCAGTTCAGCCGCGGCGCATCCTTCGAAAGTGCGACCGGCACCTCGAACTCCGACAGCATCCAGACCGCATTCAGCGAGGTCGACCAGGCATCGACCAATCTGCAGCGGCAATTCGGGCTATCGCGCAGAGCGGCCGATGACATCTCTACGGCCTGGTTCCTCGGTGGTGAGGCCGGTGCCAAAGCTGGCATTTCAAATGGCGTGCTGTCTGGAAGCATCGGAGCAAAGGGCGGTGGCACACGGACGTGGACCGACAGCGATATCGGGATCGCTTCGGAAGACCGTTCGCGGATCTTCGGGAGCCTGTCCCAGCTGTCTGATAGCCGTAACTGGTCGAGCACCCGCGATGGATTCGTCCGCTCGGTCAGCACGTCATCAAGCTCGTCGATCTCGAGCACCGCGAGCGGCATGAACACATCTCTGACGGAAGCGCAAAGCTACAGTCGGGAGGCACGCCGCGCAGAAGAGCTTGCCAACCGCCTCGAAAGCCAGGCGTCATTCTTCGAGGGCAATAGCGCTGCAGGCAGCCTCAATCTGTCCCAAGCCTATCGAGAATGGGGTCTGGCCGAGATCGAAAGCAACCGCGACTTCTATGGAACCGCGCGGTTTGACGACGTCACTTTCCAGCTCAGTCCGGAAGGCCAAGCATTGCAGGCAAAGTTCATTGAAAGCTATGCTGAGCAGCTTCGCGACGGGATCGAAGATCGCATGGTCCTGGCCCCCGAAAAGTCCGTGTCCCGTCCAGCCATCTTTGGCGCCGGATCAGTACGCGGGAGCGCGCAAACTAGCGCAGGCGGTTCCGGCACAGTGCCCCAAGTGGACGCCGACGATCTCCATGATGAGGTACAAAGGGCTCAGGCTGCTGGTCGCCAGAAGATTACCGGCTCTAGGGGGCGTCTGGACGCAAGCACCAAGGGAGCCCAAGGTGCCAGTGCAGAAGCAGCGGATGATGTGAAAGAGTGGTGACCTGCAACGGTCACCACAGCCCGAATGACGCGCCAGCTAGAAATGCGAAAACTGCGCCAATGACGAT
>JAIXZY010000007.1 GCA_027489355.1 Paracoccaceae bacterium | reverse complement strand
GATTTCCCGGCGTTCGGCAGGCCCACAAGGCCCGCATCGGCGATCAGCTTCAGGCGCAGCCAGATGGTGCGCTCGATGCCTTCCTGGCCGGGGTTCGCCCGGGCAGGCGCGCGGTTGGTCGAGGACTTGAAGCGCAGGTTGCCCCAGCCGCCGTTACCGCCCTCGGCAAGGCAGACGCGTTGCCCCGGCTCGGTGAGGTCGGCGAGGACGGTTTCCTCGTCCTCGTCCAGGATCTCGGTCCCGAGGGGGACTTTCAGGACGATGTCGTCGCCCGACTTGCCGGTCTTCTGGTTGCCCATGCCGGGCTGGCCGGACTTGGCGAAGAAGTGCTGCTGGTAGCGGTAGTCGATGAGGGTGTTGAGCCCCTCGACCGCCTCGGCCCAGACCGATCCGCCGTGGCCCCCGTCGCCGCCGTCAGGGCCGCCGAATTCGACGAACTTCTCGCGCCGGAACGACACGCAGCCCGCGCCGCCACCGCCCGAGCGAATGTAGACTTTGGCGAGGTCGAGGAACTTCATGGCGGCGCTTTCGGGGCAGGGTCAAAACGCGGGGATACAGGAAGCGGGGCGGATGCTCAAGCTTCGGGCAGGGCTCCTCGTGCGACTTCGTCTTCTCGTCGCGGAGCGGACGCTGCGACGCGGGCCGACATCATCGAGGAGCGTTCGGTCGCAGGGCCTTGAAGGCAGGGGTGGGCGGGCCTAGTGTCCCGGCCCAAGACGAAAGGGTAAGCGGATGGCCACGAAGCGCAGCATTTTCGAAGAGGTCGGGGCAGAGACGAAGGCTCCGGCGGCTCCGGTCGGGGGCGGGATCGACGCGCGGCCCAGGGGGGCGCGGCGCGGCATCCGGCTGTGGCTGGTGGCGCTGTTCCTGCTGGTTGCGGCGATGATCGCGGTCGGCGGGCTGACGCGGCTGACGGATTCCGGCCTGTCGATCACCGAATGGAAGCCGGTCACGGGGGCGCTGCCGCCGATGGATGACGCCGCCTGGCAGTCCGAGTTCGAGAAATACCAGGCAATTCCCGAATACCAGTTGCAGAACAAGGGGATGACGCTGGAGGCCTTCAAGTCGATCTATTGGTGGGAATGGGGGCACCGACAGCTGGGGCGGCTGATCGGGCTGGTCTGGTTCGTGGGCTTTGTGGGCTTTGCCCTGGCGCGGCAAATTCCGCCGGGCTGGACCGGACGGCTGGTGCTGCCGGGAGTGTTGGGCGGGCTGCAGGGCGCGGTCGGCTGGTGGATGGTCTCGTCCGGCCTGTCGGGGACGATGCTCGACGTGGCCTCGTACCGGCTGGCGCTGCATCTGGGGTTGGCTTTCGTGATCCTCGGTGTCTTGGCCTGGTATATCTTTCTTCTCGGACGGTCCGAGGCCGAACTGATGACGGCCCGGCGCGGGCGGGAGGCGAAGCTTTACTCGCTTTCGACGGGGCTGATGCATTTCGCCTTCCTGCAGATCCTTCTGGGCGCGCTGGTCGCGGGGATCGACGCGGGGCGGGCCTTTCCGACCTGGCCGCTGATGAATGGCGAATTCTTCCCGGCGGATGCCTTCTATGTGCCGGACGGGAGTGGAGGGACGTTGCCGGCATGGCACGCGTTCTTTGAAAACCCCGGTCTGGTGCAGTTCATCCACCGCATGTCGGGGTATCTGCTGTTCGCCTTCGGCGTGGTCGTCTGGCTGCGCGGCCGCAAGTCCAGCTACCAGGCGACGCAGATTGCCTTCCATCAGGTCATGGCGATGCTTGTTGTCCAGATGTGTCTTGGCATCGCGACTGTGCTGACCGTGGCGCATGTCCATGTCGCGATCACCCACCAGATCGGCGCGGTGATCCTTTGGGTGCTGATCCTGCGGGCCAGGCACCTGTCGCAATACCCCGTGGCGGGGTCGATCCGGGAGGGTACGGCATGAGCGCGTTCGATGATCTGATGGCCTTCCAGCGCCAGACCGAGGCGCTGGCCCAGGTCGCCGGGCGGCTGGGTTGGGACCAGGAGACGGTGATGCCCGAGGGCAGCGCAGGGCAGCGGGCCGAGGAGATCGGCGCGCTGGAGAGCGTGCTGCATGCGCGGCGGACCGACCCGAGGATTGCCGGGTGGCTGGACGAGGCGAAGGCCCCCGGCGCGGTGGGAGAGGCGCAGCTGCGGCAGATCCGGCGGTCCTACACGCGGGCGATGAAGGTTCCGGCGAAGCTGGCGGAAGAGATCGCGACGACGATGTCCCTGGCTCAGGGGGGCTGGGCCGAATGTCGGGGGCGCGAGGATGTGGCGGGCTTCCTGCCGACCTTGCGCAAGGTGGTGGAGCTGAAGCGCGCCGAGGGTGCGGCGCTGGCGGCGGGGGGCGATCCCTATGACGCGCTGGTCGACGATTACGAGCCGGGAATGACCGGGGCGGCGATTGCGGCGATGTTCGGTGCGATGCGGCCCCGGCTGGTGGCCCTGCGCGAGAAGGTGCTGGGGGCGGCGGCTCCGAAGGGTGTCGTGGGGATGTTCCCCACCGAGGCGCAGCTGGCGCTGAGCCGGGAACTGGCGACGGTGTTCGGCTATGACTGGTCGCGGGGCCGGGTGGATCTGGCGGTGCATCCGTTCAGCTCGGGCAGCGGGCATGACGTCCGGATCACCACGCGGGTCAACGAGACGGACCCGTTCAACTGCTTCTATTCCACGATCCACGAGGTCGGCCACGCGGCCTATGAGCAGGGGATCGATCCGGCCTATGCGCTGACCCCGATCGGACAGGGCGTGTCGATGGGGGTGCATGAGAGCCAGAGCCGGTCCTACGAGAACCAGTTGGGGCGGAGCCGGGCGTTCACGGGGTGGCTGTTCGCTCGGATGCGGGAGGTCTTCGGGGACTTCGGGATCGCGGATGCGGAGGGGTTCTACAAGGCGGTGAACCGGGTGCATCCGGGGTACATCCGGACGGAAGCCGACGAGGTTCATTACAACCTGCATGTGATGATGCGGTTCGATCTGGAGCGGGCCTTGATCCGGGGGGACTTGCAGGTCGAGGATCTGGAAGCCGCCTGGAACGACCGCTTCCGGGCGGACTTCGGGGTGGCGGTGGACCGGCCGTCGAACGGGATGCTGCAGGACGTCCACTGGTCCTGCGGGCTGTTCGGGTATTTCCCGACCTACACCCTGGGCAACGTCTATGCGGGGTGTCTGGTGAAGGCCCTGCGGGCCGAAGTTCCGGGGCTGGACGGGATGATGGAGAAGGGCGACGTCAGCGCCGCGACGGGGTGGCTGCGCGGGCGGCTGCAGCGGCACGGGGGGCTTTACGAGCCTCGGGATGTCGTGCGGCGAGCCTGCGGATTCGAGCCGTCCGAGGGGCCGCTCCTGGACTATCTGGAGGCCAAGTTCGGGGCGATCTACGGGGTCTGATCCGAGGGTGTCCACGGTGGACAAGAGCTGTCTTTCCCTTGAGATCAACGACTTGTCCGCGGACGTTAGGGATCCGTAAAGCATGGGCGTAGGGTGGGCGGTGACCGCCCACCTTACGCTTGCGGCAGGCCTTCGGGGGCGGCGGAAGCGAGAGGGCGATGGGCCGGGGCGAGGTGCGGTGACAGAGAAAGGCGGAACGGCGGTCTGGCTGCTGGCACTGGGCCAGACGCTGATCTATGCGGGCTGCTACTATTCCTTCCCCGCCCTCCTGCCGGACCTTGAGGCCGCGACGGGCTGGTCCAAGGCCGAGCTGGCGCTGGGGCCGACGCTGGCCTTCCTGATCATGGCGGCACTGACCCCCTTCACGGGGCGGCTGGTCGACCGGGGTCTGGGCGGCGAGATGCTGACCTGGCTGCCAGGACTTGCAGCCCTGGGCGTGGCGGGGCTGGGCCTCGTGACCAGTTTGACCGGGTGGCTGATCCTGTGGGCGCTGATCGGCATTGCGCAGTCGGGAAGCCTTTACGAGACCTGCTTTGCCTTCCTGACCCGCCGCCTGGGCGACGGGGCGCGGGCGGCGATCACGCGGGTCACTCTGGTGGCGGGCTTTGCCGGAACGCTAGCCTTTCCGCTGGGGCACTGGCTTGGGCAGGTTCTGGGCGGGCAGGGGGCGTTACTGGCCTTTGCGGGCCTTGTCGCGCTGGTGGTTCCGATCAATGCGCTGGCGGTGCGGCAACTGCGGCGGCGTGAGAGGGCGGGGTTTGCATTGGCCGCTGCGCCGCGCGGCGTGTTGCAGGCGGCCCTGCGCAAGCCCGCCTTCTGGATCATCGCCGTGGGTTTCATGGCGATCTACCTGAACCACGGCATCCTGATCACCTATGCGCTGGTCCTGTTCGCCGATCGGGGCGCGGCCGCGGGAGTGGCGGCGCTTGCCGCGGCCACGATCGGACCGGCGCAGGTTGTGGGGCGGCTGGCGCTGCTGGGCGCGGGGGCGCGGGTCAGCACGACGCAGGCGACGCTCGCCTCGCTGGGGGGAGTGGTGCTGGCGGGGGGGCTGCTGTGGCTGGCCGGACTGTCGCCGGTCCTGATCTTCGCCTTCGCGGTGGCTCAGGGAGCCGGGGTCGGCCTGACCTCGATCCTGCGTCCGGTGCTGATCGCCGAGGTGCTGGGGCGCGAGGGGTTCGGGGCAATTTCGGGTGCGGCGGCGGTGGCCCCGATCCTGGCCTCGGCGGCGGCGCCCTCGGTCGGGGCGGCGCTGCTGGGGGTGGGCGGGCCGCAGCTTGTCTATGCGGCCTGCCTGGGTCTGGCCCTGTCCGGGCTGGGGCTGATGGCGGTCCTGCTGGCCCGCCGGGATCAGTTCAGCGGCTGATACGAGAAGAGCCGGCTGGAATCGCCGCCCAGGTTGAAGCGGACCCCGAGGTCGATCAGGTCGCCGTGATAGGTGCCTGCAGCGCCGAAGTCGTTCTTGTGACGGCTGACATCGGCGTAAAGCTCCATCCCGTCGTTCAGCTTGTAGCCGGCGCCGAGCGAGAAGGTGCGATAGCTGCCATCGGCGCCGAAGTCGCTGTAGTGGTAGCCGGCCCGTGCGCTGAGCGCCGATCCGAAGGAATAGGCGGCCTTCGCTTCGACCATCGTGTAGTCGTCGGTGTCGAGGCTGTCGCCGACCCGGCCCTCGACGCGCAGCGGCCCGGCGAGATACAGGGCCTCGGCCGCATAGAACGAGATGTCGGGGGTCTGGTTGTCGGCCAGCGCCATGACGCCAAGGCGCAGGCTGTCCGAGGCGTCCATCGTCAGGTGGGCGGCCAGGCCGTTGTACTGGCGGAAATCGATGTCGTCCGAGCTGTCGATTTCCTTGCCGAGTGTCAGGCCGACCTGCGCGCCGAAGCGGCCGCCGAAGCCCCAGGCCGCGTCGAGATAGCCTTCCAGGCTGTCGACCTTGAAGCCGTCGCCATCGTCGTACTTCTGGTACTGAAGGTCTGCGACGGCCCCTTCAAAGCCCTGCGCGGCGGCAAGGGTGGGGAAAAGGGAAAGAAGAAGGATTGCTGTTGTCCGCATCTGCTGCCTCGGGTGTTTTTATGATTGTGGTGCAACCATATGTTGCCCGCGGCACAGCTTCAACGGCTAAGTGTTGGACCGGGCCGGACGCCGCTCGATGAAGGCCTGGATGCCTTCGGCCGTGTCGGGGAAGAGGACGTTTTCCACCATGAGACCGCCCGCGACGGCATAGGCCTGGGGCAGGGGCAGGCCGAGTTGCGCCTGGAAGGCGCGCTTGCCAAGCCGGATCGCGGCGGGGTCCTTGGCGGCGATCTGGCGGGCGAGGGCGAGGGTCTCGTCGGCCAGGCTTTCGGGCGGGGCAAGGCGGTTGACCACCCCCAGGTCGCGGGCGCGGGCGGCGGGAAGGAAATCGCCGGTGGTCAGAAGCTCGAAGGCCAGGCCGGGGGCAAGGCGGCGGGACAGCGCCACGGCGGGGGTGGAGCAGAAGAGGCCGAGGTTGATGCCGTTGACGCCGAAGCGGGCGGTCTCGGACGCGACGATGAGGTCGCAGCTGCAGGCGAGCTGGCAGCCGGCGGCGGTGGCGACGCCCTGGACCTGGGCGATGACGGGCTGGGGCAGGGCCGCGACCTGCTGCATCACGGCAGAGCAGCGGTCGAAGAGGGCGCGGAACTGCGCCTCGCCGCCGTCGGGGGCGGAGCGGAAGCCCTGCATCTCTTTCAGGTCATGCCCGGCCGAGAAGGCCTTGCCCTCGGCAGCCAGGATCACGACGCGGATGCGGTCGTCGATGGCAAGGGCCGAGAAGGTCTCGGCCAGCGCCATGAGCATGGGGGTGGAGAGCGCGTTCAAGGTGCCGGGCGCGGACAGGGTGACGGTGGCGATCCCGTCCTGGTCGTGGCGTCGGATCAGGCTGTCGGTCATTGCATCCTCCCTGGCGTCCGGCCAGTCTAGGGGCGGGGATGGATGAGGGGAAGATGCAGCTTCTGATGGATGCGCCGGCGCTGACGGAGTTCCTGTCGCGCGAGTTCGGTCAGGTGGCCGAGGATTTCGGCGTGGAGCGCGTGGGGCCGGAGGGCGTGACCCTGCGGCTGCGGGTGGCCGGGCGGCATCTGCGGCCGGGCGGGACGGTGAGCGGGCCGTCGATCTTTGCGCTGGCGGATGTGGCGATGTACCTGGCGATCCTGAGCCGGATCGGGCCGGTGGCGCTGGCGGTGACGACGAACTGCGCGGTGGATTTCATGCGCAAGCCCGCGGCGGGGTGCGACCTTCTGGGCGAGGCGCGGATCCTGAAGCTGGGGCGGAGCCTTGCGGTGGGCGACGTGCTGGTCTTCAGCGAGGGCCAGCCCGACCCCGTCGCGCGGGCCGGCCTGACCTATTCCATTCCGCCCGCGCGCTAGGCCTTGGGCTTGGTGAAGCGGCCCTCGATCGTGGCGCCGCTTTCGATGACCAGGGCCGAGGTGTTGACGTCGGCCTTCACCTCGGACGAGGCGCGCAGCGTGAAGTTCTCGCACGAGACCTTGCCGTCGAACTTGCCCTTCACCTCGACCGTATGGGCGGTGACCGAGCCCTTCACCCGCCCCTCATGCCCGATGATGAGGCCGTTCGCGGTGATGTTGCCGTCGATCTCGCCCAGGACTTCGACCGAGCCGGAGGAGGTGATTTCGCCGGTGATGTGCAGATCGGCGCCGAGGACCGAGCGGGCCGAATTGGTGCCGGGGGCCGTGGGGCGCGGCACGGACGGGGCGGAGGTCGGGTCGGAAGTCTTGGAGAACATCGGTCCATCCTTGAGGAAAGGGTCCCCTCGATAAGGGGGAATCGGGAAAGCCCGGTCAAGGGGCGCTGTGCCGGAGCGGCAGCTTTCCCCTTCGGCGCTGTCGCAAGCGGGGCTGACAAGTCGCGGGTGGGGTGGTCAGATCGTGCGGGGAATCAGGGGGGTTCATGCAGGATACGTTCTTCCAGCCGGTCTCGGCCTTCGACCTGCCGCGCTTTGCGGGGGTGCCGAGCTTCATGCGGCTGCCGCATGTGCCGTTCGACCATCCTCGGTTTCACGAGGTGCAGATCGGCCTGATCGGCGCGCCCTGGGACGGCGGTACGACCAATCGGCCCGGCGCGCGGCACGGGCCACGGCAGTTGCGCGACCTGTCGACGATGATCCGGGCGGTCAACGGGGCGACCTGGGTGGCGCCGTTCGAACTGGCGCGCTGTGCGGACCTGGGCGACGTGGCCCCGAACCCGGCCGACCTGATGGAAAGCCTGGCGCGGATGGAGGCCTTCTACGACCGTGTGGTCGCGGCAGGCATCCGTCCGCTGACGGCGGGCGGGGACCATCTGTGCAGCCTGCCGATCCTGCGGGCGGTGGCGAAGGCGCGGCCGGTGGGGATGATCCAGTTCGACAGCCACACCGACCTGAACGACATCTATTTCGGCACCTCGCGCTACAATCACGGCACTCCGTTCCGCCGGGCGGTGGAGGAGGGGCTGATCGACCCCAAGCGCTATTGCCTGATCGGCATCCGTGGCACGGCCTATGGCCGCGAGGACTGGGACTTCGCCGAGGCGAACGGCATCCGCATCATTCCCATCGCGGAGTTCCACGCGCGCGGGGCAGAGGATGTGATGGCCGAAGCGCGGGAGATCGTCGGCTCTGGCCCGGTCTACGTCACCTATGACATCGACTTCGTCGACCCGACCTTCGCACCGGGGACGGGAACGCCCGAGGTGGGCGGGCCGAACTCCTGGCAGGCGCTGCAGGTGGCGCGGGGGCTGCGCGGTCTGAACGTCGTGGGCGCGGACCTGGTCGAGGTCTCGCCGCCGTTCGATGCAAGCGGCGGGACGGCCTGGCTGGGGATTTCGCTGCTGTTCGAGATGCTGTGCGTCATGGCCGAACGGGTCGCGCAGGGCTGAGGGCGGACCGGGGCGCTGCCCCGGACCCCGGGATATTTGGAGAAGAGAAAGACATGACGGCTGAGATGATCATCACCAATGCGAAGGTCCTGACGATGGATGCGGCCAGGCCACGGGCGGAGGCGGTGGCCTTTGCGGGCGGGCGCATCCTTGCGGTCGGAAGCCGCGCCGAGGTCGAGGCGCTGGCGGCGCCGGGGACGCGGGTCGTCGATGCGGGGGGGCGGACGCTGCTGCCGGGATTCGTGGAAAGCCACCTGCACCTGGTGCTGGGCGGCAACGAGCTGTCGCAGTTGCAACTGGGCGGCGTCTCGGGCTTTGACGAGCTGGCGCGTCTGTTCCGGGCCTATGCGGCGAAGAATCCCGGCCTGCCGCTGCTGATGGCGCAGGGGGCCGCCTACGAGATCCTGGAGCATCCGGTCACTCGGCATGACCTGGACCGGGTGATCGCGGACCGGCCGATCGCGATGATGGCGCCGGATCATCATACGGTCTGGGCCAACACGGCGGCGCTGGAAGCGGCCGGCATCCTGCATGGCGCCGAGATGCCTGCGGGCCATGTCGTGGTGATGGGCGAGGACGGCACGGCGACGGGGGAGCTTCTGGAGTTCGAGGCGTTCAGCCCGGTGCTGGCGCTGACCGGGGACCTGCATCTGCAGCTGGGGATCGCCACGGGGGGCGAGCCGGAGCCCTGGCCGGATGCGGCGCAGCGCGCGAAGGACAAGGAGAAGGTCGCGGCCGGCCTTCAGCACTGCGCCATGCACGGGATCACCAGCATGGTGAACATGGACGGCAACCGCTACACCTGCGTCCTTCTGAAGGAGATGGAGGCCGAGGGCCGGTTGACCGCGCGGGTCAAGATTCCGTTCCACTTCAAGCCGCATATGGAGCTGTCGGAACTGGACCGCGCCTCGGCCATGGCGGAGGAGTTCACCGGGGACTGGGTGACATCCGGCTTCGTCAAGATGTTCATGGACGGGGTGGTCGACAGCCACACCGCCTATATGCTGCACGACTATCCCGGCACGACCGAGAAGGGCGCGCCCTTGTTCGAGCATGAGCGGTTCAAGGCGATCTGCCGCGAGATCTCGCGCCGGAACCTGCAGATCGCGGTCCATGCCATCGGCGACGGGGCGGTGCGGCAGACGATCGACGGCTACGAGGCGGCGGGCCGGCCGGACCTGCGGCACCGGATCGAGCATATCGAGCTGATCGACCGGGCCGATGTGCCAAGGCTGGGGGCGCTGGGGATCACCGCGTCGGTGCAGCCGCCGCATCCTCCGGGCGCGATGGATTTCCCGATGTCGACGATGGAGCATGTCTTTCACCGGGACCGCTGGAAGGACGCCTACCTGACGCGGACCCTGGCCGAGCATGGCGCACCGCTGGCTTTCGCCTCGGACTGGCCGGTCACGGATGTGAGCGTCATGCGGGGCATCCAGGCGGCGCTGACGCGCGAGCCCTATGAGGGGTGTCAGGATGAGAGGGTTGGCCTGACGGAGGTGCTGCGCGCCTATACGGCGGGCGGGGCCTGGGCCGCGCATATGGAGGGGCTGACGGGGACCCTGCGCGCGGGACTCGCGGCGGATCTGGTGCTGATCGACGGGGATATCGAGGCGATTCCGGCCGAACAGCTGGGAAAGACGGGAATCGCGCTGACGATTGCGGGGGGCAGTGTGACCCACGACCCCGCCGGCATGGCAGGTGGTGTCGTGTAACCCATTGAAATTGTTCAGGAAGATGAGGGTTCCGAAAAAATCGTCATCTTCCCGTCATTTTCTGCTTGCAGGTCCCCGCACCCGAGCCTAAATACCGCCTCACCGAAACGGAACGGCGGCGGAAACGAAGCTGGGAAGAGACGGAAGCGGAAGTAAGAAGCCGCGAAAACTTCTGGATGCACGATGGCAGTTACGCCAGGAAACTGGTGTGCTGCGTGTTTTGTGTCTGCGCTCTTTGACATTGATGGAAGAGAAGGGATATGCGGGCGGTTTGGGCGCATCGGCGTCGTAATCGCAGCATATCGGCCTAGTAGGGTTTCGGCCCGATGATCTAGGTGTCAGCTTCACT
>JAIXZY010000051.1 GCA_027489355.1 Paracoccaceae bacterium | reverse complement strand
TGGAGGCAGGAAAGTCGCCGGAGTCGATGGCGGTTTGACCCGCGCAGCGGCGCGGATCCAGGGTGTCCGTGCTGCTTTCGACTGGGGGTGGTCGTAGTGCGAAGGGCAGGTTTGGGCGGAAAGCGGACGTCTAGGGAACGTCACCAACTTTCAAATTCTATCGATCAGAGTGCCCGCCTCAGCACCAGCGGAAGCGGGCACTGAGCCTCATGCCAGGACGCTTGCCAGCTTGATCTGGGAGCCAGTCTTTGCCGACTGCGTCGCGGCCTCTGCTATTGCGAGCGCTGCGACCCCGTCATCCATCGTAACCGGTAGGGTCCACCCCGCGTTGATCGCAGTCACGAAGGCGGCCCACTCTGCGGCGTAGGCGGGCATGTAACGCTCCAGGAAGAAGTAGGTGGGCTTCGCGCCGGTGACGCCCGCCGTGGTGGACTTGACCACCGTGTTCTCCAGCATGTTCTGCGCCTGGAGAAGGCCTTCGGAGCCCAGCAGTTCCACCCGCTGGTCGTAGCCATAGACCGCCCGGCGGGAGTTCTTGATCACCGCGATGCGGCCGTCGGCATAGGTAAGGGTCACGACGGCGGTGTCCACGTCGCCGGCGGCGCCGATGGCGGGGTCGACGATGGATGAGCCGACGGCGCTGACCGTGACCGGGGCCGCGCCCATCAGGAAGTTCGCCATGTCGAAGTCGTGGATCATCATGTCGCGGAAGAGGCCGCCCGAGACCTTGATGTAGGCCACCGGCGGGGGCGCGGGGTCGAAGGAGGTGATGGACAGAAGTTCCGCCTTCCCGATTTCGCCCTTGTCCAGTGCGGTCTTGAGGGCTGCGAAGTTCGGGTCGAAACGGCGGTTGAAGCCGATCATCACGGGCTTCCCGTTCTTGGCGGCCACCTTCTGGCAGGCTTGGGCGCGGGCCAGCGACAGGTCCACCGGCTTTTCGCAGAGGACGGCCTTACCCGCCCCCGTAGCGCGCTCGATCAGGTCAGAGTGCGTATCGGTCGAGGTGGCGATGAGGACCGCGTCGATCGCCGGGTCGTTCAGGATGGCGTCCGTGGTCCGCGCCTCTGCCCCATATTGGGCGGCAAGTTTGGTGGCGGCTTCGGTGTTGATGTCCGAGACGGCCACGAGGGTCGAGCCGGGGTGCGAGGAAATGGCGGTGGCATGGACGCCGGCGATACGCCCGGCGCCGAGGAGGCCGACTTTCAGCATGGGGTAGCTTCCTTGAAGTTACTGGCCGAGACCGGCCTTGAAGGTTTCGAATTCCGCGTCCGCCATCGCGACGTTGTGCTGCGGTTGCGGGTAGCCGCCGGTGTTCACGTCCGCGATGAACTCCTTGAACGCGGCGATGCGTTCGTCTTGCAGCCGGGCGTATTCGGCTGCGAAGTTGCGGTAGGTCTTGGCGTGGCGCGGCTTGTGGCCGTCGGTGCAGCCGAGGACGTCCTCGGCGAAGAGGTATTGGGCGTCGGCCCCCGGGCCTGCGCCCATGCCCAGCATGATCATCGGGGTGTTCCGGCTGATGAACTCACCCAGCTTGTCGGGGACGACTTCCAACTCGGCCCCGAAGGCCCCGATGGCTTCCAGCTGCTTCACGTGGTCCCAGACGGCGCGCGCCTCGGCCGCGGTCTTGCCCACGGCGCGCCAGCCGGTCCAGGTGATGTAGGACGGGATCAGGCCGACATGGGCCACGATGGGAACGTGGTTGTTACAGAGGGCTTTCTGGATGTCGAGCGAGGCCGCGCAGTAGAAGCAGTCTCCCCCCATCGCGGTGAACTTGAAGGCCGCGCGGAGGTAGTCCTCGGCGGTGGCAAGGCTGCCGTAGGGTCCATAGGGAAGTCCGACCTGCACGAAGCAGCGGCCCGCCGCCTCGCGCATTTCGGGACTGAAGAAGCGGCTCTCGATCGACAGCATGTCGATCCCAGCCGCATCCGCCGCCGCCGCTTCTTCCAGCGTGGTGACGTAGAGCATCGAGATCTTCTGCCTCCGCGCCTTCATCGCGCGAATGTCGTGGACGGTGGGGCGGTTTGCCTTGTGGACCATGATTACACCGTGAATGCCTTGCGGAAGGCTTCCAGGGCAGCCTCCTCATCGCCCTTGGCGTTGGCTTCCATGCCGACGGGGCCTTGGTAGCCCATTTCCGTCAGCGCCTTGGCGACGCCGGCATAGTTGATCTCGCCCGTCCCTGGCTCGCAGCGGCCCGGGTTGTCAGCGACCTGGACCTCGCCGATCCAGGGCAGGCAGGCCTGGCACCAACGGACCAGGTCGCCCTCGCCGATCTGGGTGTGGTAGAGATCGAGGTTGATCTTGAGTTGCGGGCGGTTGACGGCACTGACCAGGCCCAGCACCGCCGCCGTGCTGCCAAACGGGCAGCCGGGATGATCGATGGGGTTAAGGTTCTCCAGCGTGAAAACCTGCGCCTCGGCCTCGGCCAGATCGCAGATCCGGTGCAGCGTGTCTCGAGCGCGCTGTTCCATGCCGGGGGCAAAGGTCCCGATCTGCGGAATCGGAATGCCCATGTCACCCAGGCCCGTGCCATGCAGGTTCAGCCGGTGGACCCCCAGCCGCTTGCCGACCCTGGCGGTTTCGCGGGCCGAAGCGAGGAGCATTTCGCAGCCCTCGGCATCGGTCAGGCGGCCCTTCAGGTAGCCGTTCATGATGGTGAAGGTCGCCCCGGTCTTTTCCAGCGCGGTGAGATCCCAATTCGGCCAGTTCCAGAGGCCGACCCCAAAACCCATCTCTTTCAGGCGGCTGGCACGCCAGGCGATGGGGCGGTCGCGCCAAAGCATCTCGGCGCAGGCGGCAAGTTGGAAGCTCATGTCAGACCTCGATCCAGACTTCGCCGTCCTGAACGCGGACGGGGAAGGTTTTCAGATTGATGCAGGCGGGGGCGCGTTTCGCCTCGCCCGTTCTGTAGTCGAAGGTGGCGTTGTGCTTGGGGCATTCCACGGTGCCATCCATCACAAGGCCATCGCAAAGGTGGACTTTCTCGTGGCTGCAGATGCCATCCATCGCGTGGAATGTGTCATTCTCGGACCGGATGATGACGAAGGTCTGCGCTCCGTGGTCAAAGCGGATCAGGTCGTCGGGGTCGATGTCGTCGGTGGCGCAGGCGCGGATCCAGGTTGGCATGGTTCTTGTCCAGAGTTGAAGGCTCCGACCCGGGGGCAACCGGGTCGGGGAAGGGTCGGAAACCGGGAGGAAGGCTCCGATGGAAAGGGTCAGGCTGCGGGCGGGGGCGGATGGCCGCCGTGGCTCGCCATGTAGCCTTCGATCTCGGCTTCAAGGCTCGCCATGCTGGCACCCCCGGCCATGAGGTCGGTGATCTCTTCGCGGGTCTTCTCCCCCTTCTTGAAGTCAGCCGCGACGGCACCACGGATCAGAACGGCGAAGTGGTCGCCCACCGCCATTGCGTGCATGACCTGGTGGGTGATGAAGATCACGGCAAGACCGCGCTTCTTCGCCTCGTTGACGATGCGCAGCACGTGGGTTGCCTGCTTCACGCCAAGCGCGGCTGTGGGTTCGTCCAGGATCAGCACCCGAGCGCCGAAGTGGACGGCGCGGGCAATGGCGAGGGACTGCCGCTCACCACCCGACAGTCCCCCAACCAAGCGGTCGCCGTCGGTGATGCGGGTGATGCCCATCTCCTGCACGGCCTTGACCGCGACCGCGTTGGCGGTCCTGCGGTCATAGACCTTGAACGGGCCCCAGCCCTTCGTCGGCTCGACCCCCACGAAGAAGGACCGTCCGATGGACATCAGCGGGAAGGTGCCGCCGAACTGGTGGACGGTGGAAATGCCTGCATCCTGCGCCGCGCGAGGCGTCGGAAAGCTCACTTCCGCGCCGTCAAGCTCGATCTTGCCCGAGGAGGGCTGGTGCACGCCGGACATGATCTTGATCAGCGTCGACTTGCCCGCACCGTTGTCGCCCAGCAGGCACAGCACCTCGCCCGGGCGGACCTCCAGCGTGATGTCATGCAGCACGTCGATCGGACCGAAGCTCTTGTTCACGCCCCGCAGGGCAAGGATAGGAGCGGCCATCACTTGGCTCCTTTCTTCGGGCTGTAGGACAGCGCCATCTTGCGGAAGGTGTTGTTCATCAGGACCGCGCCCAGAAGCAGGACGCCGATGATCAGCGAGGACCAGTTCCGGTCGAAGTCGGTGTAGTAGATGCCCTGGTTCACGATGGCGAAGGTGATCGTGCCGAAGAAGATGCCGATCACCGATCCGAAGCCCCCGGTCAGAAGGACGCCTCCCACCACAACCGAGATGATCGAGTTGAAGATGAAGCTCTGCCCGCCCGCGACCTGCGCCGAGTTGTAGAGGATCGCCTGGCACATGCCGACGAAGGCGGCCGAGGTCGAGGAGAGGACGAAGAGCAGGATCGTCACCCGGTCGGTCGGGATGCCCGCGTTGCGGGCCGAAACCTTGTCACCCCCCATGGCGAAGAGCCAGTTCCCCTTGGGCGACAGGTGGACGAAGAAGACATAGGCCGCGGTCAGCACCAGCCACCAGATCACCATGACCTGAAGCTGCCCGCCGAAGAGGAAATCGCCGAAGATTGCCTTGGCCGGGCCTTCCACGGTCAGTGCGACCGAGGTCGACTTGGTGATCAGCACGGTCAGGCCCAGGACGATGCCCTGCACGGCGAACAGGGTGCCCAAGGTCACGATCAGCGAGGGCACGGCGGTCTTGATCACGAGATAGCCGTTGATCAGACCGACGATCAGCCCGAAGGCCAACGTAACGGCGATGCCGAGCCAGATCGACATTCCGTAGTGCCCTGAGATCACCGCGACAGTCATCGCGCCGAAGGGCACCATCGCGCCGACCGAGATGTCCAGCTCTCCCGCGATCATCAGAAGGCCTACCGGAATGGCGATGATGCCAAGGTTCGCGGCGACGTTCAGCCAGCTGGACATACCGGCGGGCTGCAAGAAGGTGATGCCGCCGAAGACAGCGAAGAAAATCATCACGGCCATGAGGCCGAGGAAGGCTCCCGCCTCGGGACGGCGCAAAAGGCTGCCGAGCGAGAGGCCGGACGCGGCGACTGGTTTCGCCGAAATGCTTGGGCTGGCTGCGTTCATGGTCATGGCGTTTCCTTTCCGTCCGACCGGCGCGGCGGCGTCGGTCGCCGCGCGCAATGGGTCCGGCCCGCCGGAAAGCGGGCCGGACAGGAAGGCTTAGCGGGCGCCTTTCTCGACGCCGATAAGGGTCGCTTCGATGTTCGTCGCATCTACGATGCCCGGGCCGGTCAGCACGGGGAAGGTCGGCAGGTCCGTGCCGAAGTCGATGGCCGACGCCAGCAGGGTCACGGCCAGAAGCGACTGCAGGTAGGGCTGCTGGTCGATCGCGAAGAGCTGCGAGCCGTCCTTGATCCGGCCCAGCACCGCCTCGTTCATGTCGAA
The DNA here is from genome assembly GCA_027489355.1 of Paracoccaceae bacterium. Classification (GTDB taxonomy): domain Bacteria; phylum Pseudomonadota; class Alphaproteobacteria; order Rhodobacterales; family Rhodobacteraceae; genus Tabrizicola. Next base: position 12,675 of record JAIXZY010000051.1, on the reverse strand, counting down.
CGAGCCGAGCTTGACCTTGTCGCCCACGCCCGCCTGGCTGATGCCGATGGCCGCGCTGTCGGCGTCGCCGGCGCTGATCGTGATGACTCCATCAATGGTCGCGTCCTTCAGCAGCTCGGCCTTGATCGCTTCGGCTACTGCGGTCGCGTCACCAAAGCTCGTCGAGGGCAGCGGCAGAGCGACCGAAGCGCCACCAGCGGCGGTCATCGCATCAGCGACGCCCTTGCAGCGGGCCTCGATGTTGGCGGTGCCGGGCAGCGTGTTGACGCACATCACGTTCTTCATCCCAGCCTTGGCGAAGTATTCGCCACCGGCCTGACCTGCGACGTATTCGTCCGACCCGACATAGTTGATCGCGCCGAGCTCGACCGCTTTGTCCGCGCCGCCCGCGTTCATCAGGATCACGGTGATCCCGGCAGCGATGGCGTCCTTGATCGCCGGGTCTTCGGCTTCCGGCACCCAGTTCGGGATGACGATACCGTCCACATCCTGCGAGATCGCGGTGCGGATCAGCTGCACCACGTCGGGGGCGAAGTTGTCATAGTTCACCAGGCGCAGGTAGTTCACGCTGCCGCCGTTGGCTTCCACGACCAGGCGCGCGTCATCGACGCCCTTCTTGATCTTGTTCCAGAACGCGTCGTCGTTCGACCCGCCGATGACGGCAATCTCGGCCGCCATCGCGGCAGACGCGCCCGTTACCAGCGCCGTGGTCGCCAGAACCTTGGCAATCGTCTTCATGAAGCTCATTGGTCTTCTCCTCCCTTGGTCCGCCTCTCCCGGCGGGTTGTCGATCGGGTGTCCGCCACCTGGCCTGCCTCCTCGACGGGCCGGTGGAATTGCGTGATGGGGTCAGGTGCGGGCCGCCTTGGCGTTCATCCGCTCTTTCTTCTTCTGGAAGCGGGCGTTCATCTGCGCCTCGCCTTCCTTCGATCCGTCGTGCCAGTAGCCGAACCACTTATCCAAGGGGATCAGGCCATCGCCGCCGTAGTTCACCTCGAAATACTTGTGGTGCAGGTAGTGGGCATAGGCGTGGCTATCGAGAGTGCGGTCCTCGGTCAGTTCCAGCTTGTCAAAGCCGATGTGTCCGTTCACCGCGCCGAAGCCCGCGATGTGCAGTTGGAACATGGCCAGGATCGGATTCGACGGGATGATCAGATGCCAGAAGGCCACCGCGTGATAGAGGAACCCTTCCACCGGATGCATCGAAAGCGACGACCAGGGCGAGGGATTGACCGAGTTGTGGTGCACCGAATGCACCCATTTGTAGAGGAACGGCGTGTGGATCAGCCGGTGGATCGCGAAGAAGTGGATCTCGTGGATCGCCGGGGAAAGCAGCATTAGGGCGACCAGCCAGGGCCAATGCGTCTCCCATGGCAGCCAAGTGGCCCAGGTGTTGGCAAAGGCCCAAAGGAACAGCACCTCGACAAGGGTCCAGAGAGGGATCGAGATGAAGAAGGACCGCAGGAAGTTGTCGACGTTCTGGCTATTGAACCAGAAAACGTCCGAAGGCTGCTCAGCGGGAAACTTGCCGTTGTATTTGAACCGGGTGCCTTGCTTCTTCTTTACATACCAGAAAAGCTCGACCGATCCGTAGAAGACGAAGATGGCCGCGGCATTCACCGCGTAAAGCCAGAGCGCCCAGCCCCAGGACAGTGTCTTCATCGTCTCGACATCCGGGACGACATAGAACCACCAGATCAGCGCAGTGGCCATGTGGAAGGCGTTCCACGGCCAAAGGTATTCCGGGATCCAAGCCATGACCTTGGGCAGGCTGACAGGACGGCGCCAGAACGGTGGCAGTTCGAGATGCGTGTTCGGAGCCCAGTCGCCGCGCTTGTTGCGGGTGCCGAATTGCAGATCGTCCATTTCATCCTCCGTCAGTTCCGGGGTGGACGCGAATGGCATGAGCAGTTTCGTTCCAAGGCGTGCGGCCCCGGTCAGACAGGGCTAGCGGCCCCCACTTCATGCGTTTCGAACTTTCCTCCCGGTGGCGCGAGACTCACTCTCATCGCCCGTGTCGTCGAAGGGAGATAAGCGCCTTGACTGAAGTCAAATCAACCCGCCATGATAGCGTAAACACTAAATCGTCTCATTCGTATCAGTATGACCCTTGGATGATACGAAGGATTGCAAGGAGGTCCCGATGCGCAGGCCAACGATCCCGGACCTTGCCGAAGCTGCAGGTGTTTCGGTTGCTACCGTCAACCGAGTGCTTTCAGGAGCCCAGAATGTCCGTCTGGCGACCCGGGAAAGGGTGCAGGAAGCGGCCGAGCAGATCGGCTTCTACGGTCTGGGCAGCATTCAGGCCCGCGTAGCCGCCGCGCGGCCGCATCTGCGCTTCGGCGTGCTTTTGCTGCAGAGGCACAGGCCCTTCTATCAGAACGTTGCGAATGCGCTGCAAGAAGCCGCCAACACCGCGACGATGGCGGAGGTCGACCTGCGGGTAGAGTTCCTGGAAGACCTCACGCCGCAGAACGTTGCCGACCGCGCCCTGGCACTGGCTGAAGACTGCCATGCCATCTGTCTGACGTCCGCTGTTCACCCGGTCGTCACCGCGGCGCTGGAACAGATCCAGGCGCGCGGCATCCCGGTCTTCGCCCTCATCTCGCAGATCAGCGTCACGGGGCAGATGTCCTACATCGGGCTGGACAACTGGAAGGTCGGGCGCACTTCGGCCTGGGCCTTCGCCAACATCTGCAAGGCCCCGGGAAAGATCGGCATACTGATGGGAAACCCCCGCTACCGGAACCAGGAGATGAACGAGACTGGGTTCCGATCCTACTTCCGCGAACACGCGCCTGAATTCATCCTGCTGGAACCTCTATCCACCCATGAGTCCGCCGCCGTCGCTCAGGAGATGACCGAGAAGCTCCTGTCCGAACACCCCGACCTGGCCGGTCTTTACGTGTCCGGTGGCGGGATCAGCGGGTCGGTTGCTGCCTTGCGCGGATCGGGGCGGGCAGCGTCGATCGTTGTCGTAGGCTACGACCTGATGGACGTGACCCGGGCGGCGCTTCTGGATGGCACAATGAACCTTGTGCTCTCGCATCCCCTTACCCGCCTGGCCCGCGAGGCGATCGACGGCATGGTAAGAGCCTGTGCGCAGCCCGGTAGCAACCAGACAACCATCGTTCCGTTCGAGATCTACACTCGGGAGAACCTTTGACTGGGTATTTGCTTGGCGATTACGTGAACGGCAGCTATGGGCCGTTGTTGCCGTTCGGCGCACCAGTCGTCAGTACAATCATTAATCTTCTGCTAAGGAGTAGAGCCCGCCTCGACAGAAATTCGAACGCGGCCAGGCTTGATCCACCGGGGCCTCTATTACCTGGTCCTGCAAAGTCCGGCTCAGAGAAGAAAGTTGCCTCTTGCGTCGCTCGACTTCAACTGCAAGGGCGGGATCTAGTGGCGCGAAGCGCGACCGGATCTCTGCTTCCAAGGTACTCGGTGCAAGGTGGCCGTACGTCCGGCTAACGGTGTCCGTCGTTGCATGGCCAAGCTGTTGTGCAATGATCGAAAGTGGGGTTTGAGGTGCCCCTAGTTTCCTAGACACCCGCCTCGTTCAGTTTCTGCTGCCTGGTTTCGAAGGCAACGGGCGACAGCATGCCGTTGTTCGTGTGCTTGCGCTTCGGGTTGTAGAACATCTCGATGTAGTCGAAGACGTCCTGCCTTGCCGCTTTGCGGGTCTGATAGGTGCGGCGCCGGATGCGTTCCCGCTTCAAGAGCTGGAAGAAGCTTTCGGCCACCGCATTGTCGTGACAGTTGCCCCGCCTGCTCATACTGGCTTCGAGATTGTGTTGACCAAGGAACATCTGCCAGTCGCGGCTGGTGAACTGCGATCCCTGATCGGAGTGGATCACCACTCTGGTCCTGGGTTTGCGCCGCCATACGGCCGCGAGCAGGGCCTGTAGGGCAAGGTCGGTCGTCATCCGTGGCTGGGCCGACCAGCCGACCACGCGCCGCGAGAACAGGTCGATGACCACCGCCAGATACAGCCACCCCTCGTGGGTCTTGATGTAGGTGATGTCCGTCACCCAGACCTTGTCGGGCGCATCCACCTCGAACTGCCGGTCCAGGGTGTTGGAGGCGACGACAGCAGGCTTCCCGCCATAGCGACCGGGGCGTCGCTTGTAGCCGACCTGTGCCAGGATGCCTGCAATGCCAGCCAGCCGGGCGACCCGGTTCTCGGAAACCTGTTCCCCCTGGTCGCGAAGATCGTCGGCGAGCTTGCGATAGCCATAGACCTTGCCGCTGTCGGACCAGGCCTGCCGGATCAGCTCCGTCTGGCGAAGATCATCCCTCGCACGACGACTCAACGGTTCCTTGAGCCATGCATAGAAGCCGGAGAAGTGGACCCGCAGCACCCGGCACATGGCCCGGACTCTGAACTCGGCCTGATGCGCCTTCATGAAGGCGTACTTCACTTTGCATCCTGCGCGAAGTACGCGGCCGCCTTTTTTAGGATATCGCGCTCCTCGGTCACGCGCGCCAGTTCGCGCTTCAGCCGTCGGTTCTCGGCCTCATGGTCGATGCCGACCGACTTCGCAACCGGCTCTCCGAACAGCTTCAGCCACTTGTACAATGAATGCGAACTCACCCCCAAACGTCGGGCAACCTCGCGAACCGGGTATCCCCGAACCGTGATCTGCTGCACCGCATCCCGCTTGAACTCGTCGCTGTAGTTGCTTGTCCCCATCTCGGCCTCCTTGCCTCAACGTTAGGGGGCAAAGCGTCTACAAATCTAGGGGCACCTCAGTTCCCGCTTGAACCAGCTGGCTGGCGTACGTATGCCGCAGCGAGTGGAACACTATGCGATCATTGAGGCCAGCGCCGCGAACTGTACCCTTGAACAAGTGCCGGTAATTGCTTGCCCACTCTCGGCCCGCAGCGTTCGAGAAGACGTATGATGACGGATCACGTCCTTCGCACTGGCGAAGGAAGAACGCCATTCCTTCGTCCGGGAGGTAGACGTAGCGAGAGCGGTAATTCTTTGACGGAGCGACAAAGATGCCAAATATGTGGGTTGCGACATCGCATACGCGCAGGCACGTGAGTTCGTTAGCCCGGCATCCGGTATAGAGTGCTGCCTGAACCAGAAGGCGCAGATCCGGTCGGCAATGCTCGAGAAGCCGCCGGCATTCGTCTCTCGTCAGGAATTCCGTACGCACTGGCTCCGAGTTCGGGACCCTTCGAATGCAGCGCCAGGCACGTTCAGAGTCTGTCTCCCCGTTCTCCCAGGCCACCTGCACCGCAATCCTGAGAATCCCGAGCAACGTGTTCAGCGTCGCTTTCCTGTTCCGAAGTTCAACGCTTGCAAGGCTTGCAAGATTCCGCCTGGCGCCGAGGCGCTGATTGCCGCGCTTCGGAGGGGTCTCGAGGACATCGACGCAGAACCGCTGGACGTGCCGCCCGGTGAGTTCGTCGATCGGGATGTCTCCAAGCCGGTCGATCATGTGATGGTTGATGAGGGACAGATTGCCGGCGAACGTCGTCTTCGCTGCCGCGAGACGTTTCCATGAGACGTAGTCTGCGAGCGCGTCACCCACCGTGTAGGCGCCCCCTTTTGAGACATAACGGAGATGGGTAGTTCCGCCGACCGGCGTTGGTACAGAAAGCTCGTCGGACCGGGCGAAGGTATCGAACCAAATCCTCGCCTTACTCAAAGCGTCATCGAATGACATGCCGATGAATGTGCACGTTGTCGCAATACCTAGAGTATGTTGCTTGTAGAGACCCGACTTCATGCGGGTGCGCGCCAGCCAGTAATTGACTTCGGAGTGGCGTTTCCGAAGTCCGATGTGTCTGCCGTACTCAAGGATGTTCCAGTATGGCTCGTTGCGCACTGGCAGTGCAACTCGGGTCGCCAGCTCCTTTAGGCTGGGGGCGTGGACTTCCGGCATGATGGTGTTTCCTCGGTTGGCATTGCCTCATTGTTCGGGCGATCGTGTTCGACATATGGACGCAGCTTTGAGATTGGCGAGACCACGTCCTGTACGAGGACTGCGATCGGGAGCCTCGTGCTGAGGAGCGTTGCTGCGCCATGGCCGTCGGACTGACAACTTGCTCAGTGCTTTTCGCTGCCGACGCTATAGGATTTGCAGCGCATCCTGTTAAGTAAAGGGAGTGAAAACATGGTCATGACCTTCCCACTTCCTTCTGCATTGGAAGATCTCCTTGCAGCCCGTGCTCAAGTGCGAGCGTACTATCGCAATGTCCTTACGGCAAATGGAAGTCAGGTAGATTTGAAGTTTACGCTAGATGGCAACTTGATTGGAGACATTGGTGAGGCCCTTTCCGTTGAGCTTTTCGGCATTCGCTTGGTGGAACAAAGGTCCACCGAGGGCATCGACGGCTACGGACCAGACGGCAGAACGGTCCATGTGAAGGCCACTGGGACAGGTCGGGGCCCAGCATTTCGGCTCACGGAGACCCGCGCCGACCATTTGCTTTTCTTCGGCCTGAACTTTGAGGATGCCACCGGAACGGTACTTTTCAACGGCCCAGAGCACTACGTCACGCGGTTTTTGCCTAATGTATTTTCCGGCCAACGATCAGTAACACCTAAGCAAATCCTTGCGGCCGACCGACTGGTGGCTGACCAAGAAAGGCTCGCTATCTTGCTGCCTAATGCACGACCTTAACTATCTTCGGTCGCCGATCGCTTGAAAACGAACTCGCGATGGAAGGCGAGATAGGTCAGCTGCTCTGGCCTAAACGGACCATAGCCTCTCTCAGGATCGATGCCCCAGAGCAGAAGAGTATCGATATCTACTCTCGGTGACAGCAGCAGCTCACCTTCGTCTGTGAAGCTGATGTAGCCTTGGTCGAACAGATGGTCGACATGGGGACTGAGGAGGAGCCCGTTGTTCCCATCCAGTTTCTCGAAGCTGGTCGAAGCGCGCCAAGGTTTGATATGGCTTGCGCGTAGATGGCGGCGGTTCTCTACGCCAGTGATCCGACAAGCCTTCTCGAAACCTTCCAAGTTCTGACGGTACACCCCCTGACCACGACGTGCTCTGACGAGCTGGAGCTTTTCCGTTTCAGTGAGGTCGGTACGATTGCGAAGCTCCTGTTCAACTTGTTCTTCGGACTCCTCGATCGTTTCAGTCTTTAGGTGTGGGTCGATGGAGATGGTCCGATCCACTTCTGCCCAACGAGGTCCCAGGAGTCGGACGATAACATCAGCCATAGGGACCGGGACAGCGGCAAGATATGCCCCCTGGTTGCCGTTTCCGTTAGATCGAATGGGCGAGTACTTTTCAGGCAAAGTCGGCGCTAAGGCATCCATGTGATCCTTCGGGCGAAAAGGTTTGCTTAGTCGCGTGAAGTCCACGGGGACACGCCAGCCCTCGTCACCCCAGTTGCTTCCGGACGCGCCAAACTCTCCTGGCTTTGGTGCCAAGATCGCTGGCGCTGAACAAACACCGACGGCCTTTATCTCACCACCCGCAAAGGCAAAGACGATGTCTCCTGGTTGGACACGCTTCATGTTTTCGTAGAATTCATTGCGCCCGCCGTCCTGTCGCGTCGTGGGTGACCAAAGGTAGTTGCCACCAATTTCGTGGGCGTAGGTCTGCTTGTTGTTAACCCACCAGTATGCAATGCCTTCTGGTGAAACGTTCTCCGGTGCGCCCGGCGCGTCGGGATGAGATGTCACTTGAACCTGAAACCCAAGACCTCTCAGGGTCCGCGCGACGGTTGCCGCACCTCCGGAGAATTCATAAGCATCCAAAGGGCCGTCAGTACCTATGGCGTATCCATGCGCAACACCCAGGATCGCCTTAGAGTCATAAAGTCGGCCGTTGTGCAGAAGCAAGTATGACCTCGACCGGCCAAACCCGTGCTCTTTCAGGAAGGCGTCGCGTCCCAGCCGATCAAACTCACTGACTGCCCGCAATACGGCCGAACGATCGATATCTGAAAGTGCCACACGTCCTCCTAAGGGCTCTGATGCCCAAGATATTCAGAACTCAAGTGATTCCGGCTCGGCCTTTAACAGGCCTTCCCGGAACATATGCGAAGCGCGAGAGCGAGTACCAACAGTATTCAAGTGTCGCGAAAACCTGTTCCAACATACGCCAAATAGTCGGGCTTTGTGGTAACATACTCATATTGATTCTTTGGCAGGAGGTTGAATTGTTGAATTGGCGCGATCTTCTCTCCGTTGGTTGTATTCTCGCGGCAACCCCGTCACTTTCAGACACTGTGCGCGTGGCCAGCTGGAATATCAACAACCTCAATGACCTATCCGGCGTGCCACTTCGCGATCGCGCGCCGATCCGGGAAGACAACGACTACGTCCTCCTGCAGAAGTATGCCGCCGAACTTGATGCTGACGTCATCGCCCTGCAGGAGATGGGCAATCCAGCTGCGGTGCGGCGGGTCTTTCCTGAGGCGGAATGGGAGATGGTGTTCTCTGGTCGTTACGATCCGGCCAATCCGCCAGACATCTATACGGCAGTTGTCGTTCGGAAGGGCCGCTTGGAGATCGTTGAACAGGCAGACTACACCCCCCTGCAGATAACAGACGCGGAGGGGCATTCAACCCGGCGCGGGATCGAGCTCCTGCTGAAATCCGGAGATCAGACCTTCTGGTTGCTTGGCGTTCACATGAAGTCCGGCTGCCACGGTCAGGCGCTCGAGGCTGCCACGACTGAGGATTGCAGTATCCTCGCCCAGCAGCGCGCACCCCTGGAAGCTTGGGTCGACGCCAAGGAAGCAACTGGCCTGCCTGTCATCATTGCAGGCGATTTCAATCGGCGGTTCGATTTGCATGGTCAGACGGACCATCTTTGGTCAGCGATCGACGATGCTGAGCCTCCAAGTCTGAATTTGTGGCGCGTCCCCTTTCGTATGCCGAGCAACTGCCCGACCGTCTCGCCGGGACTGAGGGAGTACCCGATTGACTTCATCGTCATGAATGACCCCGCATGGCGGCAGGCCGACGCACAGAGCTTTACCGAAGTGGTGTACGCTGAAGATGAAGCCGAAGCCCTGGGCAACCGGCTGAGCGACCATTGTCCAATTGCCATCAATCTGACGTTTTAGGTTGGAAGGATCGTCACCGAGGTGAGCGGCGACGCCGTCCCGAGCGAAATAGGAGGCTGCGTTGAACTTATTGAAGATGCTCGTTGCCGCCGCGGGGCTGGCCGTTACGCTGGCAACCGCGGGGATCGCGGATGTGATCAGCCCGTCCGACGCAGCTCAACACATCGGAGAGACGCACACCGTCGAGGGAGTGGTTGCCCAGGTTTCCATAAGTGGGAAGGGGACAGTCTTTCTGAACTTCGGCGGAAGCTACCCCAACCATGTGTTCTATGGGGTGATCTTTGAACGCAATACCGATCGCTTTCCTGACATGCGTGGGTTGGAAGGAAGATCGGTCGCCCTGACTGGGGAGATTGGAATCTACGAGGGAAAGCCCCAAATCATCCTCAGCGACCCATCGCAGGTGGCAGTGTCGGAGTGAGTTGGGCTTCCGGACGGATGGTCGCGAGCTTTCGCGAGCGGAACGCGCAAGCGACGGAGTTGCTGATCGTTTCGCCACATTGCTACAGGGTGGTTACACTTCAGCATCCGACCGGGCGCGGTCGTTCGGGGCGAGGACGTTGAATAGGCTGCAACAGCGCCCACTGCTCGGTCTCCTTTGGAACCTGTTTTCCTCTGGTGCCCGTGCGCTGTCCCTCGAAGGGGAGGAACTTCGGATCACATGGCGCGGTCGGGTAACAACCATTCCCTTGGCGTCTCTGGCTGCCCGGCCCATTTGTCAAAAAGGGGCTTTCGGAGCCAAGCTTACGATCGCATCCGGCCAGCCCGGCGAGATTATCCTTCGGGGGGCCTCGTGTGCTGAGGCCCGAGCGTTTGCAGACGCCCTGACGCGAGCATGGGTCAGCTACAACGTCACTGCACTTGAACGAGAGACCCCCAGACTCGACCGAATTCTTGCCGCGGTTGAAGCTCTGGCAGCTCCCAATTCCTATCCTGCCGCTTGCCGGATTTCTCCGATCTTGGAAGATGCTCGCGCGCTTGACGCGTCGCTGCTTTCCAAACTGCAGGCCGAGGCGATCGGAGTAGAGGCCAACAAACGCATCGCCCTGGTTCGACACTTTGTGAATCACGCACGATCAGACCGCGCCAAGGGCATCGCCGCCTTTGTCGCCGCTGAGCTTGGACGGTGGGAGGATTTCTTCGATACGATCGAAAGCAAGCCCCTGACGCAGGAACAACGCCTTTCTGTCGTTGTGGATGAAGACGCGACCTTGGTGCTCGCCGGCGCCGGCTCGGGCAAGACGAGCGTCATCACGGCCAAGGCGGCCTACCTGGTCAAAGCCGGCATCCGGAAACCAGAGGAAATCTTGCTCCTGGCCTTTGCCAAGAATGCCGCCGAGGAAATGTCAGAACGGGTCGAAGCGCGCTCCGGTGTGCCGATCGTCGCTCGCACCTTTCACGCGATCGCCTATGACATCATCGGCCGTGTGGAAGGGTCCAAGCCGGCCTTGGCCGACCATGCCTCCGACGACTTGGCCTTCACCAACCAGATCAAACAGATCCTGAAGGATCTGGTGCTGACGCAGCCAGAGGTCTCGCGCGCCATCATCAAGTGGTTCGCGCATTTTCTGGTCGAGCCGAAGACCGAATGGGATTTCAAGACCAAGCACGACTTCTACTGTCACATGGAGAGCCAAGATCTAAGGACGCTCCAGGGCGAGAAAGTCAAAAGCTATGAAGAGCTGCAGATCGCCAACTGGCTTTATGAAAACGGCGTCGCGTACGAGTACGAGCCCCTCTACGAGCACAAGGTCGCCAAGGGCGGCAAGCGCGACTACCAGCCAGACTTCCGACTGACTGAATCTGGCGTTTACATCGAACATTTCGGGGTTCGGCGCCAGAGAATGGCCGACGGCAGCGAGCAGCTACTCACAGCGCCCTTCGTCGACCGCGAGGAATATCTCGCTGGAATGGAGTGGAAACGCCAAACCCACGCCCTGCGCAAGACCACCTTGATTGAGACCTACAGTTACGAACGCCAGGAAGGTCGTCTGCTGACGGGTCTCGCAGAGAAGTTGGACTCACACGTCACCCTGACGCCCCGCTCCGCTGAGTCCATCTACGACAAGATTGTCGAGATGAATCAGGTCGACGACTTCTCGAAACTGCTCGGCACGTTCCTTCGCAAGTACAAGAGTGGTGGCTACAGCCTGAAGGACTGCGAGACCAAGTCAGTCGTGTTGAAGCTCGGCAAGCGAGCACGCGCTTTCCTTGAGGTCTTCGCTCCGGTTTTCGAAGAATACCAGAAGCAGCTCGGCAGCCGGATCGACTTCGAAGACATGATCCTTCGAGCAGCAAACTACGTCGAGACCGGACGCTATGTCAGCCCGTTTCGTCATATCCTGGTCGACGAGTTCCAGGACATCTCGCAGAGTCGTGCCAGGCTGGTAAAGGCTCTGAAGGCACAGCATCCGGACGTGCGCCTCTTTGCCGTCGGGGACGATTGGCAGTCGATCTTCCGCTTCGCTGGGTCCGACATCCATCTGATGCGGCATTTCGGTCGGGAGTTCGGTGGCAGTTTTGGTGGTGAGGCTGGCGTACACCGAGCGGTCGATCTTGGCCGTACATTCCGATCCATCGATCAGATTGCTTTTGCGGCCAAGACCTTTGTTCTTCAAAATCCGGCGCAGATCGAAAAGCAGATCGTGCCAGCCGGAACTGCGACCGCACCGGCGATCAGGCTTGTGACCGTGTCGAAGGGAGAGGATGGGACAAACCTCGGCGAAGTGCTTTCTGGTCTGTCAACGGAGCCAGGCTCAAACGGTAAACTCTCTACGGTGCTTTTGCTGGGGAGGTATCGCTTTCTTGAGCCAGATATGCACGATTTGCGTCGCAGGTTTCCGCGATTGAGCATCTCCTTCAAGACAATCCACGCCTCGAAGGGTCTAGAAGCGGACCATGTCATTCTCCTGAATGCCGACAGCGGTCGACTGGGTTTCCCATCGCAGATTGTCGATGACCCACTCCTGTCTCTGGTCTCGCCGGAAGCGGAGGCCTTCGAGAATGCTGAGGAGCGGCGCGTCATGTATGTCGCCATGACCCGAGCTCGACACACGTTCACGATCCTTGCGTCCAATGCGCGTCCCTCACCCTTTGTCGTCGAACTTAGAAAGAACCCGGTCTACGGCATTGCCGCCGTGCAAGACGCAGAGGAACAGGACCACCTGTGCGGGGAATGTGGCGGACGGCTGCTAAAGGTTACCGGGCAAGACGGCCGCACTTGGTTTAGATGCGAGCACGTTCAACACTGTGGAAACCTGCTGCCCGCTTGCTCAGCCTGCGGTTTGTCCCTCCCGCGACGAGACGGAGTTTCCGCCCATACCCGATGTTCCTGCGGTGCAGTGTCCCCAAGCTGCCCAGCCTGTAAGGACGGCTGGTTGGTCGAACGAGAAGGACCATATAGCAAGTTCCTTGGGTGCATTCGCTATCCAAAGTGTGAGGGCAAAACGAGGATCAACGGCCTGCCACCAGTGGTGAAGCCCCGCCGAAAGGAAAGAACAGTCAAGCGACACTAGGTCATGTTGACAAATGGCGGAGCCAGAGGCGGATCGAGGTTATGTCGACGAACCCGAGGAAGCTTTCGGCGGTCTTGTCGTAGCGGGTAGCGACGCGGCGGGCGTTCTTTAG
>JAIXZY010000044.1 GCA_027489355.1 Paracoccaceae bacterium | reverse complement strand
GGCGATCCGGTCACCGGCCATTATTACGAGACCGCCTCAGACGACCCGTCGCGGCCGCAGGTCTGGGGTTACACCGGCGCACTGTCCTATCGTCCCGGTGACACCCTGCGGCTCCATGCCATGTCCTCGGCACCCCAGGCACGGCTGACCATCGCGCGGGACGGGCTGCTCCCCTTCCCGGTGCTCGACACGACAATCCCCACCACCTTCGCCCCCAACCCCGCCGATTGCTCGGTCCGGGGCTGCGGCTGGCCGGTGGCGTTCGAGCATCAGATTCCGACCCGCTGGCCCTCCGGCGTCTACACCGTGACGCTGGACATCAAGGGCCACACCTCCCAAGCCATGTTCGTCCTTAAACCAGCCCAGCCCACGGCGAAGCTGGCCTTCATTCTCGCCACCGGCACCTGGTGCGCCTACAACGACTGGGGCGGGTCGAACCATTACCAGGGCCTCTGCGGCCCCACGGGAGGAGGCTTCGCCGCCGAAGTCAGCCTCCTCCGTCCCTGGGCCAAGGGCTTCGTCCGCTGGCCCGAGGATGCGCCGCGCATCCCCCACGCCTCGCCGCTTCTGTCCCGCCCGCGCTATCCGCACATGGACTATGCCCGCGCGAACGGCATCTCGAAGAAATATGCCTCGTCGGGCTGGGCGGCCTTCGAACGCCCCTTCGCGCTTTGGGCCGAAGAACAGGGCATCGCGCTGGATTACTTCACCCAGCACGACCTTCACGCCGACCCTGACCTCCTTAGTGGCTACGGGCGCGCCGTGATCGTCGGCCATGACGAATACTGGACCTGGGAAATGCGCGACCACCTCGATGCCTGGATCGACGCAGGGGGCCAGCTTGCCCGCTTCGGCGGCAACTTCTTCTGGCAGACGCGGCTGTCCGACGACCTCCTCACCCAGACTTGCCACAAGTCCCGCGCCGAGGCCGAGGACCCTCTCGCCAAGACCGACCGCATCACCAGCTACTGGGACCACCCCCGCGCCCGCCGCCCCGCCGTGGCGACGATGGGCCTGACCGGCAGCATGGGCGTCTATGCCGGCTGGAGCCGCTGCGCCGCCCACGGCTCGGGCGGCTTCACCCTATACCGCCCCGACCACTGGTCGATGGCGGGGACAGGCCTCGGCTACGGCGATGTCCTTGGCGCGCAATCGAAAATCTTCGGGTACGAGGTCGACGGCATCGACTACGAAATCCGCAAGGGACTACCATATCCTGCCGCCGATACCGGCCTTGCAGGCGACCTCACCATCGTCGCCCTCTCGCCCGCCACCACGCTTGCCCACCACACCGGCCGGCACGACATGGATTACTTCATCGGCACTCTGGACGCCGAAGAGGTTGCCCAGACCATCTACGGCGCAGTGACACCCGAGACCCTGGGCCTCGCCAGCCGGGGGAACGGCTGCATGGCCGAATACCGGCGGGGCAGGGGGGCCGTCGTCAACGCGGCCTCCTGCGAATGGGTCGCGGGTCTGATCGCCCGCGAACGCCCCGTAGAGGCCGTCACCCGCAACATCCTGCTCGGCGACTGGGCCTGACCATGCCCCTTTCCCAATCCGCCCCCATCGGCTAGGCCTTCGCCCATGTTGAGCACGTCCGATCTTGCAGTCGCGCGCGGCGGGGTGACGGTCCTGCAAGGCCTGACCTTTGCGGTGGCCCCCGGCCAGGCGCTGATCCTGCGCGGGCCGAACGGGTCGGGGAAGACCACGCTCCTGCGCACGCTTGCGGGCCTGCAACCGCCTGCCGACGGGACCTACCAGTTGCCACCCGACAGCGTCGCCTATGCCGCCCATGCCGACGGGCTGAAGTCCACGCTGACCGTCGCCGAAAACCTGAGCTTCTGGTCGGAAATCTACGGCGGCCACCCCATTGATCAGGCGCTGACCTTGCTCAACCTCACCCAACTCACCCGCCGCAGGGCAGGGGAGCTGTCGGCCGGCCAGAAACGCCGCCTCGGCCTCGCGCGGCTGCTGGTGACGGGCCGACGCATCTGGCTCCTCGACGAGCCCACCGTCAGCCTCGACGTGGCCTCCGTCGCCCTCTTCGCCGATGTCGTCCGCGCCCACCTGAAGACCGGGGGCCTTGCCGTCATCGCCACCCATGTCGACCTGGGCCTGCCCGAGGCCACGACGCTCGACCTCGACCCCCACCGCGCCCGGGTGATCCAGACGACCGATTTCGACGAGGCCTTTGCATGACACGTCGCGCCCTTGTCTGCGGTCGGAGCCTCCGGCGGGAGTATTTTGGAAAAGAGCAAATGGGGGGGCGGGGATGAAGGCCCTCCTCCTCCGCGACCTGCGGCTCGCCTTCCGCTCCGGCGGCGGCTTCGGGTTGGGGCTCGCCTTCTTCTTCCTCCTCTCGGTCCTTGTCCCCCTCGGCGTCGGCCCCGAAGGCGGCACGCTTGCCCGCATCGCCCCCGGCATCCTCTGGGTTGGCGCGCTCCTCGCCTGCCTCCTCTCTCTCGACCGCATCTTTGCCCTCGACCACGAGGACGGCTCCCTCGACCTCCTCGCCACCGCGCCAATCCCGCTGGAGGCTGTCGTGGCCCTCAAGGCGCTTGCCCACTGGATCGTCACCGGCCTCCCCCTGACCCTGATCGCCCCCGGCCTTGCCATCTTCCTGAACCTGCCTCCTGCCGGCTACCCTTGGCTAATCCTCAGCCTCCTCCTCGGCACGCCCGCCCTCTCGATCATCGGGGCCTTTGGGGCGGCCCTCACCGTGGGCCTCCGCCGCGGCGGCCTTCTCCTCAGCCTCCTCGTCCTGCCGCTATACGTGCCCACACTGATTTTCGGGGGCGAGGTCGTCCGCCGGGGCGCCGAGGACATGGCCCTTGGCACCCCCCTGGCCCTCCTTGCCGCGATCAGCCTTGGCGCAACGGCGCTTCTTCCCTTCGCGGCCGCCAGCGCGCTCCGCGTCAATTTGCGCTAGGGTCTCGCGTGATGGTGTGTTGAGCGGGAAACCGGAACAGGATAGGCGAAGGCCCATGTCGATCTGGGAATACGCGAACCCTAAGAAATTCATGCAGACCTCGGCCTGGGCCTTGCCCTGGGCGGTGGGGCTGACCGTCATCCTTCTGATCGTGGGCCTTGTCTGGGGCTTCTTCTTCACGCCGGACGACTACAAGCAGGGGTCCACCGTCAAGATCATCTACCTGCACGTTCCTTCCGCGATGATGGCGATCAATGCCTGGGTGATGATGCTGGTGACCTCGCTCATCTGGATCGTCCGACGCCACCATGTCAGCGCGCTGGCCGCCAAGGCCGCAGCCCCCGTGGGCCTGACCTTCACCCTGATCGCGCTGGTGACGGGCGCGCTCTGGGGGCAGCCGATGTGGGGCACCTGGTGGGCCTGGGACCCGCGGCTCACCTCGTTCCTGATCCTGACGCTGTTCTACTTCGGCTACATCGCCCTTTGGGCCGCGATCGAGGACCCCGACACCGCCGCCGATCTGACTTCGATCCTCTGCCTCGTGGGGTCCGTCTTCGCGCTCCTCTCGCGCTATGCGGTGAACTTCTGGAACCAGGGGCTGCACCAGGGGGCGTCGCTGTCGCTCGACAAGGAGGAGAACGTCTCGGACGTGTTCTGGGTCCCGCTTCTGGTCTGCATCGCGGGCTTTGTCCTTCTGTTCGTGACGATGGTCCTTCTCCGCACCCGGACCGAGATCCGGTCACGGCGGCTGAAGGCGCTGCTGGCGCGGGAAAGGGTGGCGTGATGCCGGAGCTGGGGAAATACGCCGTCGCGGTGCTGGGGTCCTATGCGGCCACGGCCTTGCTCATCGCGGGGCTGGTGGGGCTGACGCTGTGGCAGTCGGCGCGGATGAAGCGCGCGCTGGCCGAGGTCGAGGCGCGGCAGGGGAAGACGGATGGCTAGGTGGCTGATGGTGCTGCCTCCGGTCCTGTTCGCGGGACTGGCGGGGCTGTTCTACGCGGGGATGTACCGCGAGAATCCGGGGGAGCTGCAGTCGGTCTTCGTCGGTCGTCCGGCTCCGGTCCTGCCCACGACCACGCTGCCGGGCATCCCCGGCCTGACCGATGCCGACCTGCGGACCGGGGAGGTGACGGTGGTCAACTTCTGGGCCACCTGGTGCCCGCCCTGCCGGGCCGAGCACCCGGTCCTGAAGAAGATGGCCGAGGATGGCGTCCGCGTCGCCGGGGTCAACATCATGGATGACGACGCGAAGGCGGTGGAATACCTGGCCGAGGAGGGGAACCCCTTCATCGGGGTCGCGACCGATCCGAACGGACGCAACCGGGTGGAATGGGGCGTCACCGCCCCGCCGGAGACCTTCATCGTCGGGGGCGACGGGACGGTTCTGTTCCGCTTCGTGGGACCCCTGGTCGGAACGGATTACGAGACGCGATTCCTGCCGGAACTGAAGAAGGCACTGGCAGACGCTGGCTGACTGTCCACGGTGGACAATCCGCGATGGGCCTGTGATTTCAATAGCTTGATCGCGGACGTTAGGGATTTCTTTACGGGTGCCGAAGGTGGGCCGACCCCGCGCGAAGCGCGGGAACGGCCCACCCTACGGGGCGGCGGCGAGGGTCGGGCCGCGTCGCACCACGACGTGGCGGAGCGCCTGCGTCTCTTCTGGCGGGCGTCGCTGGTCGGGCAGCATGGCGATGCCGTCCAGCTGCGCATAGTCCCCGCGCCGCAGCCACCGGGACATGGTCCGCGCCAGCGCCGCATCGCCGCTGAGGTAGAGCTGTCGGTTCGCCAGCTCGCCCGCCACGGTGGCCCGGCCCAGCAGCAGGCCGTGCAGCGAGACGTGGTTGGTCTCGATGTAGAGGTCGATGTCGAACCCGGGGATCGAGCTGCAGATCTCGGCCTCTGCCCCCGGCTGGAGGATCGCCCAGTAGGTGCTGTAGTCCAGGTCCGGGTCCGAGAAACGGAACTGCAGGACCACCCGTCGCCGGGGAAGCGCCTCGGCCACGAAGGCCTTGCGGATCGTCCACATCAGGTTCGACACGGTCGCGGTGCACAGCGCCACCTCGGCGTCGATGAAGCACTGTGCCCACTGCGCCAGCGCATTCAGCGCCGGTTCCAGCGCAATGGCCGCCTCGGTCCGCAGGTAATCCACCGATCCGGTCGCGGGGTCGGTGATGCGTTCGACCAGCCCCATTTCCTCCAGCTCTTTCAGGCGCCGCGAGAGAAGGCCCGGTGATATGCTGCCGACTTCGCGCCGGAGATCGTTGAAACGGGTCGAACCGGCCCAGAGGCCGACCAGGATCGGGATCGTCCAGCGTGGCTCGAGGATGTCGCAGGCACGGGTGATGGGGCAGATCAGTCCGTAGGGTTTCTGGGGCATCGTCGGGCCTCCGGTCGGGATGGGGCCAGTCTAGCCCCCGGACTGCCTGGCGGGCCAGTTCAGGAAGTGTAGCAGAACCGCTTCAACTTCAGGACTCAACCTGTCCGGAGTGCGGGGCGATGCTTCGCCTGCAACCCGGACCAGGAGGCCAGGATGACCCCGACCCTGACGCACCCCGTCGTTTCAGACCCCGCGCAGGCGGATCGTCCTTCCCGTGGCGCCGGAGCTGCCGCCCGGCCCCCAGCCGGGGAACGGGCGCTGCGGCGGGCGAGCCTTTTCCGCCGGCTGGTCCGGTTCTGGACAGGTCCGCTGGGCGGCGCAGTCACCGCCACCGACGCGGCGACGCGGCTGGAGATCCTGTCGCGCGGTGGCTTTCCGCGCTGAGGTCAGACCAGGGCGACCGCGATCACCAAACCAGCGCCGCAAGGAGGGTCAGGTCGACAGGGGCCGCACCTGACAGGGCGCGACCCTTGGCGCGGGAGGTGTCGGCCAGGGCCGGTTGCGGGCGAAGCGGGGGGAAGCGGTCGGGCATGAGTTGAGCCTTCTGGCTGATGCACGGGGCCAGACTGCGCCGCAGGGAAGAACAAAAAGTGAAGGCCCGGGGATTGCCCGGGCCTTCCGTGGAAACAATGGGTTTCCGAAATCAGGACGCCGCGAGGTTCCGCAGCACATAGTGCAGCACGCCGCCGTTCTCGACATATTCGATCTCGATCGCGGTATCGATCCGGCACTTGAGCTGGATGGTCTTCTCGGTGCCGTCGGCGTAGCGGATGGTACAGGGGACCTCGGAAAGCGGCTTCAGCCCGCCTTCGAGACCGCCGATGCTGACCACCTCGTCACCCTTCAGGCCCAGCGACTTGCGGGTGTCGCCGTTCGTGAACTCGAACGGGATGACGCCCATGCCGACCAGGTTCGAGCGGTGGATCCGCTCGAACGACTCGGCGATCACGGCCTTGACGCCCAGAAGCGCCGTGCCCTTGGCGGCCCAGTCGCGCGAGGAGCCCGCGCCGTATTCGATGCCGCCGAAGATCACCAGCGGCGTGCCCTGCGCCTGGTAGGCCATCGAGGCGTCGTAGATCGAAGTCTGCGCGCCGTCCGGCCCTTTGGTGTAGCCGCCTTCCACGCCATCCAGCATCTCGTTCTTGATGCGGATGTTGGCGAAGGTGCCGCGCATCATGACTTCATGGTTGCCGCGCCGGGCGCCGTAGGAGTTGAACTCGGACACCGGAACCTGCCGTTCGGTCAGATACTTTCCGGCCGGGGTGGTCGCCTTGAACGACCCGGCGGGCGAGATGTGGTCGGTGGTGATCATGTCGCCCAGAAGCGCCAGCACCCTCGCGCCGGTGATGTTCTTGATAACGCCCGGCGTCGCGGACATGCCTTGGAAGTAGGGCGGGTTCTGGATGTAGGTCGAGGTCGGCGGCCAGTCGTAGACCTCGGAGTCGGTGATCTGCACGCCCTGCCACTTGGCATCGCCCTTGAACACGTCGGCGTATTTGGTCTGGAACGCCTCGCGCGTGACGACCGCGTGGACGATGTCGGCGATTTCCTTGTTCGTGGGCCAGATGTCCTTGAGGTAGACCGGCTGGCCGTTCGACCCGGTGCCCAAGGGTTCGGTGGTCAGGTCGATGTTCATGTCGCCGGCCAGCGCATAGGCCACGACCAGCGGCGGCGAGGCCAGGTAGTTCGCGCGGACGTCCGGGCTGATCCGGCCCTCGAAGTTGCGGTTGCCCGACAGGACCGCGGCGGCCACGAGGTCGCCCTCGTTTATCGCCTTGGAAATCTCGGGTTGCAGGGGGCCGGAGTTGCCGATGCAGGTGGTGCAGCCGTAGCCCACCAGGTTGAAGCCCACGGCGTCCAGGTCTTCCTGGAGGCCTGCGGCATTCAGGTATTCCGACACGACCTGCGACCCGGGGGCGAGGGAGGTCTTGACCCAAGGCTTGCGGTTCAGACCCAGCGCGCGGGCCTTCCGCGCCACAAGGCCAGCGCCGATCAGGACGTAGGGGTTCGAGGTGTTGGTGCAGGAGGTGATCGAGGCGATCACGACCTTGCCCGAGGAGAGCTTGTAGTCCTGGCCCTCGACCGCCACTTCCACGCCCTGCGGGCGCTTGAAGCTGGCCTCCATCTCCTTCGCGAAGGAGGCCTTGGCGTCGGTCAGCGGCAGGTAGTCCTGCGGGCGCTTCGGGCCCGAGATCGCCGGTACGATGGTCGACATGTCGAGGTGGAGCGTCGAGGTGTAGATCGGATCGTAGTCCGGCCCGCGCCACATGCCGTTGGCCTTGGCGTAAGCCTCCACCAGCGCGATGCGGCCCTCGTCCCGGCCGGTCTGGCGGAGGTAGCGCAGCGTCTCGTCGTCGATCGGGAAGAAGCCGCAGGTGGCGCCGTATTCCGGGGCCATGTTGGCGATGGTCGCGCGGTCGGCCAAGGGCAGGCGGTCGAGGCCGTCGCCGTAGAATTCGACGAACTTGTTCACCACGCCATGCTTGCGCAGCATCTGGACGACCTTGAGGACGAGGTCGGTCGCCGTGGTGCCCTCGACCATCTCGCCGGTGAGCTTGAAGCCCACGACCTCGGGGATCAGCATGGAGACGGGCTGGCCGAGCATCGCCGCCTCGGCCTCGATCCCGCCGACGCCCCAGCCGAGGACGGCGAGGCCGTTGACCAT